>JBBSIZ010000080.1:0-1428 GCA_038257735.1 Sphingomonadales bacterium | reverse complement strand
CGGCGGACCTGAGCTTCGAGAAAGCGCCGATCGTCTGCGCTCAAGACAACCAAATCTGCCTGCCTGCCGACCATCACCGCAACCCTCCGCCTGTCCGCAAAGAATATACAATGAACCTTATTTCAGTTCCAGGGGACTAGGGTGCCATCTCCAGCGTTGCGATCCTTTCCGCGCAGATTGCCTCAACGGCTCGGCCGAGGGCCTCAACCTGCGCGCCGAGCCAGGTCAGTTCGTCCTCGTTGATTCGGTAGTGCTTCGAGTAGCGGGCCTTGATGTAGGCGGCTTTCAGCTTTTCGAACATGGCGCGCTCTCGCTTGGTGTCGCGCGGCCATGCGTCGACCAGGCGGATGTCGATCCGTTCGGCCTGGGTGCGCAGGAAGCCGAGATTGTGGACGTGTGGGGTGTAGAAGGTGCAGACCAGAAGGACGCAGTGGTAATAGCTTTCCGCGGCTTGGTGCAGCAGAAACGCGGCGTCCTTCAGGTAGGTTCGAGCCATCGCCTCCCTCGCAAGCTCCATCTTGCGGTGCCCGCTCGGCAGCCATTCCTCGAAATACTCCATCGCAAGCACCAGCGCCTCGGCCGGCGTGCGGGGCCTGGGTTCCGACAGGTCGCTTTCATGGCTCTGATAGAGCGCGATCCCCTCGCGGGCGATGTCCATGAAGAAGTAGCGGCCCTGGCTGAGGCCGTCATTCACTCGTGCAGGCTGTGGACGATGAAATTGACCGGCGTACGCAGGCTTCCCTCGATCGCCAGCGCGCGGTCGAGGCGGTCGTCGGCGGCCGCCCAGAAGTCGACGCGGTCGGTCAGCTTAATGTGGTTGACGATGACGAGCAGGTCGAAGTCGGAGCGATAGCCCTTGGCGGTGTGCGGCTCGTCGACCCAGCCGCCGCGGGCATGGCTGCCGTAGAGGATGATCTTGAGGATTCGGCCCTGCTTCTTCCAGGCGGAGGTGGCGAGGACGGTCGCCTCGCCGAACGCCTCGAACAGGATCTGGACGACGCGCTCCAGCTCGCGGCGCTTGGCGGGAGGGAGGTGGTCGAGATCGGTCCGCATGATCAGACCCTATCGCCACGAGCCGGCAAAGCACAGCCTCGCCTAAAACGCATCGCCCCAGCGAAGGCTGGGGCCCCAGCGGGTGAAAAGCTCAGCGCCCTTCACCCCCTGGGATCCCAGCCTGCGCTGGGATGACGGGTTGGGGCGGCCGCTATGGCCGCCCCGCCCGCGTCAGTAGCGGTAATGATCCGGCTTGAACGGGCCTTCGGTGGGGACGCCGATGTAGCTCGCCTGCTTCTCGGTCAGCTTGGTGAGCTTGACGCCGAACCGGCTTCTCGAGCGCCTCAAGCTTCGGCTACGTTCCGGCCTTCGACTATGACGGGCTCGGCCGGATGAAGGTGATCCGGGAGGCGGCGGGGAGCATCGTCGCGATCG
>JBBSIZ010000079.1:0-1925 GCA_038257735.1 Sphingomonadales bacterium | reverse complement strand
GCGATCCTTCGCCGCTATGTCCACGGGCCGGGCACGGACGATCCCCTGCTCTGGTACGAAGGCGCGGCCGGCTCCGACCGCCGCTCGCTCTTCACCGACCAGCAGGGATCGATCATCGCCGTCGCCGACGCGGCCGGCAACGCGATCAAGATGAACAATTACGATCCCTGGGGAATACCGGGCGCCGGGAATATCGGCCGGTTCCAATATACCGGCCAGGCTTGGATCCCCGAGCTCGGCATGTACCATTACAAGGCCCGGATCTACTCGCCGGTGCTCGGCCGGTTCCTGCAGACGGATCCCGTGGGGTATGAGGATCAGGTCAATCTCTACGCTTATGTGGGGAACGATCCCATAAGCAGGGTCGATCCGACAGGAACGGTCGGACTTGTAATCAATGCCGGCCGGGTGGGCCAAAAGGCATATAAATATCGAAAAGCCGGGGGTTTGGGCCGTGCGGCCGGGGAGATCGGGAGAAGCATTTCCCGGGATTGGAACGCCCTTGATGATAGGGCGAGGACAAGTACCAGCCAGAAGTGGCGGGCGGTTTCGGATTTGGTTCTTGGAACTGAGCTATATAATGGGCCCTTCGATGTGAAAGGCGAGGGCAAGATCAACGGTAATGCCGACCCCTCGTCAGTCGGCAATGCCGAGCTGGAGGATGGAATAGCTCAGTTGGAGACCAGCATAAAAATCCGGCGAGAAGAGAATGCCAGTTTCCCAAGGGGTAACCCGCACAGCCCCGATCCGCGACAACGGCAAAATTACAGAGATTATAAAGGGCATCAAGAAAAGATCGCGCGGGAGCAGCAGGCGCTGGATGAATTGAGGGAACGGATGCGAAAGAGGGATCCACATTGACGACGGCGCACCAATGATGGCCATCTGGGAAAAATGTCAGCGCGAAGACGCGACCCTGAACGAGATCGTCTCGGCATACGAGGCCGCAGGGAACGCCGGCGAACTTGTTTTGGCGATTCGAAACGACCGCGATCGCGCCAGCGCTCTCTATGTCCTTGCCGAACTCCACACGGACCTTAGCCGGCCGGTGTGGAGGTGTGCGTTGCCTTATGCGGCCGATCCCGATGACAGAACGGCATTCAATGCGCTCGACATTTTCCATTCCTTCACGGCTGAGGCGGAGCCAAGCGACCTTCGGCTCATAATTCAGTCGACAAGGCTCTCAAGTCCCCCGCTTCTCGCCAAGCTGTTCGCAATCATGCTTTCGGTTCCTGAGGATCTGATCCAGCGTAGTGCAAACTCAAGAAGCGAGCCTATCCCAAGCGAGCTTTCCACTGGATTGCGGTTACTCGCCCAAGGTTCGAATGTTGCGATCCGGGATATCCGCGCAATGCTGAAAAACCCAGCGCCGGTTGTGCGCTTCTTCGGCTCCTGCCTGGTTGGACGTCATCATCCGCGGGATGCCTCGCTGCGCAAGCTCCTGCCCGAGCCCGTCGAAGAACGCTTAGCCCTGCACTTCGACCTCGGGTGAACCGAACCGGGCTCCCCAATTCCTCGCGCCCATGGGAGGCCCGTCGCCAGTGCCCCCGGTCGACGATGAAGTTATCCAAAGTCGTAAGGTTTTGGAGGCGATCAGCTGGTCAGGTCGTTGACGGTCCTCTCCGCGAGAAGGATCAATATTTTTCGTTTGTGGTCCGAAAGGGATGAGAAAGGTCAGACCGCGCTGATTGAAGTGGTAAGCTTCTGCAAATTGAACTTCCGAGAACTGCTGCTCACCGCGTCCGGGCCTGAAGAACGCCACGCTCGTCTACGACCCGCTCGGGCGGCTGTTCCAGGTGTCGAGCACAGCGACCGGGACGACCCAGTTCCTCTACGACGGCGACGACCTCCTCTCGGAGTTCAGCCCGGCGGGAGCGATCCTTCGCCGCTATGTCCACGGGCCGGGCACGGACGATCCCCTGCTC
>JBBSIZ010000078.1:0-2794 GCA_038257735.1 Sphingomonadales bacterium | reverse complement strand
GGGGGCGGTCGCTTCTTCCGGGTTCGGGAGAATGGCAGCGACGGGATCGCGGCCTATGCCTACGACATTGCCGGCAGACGATCGGGGCTGACCAGCGGCGGAACGTCGAGCGCGTTCGGCTACGATCCGGCCGGGCGGCTCCACAGGAATTGCTCATTCAACCGTCATGTTGCCGCGATATTGCCCGGCGCGGCGGGGCTTGGTAGTCGTCGGGGCGACGGCCGAATCTCGGCTTCGGAGGGAATTTGAACATGCGCAGTTACAGTCTCGCCTTCGCGGCGGCCCTTTTGCTCGGCACCGCGGCGGCGCCGGTCGTCGCCCAGAGCGGCCATTCGGGGCATTCGGGCCAAGTCGCCGGCAAGCCGCGCTACGGCGATTTCGGACTCGATCTCACCGCGATGGACCGTTCGGTGGATCCGGGCGACAGCTTCTGGCACTTCGTCAACGGCAATTGGGACAAGAATACGCAGATCGACGCCGACCGCTCCAGCGCCGGCGCCGGAGTGCTTCTGGTCGACGAGGCCGAGGCCCAGGTGCGCTCCATCGTCGAGGATCTCGCCAAGGATCCGGGCAAGTCGGGCAAGGTCGGGCAGCAGGTCGGCGACTTCTACGCCAGCTGGATGGACGAGGCCGGAATCGAGGCCGCGGGCACCGCGCCGCTCAAGCCGCATCTGGCCCGAATCGACTCCATCTCCAACCGGGCCGACCTCCTGCGCGCCTTCGCCCAGCCGGGAATCATGAGCCCGCTCGGAGTCGGGATCCTGCCCGATCCGGCCGATCCCACTCGCTACATCGCCGCGACCGGCCAAGGCGGCCTGGGCCTTCCCAACCGCGATTATTATCTGCTCGAGGGCGAGAAATACGACACGATCCGCAAGGCCTATCGCGACTATGTCGTGAAGATGCAGAAGCTGGCGGGAATCGCCGACGCCGAAGCCAAGGCCGACCGGATCATCGCGCTCGAAACCGCGCTCGCCAAGGTCCATTGGGAGCCGGCGCGCCAGCGCGACATCAAGCAGATCTACAATCCGATGAACCGCGCCCAGCTCGCCGAGCTGGCGCCGCAGGTCGACTGGCCGCTCTTCCTCGGAGCGGCCGGGTTCGAGAGCGTTCCGATCGTGATCGCCGCCGAGAAGAGCGCGATCACCGAGACGGCCAGGATGATCGAGACGGTGCCGCTTCAGACCTGGAAGGATTATCTCGCCTTCCACTTCGTCAGCAGCCACGCTGCCTTCCTGCCCAGGGCCTTCGACCAGGCGAATTTCGACTTCTTCTCGAAGACCCTGCGCGGAGTGCCCCAGCAGCGCGAGCGCTGGAAGCGCGGGATCCAGATCATCAACGGCTCGCTCGGCGAAGCGGTCGGCCGGGTCTATGTCGACCGCCATTATCCGGCGGAGAGCAACCGCCAGATGGCCGAGCTGATCGCCAACCTTCGCGCCGGGCTCGAGACCCGGATCGTCGCCTCGCCCTGGATGGATGCCGCGACCAAGGAGCAGGCGCGCGCGAAGCTCACCGCCTTCGACCCGAGAATCGGCCACCCGACCAAGTGGATCGATTATTCGAGCCTCGACGTGAAGCGCGGCGAACTGCTCGGCAACGTGGTGCGGACGGAAAAGTTCGGCCATGAGCTTCAACTTTCGAGGCTCGGCAAACCGGTCGACCGGGCCTTGTGGGACATGACCCCGCAGACGGTGAACGCTTATTACAACCCGCTGATGAACCAGATCACCTTCCCGGCCGCGATCCTCCAGCCGCCTTATTTCGACCCGAAGGCGGATCCGGCGATCAATTACGGCTCGATCGGAGCGATCATCGGCCACGAGATCGGCCACGGCTTCGACGACCAGGGTCGCCAGTTCGACGCCACCGGCCGGATCCGCGACTGGTGGTCGGTGAGCTCGGGCACGGAGTTCACCAAGCGGGCCGAGAAGCTCGGCAAGCAGTTCGACCAGTTCGAGCCGATCCCGGGCACCAAGATCAACGGCAAGCTCACAATGGGCGAGAATATCGGCGATCTCGGCGGGCTCGAAATGGCCTATGCCGCCTATCGCCGCCACATCGCCAAGCATGGCGAGCCCAAGGTGCTGAACGGCCTGACCGGCGACCAGCGCTTCTTCATCGCCTACGGCCAGAGCTGGCGCTCGAAGGTTCGCGAAGGGGCGATGCGCGAGCGGCTCCTGAACGATCCGCACAGCCCGCCCGAGCAGCGGGTCAACGGAATCGTCCGCAACGTCGACGCCTGGTACAAGGCGTTCAACGTGAAGCCGGGCGACGATCTGTACCTGCCGCCGGAAGATCGGGTCAGCATCTGGTGAGATCCACTGAATTCTTCCCCGGCGGATGCCGGGGAGGAATTCAGGCGGGTGCCTACGAAGCGCTGAGCAGCGGAGCGAACTCGGACATGTCGTCCTTGTCCTCGCCCTTCTTCATCTTGATCGCCGAAATCTGCTCCATCCATCCATCGCCCTTCGGATCCTGAACGGGCGGGGCGAGGGCGGCGGGGATCGCGGAGGCCTGATAGCTCAGGGTCAGCACCAGCAGGCTCATCGACAGCGAAGCGAAGAAGGCGCGGACCGGGTGCATGAGGTCGTCCCTGCAAAATCTGAAGTCGGATGCGGCTCCGGCCAGCGAACGGAGGGGGCAATACGTCGCTGACCGGAGCCGCGTCGCCTTTCTGGCCGCGGCCCGTGTCCGGGCGATGCCGGGAAAGGTGGAATTTGGTGTCGATTGTGTCAGTGGGCGGGATGACACGAGGTCCCGGCTTTCGCCGGGATGACGGGAAGGGGCTCGGCTT
>JBBSIZ010000077.1:0-3672 GCA_038257735.1 Sphingomonadales bacterium | reverse complement strand
TAATCGGACGAGTCGGCGAGCCCGGGCGTCGTCTTCGACGGGAACACCCATTTTTGCTGCCGGTCGAACCCGTCATATTTCATCTCCGCCCTGAAGCCGCGGGAGTCGGTCAGGCTCAATTTCCGGTCGTTGCTATTGTAGCTGTAATGCGCCTCGCGGCGCTGAAGCGGGGTTCCCACACCGTCCCAGACCTCGATCAGGCGGCCGGCATTGTCATAGACCTTCTTCGAGATCCGGTCCGGGCCGTGGACGTTATGAGCCGGGCCCGGAGCGCATTTGTCCGCAAGCGGAGCCACCCAGAAGTCCGTGTCCGGGCCGACCCTGCCGGTCACCTTGTTGACGGAGTAGAAACGGATTGACGAGGAATAAGGGTCGGCGGAAGCGGGCGCGGCGGCCAGGCAGGCGGCGAGGAAACAGGCGATCGCGCCTTTCATCCCGCCATCAGTCTCGAGCGCTCCGGAACGATCTTCTTCCTCATCCGACGCAGCACATAATAATGGAAGTCGAAGGCGGCTCGCTACCTCAAACCGGGGCCGACGCCGAGGGAGGGAGCGTAGGAACTGATAACTGTCCCAGTTTATCAGGCTGTTACTTTCGGAGCTAGAAAACAATTGGATAATTTCTCTTAAATCTTTTCGCAACAAAGGTACTTTTAAGCAATATTCCGATATCGTCTTTATCTACTGTAACTCTGCAACCTTCAAGTCCAGTTTCTGCTTCCAGTATTGTGCAGAATGCGAGCAAGTACCTTCTCTCGTGTTCGTTAATTGATCTAGTTATGGATATTTTATGGCGGGCCTTTCCAATTTGTTCCAAGGCCACCTCAAAATCTCCGTGCAACTTAGCGGCCTGGGCCCATCTCATATTCATATCAAAAAGAGAAACTTTATTGCCAGCTTGCCCCGCAAGTTCTTTAACTCTTTCCATTGAATGCAAGGCGCGTCCATAATCTCCTGCAGACAAATAATCACCCGCTCTAACAAAATACCAGGCAGATAGCAGCCGTTTGAACATTATTCCTTCCATGGGGAAAAAAGGCTAACTACGAATCGAAGGCTTTCCATGGCACGCTGCCCTACCGTCTGAGGCGCGGGAGTTGTAGTGCCTGGAGCTGGCGCGCGATTCGCTCCGGAGAATTCAGACGGGACCTTTTGAGGCTGAATTGTTCTAGCCTGAAGTGAACCGCCCAGATCACCTGCCCGCCCCGCTACCGTTACACCTTTGCCATCCGCGGCCACGCGCATCTCGACGGTACCGGCGCGAACTCCTGCAGAAGCACCTTGAGCGTTTGCCGACACGCGCGCGTTTGCACCAGGAGCATTGGCCGTAGCCGACGCTCCGTTGCGGCTCACTGTAACCTGACCGCTAGCAGGACCAACCCGGGCCGAGGCAGACGCGCCGCCGTTGCCTACGCCGAGCTTACCGGAGAATCCGGGAGTGGCCACCTTGATGCTCGCTTGGGATCCACCATATTTTACTGTTACTTCTGTCGCGACCAGGCGAACTTTGTATTCATTCTCTCCCGCCAGCCCGCTCGGGTCGACCCCATTGACCGGATCATTCCCCACATATGCGTAAAGATTGACCTGATCGTCATACCCGATCGGATCGGTCTGCAGGAACCGCCCCAGCGTCGGCGAGTAGATTCGGGCCTTGTAATGGTACATGCCCAGCTCGGGGATCCACGCCTGGCCGGTATATTGGAACCGGCCCTGGTTGTTCGCGCCCGGGATTCCATATTCGTCATAGGTGTTGATCGAGAGCAGCACCCCGCCCGGTCCGGCGGTGCCGGTGATCGAGCCTTGGTGGTTGACGTGCGGGAACCGGGGCTGGTCGAGCCCGGCGCCTTCGTACCAGAAGAGCGGGTCGTCGTCGGAATCGCCATGGACGTAGCGGCGCAGCATCGTCCCCGAGGCGTTATATTCCGCGACCAGTTCGTCGCCGTCGTAGAGGAACTGGGTCGTTCCGGTCGCCGGGCTGTGGATCTGGAACAGGCGTCCGAGCGGGTCGTAGGTGAGGCTCGCGGTCTTCGCTCCGCTCGCCGACACCAGGCGGTTCTCGGAATCGTAGGTGAAGGTCGTGGAGCCGTCCGAAGTCAGATTGCCGTTGGGGTCGTGGGTGAACTCGGCCGAGGGCGCTCCGTCGCTCACGGTGGCGGTATATTGGTTGAGGCCGTTGGCGGGGGCGTAATCGCGGTTGTAGGCGTTCACGACCCGCCAGGCGTAATCGTCGTTGCTCCGGCTCTCGCTCCTCATCTGGCTCGCCGGATTATAGGCATAGTCGGAGCGGCTGTCGCCGATGCCGTAGCCGAACCCGTCGTCGAGCGCGATGAGCCGGCCGGCGCCGTCATAGCCGTAGGCGGTGACGTCGCCGAAGCGGCGCGCGAAATAGGAACGCCGGCCGGCGCTATTCCAGGCGAACGCCGCCATCCGCTCCGCGGTCGAGCCGGTCGGGCCCTGATAGACCGCAACGGCGCGGCCGAGCCCGTCGCGCGCCGTCCAGAATGTCTGCCCGTCCGGGAAGACGAGGTCGCTGCGGCGGCCGTCGCGGTCATATCGGTGCGAGACGGTGCGGCTGAACCCACCCATGCCGGTCGTCGTCGAGACGTTGCGGCCGAACCCGTCCCAGCTGTTGAAGATTCCCCAATCGGTCGCGGTGAACAAGGCCCGGGTCTGGAGCCCCCTCAGATCATAGGCGTAGCGCACGCTCCCGTCCGGAGAATATTTGACCGCCACCCGATTGAGAGCGTCATATTCATAGCCGATCACACGCCCGTCGCGCTTCCTCAGGCTCGTCCGGTTGCCGTCCGGATCGTAGAGATATTGCTCGTAATCGGCCTGGTCGGCGAGCCCGGGCGTCGTCTTCGACGGGAACACCCATTTTTGCTGCCGGTCGAACCCGTCATATTTCATCTCCGCCCTGAAGCCGCGGGCGTCGGTCAGGCTCAATTTCCGGTCGTTGCTATTGTAGGTGTAATGCGCCTCGCGGCGCTGAAGCGGGGTTCCCACACCGTCCCAGACCTCGATCAGGCGGCCCGCATTGTCGTAGACATTCTTCGAGATCCGGTCCGGGCCGTGGACGTTATGGGCCGGGCCCGGAACGCATTTGTCGGCGAGCGGAATTGCCCAGGAATCGGGATTCATCCGAACCGCCGTGCATTGGAGCCGGCCGGCGAGGTCGTAGCCGGTTTCGGTGACGCTCGAAGCGCCGCCATCGCCGCTCGCCGCCTCGCGGGTCTTGCGGTCGAGCGCGTCGTAGCTCGTGTCGACCCGCTGCAGCGCGAGAAACCCCGGCCAGAGCGCCGGAGCGACATGGTCCGGCTGCCAGGCGGAGAGATAGCCCTGCTCGACCGAGGTCAGTCGCCCGGCGGCGTCGTAGCCGTTGCGGACGGCGGGGAAAGGCAGGGGTCCCGAGCCGTCCGGGTCGGGCGCGATCGTTCCCGTCACCCGCCCGTCGACATCGTAGCGGGTCGAGGAGGTGTAAGGGGCGGCGACCGCCGGAGCCGCCGCCGGGCAGGCGGAAAGGCCGAGCGTGCCGTTGGGGCTGGTCTCGCTGATCTTTCGGCCGCGCCCGTCATAGGCTTGGCAGCTCCTCAGCGTCTGCCCGTCGGCACTCACCGCCTGGCCTCGGAGGAGCAGATTGTTGCCCGCTGAATCGGGGCCGTAATCGTAG
>JBBSIZ010000076.1:0-3694 GCA_038257735.1 Sphingomonadales bacterium | reverse complement strand
TGCCGGGACGGGGCATGCGCGCTGCGTGGTGGGCCCACAAGTTATGGTGGAAGCTCATCTTCGCGCCCTTGGCTCCGCGGAGCAGCGAGCCGTAGCCGTGCTCGCCCTTGGCATGGACGCTCTGCTTGAGCGATTCCGAAATGATCGACCACTGCACGGTCACGTCGCGCAGGTCGTCGGTCGGCTTTTCGTAGTCGGAACCCGCCGAGAGCGTTTCGTCGACCGACCAGCTGGCGGAGATATGATCAACGATGATGCGGCGGCCGCGGCTGATGGTGAAGGCGTCGGTCGCGACAGCTCCCTCGTCACCTAGCCTCGCGCGGATGTAGCGCACCACGACATCGTCGGCGGCAATCTCGAAATGGCGGTCGCGCAGGGTGATCCCGCCGCCCGGCGCGGTTTGGCCCGCGATGGTGACTTCGCCGTTGCGCACGACGAGCGGCTTAGCGAGCCGGATGGTGCCGCCAACATCGAAGATAATCGTGCGCGGGCCTTTCGCCTCGATCGCCGCGCGTAAGGAACCCGCTCCGCTATCATCGAGATTGGTCACACGAATCACGCGCCCGCCCCGACCCCCGCGGGACCATGCTCCAGCCCCCTCCGCACCTGGGAAAGCGCGAGTGGCGGGGACGGCTGATACAGCCAAAGCGAGCAGGGAAGTCAGCAACATAGCTCCCGGATAGCAACTATTGATACCGGTGTCATCCTGTGGCACAGCTAATTTGGATCGAGCCGCCGCAAGAACGGCTGACGCGGAGAGCGAGATGAAAACCCGGACCCTGCGCCGCGCCAGGCGGATGCCATGAGCGAATGGACCAGACGCCGGGCGCTGGCCGGCGGCCTCGTCGCCGCGCTCGCGCCTTCCTTGGCCGGCTGCGGCCGATCCAAGGCGGGGACGCTCTACGGCACCGACACCCATCCGTCAGACTATCCGACGGTCCAGGCCTTCCGCCATTTCGGAGACCTCATCGAGCAGCGCAGCGGCGGGCGTCTAAAGCTCAAGCTATTCCCGGGCGGCCAGCTCGGCGCCGAGCGCGACACGCTCGAGATCACCAGCTTCGGCGGGCTCGACTTCAACCGGGTCAACCTGGCGCCTTTGAACTCGATAGAGCCGCTCACCATCGTGCCCTCCCTGCCCTTCCTGTTCGAGACCGAGGACCATATGCGCCGCTCGATCGACGGAGAGCCGGGGCGCAAGGTATTGGCATCGCTCGAGAAGCACGACCTCATCGGCCTGTGCTTCTATGATTCAGGCGGCCGGTCCTTCTACAACACGAAGCGGCCCATCCGGGATCCGGAAGACTTGCGCGGTCTAAAGATACGAGTCCAGAATTCCGATCTCTACGTCGCCATGATCCGCTCGCTCGGAGCGGACGCGACTCCGATGGACCTCGGCGAGGTCTATCAGGGGTTGGTCCAGGGTGTGGTGGACGGGGCGGAGAACAATTGGCCCTCCTACCAGAGTGGACGCCATTACGAAGTGGCGCCCTATTACAGCCTGACCAACCATGTGATGGCCCCGGAAGTGCTTCTGATGTCGAAGACCAGCTGGAACGATCTGAGTGCGGCCGACCGGGAGATCGTAATGGAGAGCGCGCGGGAATCGGTTCCTTATATGCGGCGCCTGTGGGATGCGCGGGTTGCTGAGGCGCGGGACGCGCTGGCCGCCGGCGGAGTAAAGGTCAACGAGATCGACCGCGAGGTCTTCCGCGCCAGGATGCGGCCGGTCTGGGAAGCCTTCGTAAAGACACCGGAACAGCGCCAGGTCGTCGATGAAATCCTCGCCTTGGGAGGCGGCAATGCTTGAGCGAATGAGGCGGGTAAACTCGGCCGCGAGCGCCATTCTGCTCCGGGCCGGCGCCATCGGGCTGATCGCGATGACGGCGATCATCGGGTGGCAGGTTTTCGGCCGCTACCTCCTCAATTCGAGCCCCGCCTGGGCCGAGCAGACGGCGCTTGTGCTGATGATCTGGTACGTCTTCTTCGCTGCCGCCGCCGGTGTGCGGGAGGGCTTCCACATTCGGATCCTGGCGATGGAATCCGTGCTCCCGCCGGGCGGGCGGCGCGCCATGCGCTTCATTGCTCATCTCGTCGTCGGCTTCAGCGGAGTCGCGATCGCCATCTGGGGCGGCGAGCTGGTGGCGAGGACCTGGAGCCACGTGATCCCGACCCTTGGGCTGCCCCGCGGGGTGGCCTACTTGCCCGTGCCGTTGTCGGGCGTGCTGATCGCGATCTTCACGATCGAGCTCATGCTCGAGGATGCGGCAGGCGAGGAAAGCACCGACCGGGAGCTCAGCCGGTGGAGCTGACCATCCTTCTCCTGACCCTGCTGGTCTTGCTGGCGCTCGGTGTGCCTGTCGCCTTCGCGCTGCTCGGCGCCACCCTCGCAGCCTTCCTCGCGCTCGACATTCCCCTGGTCGTCGCCTTCCAGCGCATGGCGGCGGGGATCAGCGTGTTCAATCTGATGGCGATCCCGTTCTTCATCTTCGCCGGTGACCTCATGTACCGCGCGGGAATCGCGACCCGCCTCGTCCAGGTGGCGGAGGCGATGTTCGGGCGCGCCCGCGGCGGCCTGGGCCAGGTCAATGTCGGCGCGTCGATGCTGTTCGGCGCCGTCTCCGGTTCGGCGATCGCAAGCGCGTCGGCGATGGGCTCGACCCTGATCCCGCTGATGAAGGAGAAGGGCTACGACGCCGATTACTGCGTCAACGTCACCGCCACCGCGGCCATCGTCGGCCTGCTCATACCGCCCTCGCACAACATGATCATTTATGCCGCCGCATCGGGCACCGGGGTGTCGATCGGCGACCTGTTTCTCGCGGGCGTGGTCCCCGGCATCCTCACCGGCCTCCTTTTGATGCTGGTGTCGTGGGTCGTCGCGGTGAAGCGCGGCTATCCCAAGGGTGTCTTTCCCGGCTGGCGGCCCTTCCTTCGCGCCGCGGTGTTCGCGATTCCCGGCTTGATGACCGCCGTAATCATCATGGGCGGAATCCTGAGCGGCATCTTCACGCCGACAGAATCCTCGGCCATCGCGGTGATCTACACAATCGCGGTCGGGGTCCTGGTCTACCGCACGCTCGGCTGGCGCAACTTCATGGAGGCCGCCACCCAGTCGGTGAAGACGGCCGCCATGGTGCTACTCATCATCGCCGCTGCGACCGGCTTCGGGTTCGCTTTGGCCATCCTCGAGGTTCCAGCGCAGCTGGCGGGAGTGATCGGCTTCCTTACCGACAATCCGATCTTCATCCTGCTCATCGTCAACGTGATCCTGCTTTTGCTCGGCACGTTCATGGACATGGCGCCGCTGATCGTCATCACGACCCCGATCTTCCTCCCGATCCTGGCCCCGCTCGGCATCGATCCGGTGCATTTCGGGATCATCATGATGCTCAACCTCGGCATCGGCCTGGTCACTCCGCCGGTGGGTTCGGTTCTGTTCGTCAGCTGCGCAATCGGCGGGATTCGGGTCGAGCAGACTGTGAAGACGATCTGGCCGTTTTACGGAGCTCTGCTCGTTGCTCTGATGCTGGTCAGCTATGTTCCCGAGCTGTCGCTGGCGCTTCCGCGCTGGGTTGGATGAGGTTTCCCGTCATGAAGGCTTTGCTACCGATCGTTCTTCTCGCGCTTGCCGCCTGCGGAAGGAATGGGGATGATCCCGCCAAAGCGGTCGAGACCTCGGGCAAGAGCGAAGTCG
>JBBSIZ010000075.1:0-3899 GCA_038257735.1 Sphingomonadales bacterium | reverse complement strand
GAGCAGGGGATCGTCCGTGCCCGGCCCGTGGACATAGCGGCGAAGGATCGCTCCCGCCGGGCTGAACTCCGAGAGGAGGTCGTCGCCGTCGTAGAGGAACTGGGTCGTCCCGGTCGCTGTGCTCGACACCTGGAACAGCCGTCCGAGCGGGTCGTAGACGAGCGTGGCGTTCTTCGCTCCGGACGCTGTGAGCAGCCGGTTCTCGACGTCGTAGGTGAAGGTCGAGAAGCTGTCGGAGGTGAGGTTGCCGTTGGGATCGTAGCCGAAGACCGCGGAAGGCGTTCCGCCGACCAGCGTGCGGTCATACTGGTTGAGCCCGCTGGTCTCGTAGGTACGGCTGTAATTCGCGCTCTCGGTCCAGGCGTAAAGATCGTTGGTCGATTCGCGGGTGACGATCTGGCTCGCCGGATTGTAGGTGAAGTTCAGGTTCTGGTCGTGGACGACCGCGATGCCGCCGAGATTGTGGCTGATGGCCGTCACCCTCGAACCGCCGTCATAGCCGAAGGACGAGGTCGCGCCCGGAAGGCCCTGGCCCTGGCGCCGGCCGGCGGAATCGTAGGCGATGGTCGCAAGCAACGTGCCGCCATTCTCTCGATAGGCGGTCATCCGGTCGAGCCCGTCATATTCGTAGAGCGCAAAGGCGCCGTCGGGATAGGTGATCGTCGTCCGGTTGCCGTTCGTATCATAGCCGTAGTTGATCGCCCGGCTCGCCCCGCCCATCGTGCTCGTCGACCGGGTCAGATTGCCGAAGCCGTCGTAGAGGTTGGTGATGCCCCAGCTATTGGCGGTGAACCAGGCGGAGGTCTGGAGACCGCGCAGGTCGTAGGCATAGCGCACGTCCAGGCCCGCGCCCGGCAAGTCTTTTACGTCCATCCGGTTGAGCGCGTCGTAGCTGTAGCCGATGACCTGGCCGTCGCGCTTCCTGAGGCTCGCCCGGTTCGAGTTGGCGTCGTACCCGTAGGATTCGAAGTCGCCCGTGACGCAATTTCCGCCGGGCGCGCCCGCTGAGGCCAGCGCCGTCGCCTGGGTGGCGGGGTTGTATGCGGCGGGCCGGGTCGGGGAAGGCAGGATCCAGCATTGCAGCCGGTCGAACTGATCGTAGCGCATCTCGGCGCGGTTGCCGTTGGCGTCGATCAGCGCCTTCAGCTTGCCGTTGGGCGTGAAGTCGCGGGTCGCGACGACCGCCATGACGGCCGTCCCGACGCCTTCGCGGGTCTGCAACGGCTGGCCGGCGGGGTCGTAGCTGTTGCTGGTGATCCGATCCGGGCCATAGGAGGACGGCGTGCCCGGCGTGCAGGCGTCGCGCTGGACGCCGAATTCCGCCGGGTTCATCCGAACGGCCTTGCACAGCAAACGGCCGTCGGAGTCGTAGCTATATTCCGTCACCGCCTGCACGCTGAGGGCCCCGCCCGTCGAGGGGACTCCGCTCGCTGTCTCCTTCAGCTTCAACCCCCGCGGATCGTAGAGCGTCTCGACCATTTGAACGGGCACGAAGCCGCTCCAGGCGGAGGGCGCGATGCTCTCGCTCTGCCAGGTTGCGAGCTGGCCGCTTTCCATCACGATCTGCCGGCCGGCCGAGTCGAAAGTGATTCGGGTGGCGGCGAATCTGAGGGGGCCGGCGCCGTCCGGGTCGGGAGCGATGGTTCCGTTGACGCGGCCGGCCGGGTCATAGCGTGTCGCCCAGGTGAAAGGCGCTTCGCTCGCTTGCGCCGTTGCCGGCGACAGGGGCGTCCAGGCGAAGGCGAGGGCGGCTAGCGCGGCGGAGCGCCGGACCATGGTACGGGCGCTTTTGAAGCGCCGGAGCGAACTCATGAGCATGACGCGAGTCCGGCTCGAGGCTTGGTATCGCTGACTTTCCGGCCCATCGAGTCGTAGGAAAAGCAGGTTCGCCGGGTCTGCCCGTCGGCAGTGACGGCTATGCCTCGGACGAGCAGGTTGTTGGGCCCGGAATCCGGCCCGTAATCATGATCCGTGACGACCTCGTCGGCGGCTCCGCCGGCGCAGCCCGAGATTGAGCCCTGGGTGGTTCTGCAGGACCGCTCTCGGACGAGCACCCAGATCGGCGTGGCGGCGGGGCCGTGGCCGCCCGCCGCGTTCATCAGCCGCGCATATCTCTGCGCATATTCATAGCGCGTAAAAGGGCTGATGCCGCCCACGGCCGGGCCGGTTGTGGTCAACGGTCCGCCGTGCACCGGATCGTAGGTGTAGGTGGTCGTATTCCCCTTCGCATCCTTGGTGGTGTTGGGCCTGTTGCAGGTGATCAGGTTGTTGCAGACCAAGTCGTAGGTCGCGGTCCTGCCGAGCGCCGCGCCGTTCTTTCCAACGATCCAGTCGCCCGTGCGGTTGTTCCGGGCATTGAGCGATTTGCCGACCCCGTTATACTCCGGGAAAGAGAAGCCGGAATAACCGGCTTCGGGGCTGCCGCCGATGCCATATTCCCTGCCAAGCTCGTCGGTGTAGATATCCGGCAGCGAGTAGGAGGAAAGCTGCCGGACCTTGATCGTCTGGCCCTCCGGATCGGTGCGGGTGAGACGCCAGCTGACGCCCCGCTCTTCCTCGGTACACTGCTCGTAGGCGTAGTTCCAGGTCTGCCCGTTCCTGGTCACTGATGAGACGATTCCGTTCGGATCGCAGGGAGTGAAGATGCCGTAGGATACCTTGACCTCTTCATTGGTACCGGGAGTAGACAGGCGCATCTGGAATGTGCTGAGATTTTCCAGGCGCTTCTTGAATCCGCTCGAATGCGTTATTTCGTAGCCGGTCGCGAAATGGGAGAAAGTCGCGGAATTGCCCGCGGCCGAGATGGCGGGACACAAGGCGACTCCGCTCGTGTCGCAATAATTATGCGCAAGGGAGCCGCCGGAGATCTTTACCATCCTGCTCCATGAATCGACGTGGGCTGGGGCGGTCGGCGCCGCTTCCCGCTCATATTCGTACTGGATCATATAGCCGCGATTGGAGACGACCGTGCGCAAGCGGCCGCCGTAGGGCGACCTTTCATATTTGATGGTCCAGATCTCACCGTCGGCGTAGATGGCGCGCATGGTGATTGCGGTCGCGCTGGTCGTTCCGTAGTCCCAGAAATTGCCTTCCTCATCGACCATACCGATGGCGTGATTCCCGGGCACCTCCCAACGCTGGGAATGCAACTCGGTCAGAAACCGCCCGCCGGCGGGCTTCCTGTAGGCGCGGCCGTCGGGCATTACCGTTTCCCAACCGGAGTAAGGGTGAAAGGCGTAGCTGCCGAACGGGCTCCAGCCCGTTCTAATTTCCTCGCTGCCGCCACCGATCATGGGGCGCACAATGAAGTCCGTGGCCGCACTGAGTAGCGGAAGCGCGCTTACGTAGTGGTTTTCCGGATAACGGCCGTAATAATCCGCTTTAAGCCTCACATTCTCGCCGAAGTTGATCAATGGGAAGCCGATGATGAACTTTCCGCCCGGAAGATCGACGCCGTTGGCATCGACCAGCTTCTCGGGAAGGTCGTAGACCGAGGTCTGGGCAGACGCGTCCGTTCCTCCGAATGCCGCCAGCAGGACCAGTCCGGACGCGAAGATACGCTTGCTCATTGCACGATATCCTGATTGTTCGAGTCCCCGTCCCTGCCGCCGGCGCCGCGTCGCGCTCACGAGCAGGCTCCGGTGCCGGTGCCGGTGACCGTGACTGTCAGCCGGCCGGTCGAGCTCGCATTGCGGCTGTCCTTGACGATGTAATCGACGAAGTAGGTCCCGATCTGTGACGCCGGGGACCAGGCGACGCTAGTGTCCCGATTCTGAAGTTCGCGCCCTAAGTTCGACTCAGTTTTGACAGACAGTTCTGCTTCAAGGAGGGCTGGGTCATGGGTCGAGATTTACCGGCGTTGGAGTTGGACGAGGCTGAGCGGTTGGAGTTGAGCTCTC
>JBBSIZ010000074.1:0-4198 GCA_038257735.1 Sphingomonadales bacterium | reverse complement strand
GCTGATCTTTCGGCCGCGCCCGTCATAGGCTTGGCAGCTCCTCAGCGTCTGCCCGTCGGCACTCACCGCCTGGCCTCGGAGGAGCAGATTGTTGCCCGCTGAATCGGGGCCGTAATCGTAGCTCGTCAGGACCTCGTCGGCCGCTCCGAGCGCGCAGCCGGCGCCGCTGGGATTGCCGGTCCGGCAGGTCGACATACGGTCGAGCAGCCAGATCGGAGGCCCGGCCGCGCTCCCGTCGAGAAGCCGGGCGGTGCGCTGGACGTAGGAATAGCGCTTCTGCGGAGCGACCCCGCCGACCGCCGGGCCGGTCTCGGTCAGGACCCCGCCATGCTCGGGCGCGTAGGTCCAGCTCGTCATGTTGCCGCGGGCGTCCTTCATCCACAAAGGCTTGTTGGCGGCCTTGGACCCGAGGGTGATGATATACTGGGCCGTGGTGATTATCGGCGCCGGGACGCTTCCGTCCGGGTCCGGCACCCCCGGCTTGGGACTTCGCTTCGCCTCGACGATATTCTGGTTGCCGTCATGCTTGAGGTCGGTCCTGATTCCTTCGGAGTCGACTATATTCTGGGCGACCGGCATGACGACGCAGCGATAATTTTCCCGGTAATCCAGTTCGGCCTTCGCCTTGGGATCGCAAAAATCGAACGAGGCGCCCCCGGCCCCCGCGCTGATCGTGACCGGCGCCGGAGTCTGCTGGTAAACGACGTTCGGATCGTTGATCTCATAGTCCGGCATGATCTCCGCGCAGGGCGGCGGCGAGCAGATCTGGCCCGGCTGCGACGAGCGGGGCGCGATCGGCCAGTCGTAGGAGGCCCCGCCGCCGCCGCCGAGCGCATCGATATAATCGCCGCCGGCCAGGGTCGACTCCTTGTAGCTCACATAAGGCGAGAAGCGATATTGGTAGTTGTAGCTTTGGCCCCCGGCATAGGCCTGGTGATCGACGATCTCCTGATCGATCCCGATCTCGTCGACGTGAAAATGGGTGGTGTTGGTAAGCCAGGGCGCCGAATAGCCCGGCTTGACGAAGCCGATCGTGCTCGAGCCCGCGGCCGCCCCGGTCCCGTACTGGAAGCTCGACGCCGCATTGTCCGGGCCGATCGCCGCCGCGATCCGGTTGTCGGCGGTGTAGGAATAGGTCGAAGCCGGAACGCCCGCCGGGCACAGCCCGCTCGCCGGAGCCGCCATCTGGGCGAGGTTGATCAGGCAGGCCCTGGTGACGAGGGGGCCGCTGCCCTCGAGCAGAAGCGCGAAGCCGCGCGAGCTGGTCACCCGGGCAAGCCTCACGCCCGCCCCGGCCGCGACGTAGGAGAAGCTGAACTTCGTCCCGTCCACCTCCTGGATCTCGGAGACATAGGCGCAGCGCCGGACGGTCGAGCATTCGCCGGTGCCGATCGGCCGGAACAAGGCCACCGTCCCGTCGGCGGCGGTGTAGGTATAGACGGCCGCGCCCTCCCGGGTGCCGGAATAGGTGAGCGGCGCCGGGGTCCCGGGCGATACCTGGGTGTAGCCGGTGTGGGTCGCCAATGACTGGTAGGTCATCGAGCGTCCGCCGAAATGGACGTTGATCTGGAAATCCTGACCGGTGCTCAATTGGGGGTCGCTGGCGGTGAACTTGCGCTCGGAGACCATGATGTCCCAATTGTGGGAGAGGTTGCCGAACGGGTTGCTGTGCCCCGGAACGGTCGCGGTGAGCGTTCGCGAGAAGCTGAGCCCGGCATTGCCCTCGCCGCCGATCGAAAGATCCCCCTCCTCATAGGCGAATCGCCCTGTGCGAAGGTCGACCCCGCCCGGCGCCGTCACGAACTTCTCCGCCGGCGTGTTGACCAG
Organism: Sphingomonadales bacterium; assembly: GCA_038257735.1. Taxonomy (GTDB): domain Bacteria; phylum Pseudomonadota; class Alphaproteobacteria; order Sphingomonadales; family Sphingomonadaceae; genus Allosphingosinicella. The sequence continues at coordinate 2,371 of JBBSIZ010000074.1, read as the reverse complement.
CTTGTCGACCGCCGCGGCGGGCGCGGCGGAGGCGAGCGCCGCAAAAGCGGCGGCGAGGGCTCCGAGCATTTTCCAGAGCGGCCGCCCGGACCTTCCTGCCGCTGGGAACGAAAGCCTCATCAGCACTGCCCCTGGACGACGTTGAGGTTCAAAGTCCCGGTCGCCGTCGCTCCCAGCGAGTCCTTGATCGTGTAGGCCACGGCAGCCGTTCCGGTGCCGCTTCCATTCGGCGCGAAGCGGACGCCGCTGCTGAAGACGGTCGCGGAGCCTAATCCACCTCCATAGGAGACGCTGAGGAGCGAAAGCGGCGTGTTGCCGTCGGGATCGTAATCGTTGGTGAGTACGGAGAAGTGCGCACGGGCCGCGCATCTCATGACCTCGCCGCTGTCGTTGACCGCGACCGGAGCCTGATTCCCGGAAGGCGGAGGCGGAGGCGGAGGCGGTGGCGGTGGTGGCGGAGGAGGCGGAGGCGGAGGCGGCGGAGGCGGAGGCGGAGGCGGCGGAGGAGGCGGCGGTGGCGGCGGAGGAGGCGGCGGCGGAGGCGGTGGCGGTGGCGGTGGCGGCGAGCCCGCCAGCGTCACCGCGACATTGGTGCGGTTGTCGGCCGAATCGTAGCTATAGTCCGCGGCGACTCCATTGTTGACCGTCCCGGTCCGCTCGACCCGGACCAGCCGGCCGAGGCTGTCGTAGCTGTAGGTGACAATTTCGTTGCCCGCCGCCGCCTCGGTCAGCGCCAGCAGCGATGTGGCCAGGAAGAATTTGGCGCCCCCCTTCGTCATTTCGATCTTGCCCCGTCCCGATTCGTCGCGGACGAATCGCCCATAAATACCTGCGACTACAAGCACTTATCTGGAAGATTGATCCGAAATGGACCTGTCGGCTCCCGGTTGATCCATCTAACCGACCGATCCACTTAGAACAAATATAGAACATCTGACATCGCAGGTCAAGCGTCTTTCTGCGAGAGCCGCCGGCCCGACGGTCGCCGCATCCCGGCGCTCGCCGGTGGACACACCTCCGGACGGCGGATAAGAGCAGGATCGGGAAGGGTTTTCGCCTCAATGCCGCCGATCCGCCGCCGCCTCCGGACCGCCGCCTTCGTCCTGTTCGGCCTCGCCGCGGCGGGTGCGCCGGCGCTCGCCCAGAACGAGGCTTCGAACACGATCGGGCCGCCGCAGCTCAAGGATTTCTCGCTTCCGGGCCAGCGCACGACCCCGCCCGCCGCGAATCCGCCCGCCGCCCAGCCCCCGGCCGCCCAGCCCCCCGTCCCCGCCCCGCGAACGCCCCTCGCCACGGTTCCGGAACGCTCCGCCCCGGCTCCGCGCCGGGACATTCCGCAGCCCCAGCCCCAGCCCCGGGCCGAGCCCGAAACCGGCCCCGCCGCCGAGCCGGCCCCGGCCCCCTCCCAGTTCGTGCCGCCGCCGGCCGCCGAGACTTTGCCGACCCCTCTTCCGGAGCCGGAAGCCGCCCCGGCCCCGGCCCCGACCCCGGCCTCGGCCGAGCCGCAAGGCTCCGGCCTGCCGTGGCCCGCCGCCGGCGGAGCGCTCCTCCTCGCTTTGGCCGCTTTCCTGCTGCTCCGCCGCCGGCGCGCCTCGGTCGGGCGGGAGCGCACACGCGACTCCGCCCGAATCGAGCTCGGCGGAGCGCTCCTGGGCACGGCCGAGCCGACGCCTCGGCCCGAGCCCCGACCCGAGTCCCAACCCGACCCCCGGCCCGCTCCCGAGGCTCCGGCGGCGCCGCGCCCATGGATCGAGCTCGACATCGTCCCGGACCGCGCGGCGGCGACCGAGAACGAAGTCTATGTCCGCTACGCTTTGACCATGACCAACAGGGGCGAGGCCGACGCCCGCAACATCCGGATCGATCCGCGCCTGTTCAACGCCGGCGCCGAGGGCGAGATGGTCGCCTTCTTCCACGGGCCGATCCACGACGAGAGCGGTTCCCCCCACGTCGTCCTCCCGCCGGGCGGGAGCCTGAAGCTGAACGGCCAGGTGGCGATGCCGAACTCCGAATTGCGGGAGATCGAGCTCGCCGGAAGGCGGATCTTCGTTCCGATGGTTGCGGTCAACGTCGCCTATGACTGGGCGGACGGCGGCGCCGGCCGGACCTCGCGGTCCTGGCTGGTCGGCCGCGAGGCGGAGGTCCCGACCGAAAAGATGGGCCCGTTCCGACTCGACCTCGGACCGCGAATCTACCGCTCGGTCGGCCGCCGCGAAGCCCGGCAGGTGATGGTCTAGGAGCCGTGGACAATTAGGATTCCCATTGTGGTGAGGATGTGATTCAAGCTTCTTTTTCGGGAGGCTTGGATGGAAGGCGTTCGACTGGTTCTGCGGGACGATCAGTGGGCTCGCATGGAGCCGCACCTGCGTGG
>JBBSIZ010000073.1:0-5053 GCA_038257735.1 Sphingomonadales bacterium | reverse complement strand
TTGAGCGCCATTACCTGGATCAGCAGGTCCGCGCCATTGGCGCCGCCCGAGCGGGTGATGCGGAGGTCGCCGAGCTCGATTCCGGCGCCGAAGACGATCTTATCCTCGCCCGCCGCCTCGACCGCCGTTATCGCCACCGGACCGGCGAGGAGGCCGGTGCCCGTCCCCGTTGCCGCGGCCGCCACGGCGGCGTCCTCGGCCGCTTCGTTGAGCTCCCGCGCCACCTGGAGGTCCCAGGCGTCGCCGCCCCAATTCTTGGCGATCGTCCCGGCGGCGATCCCGGCATAGCGCGCCTTGACCGGATCGAGCATCGTCACCGCGCCCACCACCTGGGCGGTGACCACGTCCTCGGCTTCGTCGGCCTCGTCGCCCAGCCTCACCAGATAGGTGTCGCCGCCCGAGCCGCCATGGAGGATGTCGTGGCCCGCGCCGCCGGTCAGTATATCCTCGCCGCCGCCGCCCTCGACGACGTCGTCGCCATCGCCGCCTTCGAGCCAGTCCGAGCCCTCGCCGCCGAAGAGCGCGTCGTTGCCCGCGCCGCCGTCGAGATAGTTGCCGTCGCCGGCGAAGCGTCCGGCCTCGTCGCCGGCATGGAGCTCGTCGTCGCCCGCGCCGCCGAGAAGCCAGTCGTCAAGGCGGCCGCCGTAGAGCGTGTCGTTGCCTTCGCCACCGACGACATTGTCGCCGCGGTCCGAGGCATGGACGGTATCGTCGCCTCCGCCGGCATCGATCGTAGCTGCGACATCGATGTCCAATGCTTGACCGTTATGCGCTTCGTCGTCGACCGTTAGCCCCACATTGGTGCTGTCGGAAGTCGCCAGAAGCTGCGCACCCGAGAGCCGGATCGTGTCGTTGCCGCTTGTGCCCTTGATCGTCGTCTGTCCGGCGAAATCGATCGCGTCGCCCAACACATAATCGCCGACGCCGATCATTCGGCTCACCTTGCCGGCTAAAGGATCGTAGTCGAAGCCGAATCCCATTCCCGCCGCGCTCGTCCCCGCTTCTTCCATGAGGAAATCGAACCCGCCATACCAGTCGCTCTCGTGCCGCCGTGTCAGACCAAGCTCGACCGCGCGGGCAAAGGTGATCGCCCATTCCGCCGTGAACACGCTTTCAGGCTCGGAACTGATAAGCGCATTTATTGTCGCCGAGTTAGCGAGATAGTTTTCGTAACGCTGCGCCGTATTGATAATGGCCAGAAGAATGCCCGGGTCGAAATTGAGAGGATCGATGCCTCCACTTCCGAATGTATTGTAGAAAGCTCTTTTCACGTAGACGTCGCCACCGGCAACTTTGAAATTGCCGTCAGTCAGGCCTTCGTAGATACCGTAGCCGATAAGCTTGGCTGCGCCGTCCTTACCCGTAAAACGCTGCGTAATCGCATCCTCGTCGCGCGTAGCGACCGGCCGGTAGACATAATCCGACTTACGCATTCCATAATTGCCGGCTTTGACCGCCGCCGGATCGAGCAACTTGCCCCCGGTTGCCATGAGAATGTTATTGAAGGTATCGGCGACGGCGGAGGCCATCCCCTTCGCATATTCTTTCGATCCATTCTTTCTTGCATAAACGTTAGCGACGACGAACTCGGACTTGGACGCGTCCCACTGGACGTCGGCGCCGGATCGCGGGGTGCCGCCGAAGAGGGAGCCTATGGAGCCGCCGATGAGGTTGGCGAGCACCTGGTCGATGACCGCGACGACCAGCACGGTGCCGATTATCACCGGGTTTCCCGAAGCAAACGCGGCGATGATCGCCGGCCCGTCGATGAGCCCTGCGATCGCCTGACCAATCGCCGCTCCGACCTGACCTCCGATCGTGCCGAAACTATGGATCTCGTGCGCCAGCTTCGAGCCGAGGAAGGAGGCGGCGGCGGTGGCCACCATGGCCGGATTGACGCCGCTGAATGCGGTCAGCCGCGTTCCATCGGCCGCAAGTTGTAACCCGGTTGCCAAGTTTGCGAGATTGGTCACGATCTGGCCGATGACCGCTCCGCCCACCGCGTTGGCGAATTCGCCGGCGAAACCGTCGACTCCGAGGGCCTTGACCAACTCCGCCGTAAGGTAGGAGGAAACGGCCCCTATGCCGGCAGACCGAAGATTACTGAGGAATTCGGGCCCGAAGGCGGCGAATGCATCCTTGGATGCGTTGTTAATCGACTGGTTGCCGATGAGGCCGTCCAGAAGGTCTCCGAGATTGTCGCCGAGCGTGCGCAGAGCCGAGGACGCCACGATACCGACGAGCTGGTTGCCGCCTGCAAGCAACTGGCCGAGCTGCTGGCCAAGGATGGCGCCGGCATCGGAAAACTCGATCGGCAGGGGATTACCCGCGATCTTGATGTTCGACGAGATGATCCTCCCCTGGCTGTCGAGTTCCTGCACCACCGCGATCTTTGGAACGCCGGTTGTAGGATTGACGGCGTCATAGACGGTTTGGCGGGTGACGATCTGCACGCCATCCACCTCCGCCGTTTCATACTCGACCACCCTGCGCGTGTCCCGATCCACAACGGACGTGTCGCTCCCCGGATCACGGTCATTGCGCAAACGCAGATGGCTGGGAAGGAGGACGCCGGTCCTTGGGTCGACGACCCGGACCGGTGCGGCGTTACTTGACGATCGCCGGATCCTTGTACCCGTGACAATGATTTCGTACTCGCCATTGCCGACGTTCCGCGGCGCTCCGATAACCGGGGGCCTGAGCGTAATCGGTAACGGCCCGGTATTGTTGAACGGCCGGAGCATAAGCCCGCCGATCGTGTTTATGTTATGTGCGAACCGGAACGGGCCGTCGTTCAGCAGAATGAAATTCGTGCCATATATTTTTGGGCGATTTGTTAACTGCGTGAGTGAAAATTCACCTGCGAGAATGTCATTCTCGGGGGTGAAGGAAATTATGGGGATCTGGTTATTCTCGAGAAAAGCGACGAGTTCCGCAGAGCGCGCAAATAAAGCCGGATCGATGGCATCACCGTACAAGGCGGACAGCAATGAGGCGAAGATGTCCGAGGTGTGGCTGCGGGTATCCACGCCCACCGGCGCAAATTCGTAAACGCCGTTTATGCGGCTTCCAAATCCCCCAAGTGACAGATCCGCATACAGGATCGTGGCAAGTTGCCCACCTTTGGAATGGCCGAATATATCGATAGCGTCAGTGCTATATTGGTCTCGAATCGGGTCGAAGATCGCCTTGAGCGCGAGGAACTCGCTCATGTCGAAGCCATAGACTTCGGATTGCGCGATGAGCTTGCCACCTTCGGCAAGATCGTAATTGAATGGGCCGACGCCCCCGATCGATACCGCCAGTCTCTGATTATTTCGCGATCGAAGAACTACCGCGTCCAGGCCGGAAGCCCGCGCCTGAGCATTGTCGGCCGAGGATCCGACTATCTCCCAATCTCGAATAAATTCATCAATCTCGGTATCGGTTAAATGCGCAACGAAAGGCTGATTGAGTGGCCCTCCGGTTGTGGTCTCAAGAGTCTTGATCGCCGTCTTGATCGCCGCCGGCGTCATCCCCGGCCTAAGCACCTGCGCATAATAACCATAACGCGCAGTTACTGACGCGCTAAAGTAGTCTTGTGTGCGTGGCGGAGTATCACTCATGAGTCTTGCTCCAGGCGAATTCTATTAAATATAATCTACAAAATCGTTTTTCAGCAAATCAAGACAGCTATAATATCTATACTCGGGGAGGTTCATGCTCATGACCGGACTTCTCACCTGCAACACCGGCATCATCATTTCGAACGCCTTGCCTCCGTCGAGGTAAACTCCCACCACGTTAATCCTAACCCCAGCATCGTTTAAGTTAGAGTTTGGATGCGGTAAATATACACCTTCGTTATGCTCCCCGCTTCTGAAGGAAATATCTCGCCACCTATTAATCGATCCTGATTTCAGTAAATCCTTAATCCTGTTTGCCTCGCTGCGATATTGCCATGGTATAACTGATCGTCGGTTACATTCGCTTCGTATCAATTCCAGACTTACATCTTTACCGCGGCCCGGCTGCGACTTTATCAATGAGATCCCCACGACAATGATTGCCACTCCCCCCATGACGGCAATCGAAGATCGAAACGGTTTAAGATCCATGAGGCACCTGCAGCGCCGGGGAACGGTAGCGGCGCGGCGCAGCGCGGATCGTTCGCGCGTCCAGGGTTGTCGCCGGGCGCAACGATCTTGCCTCAGCCGATCTGAACGCGCTTTTGCCTCCAGGGCCTACAGCCGTCCCGCCGAGCCAGCTCATCTCAGCCGCTCCAGCCGCGCCTTGGCTTCAGCCAACCCCTCCTGCGGCGATCCCAGGCTGAGCGGGATAAGCCGCCCGCCGCCTTTTCCGACCGGCGGCGAATAAACCTGTATCGTCCCACCCGTCGCGGCTGCGGCGAGCCGGTACAGCTGCTTGGCGCGTTTGATGTCCCGCGGCAATCCCCTACCCTCCTCGTATCGGATCCCGAGGTCCAGCTGCGCGAACTTGTCTCCGCGCCGAGCACGTCGCGCGAGATCCTGAAGCTCCGGAGCGGTGGCGCGCGGGATATGGACGATAGCGGCGGAGGCGAAGGCGGCGGCACAGCCACTGAGGGCGGTGAGGACGAGGGCGGAGCCGGCAAACGCCGCCCCCAGCTTCCGACCCGCCTCCCCCTCCGTCCCCACGTAGAATCTTTCCGAGTCTTCCCGAGAACCCCACGGACTCGGAAGGAAGCAGCCGCTCCCGAAACCGAAGCTGCGCCCTTTCCCCCCACTTGGCAAAGGGAATTGCCGCCATATTGGATTATCGCGCTCAAGGTGGATGGCTGGCCTTTTCGTGCCTCAAGCGGCAGGACGGATAGGGGCTTTCAGGCCGCCATCGCGGATGGCCAGGCATCGTTGGCCGCCATCGCCGGGAAATCGTCGCCCGACCTTCCGATCGCGACGTCGCCCGCCGCCGTCCCGGCGACGAAGCTGGCGAAGTCGCCGATCCTGATTTCGGTGCCGTCGGCCAGCTTCAGCCATTCGATCCGCTTGAACGGGTTGACGAACCAGTCCTTGACGAGGAGCTCGGTGCCGGTCGG
>JBBSIZ010000072.1:0-5190 GCA_038257735.1 Sphingomonadales bacterium | reverse complement strand
GGGAGTGGGGGCACGGCGTCTGCGAGAGGTCTCGGTTGCCGAGCCCCCTCACCCCGACCCTCTCCCCGCCGGGGAGAGGAATTGGCGTCGCGCCGACTTTGTGAATTTCGATACAGCCTGAGCCGGCACAGGCGCATCCAGTCCCTGTCCAGCCGGCGCAGTACCCGACTCATTTTTGAGGGAAGGCACGAAGGCACAAGGCAGAAAAGTCGGAGTGCCGCTTCGCGGCGGGAGGGGTGCGCTGTGGTTCGCTAATGGCGCTCGCGCACGGCGGCGAAGGTGATTTCGGGCCAGTCCTGCCGGACGCGGTTCAGCTCCCAGTCGTTGCGGATGAGGAGGACCGTCTCGCCGTCGGCGTCCTCGGCGAGGCTCGCGCGATGGGCGTCGGTGAGGCGCTTCATCTGCGCCGGATCGGCGGAGACCCAGCGGGCGATCTCCCAAGGGCTCGGCTCGAAGCCGAGCTTGAGGGAATATTCCGACTCCATCCGGGTCGCGAGAACGTCGAGCTGAAGGGCTCCGACGACTCCGACGATCCAGCCGGTTCCGATCGCCGGCTTGAAGATCCGGACGACCCCCTCCTCGGCCAGGTCCTGAAGGCCGCGGCGCATCTGCTTCGACTTCATCGGATCGTCGAGGCGGACCCGGCGCAATATCTCGGGCGCGAAATCGGGGAGGCCGGTAAAGGCGATGTCGCCATTCTCCGACAAGGTATCGCCCACCCTCAAGGTGCCGTGATTGGGGATGCCGACGATGTCGCCGGGGCGGGCCAGCTCCGCCAGCTCGCGGTCGCGGGCGAAGAAGGTGATCGGATTCTGGATCGAGATCGACTTGCCCAGCCTCGGATTGGCGAGCTTCATCCCGCGCTTTAGGCTGCCCGAGCAGATTCGAAGGAAGGCGATCCGGTCGCGGTGATTGGGGTCCATGTTCGCCTGGACCTTGAAGACGAAGCCGGAGCAAAGCGGCGAATCGGGCGAGACGGGCCCCGAGCGGGCCGGCTGGGCTCCGGGCGGAGGAGCGAAGGCGGCGAGACCGTCGAGCAGGTCGCCGGTGCCGAACTCGCGAAGCGCGGAGCCGAAGAAGACGGGCGTGAGATCTCCGGCCAGGAAGGCATCCAGATCCCATTCGGGATAAGCGGCGAGCGCGAGCCCCGCTTCCTCGCGCAGCCGATCGGCGGCGTCGGCCGGGAGCGCCTTGTCGAGCGCCGGATCGTCGAGCCCGGTGAGATCGACGCCCTCCGCCGGAGCGATGCCGTCGCTCCGGTCGGCGAGCAGCAGGCGGGGGTTGGCGAGGTCGTAGAGGCCGTGGAAGAGGCCGCCCATTCCGGCCGGCCAGTTGCGCGGGCAGACGTCGAGCTGGAGAGTCTCGGCGATCTCGTCGAGCAGTGCGAACGGGCTCAAACCCTCCCGGTCGACCTTGTTGATGAAGGTGACGATCGGAATGTTTCGAAGCCGGCAGACCTCGAACAGCTTTCGGGTCTGGGCCTCTATGCCCTTGGCGGCGTCGATCACCATGATCGCGCTGTCGACCGCGGTCAGGGTCCGGTAGGTGTCCTCCGAGAAATCCTGGTGGCCGGGCGTGTCGAGCAGGTTGAAGAGGATCCCGGACCGCTCGAAGGTCATCACCGACGAGGTTACCGAGATTCCGCGCTGCTGCTCGATCGCCATCCAGTCGGAGCGGGCGCGGCGGCTGTCTCCGCGTGCCCGGACCTCCCCTGCCTCATGGATCGCGCCCGCGGCGTAGAGCAGCTTCTCGGTCAGGGTCGTCTTGCCGGCGTCCGGATGCGAGATGATCGCGAAGGTACGCCGCTCGAGGGCCGCTTGGCTCATTTCAAACTCCGGGGTCGCGCGGCGGGCGGCGCGGGATTGGGGCTATCGTCGTGGCGGAGATAAGCGCTTGCGAGGGATTTGGGTAGGCTTGCCCGTCATTGCGAGGAGCGAAGCGACGAAGCAATCCAGTTCTGCCTCGAACGCCCGACTGGATTGCTTCGCTGCGCTCGCATTGACGAACGGCCGGTCCTCAGATCGCAGTCTCCAGCTGGGTGAACCGCACCGGCAGCACCTCCCGCACCGTCAGGCTTCCATCCGTCCCCTTCGTCACGACGCTGAGTTGCTGTACGTCCTTGCCGCCCAGCGGAATCGCCATCCGCCCGCCAGGCGCGAGTTGATCGCCCAGGGCCGGGGGCGGGGCGGGGGCGGCGGCGGTGACGAGGATCCGGTCGAACGGGGCATGGTCTGCCCAGCCGCGCGAGCCGTCGCCTACTCGAATTTCGACGTCGTGATCCTCGGCGGCGAGGCGAAGGCGCGCGCCCTCGGCGAACTCCTCGACGATCTCGACGCTCCAGACGCGGGCGCCCAATGCGCTCATCACCGCCGACTGCCAGCCGAGCCCGGTCCCGATCTCAAGTACGCGCAGGCCGGGCGACAGATCGAGCAGGTCGAGCATCAGGGCGCCGATGAAGGGCTGCGAGATGGTCTTGTCGAAGCCGATCGGAAGCGGCGTGTCCTGATAGGCGGCGACGGCGAGCTGTGGCGGCACGAACAGGTGGCGGGGCACTTGCAGTAGGGCGGCTCGAATGCGGGGATCCACTTCATCCTTACCTAGCTCCTCGCTCGCCAGGTCGAAATGGAGATCGACGATTTCGACCATGTGGCGCCTCAACAGGGCCAGATGCTGCTCGCCCATCGGCTTCATTCGCGCGGCGCCTCCTTGCTCCGACGAGGCGCAGAATGCGCCGCGCCGCGCAAGGGGGCGGTTATCCGATCAGCCCAATCCGCTTCGCCCCGAGCCGAGGCTGAAGATCAGCTGCAGGCCGGCTCCGACCAAAGCGGCGAAGATCAGCAGCTTCGGATATTGCGGCTCCTCCTTCTCGAGCACCGCTGCGGCCGAAGCCGCGGCGGTGGCGGCGGGGGGACGCCGCAGCCGGACGATGTCCCGGCTCCACGAGGCGAAGGGTGGCCGGACCGCGGGCAGATTGGCCTCGCGATGAAGGACTGGGAGGAGCCCGGCGAAGCTCGGCTCGACCGAATGCTGGTTCCGGCCGCGCCTCCAGACCACCCGGTGCCCGGCGGGCACCATTTGCCAGGCGGCACCGCTCCGAATCATGTCTCGCTCGCAGCGCCGGCAGCTGGCGAAATAATATCCGCCATTATAGACTTCGCCGGCCCCGGCTTCATGGCCGCCCAGTGCGCATAACAGGCTCATTGCTCGTCCTCCTTCTCCTCGTCGGATGCGTCGAATGTCGCGTCGGCGCCGCCCCCGAACCGATATTCGGCGAGGTAGCGCAGTTCCTCGTCGCCCTCGGCCATGGCCAGCGACGGATCCCAGATCTCGAAATGGCTGCCGGCGCCGACGAACAGGATATGTCGGACCAGGCCTCCGCGGCGCCGCGCCAACGGCGGCAGGGTCAGCCGTCCGGCCTCGTCATAGCCGGCTTCCTCCACCAGCCCGAAGGCCCGCCGGGCGCGGGCATGATGCTCGTCCGGCGCCCGCCCGAGCGCTTCGTCCCGAAGCCGGCGGCGCTCGAGTTCGGCTTCGAGCCGGGGGCGAAGAGCCGAGCCGTAGCCGGTCAGGCAGGGGTCGCTCTCATGAACTCCGAGCATCACCCTGCCGGCACCGCCGTGACGCGCCATCTCGCTCAGGATGAAAGGCGGGAGGCGGACTCGACCCTGTTCGTCGAGCGCGCCGAGCGCGTTTCCACTGAAGATGTGCGTGACTTCCACGGCTTCGTTCGCCCCCGTACCGCCGACCCGTACCGCCGACCCGTACCGCCGACCCGTACCGGCCGATCGCCGCTACGGGAGGGAGCTTAATGGTTAACGTAAGCAAGGCTCAGATCGGATTTGTACACCGGTAACGATACGGTGATTCGGTATGGACTCTACGATAAGCGAACATCGCAAGACTTGGTTGAGCTTAATCTGGATTATGTCACTTCGGACCTACTTCCGCAGTCTACTCTATGAAGAAAGGTCCATAATGCCAGTAACTTGGCCGGAGCCGGTCATATGTGGTTCACCGTAATTCTCCTAGTCACCTGAATCTGAAGTTCGGTTCATTGCTTTTTGGCAGAAGCGCTTGACGGAGGCGAGGATTTCGTCGGCGGATTTCACCCATTTGTATGGCTTGGGATTTTCATTGTGAGCTGCAATGAACGCGGTGATGTCGGCCTCGAGTTCAGCGGTGGATCGGTGGACGCCGCGTTGTAGCTGCTTGCGCGTCAGTTCCGCGAACCACCGTTCGACCTGATTGATCCAGGACGCCGAAGTTGGTGTGAAGTGCACATGCCAATGTGGGCGGCGCGCGAGCCAGGCCTTGATCTTCGGCGTCTTGTGGGTGGCATAATTGTCCATCACGAGGTGCACATCCGGCCCCTTGGGCATCTCGGCGTCGATCCGTTTGAGGAAGTCGAGGAACTCGGTCGCTCGATGGCGTTTGTAGCATTTCCCGATCACGGCACCGGTCGCAATATCGAGCGCGGCGAACAGGGATGTCGTCCCGTTGCGGACATAAGTATGCGTGCGTCGCTCAGGCACGCCCGGCGCCATGGGCAGGACAGGCTGCTCGCGATCCAGCGCCTGGATTTGCGATTTCTCATCCACGCACAGCACGACTGCCCGGTTCGGCGGCGACAGATAAAGGCCGACGATGTCCCGCACCTTGTCAACGAAGAGCGGATCGGTGGACAGTTTGAATGTCTCTGACCGGTGCGGCTGCAGGCCAAACGCGCCCCAAATCCGGCGGATCGTTGTGTGCGACAACCCGGCCTCGGCGGCCATCGAGCGGATCGACCAATGCGTGGCGTCCTTCGGACTGGTGTTCAGCGTCCGCTCGATCACCTGGGCCACTTGCGTGTCAGATACTGTTCGTGGCCGGCCCGCTCGATATTCGTCAGTCAGCCCTTCAATGCCATCTTGCACGAACCGGCGGCGCCATTTTCCAACCGTGTGTTCGTGTACACCGAGGCGTTCGGCAACGTCCTTGCTCTGCAGCCCCTCCGCACACAGCAAAACCATCCGGCATCGATCCGACAATGAGCGCGGCGCCCTATGGCGGCGGACCTGAGCTTCGAGAAAGCGCCGATCGTCTGCGCTCAAGACAACCAAATCTGCCTGCCTGCCGACCATCACCGCAACCCTCCGCCTGTCCGCAAAGAATATACAATGAACCTTATTTCAGTTCCAGGGGACTAGG
>JBBSIZ010000071.1:0-5433 GCA_038257735.1 Sphingomonadales bacterium | reverse complement strand
GCTGCTCCACCAGCGCGTCGCGGGAGCGGAGGGCTGCCTGACAGTGAACCGGCCTCCCCTCCTCGTCGGAAAGCGGCTCGGAGCGCACATTGCCCTCCGCGTCGGTGAACACCCGCATCTGCCGGGTCGGGAAGGCCGCGGTCAGATAGTCGATCACATATTCGCGTGGGCTGAGGTCAATCCCCAGCATTTCCCGCTCATCCAGGTCCAGGTCGGCGAGCCGCCGGTCGAGCATCGCCTCAGCAGTGGAGACGAGCTGGACGACCACGGCCTGTCCGGCCGCCACATCCTTCTCGATCGCCGGCAGCAGGCTTGGCAGCTTCATCGACAGAAGCAATTGCCCGAAGAAACGCTGCTTGGTCCCCTCGAACCGCGACAGGGCCGCGGACCTAGCGTTGGCGTTGAGGGTTGCGCCCGTTGCCGCGTCTACCACGCGCGTTGCTTCGAGTGCCGCTTCCAGGTTCGAATGAATAATCGCCCAGGCGTCGGCATAAGCGTCGTAGACCTCGACCTGCGCCGCCGTCAGCGCGTGCTCGAGCACGTCATATTCGACACCGGCAAAGGAGAGCGCCCGGGCGGTATAAAGGCCAAGAGCCTTCAGGTCGCGGGCGACCAGCTCCATTGCGGCGATGCCGCCCTGGCGGATGGCACCGACGAACTGGCTTCTGTCGGCGAAGGCCGTCTCCGGTCCCCACAAGCCCAGCCGCGTCGCGTATGCGAGGTTGTTGACGTCCGAAGCGCCCGTTGCCGACGCGTAGAGAATGCGCGCGCGCGGCAGCAGGTTCTGGAGCCTCAAGCCTGATAAGCCCTGCTCGGAGCCCTTGACCTTGCCGCGGCTGCCTTCGCCCCCCGCAGCGTTCGCCATCGCATGGGCTTCGTCAAAGGCAATCACGCCCGCGAAATCCTTCGTTGCCCAGTCGACGATCTGCTGAAGCCGGGTCGTATCCGCGCGGCCCGAGCGAAGGGTCGGATAGGTGACGAACAGGATGCCCGCCTCCCACACAACTGGCATCCCGAGCTTCCACTGCGACAGCGGCTGGATGTCGAGTTGGAGCCCGCCGAGCGCCGACCAGTCCCGCCGCGCATCCTCCAGCAAAGTCTCGTTTTTGCTGACCCAGATATGACGCCGGTTCCCCCGCAGCCATTGATCGAGAATGATGCCGGCGATTTGGCGCCCCTTGCCTGCCCCGGTGCCGTCCCCGAGAAAATAGCCGCATCGATAGGCCCCGCCCACCTCGTCTGCCGGCTCGAGGTCGCAGCCTTCATTGATGGGCACGAAGCGACCGGGCAGGTCCCGCTCGAAGGCTGAGCCCGCATAAATCAAAGTCTCGAGCTGAGCTTCGGAGAGAAGCTTCGCCTCCACCAGCCTCCCGGGCAGCAGTGGAACATGATCGGACTTGGGAGCGGCGATCGAGCCCATCGCAAGGGACTCGACGAGCGGCGTGGGATGAGGCGAAGCGCCGGGAATCGCGACGCGGCTCGGGCGATAAGGCAGATAGATTCCGACCGGATCCATGGTGGGGGCCGGCTCTTCGAGAACGCGCAAGGCGAGTGGCGCGAGTGCCTCGGCCCGCGCCCGCTGGGGCGGAAGGGGTGGCGGCCCGCAGTCTCCGGCACGCGGCCGCCGGAACAGCGACCCGGCCGACGTACGGACAGGCCCCGCGGCGACTGGTGAGACCGCAGGCCGGGCCCGGTCCGGAAGCGCGTCGAGGCGCTCGAGCAAAGCTTCGAGACTGTCCACACGCCCGCACGCGGCGACGGCTCCGTCCGCAACCTTGTCGTAGACAATCAGCCTGACCGCGACACCGGTACCGTGCCTCGCGAACCCACCTGGCGGAACCAAAGCGTCGAGGCGAAGAGACGCCTGGCGATCGACCCTCCCCCTCAGCTCGCGTCCCGAACCGGTCCCGCTGAAGCTTTCGGGCATGATGGCGACGAGCCGGCCGGCAGGCGCCAGCCGCGCCAGAGCGGAACTAAGGTGGCGGGCCGCGGCATGAGAATCTTCGCCGCGACCATCGCTGCGGGAGAAGGGTGGGTTCATGAGGATCAGGCTGGGCCGAACATCCGGCGCGAGCAGATCGTCGATCAGCTCAGCGTCGTGCCCAGTGAGAGCGGCGTGTGGAAACGCCTCCTTGAGGCTTTCCCGGCGGTTCGGATCGAGCTCGTTCAGCAGGAGCCGGGCGCCTGCTCGCGCCGCGGGCCAGACAAGCAGCCCGTTGCCGGCGGACGGCTCGAGGAGGAGATCCGAGGGACGCGCCTGTGCGGCCCGACCGGCCAGGAAAGCCAGCGGGAGCGGCGTGGAAAATTGCTGGAGCGCGACCTGGCTCTCGGACCGGTAGCTTTGGACGGGAAGCCGCATTGCGAAAGCTTGCAGCCTGCCGAGGAGATCGCTGGCGGTTCCCTTGAGCAGCGGGCAGTCCGGCTCGAGCAGGAACAGGGTCTGGGCGAGCTCGAGCGCGTCATACGCCTGGCGCATCGACCATGCACCGGATGCGTCCGAGCGTCCGGTCTCCAGCGCAAACATTCGGCGCAGCCGGTCCCGATCCACCGCCATACCGGAGCGGAGATCGGTAAGGAGAGTGCGGGCGACCGCGAGATGTGGAAGTCGAGCGTCGACCGGCGAGAGCTGGGTGGCCATTGCGTGTCTCCGGCCCGGGCACAGCATGATCGCCGCCCCAGGTCGGCCTACGACCGCCCCCTCCCCTCTACCGGCTCCTCCCGAGGCGCGCCCGCACCACGTCGTTCCAGTCGTCACCCCGGCGCGGCGGCCAGTGGGTCTCGATCCGCAGATGATCGTAAGTTACGCGCGCAATCGCCTCCGCCCGTCGCCCACCCTGATCGTGGTCGAGAAACAGGACCAGTTCCGTCACCTCCGGCGGCAAGGCGACGTGCCCGAACCGCTCTGTCCCGAGCGTTGCCCAGCAGGGCACACCGAACAAGGCGGACGCCGACAGCGCGGTTTCGATCCCTTCAGCCAGCCCCAGACGAGCGGCAATCCCACCGAGCCGCACCGCGCCGCCACCGAACCGCCCCAGCCCGCGCCTCGGCTGGTCGATGGGTGCCAGCTTGTCGTGGCGTATATCCAAGAATGTCCTGTGCACCCCGACCAAGCCGGCCTGATCGCGGACAGCCGCGATGAGTGCAGGTCGGTATTGCGTGTGTGGGTGAGGACCATCGGGCGTGCGGGGATGGAAGCGCAGCTCGGCGGAGACTCCCTGAAGCCCGCGGGCGCCCAGATACCGCTCGGCTGGCGTCTTTTTGACGGAGCAGGCGCTGCCCCATATGCGGATCGCAGCGTTCCGGGACGCTGCCTCCGCAATCTCCTGGGGACGGCACCAATCCCCGGCTGAGGTCCCTTTGTCCGGTATGTCCAGGGGGTGCCCAGCCGTGCGCAGGGCTCGAAAAACTTCCGCTGCGTCGCATCCGGCGAAGCAGTGAAGAAGCAGGCTCGTTCGCCCCACGCGGACGCTCAGCGAAGGGCGTCCGTCGTCGTGGGCGGGGCACCGGCACACTCCGCCGCGTAGGGTCCAGCGCCCTCCCAGCCGCTCCACCAAGGCGCGGCCCTGCTCATCCAGGCTAGCGAGGGCGCGTGCGCCCGGCATCACACGTCTCCTCATGCTTGCCGGCTCGTCGCCCCCTCTCCTCCCGCAGCCACCGGCTCAGCGTGGGGCGGCGCTGCTCAGGGGAACGAACAGGGAGGCGGCGGGAGCGGGCGTCGGATCCTCGGCAATCTCGGCTGACGCTTCCCCTTCGGGCCGAGCCACGAACAGCGGCGGCGGCAGTTGCGGCTGGCCGAGGGGTGCCGCAGAGCGAAGTAGTCTGCTCGTGCTCGCCATGGCCCCGGCTCCGGCGACCTGCGCCACATAAGCGATTGTTTCCTGGGGAAGCCTCCGCCCGGCAAGGTGTTGGGCATAACGATGCGGCCCGGCATTGTAGGCGGCGAACAGGCCCGGATATCCGAAGCGATCGTACATGGCGCGAAGATAGGCGGTGCCGGCGAGGATATTGTCACGCGGCGCGTGGGGATCTGCTCCAAGTCCGTAGCGGCTGCGGATCTCACGCCACGTCCCCGGCATCAGCTGCATCAGGCCCATCGCACCCGCGCGGCTCACGATGGGGCGGCCGCCAAGCGCGGTGCGCCCACCGCTCTCCGCTCGCATCACCCTGCGGATCCATGCCTCAGGCACCCCGAAGCGCGCCGCGGCCTCGGCGATATAGGGCGACCATCGGTCGGTGGGATCGGCCGCAGCGGGCGTCGAGATCGTCAAGCCCAAGACGAGAAATGCGAGCTTCAGCGCGCCCATAGCAAACTCGCTTTCCCGACGATGTGAGCCCGGTCTGAAATACCGAAATAGCGCCCGTCGAACGAGGCAGCGCTGCCTGGCATGAGCAGCAAGAACTGACCTTCCTGAAGGTCGGTGCAGCCCGTCCACGACGGCAGCGGCCGGCCGGCGAAATCTGCGCTCCGGCGGTGCGCCTCTAGCCGGCCGTTCACGAACAGCGCTTCGCCCACAGCACAGACACGATCGCCGAATGCGGCCGCGACACGTTTCACCAGCGGCACATTGACGGGAAGATAGCCGCGCTCGGCCGCCATCGAACGGGCACTAGCGGGTGGCCAGGCGACCACTATGTCCCCCCGCTCGAGCTCGTCCGCGGGGGAGACGGTGTAGAGACCCACCGGGCTGCTGGCGGTGGCATTCCACACCAGGGCCGGCCGCGGCGGCCAGATCAAAGTCGCGACCGCCGCCGTGGACGCGACCCCGGCGGCGGCCGCCCAGAGCGTGCGAAATCTGCCGAGACGCCGCGCCGCACGGTGACGGCGCAGCTCCTCGCCCCAGCGGACGAGCGGGATGTCGCGCGGCTCAGGCATTGGCCGCCTCCCCTGACTGCCGCGACCAGGCGTCGAGATCGTCGATATGATAGCGGACGTAACGACTATGGCGCCGAAATGCGGGCCCTTCGCCTGTGGCGCGCATGACCTGAAGTTTGCGCGCGCTCAGCCCGAGATAGAAAGCCGCCTGCTCGGTCGAGAGGAACGGGCTTCCTTTTTTGGCCCGCGCCGCCCGGGCGATATCGTCGTCCATGAGATCCTCGTTGCGACAGGCCGCTCCCCGCGGGCGGCCCTTCGGCTCGACGAGTGAGCGCTTCCTCGGCTGCGGCAGAGGCTCGCTTTTGAGAGATAGGAGAATCGAGCCTCTTCATGCGCTCGTGTGCGCCGCTCCGACACCAGCGCCTCTCAGCGCCGGAAAGGCTTTTCGCAGCACGACGGGATCAAGCTGGCGACTGACTGATAACTCCGAATTATGCGCCCGTTGGAAGCTTGCTGGCCGGCCCTCTCGGAGCTTACGGAGAGAGTGACCGCCGTGGCGGATGGCATCTGTGTCAGCATAGCGGCTAACCGCAAAAGCGGAGTGCTTGTGGGGCCTCAAG
>JBBSIZ010000070.1:0-5640 GCA_038257735.1 Sphingomonadales bacterium | reverse complement strand
GCCGTTGCCGGTCGCGGTCCAGTAGACATTGCCGTCCGGATTGTAGGCCAAGGCGGTCTTCACCTCGTCCGCGGTTCCGGCGCACGAGCTCGTCGTCCGGCATTGCGAGATTTCGGTCACCCGATATTCGCCGTTGGTGAGAGTGTAGGTGTAGCGCGTCTGCGGCCGGACGGCGCCGGTCGTGGGCGCGGGCGCGGTGATGGTCAGCACCCCGCCATGGGTGGCATCGTAGGTGTAATCGGTGACGTTGCCGCGCGCGTCGGTGGTGGAATTGGGCCGGTTGCAGGTGACCGGGTTGGCACAGGTCGCAGCTAGGCTGAGCGGTGCCGTCGCAATAAGTGGAATCGCCGCCCAAGCTCGGACGGTGAATTGGATTATTGTGCCGTCGGGCGAGCGATATTAGTAGCTGTTTCGATCGTGATCGAGTTACGCCACCGCATCAAGTTAGTAACTACTCACATATTAGTAGCTACCGACAATGTCTTGCAATATCATTATTATCAATAAATATTTCTCCCTTAGCTGGAGATCCGATTGTATAATAACAAGTATGATAAGTCTTCTTATCTACACCTATTAAGTAACTTAGCGTCGGAGCCCCTTCTCCGGAGAGTTGCTCAGCAAATGTCTTTGTTTCGCCGGGATTTAATCTTCCAATAACAACACGTTTACCCTCTGCCTCCACGACCACGTCTCTTGCTGTCTCAGATGCGCGATTAGTAATAGTCATGTTAGTGATTCGATCACACCCTATTACAAAAACGCTCAACACCAAGGTAAGAGCCGCCAAAGAATTAACAGTCTTCATCGAATAACCCTCAGACAATTGTTATTTATTGCAATCACAGCTACAGCATCTGTCGACTCACCCACATAACGAGAATCTTGGGCCATAGCAATTCCTACGTAATTGTTCCAAGTGTCCATGAGCTCAGAAAGTTGATCCAAAGGCTGTTTGTTTGGATACTCGGCTTCGTGAGCATTCGCGATTGCGGTCGCTCTTTTAGAGCCGATAAGCCTAGTCATAGCGAAGCTCCAATAAAAATGACGGTATGCGTCCCTCCAGTCATTATTGCCTGATAGGTTCGGATATCGCCTCGCGGACGCTGCCTCGGCCTGCTTTTTAGCTTCTTGGGCCGCCACGGCGCCGCTTGGATCACGCAACACCGCACCTTTGTGGCCAACGTTTCCGACGGGCCGGGAAGGTGGCACGGCGGGACACTGATTCGCGTTTCCACCATCGTCACTACCACCCCCCCGCCGCCACCTCCTTCACTTGGCATTCTTGGCTGGAATTTCCCGCCGCCGCCGCCGCGGATATTGGGTACGCCCGAACCACCCCCAGATCCGCCGCAAATTTGAATAGGCTCGTCATTCGAAGCGCCGCAGCCGTTTAAACCCGAAGGATCGGTGAAGTTCACCGGGTCCCCGCCGACATAAGAGTACATATTCATCCCGTCGCCATATCCGATCGGATCGGGCTGCAGGAACCGTCCCAGCCTCGGGTCGTAGATTCGGGCGCGGGAATAATGGAGGCTTCCGTCGGCGAGCCAATATTGGCCGGCGTAGCGGATCCGGCCGGTGCCGCCGACTCCATATTCGTCATATTTGCCGATCCCGATCGGAGTTCCGCTGTCGTTGCTGATACGCGTGATCGAGCCGCGCTCGTCGGCCTGGTACCAGAGGTGAGAAGTGCCGGTGGCGGTGACCAGGTAAGCGACGAGCGGCTCGTCCACCCCGGGGCCGCGGACGTAGCGGCGGGTGCGGTTGCCGCTCAGGCCCTCGTAGACGAAATCCTGCCCGTCATAGCCGAGCGAGGCGTCGAGCGCGTCGTTGGTGGAGTTGATCACCGCCAGCCGCATCAGCGGGTCGTAGGCATAAGTCGACGAAGCCTGGATCCCGCCGCTTGCCGAGTTGGCGAGCGAGGTCAGCAGATTCTCCGACGAATAGCCGTAGCCGTAGGTGCCGTCGCTGGTGATGTTGCCCTTGGAATCGTGGCCGAGCGTGCTCACCCAGCTTGCGAGCTGGTTGAGCCCGTTCGTCGTCGTCGAGGTGGTGCCCGAGCCGTGGCTCGTCCAGGCATAGGCGTCGTTGGAGCGCGTGTTGCTCGCGATCTGGCTCGCCGGATTGTAGGCGAAGCTCGAGGTCAGGTCTTCGGCCGTGCCGGGGAGGTCGAGCTTGAGCTCGTCGAGCCGCGACAGCGCATCATAGCTATAGTTCGTGGCGACTCCGTTGCCGAGCGTCAGGCTCGTCCGCCGGCCGAGATCGTCATAGGCGAGGGTTCCGATCACCCCGATGCCCGAAGCCGCTCCATTCTCGCGGATCGCGATGGTCTCGCCGGTGAGGAGGTGATCGTAGGTCACGTAGAAAGCGTCGGGCCAGGTCAGCCTGGTCCGGCGCCCGGCAAGGTCCCACTCGCTGGCGACGGTGCCGAGCGGGCCGGTCTGGTCGAGCACCCGTCCGAGCGCGTCATAGGTGAAGCCGAGCACATGGCCGGTCTGGCCGGCCGAGGTCAATTGCCCGAGCAGGTCGTAGCCGTATGCGACGTCGGGCTCCGTGCCGGGCAGGTCCTTGGACGTCTGCCGCCCGAGCGCATCGTAGCCGAAATTGGCCGTCTGGTTGGCTCGGGTCCAAGATTCCAGCTATTACTGAAAGGTAACGGAGTTTGTTCCATCTCTTGCAATGCGGACAACGCCTTTCACAGGGGCGGCGGACCCCGTCGCGCCAATCCTGATAACTGAACCCTCAAATGCCATAGATGAGTCAATCGAGCCACATTGTGGTTCCAAAATTCGAAGATGGAGATACTCGTAGGGCGCGCCTGCGCTTCGTTTAAGGGACTCTTCCAGAAGATGTCTAAGATTCATAATGTTCCAGCGATTTTTGTTTGCAGGCGCGCTAAGAATAGTAGCTTCGTCCAGCCTCACTCCTGCCGAACGGACGAGAAGGGTGCCGCCACAGTCGGTGATGGACCATCCATGGCACGAGTCCAGGATCGGCGTCGCATGCCCCTCGATTGAGAGGGTCGCGCAGGATCCGGCCGAATAATGTTCGATGCGCAGATTAGAGGATCTAACGCTGTCAGTCGCGAACGACTTAACTGCCGGCTGGCTGCGGTCAGATGCCACCGGGGCAGAAAGCTGCGGCGGAGTACGCAATGCCGCGTATCCACAGGCGGCAGCACCGCAAAGAACCGCCAGCAATGCGATGGGCTTTATCAACATTGATCACATCTCCGTCGTGCCCGGAGGGCAGGGCGTATCAAGGGGCCAATTCGTGAGTATCACGGCTTCAACGCTTCTGCCAAACTCACGTGCCTGATTAACCGTGGGAAAGCGGTACAAATCGAAACGAAGGACATCTCCGCTTCTCACATTTTTATCTCCGACATCCCCAATGCTGAAAAACGAGCTGCTCGGTCCGCCATTTCGAGCGGACCGTGCAGCGGCGCCTGGGGAAATGATTCCGATCTGCTTAGCGATCGGCGCAAAGCGCCTTTGTGCAGCTTCATTAAATGTTGCGCTACCGCCGTAGGGAATACCGAACTGATTAGGGTCGACAGCAACCGTCCCGACCTGCGGCGTGATTCCAAAGGCAGAAAGTGCCCCCGAGGCTTGTGCCTGATCCCCTCCCACGGCTGTGAACTCGGCGACTCCCTTGCACATCTTTCCAAGCTTGACGGCTTCTCCATTTCCCCCGTTGTTATCGGCAACGGCCGGCAAAAATAGACCTAATCGCCAGTCTAAATTAGCATAAGGATCAAGGTATCCACCCCCAAGAAACATTGCAATATTAGGAAACAAGATAGCGGTGATGGTTACTTCCGGTTCGATCACATCCGCTTGCAAACCAGACGGATCTGTGAAGTTCACCGGATCCCCGCCGACATAGGCGTACATGTTCATCCCGTCGCCATATCCGATCGGGTCGGGTTGGTTGAACCGGCCCAGCCTCGGGTTCCGCATCCGGGCTCGGGAATCGTAGAGGCCGCTGAGAGTCTCGTAGGGCTGGCCGGCGAAGTGGAAGCGGCCGGCGTTGGTCGGGCCGATCAGGCCCTGCTCGTCGAACGTGTTGACGTTGGCGATATTGCCCGCGTCGTCCGAGCGGGCGACGATGGAGCCGCGTTCGTCGGCGTGGAGCCAGCGGCGGGTGGCCAGGCCGGAGCCCTGATATTCCACCAAAGGCTCGTCGAGGCCGGGGCCGTTGACGAAGCGGGCCAAGGGCGCGTTGGCCGTCCCGTAATATTCCGCGAGCCGTTGCTGGCCGTCGTGCAGTACCTTGGTCTTCGCGCTCACGCCGGTCTCCTCGAGCCGCGTCAACGGGTCGTAGGTGATGGTGCCGGTGATTCCGCCGCCGAGCCCGACCGAAGTCAAGAGGTTCTCCGAGCTGTAGACGTAGGTCTTGCCGATCGAGGGATCTGAGGTGAGGTTGCCCTTGGCATCGTGGCCGACCGCGGCGCCGCCGTGAACGGCGATCTGGTTAAGCCCGTTGGCGCTTGAGCCGGTGGTCCCGCTGCCGTGGCCGAGCCAGGCATAAGCGTCGTTCGAACGCGTGTTGGAGACGATCCGCGAAGCCGGATCGTAGGCGAAGCCCAGCGTCAGGTCGTGGGCGGTGCCGCCCAGATCGTGGCCGAGCGAGGACAGGCGCGACACGGCGTCGTAGCCGTAGCTGGTGACCGTGCCGTTGCCCCGGGTCAGGCTCGATCGGCGGCCCAGATCGTCGTAGCCGAAGGTCGCCAGGACTCCGATGCCGGAGGCCGCCCCATTCTCCCGGATCTTCCAGGTGTCTCCGGTGACGAGATAGTCCTGGTCGACGTAAAAGCCGTCGGGATAGACGATCCGGGTGCGTCGTCCGGCCAAGTCCCACTGGCTGGCAACGGTGCCCCGGGGGCCGGTTTCGCTCAGCAGTCGGCCGAGCGCGTCGTAGCCGAACGTGAAGCTGGCGCCGGTCTGGCTGGCCGAGGTCAGCCGGCCGAGCAGGTCGTAGCCATATGTGACGTCGGGCTCCGATCCGGGCAGGTCCTTGGACGTCTGTCGCCCAAGCGCATCGTAGCCGAAATTGGCCGTCTGATTGGCTCGGTTGCGATAGGCGACGACGAGGTTCGAGGTACGGGTGCCGCCGGCCAGGCTCTCGTAGCTGGGCTGCTCATAGTCGGTGGTCGAGCTCGTTCCCGAGCCCTTCGTCGGGTTCGGATAATAGGTCTTCGCCAGCCGGTCGTGGCCGTCATATTCGTAGGTCGTCTTGTTGTTCTCGCCGTCGGTGACGGTCTCGACCAAATTGTTGGCGGTGAAGGTCCTGGTGACTTCGTTCGCCTCGTCGGCGGTGCCGAGCGCGGACTTGACCTGATAGACCCGGCCGACCGGATCGTAGAGCGCCTTCGCGATCCGGTCGGGGCCGTGATCGCCGCTGCCCGAGCCCCGGGTGCCGAGCGTGCAGGCGGAGGTCGCGGTCACCGTCCCGAACACGGCCGGGTTCATCCTCTGCGCCGAGCATTCGGGACGGCCGAGCGCATCGTAGCCGGTCTGGCCGAGAGCATGGATCGTGGAGCCGGAGGTGAGCTTGGTGACCACCGGCCGGGCGTTGGCATCGTAGACGGTCTCCGTCGCCTGGGCCGCGCTGAACGCCGCCCAGTCGCTGTCG
>JBBSIZ010000069.1:0-6411 GCA_038257735.1 Sphingomonadales bacterium | reverse complement strand
TCGGCGACCGGGTCGAGGTCAACGATCCGCTGGTCGAGCTCGAGACCGACAAGGTCGCGATGGAGGTGCCGGCGCCTGTCGCGGGGGTGCTTCGCGAGATCGTGCTGGATACGGATGCCCCGGCGGTGCCGGGGGCGGTGCTCGGGCGGATCTCGGCGGAGGCGGAAAAGGCGGAGCATGAAGAGCACGTCGCCCCGGCGCAGGCTGGGGGCCCCGCGGGTGAAAAGCGCCCGAGCCCTTCACCCCCCGGGGCCCCAGCCTCCGCTGGGGCGACGGAGCTGCGCCTTTCGCCTTCCGTCCGCCGCGCACTTCTCCAGCACGATATCGACCCCGCGAAAATCGAGGGGACAGGTCGCGACGGGCGGATCACCCGCTCGGATGTCGACCGGGCCGTGGACTCGGCGACCAGGGTCGAACCCGCCGCCGGGACGACGGGGGTGGGCTCGCACTCCATCCCCCACGACCGGATGCGCCTGAAGATCGCCGAGAACATGCTCGCCTCGGTGACCCGGGCGCCGCACGTCACCGCGATGTTCGAAGCGGATTTCAGCGCGATCATGGCCCATCGCGAGCGCCACAAGGCCGCCTGGGCGAAGAAGGGCGTGAAGCTGACCTACAGCGCCTACATCGTCGCCGCCGCGGCGGAGGCGATGAAGGTCGCTCCGGCGATCAACAGCCGCTGGCACGACGACCGGCTGGAGATTTTCGACGACGTCAATATCGGAGTCGGCACCGCGCTCGGCGAGAAGGGCCTGATCGTCCCCGTGCTCCGCAACGTCCAGACCCTGTCGCTGAAGGGCATCGCCGCCGGGCTGGACGCGCTGATCGAGAAAGCGCGGGCCGAGCAGCTCACCGGGCGGGACGTTTCGGGCGGCACCTTCACGATTTCCAACCACGGAGTCTCCGGCTCGCTCTTCGCCGCCCCGATCATCATCAACCAGCCGCAATCGGCGATCCTGGGCGTCGGCAAGCTCGAGAAGAGGGTGGTGGTGCGCGAGGTCGGCGGCGCGGACGCGATCCTGATCCGGCCGATGGCCTATGTGTCCCTGACCATCGACCACCGGGTGGTGGACGGCCACCAGACCAACGCCTGGCTGACACGGTTCGTCGAAACGCTGGAGGGGTGGCCGCTTGATTAGCGTGGGGAGCTGATGGTGCGCGGTAGGAAGCTACTGGAAAGAATGCGCGAGAATCCGCGCGACTGGCGGATCGAGGATGTAGCGACCGTGTGCGCGGCTTTCGGTGTGACTTGCACGCCGCCGCGCAAAGGCTCACATTACAAGCTGAAAGATGAGGCGGGGCATAGAAGGTTAATTATCCCTGCGCATAAGCCGATCAAGCCTGTGTACATCGAGTTGCTGATCGAATTTCTGCAGACTGGAGCGCAGCCCGAATGAGCATCGAGTATTATGAGATCTGCATCCGCCCGCTGACGTCCGAGGAGGGCGGCGGATTTTTCGCGACCGTGCCCGAACTGCTCGGCTGCCACTCGGACGGCGAGACACCACAGGAAGCGCTGGCCAACGTCTATGACGCGATCGCCTGCTGGATCGAGGCTGCGGAGGAAATGGGCGATCCGATCCCGAAACCACGGCAGGCAGCCGCGTGACGAAGGAGGGCTGAACATGCTCCTGAGTTATGTCGTTGAGCCACTCATTGGGCATATTTTCGATCTCTTGATGTGGTTTCTCGTGGCTTATGGATTAAGCCGAGGAGATCGCGGCTGGTTCGCGTAATTGGCATAAATTATCGCCTTGGTGCTGGTCATGTCGCACCGGTCTGCAAAGCTGAGATTACGACGGGGGTCATTGTCAAAGGTCGCAGGTCGCGACGATCTCGTCCTTCTGGCTGAAGATATACTGCCCAGCGACTTCGCCCTTTTTTCGAATGAAGAACGTGTCCCCGCTGCGTGCAACCCCTCTCCCTGCAGGGGAGAGGGAGTGCCCCAAAGCGAAGCTTCGGGAGGGTGAGGGACTGAATTGTCATCTCGCGCCTACGACAGTCACTCACCCTGGTTCGCTTCGCGAACCTGTCCCTTCCCTGGAGGGAGAGGGATTAATCGAACAGCGCCTTCAGCTCGCTCTTCAATATCTTGCCGTTGGCGTTTCGCGGCAGGGGCTCCGGCAGGAAGGCTATCCGCACCGGGGTCTTGAACACCGCAAGCCGCTCGCGGACCCAGGCTTTCAGCTCTTCCTCCGTCGCGTTCGCCCCCGGCGCCAGATGGACCACCGCCGCGGGCTCCTCGCCCAGGATGCGGTGGGGGAGGCCGATCAAAGCGGCGTCGGTGACGGCGGGATGGTCGAAGAGGGCGTTCTCGACTTCGATGGAATAGATGTTCTCGCCGCCGCGGATGATCTTGTCCCTGGCCCGGTCGACGATGTAGAGGAAGCCTTCCTCGTCGAGCCGGGCGAGGTCGCCGGTTCTGACCCAGCCCTGGATGAAGGTTTCGGCGCTCTCCTCCGGCTGGTTCCAATAGCCTTTGACGATCTGGGGCCCGCGCGCCCACAATTCGCCGACCTCGCCGACGGGCAGCTCTTCGGTTCCGTCGGGCGACATGATCTTCAGGTCCGAGACGGGCACGGGCGGACCGGCGCTGTCTGGGCGACCCAGATAATCCTCGCCGACATGGCTGGTGACGGTCGCCGTCGTCTCGGTCATTCCCCAGCCGTTGCCGGGGAGCGCCCCGAACTCCTCCCATATCTTCCGGACCAGCTCGGGAGCGGCGGGGGCGCCGCCATAGCTTATCTGCTCGAGGCTCGAGAGGTCGAAGCGGGAGCGCTCGGGATGTTCGAGCAATTGCCAGGCGATCGTCGGAACTCCGCCGGTCATCTGCACCCGCTCGCGCTCGATAATCGCCATCGCTTCCAGCGGATCCCATTTGCGCATGAACACGATCGTGTGGCCCGCGACCATGGTTCCCATCAGCATCGCGCTGAGCGCCGTGCAGTGGAAGAGCGGGATGACGATGAGCGCGGTCTTGGGCCGCGGCTCGGGCGGCGCCTCGCCCCGGCGAAGGGCCGCCCGGGCGTTCGAATAGCCGACCGAGAGGATGTTGGTGGTGAAATTGCGGTGGCTGTGGAGGGCGCCCTTGGGCCGGCCGGTGGTTCCGCTCGTGTAGAGGATGGCGGCATCGTCGTCGGGCGCGATCGGTAGGTCGGGAAGCCCGGAATCGGGCAGGCCGCCCCAGCCGCCTGGCGTTCCGATCATATCCTCCAGCCGGGCGGTGTCTGCTGACGGCTCGGCGGAGCGAGTGACGATGACATGCTCAAGCGCCGGAAGCGCGGCGCGGTGCGGCTCGATACGCCGCCAGCGCGGCGCGTCGGCGATGAGCAGCTTCGCGCCCGAATCGGCGAGGCCATATTCGAGCTCGGCTCCCGTCCACCAGGCGTTGAGCGGAACGGCGATCGCTCCGAGCGAGGCGGCGGCGAAAAAGGCGACCGGCCATTCGGGGAGGTTGACCATCGCGATCGCGACCCGGTCGCCCTTGCCGATTCCGAGCCGCGCAAGCTCCCCCGCGAGGGCGGCTATGGCTCTATATTGCGCGTCCCAGGAGACCCGCTCCGATTCGAAGATCGTCGCGATCCGATCTCCATGGGCGCGCGACAACCGGACGAGGAAGGGGAGGTCGGGCGGAGCATTCTTCCAGATTCGGGTCGGGATTCCGCGGATGACGGCTTCGTCCATCTCCAGCCGGGAGCCGGGCGCGGTCAAAAGCGCGTCGACCTGCGCGAGGCTCATCCGCGGCCAGTCCGGATCCAGCGCGAAGCTTTCGATCACCCGCTTCTCCTTTTCGCGCCCGATCAATGACGTTGATTCGGTCCGGGCTCAAGCGGTAGGGCGCCCGCCTCAATCCTCCCCACGCGCAAAGCGCGTGGGGAGGGGGACCACCCGAAGGGTGGTGGAGGGGTAGCTGGCGAGGCCTGCGCCATTTACCCCTCCACCATGCTTCGCATGGTCCCCCCTCCCCGAGAAATCTCGGGGAGGATTCAAGGCGAAGGAGCGAGGATGGAGCGGGTGGACGCGGCCGAGGCGGGGTTCGATCCGGAGCGGCTTGCCCGGATCGACCGGTTCCTCGACGAGCATTATCTGGAGCCCGAACTCCTCGCCGGTGCTCAGCTCCTGATCGCGCGCGAGGGGAAGGTCGTTCACTTCTCGACCGCCGGCAAGGCGCGGGCGGGCGGGGAGGCGATGGGCGAGGATTCGCTCTTCCGGATCGCCTCGATGACCAAGCCGATCACGTCCGTCGCCTTCATGATTCTGGTCGAGGAGGGCAAAGTGAGTCTCGACCAGGCGGTCGAGACAATGATCCCGGAATGGAAGGGATTGGGCGTCTATGACGGCGGCGGTGGCGGGGCGCCGTTCCTCACCCGTCCGCCCGAGCGGCCGATGATGATGATCGACCTTCTTCGCCACACGTCCGGCCTCACTTACTCCTTCCAGCACCGGACCAATATCGATTCGGCCTATCGGACACGCAAGCTTGAGGGCTGGCACGGGGAGCTCGACCTCGACGGGTTCGTCGCCGAGCTCGCCCATATCCCGCTCGAATTTTCGCCCGGAACCGCTTGGAATTATTCGGTTTCCACCGACGTGCTCGGGCTCGTCATCGAGCGGGTCTCGGGGATGAAGCTGGACCGGTTCCTCGAAAAGCGGATTTTCGGACCGCTTGGAATGGCCGACACGGCTTTCCACGTGCCGCCGGACAAGGTCCACCGGCTCGGGGATTGCTGGGCGTTCCGGCCGGGAAAGGGGGCGGTGCTTTACGACCAGGGCAAGGACAGCGTCTGGAGCAGGCCGCCCAGGCTCCTCGCCGGCGGGGCGGGGCTGGTTTCGACCGCGGCGGACTATCATCTTTTCTGCTCGATGCTGCTTGGCGGCGGCGCGCTTGGCGGCGCCAGGATCGTAAGCCGCAAGACCCTGGAGCTGATGACTGCGAACCATTTGCCGGGAGGCGCCGACCTCACCGAGATGAGCCGATCCCTGTTCAGCGAGGCGGTCAACGCAGGGCAGGGCTTCGGCCTCGGCTTCGGGGTGAATCTGGATCCGGCGAAGTCGATGCTGCCGGGCTCGAAGGGCGAATATTATTGGGGCGGGATGTTCTCCACCGCCTTTTTCGTCGATCCCGTCGAGCGGCTGCACATGATCTTCATGACTCAGCTCATGCCGTCGTCCACCTATCCGATCCGGAGGCAGCTGAAGACCTTGATATATTCGGCGCTGAAGTAATGCTCGTCGCCCCAGCGCAGGCTGGGGCCCCGGCGGGTGAAAGGCGCGGTGGTCTTCACCCCCTGGGCCCCCAGCCTTCGCTGGGGCGGCGGGATCCGCTTCCGTGCTTGCGCCATGCGAGGCATAAAGCGTCATGGACTCGCAATCCCCGCCCCCACTTAGCCGCCGCCCGCTCATGCCCGGCGAGGCTCTGCCCTGGTTCCGGGCGAAAGCGATCGGGGGCAGCGACAATTACGTCTTCGACACGGCCGCCGGGCGCTACATATTGATGCTGTTCTTCGGCCGGGCCACGGATCCCGGAGCGGCCGATGCGCTGGCCTGCGTCGCCCGGCACCGCGCTTTGTTCGACGACGACAATGCCTGCTTCTTCGGGGTGACTTCGGACCCCGACGACGAGAAGTCCGGACGGGTGGCGCAGCAGATTCCGGGCATCCGATTCTTCCTGGATCCCGAGGGCGGCCTGGCGCGGACGTTCGGAGCGGCGCCTGCGGGGGACGGGGCGGCCGGGCTCAGGCACTGGCTTCTGGTCGATCCCATGCTTCGGGCCGTCGGCGCCTTTCCGCTGGAGGCGGGCGAGGCCGCCGTCGCCGGGCTCAAAAAGGCGATGGCGCATATGAAGCTGCCCGACTGGGCGCCGGTGCTGATGGCGCCCAACGTCGTCGAGCCGGCTTTGTGCGAGCGCCTGGTCGCTTATCATCGCGAGACGGGCGGCAAGCCTTCGGGCTTCATGCGCGAGGTGGAGGGCAAGACTGTGCTCGTCACCGACCCCAACCACAAGATGCGGCGCGACCGCGAAATCGCGGACGAGAGCTTGTGCGCGATCCTCCGCGCCCGGATCCTTGCCAGGCTGGTGCCGATGGTGAAGCGGACCTTCCAGTTCGAGACGACCCGGATGGAGCGCTACGTCGTCGGCGCCTATCCGGCGGGGGAAGGGCATTTCCGGCCGCATCGGGACAATACGACCCGCGGGACGGCCCACCGCCGCTTCGCCGTGACGATCAACCTCAACTCGGGCGATTATGACGGCGGCGACCTTCGATTCCCGGAGTTCGGGGACCGAACCTACCGGGCGCCGACGGGGGGAGCAATGGTCTTCTCCTGCTCGCTTCTCCACGAAGCCACCCCGGTGACCCGGGGCACTCGCTATGCCTTCCTCCCCTTCCTCTACGACGACGAAGCCGCCCG
>JBBSIZ010000068.1:0-7563 GCA_038257735.1 Sphingomonadales bacterium | reverse complement strand
CAGCGGCGCGATCCGCTCCCACTGCGAATCGCTCAACTCGTAACGGCTGATCCCCATCCCAAAGCTCCATGTCGAAAAACATGGAACCCTATGAATCAGACATCACACCGCTTGGGAATCCTGAATGTCGATCCGTCCTAGCCCTCCCGAGCCACCTGGAAGCCGGAGAAGCTCTGGCTGACCGGCATCAGCTCGAGCGCGTTGATGTTGAGATGGGGGGGCAGGGTGGCGACCCAGAAGATGGTCTCGGCAATGTCCTTGGCGGTCATCGGATCCGTGCCGCGGTAGAGAGTGTCGGAAGCCGCCTGGTCGCCGCCGGTTCGGACCAGGGTGAATTCGGTCTCGGCCATTCCCGGCTCGATCGAGGTGACCCGGACCCCGGTGCCGTGAAGGTCGCAGCGCAGGTCGAGCGAGAATTGGCGGACGAAGGCCTTGGTGCCGCCATAGACCGCTCCGCCGCGATAGGGATAGGTCGCAGCCACCGAGCTGATGTTGACGATTGCGCCCTTGCGCTCGATCAAGCCCGGCAGAAGCTTGCGGGTCAGGGCCACCAGGCCGACGATATTGGTTTCGATGGAGACCAAAGCCGGGTCGAGGCTCGAATCCTGAAGCGGCTCCATCGGCGGCGCGAGCCCGGCATTGTTGACGAGCAGGTCGATCCCCCGAAAGCCGGCGGGCAAGGCATCGACCGCGGCCTCCAGCGCCGAATTGTCGCGCATGTCGAGCTCGAGCGGGAGGAAGGATTCGCCGAGCTCGGCGGCGAGTCCGTCGAGGCGTTCCCGGCGGCGGCCGGTGCCGACCACGCGCCAGCTGCCGCCGGCGAAGCGGCGGGCGGCGGCGGCGCCGAAGCCGGCGGTGGCGCCGG
The DNA here is from genome assembly GCA_038257735.1 of Sphingomonadales bacterium. Taxonomy (GTDB): domain Bacteria; phylum Pseudomonadota; class Alphaproteobacteria; order Sphingomonadales; family Sphingomonadaceae; genus Allosphingosinicella. Next base: position 6,698 of record JBBSIZ010000068.1, on the reverse strand, counting down.
TGATGAAGGCGGTCCTGGTCATTGAAGTTTTCATTCCTGTCATTGGGTCCGCAGCCGATCGAGGATCCACGGCACGGCCTCGTCCCACGAGTCGATCCGGGCATGGGCGTGGGGGGCGGCCGGCATGTGTGCGGCGAGGCGGGGCTCGGCGATCATATGCAGGCGCCACACGTCCGGCGCGTGCTTCGCTACCGATTCATGGTGGACCGGGAGATCGTCGACGAACACGGCCGCGCTCGGCCCCATCGCCTCGATCAGCTCGAGCACCGGCCGGCCCTTGCCGCCGCGATTGCACAGGACCCGGTGGCGAATCTCGAACCGTTCGAGCTGCTCGACCCGTCCCGCTTCGAACTCGTCGCCGATATTGGTGAGGACGACGATGTCGGCATGATCGGAGATGGCCGCCAGCGCCTCCACCGCGCCCGGGACGACATTCTGCCGGTGCATCTCGCCGGCGAAGAACCCGTCGAGCAGGGGCCACACCCGCTCGGGCTCCACCGGCCGCCCGTCGGGACCGCGAACGGCGTCGCGAAAGCCGGGAGCGGCGAGATCGAAGCTGAGGCCGTGCGCCTCCGCCACCCAGTCGGCGAAATGCGAGACCATGTGGAGCAGGACCTCGTCGCAGTCGGTGACGAGGAGTGGCCGGCCGCTCATGCCTCGAGCCTTTGCCGGGCCTCGACGAGCTGCCCCGGCGACACGCTCAGGGCCTCGGCCGCTCCGAGCAAATCGGGCTCATGCGCTTCGAGGAAGGCGAGGATCGAAGCGAGCAGGCCGGGCTCGCCGAGCCGCTCGCGCAACGCCGCCGGATCGAGGCCGGTCAAAGCGAGCAGCCGCTGAGCCCGGGCCTCGTCGGCCAGGATCCAGCCGAGGGCGGAAAGGGCAAGGACCTCGGGGTCGGTCGGGTTTGTGTCGTCGCGCCGCATCTTCTACAGGTGCGCCGGTGGGACAAAAAATCCTCGTTGTCGAGGACAACGAACTCAATCTGAAGCTGTTCTGCGACCTTTTGCGCGCGCACGGCTACGAAGCCGAGCCGGTCCGCGACGGCCGCGAGGCGGTGGATCGCGCCCGCGCCTTCGAGCCCGACCTGATCGTCATGGACATCCAGATGCCTCATGTCAGCGGCCTCGAGCTGATCGAGCGGCTGAAGGCCGATTCCGAGCTTCAGCGAACCCCGATCATGGCCGTCACCGCTTATGCCGCCAAGGGCGACGAGGAGCGGATCCGCGAGGCCGGGGCCGAGGGCTATGTGTCCAAGCCCATTTCGGTGGTCCGGTTCGTCGAGGCGGTTCGGGCGCTGCTGGCGGCGCCTCGGGCGGAAGATCCGGCCGATGGAGAAGTCCGGGTGGCTCGCCGGATCGAGGCTCCCGCGGAAGCCGTCTTCGACGCCTGGCTCGACGAACGGACGGCGGGCGAGTGGCTGTTCGCGACGCCCGACGGAAAGAGGGTCCGTATCGAGATCGACCCGAACGTCGGCGGGCGCTTCGACATCGTCGAGCAGCGCGGCGACGAGGACGTCCTCCATACCGGACATTACGAAGTGCTGGAGCGGCCGACCCGGCTCGTCTTCACCCTCCAGCTTCCGCTTTACTCCCCGAATTCCGAGCGGGTCGAAGTCGAGATCGTCCCGGCGGATCAGGCTTGCGAGCTGCGCCTCACCCAGACCGTCGCCGCCGACGCCCCGGCAAGCCCGGAGCAGATCGAGCGGGGGTGGAACACGATCATCGCAACTCTGGCGGAACGGCTGGAAAGAATGGGAGAAGACGAATGAGCTTTGGCGGAAGCTGCCATTGCGGCAAGCTCACTTATAAGGTCGACGAGGACGCGCCTACCAAGGCAATGGCCTGCAATTGCTCCATGTGCCGACGCAAGGGTGCGCTCCATCATTTCACCACGCCCGAAAAGTTCAGGCGCGAAGCCGCGGACGAGGACATCAAGGTCTACACGTTCAACAAGCATGTCGTGCAGCACCAATTCTGCAGGACGTGCGGCTGCGCGCCTTTCGCCCAGGGCGAGGGACCGAACGGGCCGATGGTGGAGATCAACCTCAGGTGCGCGGAAGGGGTAGACCTGGAGGCGCTGGAAGTGACCATGTACGACGGCGCGAGCCGGTAGGGGCGGCCGGAGCGGCGAGGTCATGGGCGGCCGTGATATCGAACGGGCTCAGCCGGCGGACCGACTGCCCCGCCGGCCGGACTTCGGCGACTCCGTGAGCAAACTGCTCACGGGCGCCTTGTCACTTGATCTTGGCTTCCTTGAACTCGACGTGCTTGCGCACCTTCGGGTCGTATTTGCGGAAGGTCATCTTCTCGGTGATGTTCCGGGGATTCTTCTTCGTCACATAATAGAAGCCGGTGTCGGCGGTGCTGACGAGCTTGATCTTGACCGTGGTCGGCTTGGCCATGACAGCCTCTCAAAATTCAGGGTTTCGTAAAAAATAAAAGCGGCGTCCCCGCCGCTCATATGCCCGGCCGCCTCTGCCGCGACGCGGGGCGCTTGTCAAGGGCGGGCGGCTTGGCGCAATGCCTAGGAGAAAATTGGCTCGATGGACGATGCGTAGCCGGGTTCCGGCCTCGTCTACGTCCCGTCGTCGCCGCTGAGCAGCTCGGCTGTCTCAATCTGACAGCCGCAGCCGTAGCCTTGTCTCGACCTCGTCGATAAAATCAGGCCGCACGTCCACTCCTCCGGCGATCTCACGCCAGCGCGAGATGATGCGCGTCACCTCACCGACCACTTCCCGAACCGCGCGCTTGGATAGGCCCGCAGCCCTTCCGCCGGCCTCAAGATCGTCGAGCGTGAAAAAGTCGCGCTTGCCGCCAAGCGACATCTGGTGCTGGCTCGTCCAAGTTCCCGACGGATTGTACTGATAAGAGACGTCATATGCGGGCGCGAGCCGCCATTGGCCCGCGCGATTCATCAGGAAGGCGATGTTCTTGACATGGTCATCCTGATTGCGGCCGACGATATTGAAAACTGCGCGGCGAAACTGCTGGTCGAGGGCATCCTGGCCGAGCCCCATTTCACGGATAGCAGTGAAGGCCTGTTCGTAGCTGTTGGCGCCCTGCTGGTTGAAATCGAGATGCGCTATCGCGGCCAGCGATTGCATGTGGAGCTTGTCGCATCAGCCATGCGATCGAAACGCCGTGTCATGAAATGCCGTCGAGTGCCTTCGTCGAACAGCCGACATTCGGCCATCTCGATGCCCGCTTCGCCAGCCATCAGCGCGTAAGCGTATTCGATCGCGCCGTAGCCTAGCGGAGCCGCGAGCTCGCGGTCCTTGTTATTATCAACGCCGTCGAACTTCATCAGCCAATATTCGAAGCCGGCCGGCGCAGTCACCTGGCCCGAGCGCACTTCGTTGGTCGTTGGATTCCACGCGATGATCGCCTTGGCGCGCGCACCGCCCGCTGACGTGCCGACGCGCAGGATTTCGCGCAATGCCTCGGCCTTGTCGGTGCCCGCAAAGGTCACGTTGAGTTCGGCGCGATGGACGAGCACTTCGGAGGCGAGCTTTACCAGGTCCTCGATCTCGATCTTGTCGGCATTGGTCGAGGCAGGTCCCTGGACGGGTGTGAATTCAAGCGCGCCCATGCCCCGCATGCCGGTATAGCAGAGCCGCTCGACCGCATTGAAGTCGGCGCCGGTGCGACCTTGGGTAGCAAGCCATGCGTCGATCAGTGCATTGCCATATTTGTCAGGAAGCGCGTCGGCGAGCATTCCAGGCAGTCCATGAAAGCTCTCGGGCGCCAGGGCCGGGAAGCGATAGACTTGTCCACCCAAGGGCATCATCAGCGGCGAGAGCGCGATCCCGCTTCTCTGGAATGCGGGGTCATATTCAAAGCTCGCGAACCGTTCGCCCGAAGGTAACGTCACCGCGCCGATCCGGGTGCCCCATAGCCTTACCTCGGCGGTGGTCATTTCTTGTCACCCCAGACCCAACTTTGTCCGTTGGGAGCGGTGCTGCGCCGCTTATACGAGCGGTGACGGATTTCGACCTTGGAGCCCGCCAGCTGGATCGGGCGAATGCTCGTCTCGGGAATGAGCTGGTCCAGATTGTCGGACAGCCTGAGTGCGCGCAAAATACGCAGCATCTTGTCGAGTTGGACCGAGCTACCGCTTTCGAATCGTTCGATCGTGCGCTGCGACACACCGGCATTCTTCGCTAGCTCGGCCTGGGACACATTCATCCCTACGCGATATTTTTGCGCCCGCTCGCCCAGTTCGGATAGCATGACGGTTTCTGGCATGATCGCCGAGATTTTCATAATCCGCCATATATGGCGGATTATGAAAGTAGGCAAGGCTTAACTCGTCAGAAACGACGAGAATTAGTCTCGAGTGCGATCCGATGATTTCTCGTCAATTTTGACGTAATATCTTCTTTCCGATTGAATAGGTCGCCATAAATGGCGAGTTACTGGGTCAACGCTTCAAACGGGCTTTCAATACGGTCAAGCCGGGGCGGTTACCCGGCTTTAACGAAGCGGTAACCATATCGGCGCATCCTCCTCCCGACCGGACAGGGGAGCGAGGACGATGCGGACTCAGGCGGATGGATTGATGCTCGTTCGGGCCGAATTGTGCGAACGGCTCGCCAGCCTCCAGACGGCGGCCAGGCGCCTCTCCACGCGGGACTTCGCCGAGAGCGTGGCGGGCATCAGGCGGCTTGCCGCGGCTTACGGCCTGACTCCGGTGGTCTGGGTCGCCGAGGCGCTGGAGCGGGCGGTGGCGGAGGACCGGGGGGCCTGTCCGCGAGCCCTCTATCTCGGGCGGCTTCAGGACGCGATCGGCTGCGAGCGGATGGAGGAGAGCGCGGCGGAAGCGATGCTCGCCTCGGTCTCGGTCCGGCTCTGCGGCTGAGCTTTGGGCGCCTGAGACCTTGGACGCGCTCCTCACCAGCTTCGTCGCCGCGGCGCTCGGCGAATGGGGCGACAAGACTCAATTGCTCGTCATCGCTCTCGCGGCGCGCTACCGGCGGCCGCTTCCGATCCTCGCCGGAGTGCTCGCGGCGGCGCTCGCCAACAGCCTGATCGCGGCGTTCGGCGGAATTCTGGTCCACGACATGGTCACCCTCCGGGCGCTCTCCCTGCTCGTCGCGGTCGCTCTGGTCTTCGCCGGAGTCGCGGGACTGATCCGGCCCAGGCCCTACGAATCCGGCGGAACGTCCCGCGCCGGCCCCTTCCTCGTCGCCGCCGCGTCCTTCTTCGTCCTGGAATTCGGCGACAAGACCCAGTTCCTGACCTTCGCTTTGGCCGCCCGGTTCGACGCCTTCGCCCTGGCCGCCGCGGGCGCGACGGCCGGAATCATGGTTTCGAGCCTGCCCGCGGCGCTGCTCGGCGACACGCTCGCCAAATCCGTGCCGCTCAAGGGCATCAGGATCGGCCTGGGAGCCTTGTTCCTGGCGATCGGCCTCTTCGTCGCGGTCAGCGCGTTGCGGCTGGTCTAGGCCCCACCTCGACCAGCCCCATGTCGAGCGCCCTCCTCGCTCACCCGGAGACGGTCTCCGCCTCCGGATAGTCGGTATAGCCTTCGGGGCCCTGGCTGTACCAGGTGGCCATGACGTCGGGCGCCAGCCCGGAGCCGTTGACAAGCCGTGCCGGCAGGTCCGGGTTGGAGATGAAAAGCCGGCCGAAGCTGATCGCGTCCGCTCGCTCCGCCTCGAGCGCGGCCTCGGCGCGCTCCAGGGTGAAATCGGAATTGAGGATCAGGGGTGCCGGAAAGACCTTGCGGATGGCGGGGGCGACGGGCGGGACGTCGGACTTGCCGAACGTCCCTTCCGGCCCCGGCTCGCGAAGCTCGAGAAAGGCGATCCCGATTCCCGCCAGCGCCTCGGCGGCGGCGGTGAACAGGGCTTGCGGGTCGCTGTCTTCGCAGCCCTTGATCTCGCTGTTCGGCGAGAGCCGAACCGCGGTCCGCTCCGGCCCGACCATGTCGGCGATCGCCCGGGTCGCCTCGACGAGCAGCCGGATCCGGTTCTCGATCGGGCCGCCATAATCGTCGTCGCGCAAATTGGTGCCGTCGCGAAGGAACTGGTCGATCAGATAGCCATTTGCGGCGTGTAGCTGGACTCCGTCGAACCCGGCCGCGATCGCGAAGGCGGCGGCGCGGGCATAATCGTCGAGCAGGCCCGGTATCTCGTCGAACCGAAGCGGCCGCGCCTCGGCATAAGGCTGCCGCCCCTCATAGGTATGGGCCTTGTACGGGGCCGTGGTGGCCGAGGCGGAGACGGGCGGCTCGCCGCCCAGGAAGCTGGGATGGACGACCCGGCCCATATGCCAGAGCTGGCAGAAGATCCGGCCGCCCGCCTCGTGGACCGCCTCGACGATCGGCTTCCACGCCTCCCTCTGCGCCTCGGTCCAGATTCCCGGCGCGAAGGGCCAGCCCAGGCCCTGCCGGCTCATCCCGGTCGCCTCGGTGATTATCAGGCCCGCGCCGGAGCGCTGGCGATAATATTCGCCCATCAATGCCGTCGGGACATGCTCCCGGGTCGCCCGGCCGCGGGTCAGAGGCGCCATGACTATTCGATTGGGGCAAAGCACAGCCCCCAGCCGGATCGGGTCGAAGAGGGTCGGCATCACCATTCCTTGACTGGGGGGAACGCCGACCCCTAGCGGCGCTCCAGCGAATATGCAGCAATCTCGATCACCTTCGGTCCCGACAGTGGGGCGCTACGCCTTTCCGGCGCTGATTCTCGGCAACCT
>JBBSIZ010000067.1:0-7716 GCA_038257735.1 Sphingomonadales bacterium | reverse complement strand
CGTGGAACCGCCCGCCGAATCGGCGGACTCGAGTGCCTCGAAGGGCTTGATGCCGCCGGGATGACCCGTATTCCAGGCCTTGAGCATGTCGAGCGCTTCGCCGCCGCGCACCTCGCCGACGATGATGCGGTCGGGCCGCAGGCGCAGGGTCGAGCGGACGAGGTCCGCCATGGTGACCAGGCCGGCGCGCGTGCGCAGCGCCACCGTGTCCGGCGCGGCGCATTGCAGCTCGCGCGTGTCCTCGATGAGGATCACACGCTCATCGGACGCGGCGATCTCCGCGAGCAGCGCGTTGGCAAGCGTGGTCTTGCCCGAGCTGGTGCCGCCGGCGACCAGGATGTTGCGCCGACCGGCCGCGGCCGCCGTGAGCGCGTGCGCCGCCTGCGCGCTCATGATGCCATCGCTCACATAGTCGCTCAGCGTGTAGATGCGGGTGGCGGGCTTGCGGATCGAGAAGCAGGGTGCCGGCGCGACCGGCGGTAGCACGCCTTCGAACCGCTCCCCGGCCCCCTCGCCGTGGGGCGGCAGCTCGGCGCTGACGATCGGCGAGCCGGCATGCACTTCGCTTCGGGCATGGCTGGCGACCAGGCGGATGATCCGCTCGACCTGCGCCGCGTCCAGCCTCTCCCCGGTGTCGACGCGGCCTTCACCGAGCCTGTCCAGCCGCAGCGCCCCATCGGGATTGACCATGATTTCGACGACCAGGGGATCGCCCAGCGCGGCGGCGATCGCCGGACCCATGGCGGTCCGCAGCATGGCGCGGCGGCGGCCCACTGATTCCTCCGCGCTCATGCCGCATCCTCCGGGACCAGGGCGCGGCGGCCGCTGGCGAGCTGCTGCCCGACCCGCTGGACGAAGGCGGCGAACCGGTCGCGGCCGATCGCGCGCGCCGCCTCGTCGCCGTCCGGCAGCGGCGCGTTCACGGTCAGCATGTAGCGGACGAACAGAGCGAGGGTCTCGAGGCTGATCTGGCCGTCCCGCTCGATGCGGGCGAGCTGGTTCGAGAGGCGGTCGAGCCGCCGCGCAAACCGCTGCTCGAGCTCGTCCGCGCCGCGGCGGTCGAGCCATGCCTCCACGGCGGCCGCGAGCAGGCGTGACTTGGACGCGCCGGGCGCGGCGGCAACCTGTTCGAAGCGCTCGGCGACAGGCTTCGGGAGGAAGAGCTGGTAGCGGACCTGTTCGAGCTTGCGCATCGCCGCCTCAGAAGCTCGGCATCAGGTCGTGATGACCCGAGCCTTCGTTGACGGCATGGGCGGCGAGCACCGGCACCAGCGCGGCAGGGCCGGCCAAGGCGATTGGAACGTCGCCATCTTCATCGCCTAGCCCGAGCGGATCCGCCAGCTCCGGCTCCGGCGCCTTGGCGGGCCGGTCCGACGGAAGCTCCGGCTGACGCGCCTGCTGCAGCCCGCCCTCGCCCGTGCCCTCGACGTTGGGCCCGACAGCAAATGCCGGCAAGACCGGGGCAGCCATGGTCCAGTCGTGCGGCCGCAGCGGCGGCCGATCGGCATAAAGCCCAATCCTCAGCACCGGCGGCGTGAACAGCCGGCGCGAGAAGTTGCGATCCTCGTAGTAACGCAGCTTGCGTGCGCGGATCGGCGACAGGCCCGAGACCAGCACCAGCTCGTCGGAGGCCGGCAGCTGCATGATCTCGCCTGGAGTCAGCAGCGGGCGCGCGGTCTCCTGGCGGCTGACCATGACGTGGCCGAGCCAGGGGGAGAGCCGGTGGCCGGCATAGTTGCGCATCGCCCTTTGCTCGGTGGCCGTGCCGAGCGCGTCGGAGATCCTTTTGGCTGTGCGCTCGTCATTGGTCGAGAACGCGACGCGTACGTGGCAATTATCGAGGATCGCATTGTTCTCGCCATAGGCCTTGACGATTTGGTTGAGGCTCTGCGCGATCAGGAAGGCGCGGACGCCGTAGCCGGCCATGAAGGCCAGAGCGGTCTCGAAGAAATCGAGCCGGCCCAGCGCCGGGAACTCGTCCAGCATCAGCAGGAGCTGGCGACGCGGCGCGCCACCTTCCTCCTGCAGCCGCTCGGTCACGCGGCGGCCGATCTGATTGAGGATCAGCCGGATGAGCGGCTTGGTCCGCGAGATGTCGGAGGGCGGCACGACCAGGTAGAGCGACACCGGCCGCTCGCCTTCGATCAGGTCCGCGATCCTCCAGTCGCAGTCGGAGGTGACCGCGGAGACGGTCGGGTCCCGGTAAAGGCCCAGAAAGGACATCGCCGTGGACAGCACGCCGGAACGCTCATTCTCGGACTTGTTGAGGAGTTCGCGCGCGGCCGAGGCGACGACCGGATGGACCTGCGGCGCCTGGGCGGTGCCGAGATGATTGGCGGTCATCATCACCCGCAGAGTGGCGACGAAGCTGCGCTGCGGGTCGGACAGGAAGGATGCGACCCGCGCGAGCGTCTTCTCCTCCTCGGCATAAAGGATGTGGAGGATCGCGCCGACCAGGAGGGAGTGGCTCGTCTTCTCCCAATGGTTGCGGCGCTCGAGCGCGCCTTCCGGATCGACCAGGATGTCGGCGATATTCTGGGCGTCGCGCACCTCATCGGCGCCGCGTCGCACCTCAAGCAATGGATTGTAGCGTGCGGAGCGCGGATCGGTCGGGTTGAACAAAAGGCAGTGCGAGAAGCACGCGCGCCAGCCGGCGGTCAGCTCCCAATTCTCGCCCTTGATGTCGTGGACGACCGCCGAGCCGGGCCAGGACAGCAGGGTCGGCACGACCAGGCCGACGCCCTTGCCGCTGCGGGTCGGCGCGAACGCCATGACATGCTCGGGCCCGTCGTGACGCAGATAATCCTCGCCCAGGCGCCCGAGGAACACGCCGCGGTCGTCGAGCAAACCGGCCGCGCGCACTTCCCGCAAAGTGGCCCAGCGCGCGGAGCCATAGGTGGTGACGAGCGCCGACTGGCGCGCCCGCCACAAGGAGCCGCCGACCGCGGCCGCGCAGCCGAGGAACCCGCTCGTGGCCGCCAGCGCGCCGGCCTTGTCGAACACGTCCGGCGCATAGGCCTCATAATGATACCACCAGGCGAACAGCGCCCAGGGACGGTAGAAAGGAATGCCGCCCAGCTCGAACCAGGGCAGCCCCAGCTGCGGCTGGTAAGCCAGCATCGAAGCAGCCCATTGGGTCGCCGCCCACAGGCCCAGGCCCACGATCGCGAACACGATCAGGATCTGGCCGATCAGAAGCTTGGTCGGAGTCATTCGCTTCTCCCCCTCCGGCACGAGCGCCGGCGGCAGGGGCAGAGATCGGCCAATGAGGCGAGTCGGGTGGATTCCCTGTCCGACGAACGAAGCGCCGCTTCGACGAATCTCGCGCCGGCGGTCGGGCGACGCCCAACCAAAGCGGTGCCGCTACCCGATCTCGACGCCGCGGCTGCGCGCGCGCGACCAGCTGAGCCCCGTCGGTCCCACCCTTCCGGTCAGATCCCGGCCAAGCTGCCGTTGGAGCTCGGGCCGCCACGGCACCAGGATGAGCTCGCTGGATCCCTGAAGCAAAGCGAAGCGCCCGCTAGCGAGGTCAAGCCTGCGCCGAAGGATGCCGCTCACCCGCTCGCCTGCTTCCCCTTCACGTGCCGGCAGGCCGAACTCGTCCGACAGGCCGGCGCCGACCGCAAGCAGCTCGCGTTGGCGCAGCAGCCGCAGCAGGCCCGGGCGGCAGCGCAACGCTCCCTCCTTTTCCTCGGCCAGCCCCTGCTCGACCAGCCACGCCTGGCGGAGAGCACGAGCGGCGCGCACCTCTGCGCCGAATCCCGCATCCCGCAGCGGCAGCGGCCGTTCCGCAACCAGCTCCCGGTCGAGCCAGGTGGCGCCTTCGGCGCCTGCCAGCGCCTCCAGCGGAACCGCCGACAATATTTCGACCCGCACCGGCACATCGCGAACCCCCCGGGCGTCGAATGCAGCGGTGCGTTCGAGATGGTCCGGTCCGATCGACCAGCTGCCGTCCGGCAGCCGCTCCGGACTTCCCAGGCTCTTCCTGATCGCCTCGAGCCGACGCACATGTGACCGCACGAACTCGGGGTCGGCGGCGGGCTCCGATCGGTAATGAAGCTCCTCGCTGTAGCGACCGCCATTCTCGGCCGCGATTGCCGCGACGGTCCGGTCGGCTGCCCGCACGTCGATCCGGCGGGGCGATATCCGGACGATCGCGCCCTCCGGCACAGGCTCGATCGCCTCGCCTTGTCCGGCGTCGATGTAATGGACGCGCCCGTCGGTCGCCTCGACGATCAGATAGTGGCGGTCGCGCGCCTCGTCGAACAGGCCGCGCGCCACCAGCCGACCGACCAGGGCGCCGCCCTCCGCCAAGCCTGCGGAATGGACGACGCGGTCCGCAGCGCGGCGTTCGATCCGGCGCGCGGTCAGTACCCGCTGCATCGTGCGGACGATGTCGCCTCGCTCCCCCATCGTCCGAAGCGAGTCCTCAAGGTCTTCGGCAATCCGCCACCGCCCGCCGCCGAGTGGCTTCGCGAGGCCGAGGGCTTCCAGCTTCTTCAGACGCCCGGCGCGCAGCGAATGGTCGAACGTGTCGCGGCCGCCGGCGGCGAGGGTTCGGGCCCCGTCCAGCTCGCTAAGCAGCCGGCGGTCGATCGACGTCAGCCGCTCGGCCGTGACCTCCATGCGGAGCCGCTCCCTGATCTCGAGGTCGGTCCGCGGCCCAAGATCGAGCGAGACCTGCTCGGCCACCCGCTCTCTAAGGCCGCGTGCGATATAGTCGCGGGCGATGACGAGGTTCTCGCCGCGATCGTCCTTGCCGCGAAGCATGACGTGCGTGTGGGGGTGGAGCGTGTCGAGATGGTCGGCGGCGACCCAGTCGAGCCGCGTCCCCAGATCCTCCTCAATCTTCGCCATGACCCGGCGGATCAGGGGCTTCAAATCGTCATATTCGGCGCCGTCCTCGGCCGAGACGATGAACCGGAACTGGTGGCGGTCGCCCTGCGACCGCTCGAGGAAAGCCTTGCCGTCCGCCCCCTCCTCCGTCGCCGAATAGAGACGGCCCTGCTCCCCTTCGCGCGTCGCGCCGTCGCGCTGGATGTAGCGTAGATGCGCTCGCGCGCCCGCGAAGCCCCTCCCCGCCAGCCGCACCAGCCGGGCCTTCACCACCGCGCGGCGGCTCCTCATGCCCGAAAAATCGTCTCGCGACGCCAGCAGGCGCCCGACGGCCGCGCCGCGGCCGATCCGGCCGCCGGTGAAGCGCCCTGAGCCCATTCGCCTCGCGCCGCCGGCCAAAGCGACGGCGGCGATCACCCGGTGCAGATATTTGCGGCCACGCGGCGAAGCGGATGCCCGCATCCGCCCCAGCTTCGGCTCGAAAGTCTCCTCATCCATCCGCCGGCTCATTCGACTTAATCGGCCGACCGGCCGCCCCGCAAAGTCGCACGGCAGGCGTGCCCGGGGCAGTGCGTCGCTGACGAATCTCGTCCCCGGCGCCCGCCTGCCGCTGTACCATTAGCGACCCCGCAAGGCCCCCAATGCCTCATTTATGATGCAACAGCTTGACAGCCGCCGAGCGCGGATGATAGTGCATCACCAACGAGCCACGAACGTCTTTCATGGGCTATTGATGGGTCACCCGATGCCTAAGCCGATCGACCGCACCTACTCTCGCTACACCCGCGAAGCGCTGTCGCTGCTCGGACGCGTGATCCGCATCGCCCGCATCGAGCGCAAGCTGACGGCGATGGAGGTGGCGACCCGGGCAGGCATCTCCCGCTCCCTCCTCCAGAGGATCGAGCAGGGCGACCCTGGCACTTCGATCGGGGCAGTGTTCGAGGCCGCCGTCATCGTCGGCGTGCCGCTGTTCGAGGCCGACCGCGACCGGCTGGCGACGCACAGCGCGCATGCCGATGCGAAGCTGGCGCTCCTCCCGCAAGCGGCGCGCGCGCGCGTCAAGGTGGTGAAAGATGCCTTCTGAAGTCCGCTACGAGGAAGCCTATGTCTGGATCTGGCTCCCTGGCCATGCCTCGCCCGTCGTGGCGGGGCTGCTGAGCCGCGCCGGGCAAGGCCTCGTCTTCAACTACGGCCAGAGCTATCTCGGCCGCGCCGACGCCATTGCGATCTACGAGCCGGAACTCCCCCTTAAGCCAGGCATCCTGCCGCTCATCGACGGCCTTTCGATGCCAAGCGCGATCCGCGACGCCTCCCCCGATGCCTGGGGCCGCCGCGTGATCATCAATCGCACGCTGGGGCTCAAGGGGCGGAAGGCGGAAGGCCCTGAGCTGGACGAGCTCACTTATCTGCTCGAATCGGGATCGGACCGGGTGGGCGCCCTCGACTTCCAGCTCTCCCCCACCGACTATGTGCCCCGGCAGCGCCAGGCAGCCTCGATCGAGGAGCTGATGGAGTCGGCCGAGCGGGTCGAGAAGGGCGTTCCGCTGCGCCCCGAGCTCGACCAGGCCCTGCAGCACGGCACCTCGCTCGGCGGCGCCCGTCCCAAGGTGCTGATCGACGCCGACGAGCGCAAATACATCGCCAAATTCTCCGCGAGCAACGACCTCTACAATGTCGTCAAGGCCGAGTTCGTCGCCATGCGCCTCGCCGCCGCGGTCGGCCTGAACGTCGCGCCGGTGAAACTCGCCCGCGCGCTCGGCAAGGACGTCCTCCTGATCGAACGGTTCGACCGCGTCCGCGCGGGCGACGAATGGCACCGCAAGGCCCTTGTCTCCGCCCTCACCCTTCTCGCCCTCGACGAGATGATGGCCCGCTACGCCAGCTACGAGCAGCTCGCCGAGATCGTCCGCCACCGCTTCACGCACCCCAAGCCGACGCTTCGCGAGCTCTTCGCCCGGATCGTGTTCAACATCCTGTCCGGCAACACGGACGACCACGCCCGCAACCATGCCGCCTTCTGGGACGGCAAGGCGCTCACGCTGACGCCCGCCTACGACATCTGCCCGCAGGGACGCACCGGCCGCGAAGCGTCCCAGGCCATGCTGATCCATGGCGATGCCCGATCGAGCCGGCTTGCCACCTGCCTCGAAGCCGCAGCGGATTTCCTGCTGACGCCCGACCAGGCCAAGGAGATCATCGCCGCCCAGATCACGACCATCAAAGAACAATGGACCGCGATCTGCGACGAAGCAGAGCTGCCCGAGGCCGACCGCGCGCTGCTCTGGGGTCGACAGTTCCTCAACCCGTTCGCCTTTGACGGTGCGCCCGCAGACATCACGGCGCTTGCGTCATAAGCGAGTCAGGGGTTGCCACCGACAGACCGTGCTCTCCAGCACGTACCCAAGGTACCGTTTCTCGCTGGGTAGCAACTCCAGGGGACGCTTTGCGCCCATCTCGGCCATTCCGAGTGGCAGTCGGCGATCTGGTAAGCTGCCGCTTGTCACGGCTACGCCTTTGGCCTTCCCGCACGGCTGCTCCGGAGGCGATACTTGCGGTAGCCGTGGAACCGGGCATGTCTCGATCAAATGGCAATGATGGACCGGCCGTCTAGACGCTCTGGAAGTCCAACCGACTTGCTCCGCCAAAGGGATGCTGGCTTCGCTTTGTTGACGGGGCGGTCTTGACCGTCGGGCGAGCGGGTCCGCCAGTATCGATGAGGTTGCCGGTGACGGTCTGCAAAGGATAGGGTGCGAAGATGGCGACCCCGTATAACGATCATATCTACTTCACGCGGATCGAGCTTGAAAACGTGAAATCCTTCGGGGAGCGACAGTTTCTTGATCTGACGACTGACGGCCAGCGGCCCGCTCGCTGGACGCT
>JBBSIZ010000066.1:0-7841 GCA_038257735.1 Sphingomonadales bacterium | reverse complement strand
TTCAACAAGCTCAAACACTTCCGCCGCTTCGCAACGCGGTACGACCGAAGAGCCCTCCACTTCCTCAGCTTCATCCAGCTCGCCGCAGCCATGATCTGGATGCGCTGAATGTCGATCCGTCCTAGCGGCCCAAAGAGCGGGAAGGATCTGGACGAATTCAGCAGGCATGCGAGGGACCGTTTCGCCGAGCAGATCCTTCAGCTGGCTTACCGCGATGATCACCGCGATCCCGATCGTGAAGCCCTCGATCACCGACTCAGGGATCAAGGCAATCAATCGACCCGCCCTCAGCAAGGCGCCAATGACAAGGATGACGACCGCCATCAGCGTGGCGAGAAGAAGCCCATCAAACCCGAATTGCTGGATCACGCCGTAGACAACGACGATGAAGGCTCCGGTCGGCCCGCCAATCTGAACCCGGCTTCCGCCCAGGGCCGAGACGATCAGACCGCCGATGACCGCGGTGACGAGACCCGCCGCGGGCTGCGCTCCCGAGGCGATCGCAATGGCGATGCTCAGCGGCAGCGCCACCATCGCAACGGTGACCCCTGCAACGACGTCAGCCACGAGCGCCTTGCCCGTATAGCCTTGAAGGGTCGTGAGCAGCTTTGGCTTCATGCCTCGCGCCACGACGGTCGGCGCGCCGGGGTCGCGCGGTCGAGCGCATTCCGCCCCGAGAACACCGGCAGCTTCACTCGAAGGCTGACACGCGGCCCAATTTGTGGCCAAGATACGCTGCTAGGTGGGAACGTCGCCCTCAGACCCTGAAGGGCCCGGCGCGCCGGACCAGATGGGCCATCTGGCGTCCTGCCCGGCTCGTCAGGGCATGGGGCACGGCGCCGCGTCGTGGTGAAATGAACGTCGCCATGTCGAGGGCCATCTTGAGCTGTCCGTGGGAAGCTTCGGCGAGAAGCGTGATCACAAGATTCTCGAGTGCGATCACTCGAACCCGAAGCTGCTCGATATCTGCGTTCGACATTTGGGGAGACTCGGGCTCATCGGCGCTGCGGAGCACGCGTTTGGGCTTGCGGCGAGTGGCTCCGCCTTCATTGGCCCAGCGCCCAAGGGCAAGATCCTGAGCCGGCACACCAGATTGGGGACTGCAACCGCTCATATGTGGATTCTCAGGGAAGGACGTTCGCCTGCAGCCGAAGTGTTTGGGCCTGCGCTCGCGGGGTGATCCTGCGTGGGGCGCCGCGTCGCGGCGTCCCCTCGACAGTTCGCTGCCTTGACGCTGTAGCGCCCGGCGAGATCCAAGTGAATCAATCTGGCCACGGCGCCCGGCGACTTCCGTGCCATCGCAAGCGACGCGCGTTTACGGCTAAGCCAATATTCCCGTTCCACCAGCTGTCCTCCTCTGTAGATCCCGTTTGGCCGGCCAGGCGTCAGGCATACATACGCAATAGCCCGTAGCGAGCTTTCGGATTCAAAGGACCAACCCGGTCGCCGCTATTGTTGCGAGTAACACCGCCGCCGTGCCCGCGAGGGCAGCGCCCGGTAGGAGCGCGCCGCGTCTGCCTGCGATGGCCACGGTCAGACCCAGCTTGAGGGTCGTATTGAAGACGACCGGGGCAATCAGGGTGAACGCCACCAGCTCGGCCGAGAGTGTGCCGGCAGGAAGGGTGCCGATAGCGGCGATCGCGGAGTCGACGTCGAAGAGGCCGCCCGCGGCGATCACGACGGAACTGCCTGCCTCACCGAACTGGCTCTTCGCAAAGCCAGCTGCCGTCGTCAGGAGCGCAACGAGCCCGGCGAACAGGAATGCCAGTTTGAGGTCGGGCGGCTTGACGGCCATCGCACTCCGGTCCGACGTCTCGTTCCGGGCTCGGTAGACCAGTGCGCCCGCCGCGACCGCCGAAGCCGCCAGCCCCCACATCAGCATGGGCAAGAAGCGAGGGACAGCCGTGGGTACCAGGACCGCCACGAGGCAGGCTGCCCTTGCCAGCATGACGGTGGACGCGACCGCGATCGCCGCCTGGTTGGCCCGGGGCGCGGAATTCGCTCGAATGCGACGCGCGCTCTCCAGCGTTACGGCGGTCGAGGAGACGAGCCCTCCCACCAGAGCGGTGACGAGGACGCCGCGACGGCCACCCAGCCACCGGATCAGGACGTAGCCGATGAACGAGATCGAGCCGGTGATGACAACGACGAACCAGAGCCGCCGGGGGTTGAGGGCATAGGGGCCAAGCTCCGCGTCGGGGAGGAGCGGAAGGATGACGAAGACAACCAGGACGAGACGAATAAGGGCCTTGAGATCCGCCTCGCTCGTATATGTCAGGGCCCGATGAAGAACGTCACGCGACGATAGCAGGGCAAGCGTAGCGCCTGCCCCCACCGAAGCGACGGCCAGGTGACCCGCGGTCGCGGTGGCGCCCAATGCGAGGGTCGCAACGCCAGCCACTGCGGAAGTGACGCTGACATTTCCATTCTTCCGCATGTCGACGACATAACCGAGCAGCAGCGCGCCAATGGCTCCCGCCGCGATCACGAGGCTCAAGCCCTGCAAGGGACCGGCAACCCCGAGACCGAGGAGACCGCCCAGCAAGCCCAGCAACGAGAATGTCCGCACACCCGCGACGCGGGCGCCGGGCTTTTCATGACGGAGCGTCCAGCCTCGCTCGATGCCGATCAGCACTCCGATAGCCAGAGCAAGCGACAGGCCAAGCAGGAAGCCGCCGGATCCGACCAGCGCGGGAGCGCTGGTGGTGGTCACTGCCACCTCAGGCGAAACTATGTTTGAAATGGCCGTGGTCACCCGGCCGATCCTGGAGAAGCGTCGGACCCGACGCTGTAGGTAGAGATACCTATTTGTGCCGTTGTCAGGGCGCGATGCTCGAAGGAAAAACATCTCCCGCGAGGAGTGTTGGGGCCTGCGGCTCCAGGCGAAGCTGCTGCACTCCAAGAACCGACAGGATGGCGGCCATGATCAAGACTCCGAAATTCAGTCGTCGTCTTGCTTGCGCACGCGTCTTCATCTGCAGGCTCCTTCGTCTTCCAGAGCGGTATGGGAAGCCCGAGAGTGCGGAAATAGGCACATATACCTAAGGCGCCTCATTTGGCGCGGCTATCGTCGTCGGCCACGATCACTGTCAGCTTTCGTCCCGTGCTGGCGTTTATCAGGCTGTCGGATGTCACCACTACCGTCATCCCCGGCCTCAGCAGCGAAGCGATGGCCTTGCGGAAGGGGTCGGCCACTTTGAACCGCCGCCGTTGTTCGGGCGAGACCTCCAGGTCCGTTGCGGCCTGGCCCGGCAAAGGGAGCTGCACCCAGTGCGTCCCAAGCTCATCGAGGGACCGCAACGTGTAAGCGAGGGTCCCGCTAATCTCTCCGTCTATCTCTATGGGCGCGGCGCCGATTTCCAGGCCGTTGCGCAGAACCACGATCCTTCTGTCCGCCGCGCTTACGACGATCGAGACCGGGCCGGCGGGTGACCTTTCCGGGTGCCAGCTTGCCGCTCCGGAGGCGGCCGCGGCCTTCTTTGACGTGGATCCGGATGCAAGCAAGGCGGGCGTCGGCGCCAGGCGCGGCACGGCCGATTCGTTGGTGATGACAACCGTCAGGCCGAGCTTGGTCACTCCATAAAGGAGCTTGGCGAAGCCGAGAGGCAGCCGGACGCAGCCATGGGAAGCGGGAAATCCCGGTATGCTTCCGGCGTGGAGCGCGATTCCGTCCCAGGTCAGGCGCTGCATGTAAGGCATCGGCGCATCATTGTAGAGGTTCGACTTGTGAACGACGTGTTTCTGAAGGATCGTGAAGACCCCGGTCGGAGTCTGGTAGCCTTCCTTGCCGGTTGAAACGGTCGAGACGCCGATCGGAATCCCGTTGCGGTAGGCGATCGCGCGTTGCGTCGCGAGGCTGACGAGCACGAGCACCGGGCCGTCCGGCGACATTTCGGGGGCCCAAAGATACTCGCCCTGCCGCAGGCCCTCGACGGCCTGCATGACTGTACCCGCTCCGAGAGGGCGTTGCTGGGCGAGGCCGGCCGAGGGGCCTACCAGGCAGAGCATAGACGCGCCGATGGCCGTCAGAGCCTGCCGGACACGGCTTCTTGCAAACCGGCGTAGGCGCGGCCGGCGGCCCGGGGAATGCGCAGTGCCTGCCTTATCATTAATGCGTGGATCGAGCACGGGCAGCTCCTTGAGGTTCTGCGTGAATTGCGCCGGCAAGGCGGTAGTCGTCAGCAAGGAGTTAAGGGACGTTGCCGATTCCGTAGTTACGCAGTTTCCCTGATAAGCGGGTCCGCGCCTCGCCGCGGCGAGGTAATTCTCCAGCTGGTCCTGAGTGCGGGCGCGTGCGTCGCGGCTTCTGAAGGCGCCTTCCCGGGATCGAGCCCTCCGTATCTATCCTTATTCATTCCCGGCGGCTCGGGGTGCAAAGCCATGATATGGACTGGAACACTATACGCCTGGAGCTTGCCCGCGCCGATGATTTTCCGCGCGGCTCGCCCCATCGCTGCTACCTGCTTTTCCTCCCCCTGGAAGCGACCGGCTTCATCGACGAAGCATCGGTCCTCGCTTCGCCCCACCGCGCTACCGTGCGCCGCTTCTGGCCAAGCCAGCCCGATTTGCGCGGGAATGTGGTCAAGATGCCGACCGGATGGGCCTTCTCTTATGACCCAAGCGAGGACCGCGATGAGCGGCTGTTCGATTTCGACACCCGTCCGATCCGAGTCGGGGAGAGTCTTGCAGTGACGGAGCCGGACGGGGAGCGGCTATTGTTCACGGTCGCGACCATTGAGCCCTCGCCCTAGCCTCGCTCTTCCTCGTCACCCTCGTTCAGCTCCGCGGCGAAGGCGATGCGGAGGGCGCCCGAGAGGCTGGCCACGTCCAGCTTCGTCATCAAATTGGCCCGGTGGATCTCCACCGTTCGGGGGCTGATCCCAAGATCGAAGGCGATCGTCTTATTGGGATGGCCACGTGCGAGGCCCAGCAGGACGTCCCTCTCGCGCGCGGTCAGCGCTTCCAGCATGACCCAGGCCTCGGTCGCGCGGGTGCGGCTTCGGCCGGCATTCTCGAGCCTCGCGAACCCCTCGTTGATCGCCTCGAGCAACACGGCCCGTTCGAAGGGCTTCTCGATGAAATCGACGGCGCCGTTTTTCATGGCCTGCACCGCGACATCGACGTCGCCGTGGCCGGTCATCACGATGACCGGGAAGGCGGTGCCCCGCGCGTGCAGGGCCTGCTGGACTTCTAGGCCATCCATCTCCGGCATCTTCACATCCAGGAGAATGCAGCCGGGCTCGAGCTCCCGCGCCTTGAGCAGCTCCACGCCGGAGGCGAACGCCTGGACGTGAAAGCCTGACGTCTTGAGCATGAAGCCGGCCGACCGGCGGATGGCCTCGTCGTCGTCGACCAGATGGACAATGCGCTCAGACCTGGTCATTTTGCTCTCCCGAGGCATCGAGCAAGGTGAAGTGGAACGCGGTGCCGCCGAAGATCGATTCCTCGGCCCAGATCCTTCCCGCGTGGCCGCGGACGATCGTGTGGCAAATGGATAGTCCCAGGCCCATTCCCCGCGATTTGGTGCTGTTGAAGGGCTGGAACAGCTGCTCGGCGACGTCGGGGGGAAGGCCGGGACCACTGTCCTCGATCGTTATTCGGACACACCCGACCTTCTCTCGACACGAGGAAATCCGCACCCGCCGGACGTCGGATTCCTCCATCGCCTCGAACGCGTTGCGCACCAGGTTCAGGATGACCTGCTGAATCTGGATCCGATCGACGAGGACCTCGTCGACGGTGGCATCCAGCCTGACCTCGATATCGACGCCCCGCTCGCCTGCTCCGATCATCGCCAGAGCGCTCGACTCCTCGATGAGGCGCTTCAGGCTCTCCGGCTTCCGCTCGATCTCCCCGCGCGAGATATAGTCGCGCAGGCGGCGGACGATCTGCCCGGCGCGTACCGACTGCGTGGCACATTCCCCGAGCGCGTCGCGAACTACTTCCAGAGTGCCGGGATCGGGGTCCACCAGGAGATCGCGAGCCGTTTCGACATAGTTGGCGATCGCGGTGAGCGGCTGATTGAGCTCATGGGCGAGCGCGGTCGCCAAGGTTCCCATGGCCGTCACCCGGGCGACATGGGCCAGTTCGGCCTGGAGATCGTGAAGGCGGCGCTGTGTTGCCTGGGGCTCGGTGAGGTCGCGTATGAAGCCGGTGTAAATCTTCTCGCTCGCGGCTCCCGCCTCGCCGATGTGAAGGTCGATAGGAAAGACGCTGCCGTCGCGGCGCCGGGCGGTCGTGATCCGGCCGATCCCGATGATCCGCCGCTCTCCGGTCTCGAGATAGCGTTCGAGATAGCCGTCGTGGCGTTCACGGTCGGGAGACGGCATCAGGGTGCTGATATTCTCACCGAGGAGCTCAAGCTCGGAAAATCCGAACATACGCTCGGCCGCGGCGCTGAACGAAAGGATTAGCCCACGCTCATCGATGACGATCATCGCGTCGGGCACGGTCTCCAGGATCGAGTGGAGGTGGGCTTCCAGGGCGAAGACCTTGGTCCTGCCTGCCCGGTTTTCCTGATCCGCCAATGTTGGAGCCATGCCGCGCGCTTAGCCGGAATCGGCGCGTCACTCTAAGGGTTTCTCCTTACGGGGAAATACGCATGTCATGATCTCTTCGCCTCGCCCATTCCTTGGCCGACTAACAACCAAGGAAACACCGATGAAGACCGACAGCCAGCTGCAACGCGACGTAATGGATGAGCTCGCCTGGGACCCCAGCGTGGATCATGCCCATGTCGGAGTGACGGCCAAGGGCGGCGTGGTCACCCTTTCGGGCTTCGTCGGCAACTATGCGCAGAAGATGGCCGCCCAGCATGCCGCGGAGCGGGTTCAGGGCGTTCAGGGCATCGCGGAAGAGCTCAAGGTTCGCTATCTGAGCGACCCCAAGACGAGCGATTCGGAAATGGCCGGCCGGATTCTCGACCTGTTCGCCTGGGACGTCGCCATCCCCGACGACAAGATTAAAGTCATGGTCGAAAAGGGCTGGGTAACTCTGACCGGCGCCGTCGACTGGAATTTCCAGAAGGAAGCGGCTCGCAAGGCGGCCGGCAGGATTACCGGCGTCATCGGCGTCGGCAATCATATCGAGGTGAACAACGCCTTTCTGGTCGGCGATGTGCGCGAGCTGATCATGGCCGCCTTCAAGCGGTCCGCTACGGCCGACGCGAGCGCACTTAGGGTCACCGCCGTGGGCAGCACGGTGAAGCTGGGCGGCAACGTCCACGGCCGGCACGAGCGCCAGGTGGCGGAGCGCACCGCCTGGGCGGCGCCCGGGGTGCATTTCGTCGAGGACAATATCGTCGTTCTCTAGGCGCCAAGCCACAAATCGACGGGGCCGCCAGGCTGGCGGCCCCATTCCCGCTTGCTGACATGGGTGATCGACATGAACCTTAATCAAGAACGTAACGACGCTGACGGCAGCCTTAAGCCTGCCTTCGATGTCGGCACCGAGCTGACCACCCGGTCCGGCTTGAGCATTCAAGTCCGGAGCGCGGACGAGGCCGACGAAGCAATGCTTGCCGAGTTTTTCACGCACGTGACCCACGAAGACCTGCGGTTTCGCTTCCTTTCCGCGATCCAGAAAGTCGGCCACGCCCAGCTCGGGCTTCTCACCCGGGTCGACCATCGCCGGGTCGAGAATTTCCTGGCCTTCGACATCGTCACGGGCTGTCTGCTGGCCAGCGCGATGCTCGCGATCGAGGATGATCTCGAGCACGCGGAAGTGGCCATCGTCATCAGGTCCGATTTCAAGGACAGGGGCATCGGCTGGAGCCTGCTGGATCACGCCGCAGGACAGGCCGCGGCGATGGGCGTCAAGACGCTGCAGGCGATCGAGCTCCC
>JBBSIZ010000065.1:0-8167 GCA_038257735.1 Sphingomonadales bacterium | reverse complement strand
AGATTGTCCCAGCCGCCGCGGATTCCGCCGGCATGGCGGTCGATCAGCTCGCGGAAGGGCACCGACATGGCTTCCTCGACGACGCACGGCTTGTTCACATGGCCTGAAATCTGGAAGAGCTTGGTGCCTTCGTTCTTCTCTCGCCCGATCGCCTTGAACCAACCCGCGCCGCGGCGAAGGATGGTCGGGACGACGGCGATGGATTCGACGTTGTTGACCGTGGTCGGGCAGCCGTAGAGGCCGGCTCCGGCCGGGAATGGCGGCTTGAGGCGGGGCATGCCCTTCTTGCCCTCGAGGCTCTCGAGCATCGCCGTTTCTTCGCCGCAAATATAGGCGCCGGCGCCGCGATGAACGAAGAGATCGAAGTCATGGCCCGATTTGGCGGCATTCTTGCCGAGCAGCCCCGCATCATAGGCCTGCTGGACGGCGGCCTCGAGCGTCTCGGCTTCGCGGATGAACTCGCCGCGAATGTAGATGTAGCCGGCCCGTGCCCGCATCGCGAAGCCTGCGATCAGTGCCCCTTCGATCAATTTGTGGGGATCGTGGCGGATGATCTCCCGGTCCTTGCAGGAGCCGGGCTCGGATTCGTCGGCGTTGATGACGAGGAAATTGGGCCGCCCCGGGGTCGGCGCCCTGGGCATGAACGACCATTTCATGCCCGTCGGGAAGCCCGCTCCGCCGCGACCCCTGAGCCCGCTATTCTTGATCTCGTCGATGATGGCGTCCTCGCCCACCGCCATCAGCGCCTTGGTATCGTCCCAGTCGCCGCGCGCCCGAGCGCCCTTCAGCCCCCAGTCCTGGAAGCCGTAGAGGTTGGTGAAGATCCGGTCTTTGTCCTCGAGCATCAACCGCCCAATCCGAAATAAGCCGCCGCGACCACGGCGATGATGACGACGAGCGCGACCATCTTCGCCATGCCCTTGACCAGTTTCAGGACGACGACCAGGGCGACGATTCCGACCGCGACGGGAACGAACTGCTCCATCAGGACCATTCTCCCCGATAGTCGTGATTTTCGCTCACCATCTCCGGCAGCGACGTCACTCCGCCCTCCGGGTCGCTCGTCCGGCGGTCGACCCCCTGCGGCCCCGGCTTAGGAATCTCGCCGCGAGCGAGCGAATCGAGGATCGCCGCGGTCGTCTCGAAGGTCAGATCCTCGTAATTGTCGTCGTTGATCTGGACCATCGGGGCGTTGGCGCAGGCGCCGAGGCACTCGACCTCCGAGAGGGTGAAGAGGCCGTCGGGAGTCGTCCTGCCCTTAGTCATCCCCCTCGCCTTGCAGGCCGCGAAGACGTCGTCCGAGCCGCGAAGCATGCAGGGCGTGGTTCCGCAGACCTGGACGTGGAAGCGGCCGACCGGGCGAAGGTTGAACATCGTATAGAAGGTCGCGACCTCATAGGCCCGGATATAGGGCATTGAGAGATAGGCGGCGACATATTCGATCACCGGAATGGGCAGCCAGCCCTGGGTCTCCGTCTCCGCTCCCACCTGCCGCTGGGCGAGGTCGAGCAGCGGAATGACCGCGCTCTGCTGGCGCCCGGGCGGGTAGCGGTCGATGAGCCGCTTCGCCCTTTTGTCGTTCTCGGCGGTGAAGGCGAACGCGCCCCAGCGGGCTCGGACCTCGTCCAGGTCGATCGAGGTCGGCGGGATATCAGCCATGGGCCGCCTCATTCCCCTTTTTGCCGAGCATCCGGCGGACGAGCGCGACCGCCTCCACGAGCAGAGCCGCGACGATGATTCCGAGTAGAGCGAGCGGAAGGACGAGAAGTGCTCCGCCGCCGAGGGCGGGGCCCACCGCCACGGTGTAGGCGAAGAGCGCGGCGGCCGCCGCGGCGAGGAAATATCGCCGCGCCTTCGTCGGAATCTGGGCGAACACCGCCGCCGGGGCGAGCACGAACATGGCGAGGATGATCGCGTCGCTCACCGGTCGATCTCCCCGAAGACGATGTCGAGCGAGCCGAGGATGGCGGTGACGTCGGCGAGCATGTGACCCCGGGTCATGAAGTCCATGGCCTGGAGGTGGGAAAAGCCGGTCGGGCGGATTTTCACGCGATAGGGTTTGTTGGTGCCGTCGGCGACGAGATAGATTCCGAACTCGCCCTTCGGGCTCTCGGTGGCGACGTAGACTTCGCCCGCGGGGACGTGGAAGCCCTCCGTATAGAGCTTGAAATGGTGGATGAGCGCTTCCATCGACTGCTTCATCTCGGCCCGCTTGGGCGGAACGACCTTTCGGTCGAGGGAAGCGATCGGCCCCTCGGGCATCTGCTCGAAGCACTGCTTCATGATCCGGACAGACTGCCGGACCTCCTCGGCGCGGACCATCATCCGGTCGTAGCAATCGCCCTTCGTCCCCACCGGAATTTCGAACTCGACCCGGTCGTAGGCGTCGTAGGGCTGAGACTTGCGAATGTCCCAGGGGATGCCCGCGGCCCGGATCATCGGCCCGGAGAAGCCCCAGGCGATCGCATCCTCTTTCGAAACGACGCTGATATCGACGTTGCGCTGCTTGAAGATCCGGTTGTCGACGACGAGGCTCAAACTGTCCTCGAACATCGGCAGGAGCTTGGAATCGCACCAGGCGACGATCTCTTCGAGAAGCCCCGCCGGAACGTCCTGATGGACTCCGCCCGGCCGGAAATAATTGGCGTGCATCCGGGCACCCGACACACGCTCGTAATAGTTCATGATGTCTTCGCGCGGCTCGAACAGCCACAGGTTCGGAGTCATCGCTCCGACGTCCATGATGTGGCTTCCGATGTTGAGCAGGTGATTGGACACCCGGGTCAGCTCGGCGAAGAAGGTCCTGAGATACCGGGCTCGGAGCGGCACCTCGAGGCCGAGCAATTTCTCGATGGCGAGGACGTAGCTATGCTCCATCGACATGGGCGAGACGTAATCGAGCCGGTCCATATAGGGGATGGACTGGATGTAGGTCTTATACTCGCAAAGCTTCTCGGTTCCGCGGTGGAGGAGGCCGACATGCGGATCGACCCGTTCGACGATCTCGCCGTCGAGCTCGAGGATCAGGCGCAGAACGCCGTGAGCGGCCGGATGCTGGGGCCCGAAATTGATCGTGTAATTGGCGATCTGGGATTCGGTCGCGCCGGAGCGGGCGACCTCCTCCTCGCGGGACATATTCTCGGTGGCGAGGGTCATGCGTTCACCGTCGCCCCAGCGAAGGCTGGGGCCCCGGGGGGCGAAAAGCGCAGGTGTTCTTCACCCGCTGGGGTCCCAGCCTTCGCTGGGACGACGAGGAGGAGTCGCCTCACTTCCCGATCTCCCCGGGCTTGAGCGGCGTCGGCGCCCCCGGCGCCTTTTCGTCGCCCGGCAGGATGTAGGCGGCGCCCTCCCACGGGCTCAGGAAATCGAACGGGCGGAAGTCCTGGGCGAGGCGCACCGGCTCGTAGACCACCCGCTTCTGCTCCTCCGAATAGCGAAGCTCGACATAGCCCGTGAGCGGAAAGTCCTTGCGGAAGGGGAAGCCCCGGAATCCGTAATCGGTGAGTATCCGGCGAAGGTCGTCATTGCCGTCGAAGACGACCCCGTACAGGTCGAACACCTCGCGCTCGAGCCAGCCCGCCACCGGCCAAAGCGACGTCACCGACGGCACCGGCATGTCCTCGTCGGTCGAGACCCGGACCCGAAGGCGGTGGTTCTTCGTCAGCGACAGCAGATGGTAGACCACCTCGAACCGCTCGGCCCGCTCCGGAAAGTCGACCCCGGCAATCTCCATCAGTTGCTGATATTCGAAGCGGTCCCGCAAGGTCCGGCAGACGTCTGGCAAGCTATCCCGCCGGACCGTCAGCGAAACCTCGTCCACGGCGTCCTTCGTCTCGATCAGCAAATCGCCCAAGGCGGCTGCGACCTCGTCGATCAGCCCTTCGCGGGGCGCGATTCGTGGAGCGGAGTTGTTCGCCATCTCAGCGCTCTATCGTCCCGACTCGGCGGATCTTGCGCTGCAGCTGCATGACTCCGTAGAGCAGGGCCTCGGCGGTCGGCGGGCAACCGGGGATGTAGATGTCTACCGGCACGATCCGGTCGCAGCCGCGGACCACCGAATAGGAATAATGATAATAGCCGCCGCCGTTCGCGCAGCTTCCCATGGAGATGACGTAGCGCGGCTCCGACATCTGGTCGTAGACCCGGCGAAGCGCCGGCGCCATCTTGTTGCACAAGGTGCCGGCGACGATCATCACGTCCGACTGGCGCGGGGAGGCGCGCGGCGCCACTCCGAATCGTTCCAGATCGTAGCGCGGCATGTTGGCGTGGATCATCTCTACCGCGCAGCAGGCGAGGCCGAAAGTCATCCACCACATCGAACCGGTCCGGGCCCACTGGAACAGGTCCTCGGTCGAGGTGACGAGGAAACCCTTGTCGGAAACTTCCGAGCTGAGGTCGTTGAAGAAGGCGGGGTCCGGCTGCTGGAGGTCGCCATTTCCAGGATTTGGCGGCCGGACATTCTCATGCCGGGGATCGAGGATCACTCCCATTCGAGCGCCCCTTTCTTCCAGGCATAAGCGAAGCCCAAAGTGAGTTCGACGAGGAAGATCATCATCGCCGCCCAGCCGGCAATGCCGATATAGCCCAGGCTCACCGCCCAGGGGAAAAGGAACGCGGCCTCCAGGTCGAAGACGATGAACAGGATCGCGACCAGATAGAAGCGGACGTCGAACTGCGCGCGGCTGTCCTCGAAGGCCGGGAAGCCGCACTCATATTCGGCGAGCTTGTCCGGATAGGGATTGGCCGCCCCGGTGAGCTTCGAGACCATCATCGGAAGGACGACGAAGGTCAACGACAGCGACAAGGCGACGGCGAGGAACAGGAGTATCGGCAGATAACCGGCGGCGGTCGACGCCATCGAGACTCTCCAGGGGGGACGCGAGGTTGCGCGGCTTCTAGGGCAGAGGTTCCGCCATCGCAACCGGTTTGGGGGCCATTGACAGGCACTTGCGCACGGAACAGGTTACGGTACCGCAACAAGGGGGAAAGCATGAAATCCAGATGGCTTGCGATGGCGGCCGTGGCCGCTGCCTGGGCGCTTCCGGCCGAGGCCCAGATGGTCACCGCCGGGAAGCCCGACACCTTGGTCAAGGCGCTTCAGGCGGCGGGCTATTCGGCCAAGCTGGAGAAAGACGGGACCGGGGATCCGATGATCAAGAGCGCGGTGAACGGCCACCCCTTTCGGATCGTCTTCTACGGCTGCAAGGCCAACAGGGATTGCGCGACGATCACCTTCGCCGCCGGCTTCGACAAGAAGAAGGAAACCAGCCTCGACTCGATCAACGACTGGAACCGCGAGAACCGCTTCGGCCGCGCCTATCTCGACGACGAGGGTGACCCTATCCTCGGAATGGA
The DNA here is from genome assembly GCA_038257735.1 of Sphingomonadales bacterium. GTDB lineage: Bacteria > Pseudomonadota > Alphaproteobacteria > Sphingomonadales > Sphingomonadaceae > Allosphingosinicella. The sequence continues at coordinate 2,812 of JBBSIZ010000065.1, read as the reverse complement.
CGTCGATCTCGACGACGGCGGAATTTCGCCCGCCTTGTTCACGGACAATCTGGAATTCTGGACCGCGGTGAACGGCGCCTTCCAGAAGCATATCGGCTGGGGCAAGGAATAAGGCGCGATGGCTTCTGTCCCCCTCTCCCCGGCGGGGAGAGGGACGGGGTGAGGGGGCTCGGCGGCCGAAACATCTCGCTGACGCCGTACCCCCTCTCCCTACTCTCTCCCCGCCGGGGAGAGGGGACCAATCGCGCCGACTTGGTGAATGTCGATACGGCCTAGCCCCGTAACGCCCCCGCCACCAGCTTGTGGAGCCTGGAATGGAGCTGGTCGTTGGCGGCCAGCACCTGCCCCTTTTCAAGCGCCGAGTCGGCGCCCCGGAAGTCGGTGACGAAGCCGCCCGCTTCACGGACCAGGAGGATTCCGGCGGCGACGTCCCAGAGGTTGAGGTCCTCCTCCCAGAAGCCGTCGAACCGCCCGGCCGCGACCCAGGCGAGGTCCAGGGCGGCCGAGCCGAAGCGGCGGATCCCGGCCACTCCCGGGCCCACGGCGTCGAGTATCTTCTGGAACCGGTCGAGATGGCCGTGGCCCTTCCACGGCACGCCGGTAGCGATCAGGGCGTCGGCGAGGTCGCGGCGCGCGGAGACCCGAAGGCGGCGCTCGTTGAGCCAGGCGCCCCTGCCCTTCTCGGCCCAGAAGGTCTCGTCGGTAAGGGGTTGGTAAATGAGGGCCTGGGTGATCTCCGGCCGGCCGCCGGCGCCGCGGGGATCCTCGACCGCGATCGAGACCGCGAAATGCGGCAGTCCGTGGAGGAAGTTGGAGGTGCCGTCGAGCGGATCGACGATGAAGCGCGGCTTTTCGGGATCGCCCTCGATCGACTCGCCTTCCTCGAGCGTCAGCCGCCAGTCGGGACGGGCGTGGCGAAGCTCCTCGACGATCGTCCGCTCGGCCTGCTTGTCGGCCATGGTTACGAAATCGGCCGGCCCCTTGCGGCTCACCTGAAGTTGCTCGACCTCGTTGAAGTCGCGTCGAAGGCGCGGCGCCGCCTTGCGTGCCGCCTTCTGCATGACGGTGATCAGGCCGGAATGGGAAACCATCTTTTACTCCTCACCCCTCCCCTTCAGGGGAGGGGACGGGGGTGGGGGTCGTGGAGCGCGGGAACGGTGACATTCCCCACCCCAACCCCTCCCCTCGAGGGGAGGGGCTTACTGCTTCAGTCGGCCCGCCTTACATAGGTCTGCTCGTAGACGTCGACGACGATCCGGGTGCCGGCGCCGATATGCGGCGGCACCATCACGCGCACACCGTTCTCCAGCACGGCCGGCTTGTAGCTGGACGAAGCGGTCTGGCCCTTCACCACTGCGTCCGCCTCGACGATGGTCGCTTCTATCGTATCGGGGAGCTGGACCGAGATCGGCCTTTCCTCCCAAAGCTCCATGACCACGTCCATTCCGTCCTGAAGGAAAGCCGCGGCATCTCCGAGCAGGTCGGCTTGAAGCGTGATCTGCTCGTAATTGTCCTTGTCCATGAAGGTCAGCTGCTCGCCGTCGCGGAACAGGAACTGGAAGTCCTTGGTATCGAGCCGGACCCGCTCCACGCTCTCCGCCGAGCGAAACCGGACATTGTTCTTGCGGCCGTCGATGAGGTTCTTCATCTCGACCTGCATGTAGGCGCCGCCCTTACCCGGCTGGGTGTGCTGGATCTTGACGGCGCGCCAGATGCCGCCTTCATATTCGATGATGTTGCCGGGACGGATGTCCACGCCGCTGATCTTCATGCGTCACTCACTGTCTGGAAAGAGCCGCCGCGGGCCTTAGCGGCTCGCGGCGCACGATTCAACGTCATGCCGGCCGTCCTCTCGTCGCCCCAGCGTAGGTTGGGGCCCCGGGGGGTGAAAAGCACCGGCGTCCTTCACCCGCCGGGATGCCGGCCTTCGCTGGCATGACGAAGGAGGCCAGACCTACCTCTTCCCCGCAAGCAGCGGGTAGGGATTGATCGGGGTCCCGTCGTGCCATTTCTCCCCGGCCGCCATCCTGTTGACCGCGAAATGGAGGTGGGGCCCCGCCGGATTGGCGTTGCCCGTCGAGCCGACCGTTCCGATCGCATCGCCCTGCTTCACCGCCTGCCCCTCGCCAAGGCCGGGCGCATAGGCCTGGAGGTGGGCGTAATAGAACATCCACTTGCCGTCCGGCGATCGGACATAGGCGGTGATCCCGCCGCCGCCCCGGCTGTCGAACAGTTTCTCGATCGTTCCCGGAGCCGCTGCGACCACCGGAGTCCCGTGGGGGGCCATGATGTCGATCGCATTGTGGACCCGGGCCCCGCCGGAGCGGGACTGGGTGTAGGTGTCCTGGAGCTCGGCCGCCTTCACGCCCGCGACCGGGATCGCCATTCCGGAGGGACCGAGCACCAGCTCGGAGCGCGGAGTCGGATCCGGCGAGGGCGGCGCGGCGCCGCTCTTCGTCACGGTGATTCCGCCATAGGCCATGAACCAGAAGGCGCTGGTCAGAGCGCAGGTCACGATCGCCGTGACGAAGACGATGACGAAGGTTCTCAAGCGTTCCACCCCGGCCCAACGCAACTTATTCCTCACCCGTTCCGTTCGCCCCGTTCCGTTCGTCTGGAATCGGCTGGAAGGTCGGGCAGGTTTCACGCCAATTAGTTCTTGATTTGTTCTCGCTAATCGCCTATATCGACACCCTGCCCGAGTCGGCTCGATCAACCGGCGGAGGCGGGAATCGGCTGAGGGGCTTGCTCCGAGGCCGGCGGCCGGCGCGAAGTCATCCGGGTACGTATGAGCTCGCGTCACCTGAAGAGT
>JBBSIZ010000064.1:0-8954 GCA_038257735.1 Sphingomonadales bacterium | reverse complement strand
TCCATCCACCTCAGCAGCGGCTTCAGCGGCAGGATCCAAACGATTCCCGCGGCGATGAAAAACAGGGCCTTCAGCGGCCAGGGCAGCTCCGGCAGCGCCTCCGCCACGGTCACCACGACGAACCCCCAGACCGCGATCAGGATCAGGAGCAGGAGCATTCCCACGGGCTTGCGCCAGCTCGGCTTGGGGGCGTTCACGGGCAGTCGATCCATTCGCGGGGGGTGGCGAGGGCGTCCAGGGGAACGTCCCAGGGGTCGGCGGGGATCGGGTCGGCGAGGATCTGCGCTTCCCAGGCGAGGCCGATGGTCAAGACGCTCCCGCCTTCGCGCAAATGGGTCAGCGCCCGGTCGTAATGGCCCTTGCCGTGGCCGATCCTGTTGCCCGAGCGGTCGGCGGCGACGAGTGGGACGAGGACCACGTCGGGGGCGAGCGCTTCCGATTCGCCGGAGGGCTGGAGCACGCCCCAGGGGCTTGGCTCCACCGCCGGCGCCTCGCGGAACAGCATCCGGGCGTCGCGGTCGAGGAACCAGGGCAAGGCGGCCCGCTGCCCCTCGCCGAGCCGCTCAAGCACCGGATAAGGGCTGATCTCGTCCTTCAGCGGATGATAGGCCGCCACGATCCCGGCGCCGATGAGCCGCGGCAGCACGATCTCGGCCAGCTTGAGCTCCAGCTCCGCCCGCACCCCGGATTCGAGCGACCGCGCATAAGCGCGCCGCCGATCGAGCGACTCGGAGCGCAGCGCCGGCTTGCCGGGAGGGGAGGGTGACGGGACCACCATGGCCGTTTGCTTGAATATCCTCTGACGCGTCAACGTCAGGTGGGGGCCATATGTGCCGGACCAGGGCCCGACCAGGGATAGCCCCCTAGGATGCTTATCGCCCAGGGATGTTCTAAAGCGCGCACCGGGCAGTACCCGTCAGGCTCTATCTAGGGAGGGCGGGCGCCACTGACAACGGCGGCCGGCGATCATCGCCGCGCCCCGGCCGAAGGCCGCAGTTGGTTTCACACAAAGACACAAAGGCACAAAGGGGCCTCGACGGCGCGGACCTCGCGGCCTTTTCGGACTGACCGGGACATAAGCCGCTGCGCGGACTCTTTGTGGCTTTGTGTCTTTGTGTGAACCAAATTCTTCCGGCGTAGGCGCCACACCGGCTTAGGAAGATTCGGCGCTCCGCTCGAGCTGCTCCGCCAGGCTTTCGACCCGGCCGGCGAGTCGCTCCAGGGCGTCGGCGATGGCGGGATCAATCGGAGCCGGCGCTGCGGGCGGCTGGCCGGAGCGATGCTCCTTGAGCTCGTCGGCGAGGAGCAGGGAGGCGAAGAGCAATTGGCGGGCTTCGCTGAGGCTGCCCAGCGCCGCCGAGGCGTCCTGGGCCTTCGAATCGACGATTGCGGCGACGGAGCGCAAATGGGCCTCCTCGCCGTCGCGGCAGGCGACCGAATATTTGCGCGACGCGATCTCGACCTCGACCGACGCCATCAGCGCGCCTCCGCCGCTTCGATCAGCCCGTCGAGCTGGGCCAAAGCGTCGCGGACCCGGCCGCGAAGACTCTCATGCGCTTCCCTGAGCGCTTCGTCGCCCGGCCGGGCCGGGTCGGATGGGCGGTTCGCCACGCTCTCGATCCGCGCCAGAGCGTGCTCGATGCGGCCGATCGCCTGTTCCATCCTGTCCTGCCCCATCATCGCCGCATAGCACGGCCCCGCCGGCTTTGAAAACAGCGGCGCCGCGGTTGACGGGCGCGCCTCCGCCGATAAAGGAGCGCTCGACCGGGAGTCCTTTTCGACTCTCCTCTCGCCCTTGCTCGGGCGCCTCTTGGGAAAGTGAATGGCCGCCGATCCGAGACTGCTCGCCAACGCCATAAGAGCGCTGTCGATGGACGCCGTGCAGGCCGCCAATTCGGGCCATCCCGGAATGCCGATGGGGATGGCGGACGTCGCCACGATCCTGTTCACCGAATATCTGAGGCATGACCCCGCCGACCCGGCCTGGCACGACCGGGACCGTTTCGTCCTTTCGGCCGGCCACGGCTCGATGCTGATCTATTCGCTCCTCCATCTGACCGGCTATGCCAATCCGACGATCGAGGAGATTGCCCGCTTCCGAAAGCTCGGCAGCCCCTGCGCCGGGCATCCGGAGAATTTCATGCTCGCCGGGGTGGAGGCGACGACCGGGCCGCTCGGCCAGGGCTTCGCGATGGCGGTCGGAATGGCGATCGCGGAGCGGCATCTCAATTCCGTCTTCGGCGACGACCTCGTCGATCACCGGACCTGGTCGATCGCCGGCGACGGCTGCCTGATGGAGGGGCTGAACCACGAGGCGGCGGGGCTGGCGGGGCATCTCGGCCTGGGGCGGCTCAACGTCTTCTGGGACGACAATCGGATCACCATCGACGGCGGCACCGATCTCTCGCGCTCGGAGGACACGCTCGGCCGCTATCGGGCGAGCGGCTGGCACACCGTCTCGTGCGACGGCCACGATTTCGCCGACATCCGCCGAGCCATGGACGAGGCGCTTGCCGATCCGAGGCCCTCGCTCATCGCCTGCCGGACGATCATCGGCTGGGGGGCTCCCAACAAGCAGGGCACCTCCGCCACCCACGGCGCCGCGCTCGGCGACGAGGAGGTCGCGGCGGCGAGGAAGGAGCTGCTCTGGGACAGCGAGCCGTTCGACATTCCGGAGCCGATCCTGGCCGCCTGGCGCGAGTCGGGGGGGCGCTCGCTTCAGGCCCATGAGGCGTATCGGGCGCGTCTGGCGGCCTCGCCGAAGCGCGACGAATTCGTCCGGCGAATGGAAGGCCGATTGCCGCAAGGATGGTCGATCTCTCAACTTCTGGAGCGATTACTGGCGAATCCCCAACTTGCCGCCACTCGCAAGGCGTCGGAGCTGGCGCTGGAGGCGATCAACGCCGATCTGCCCGAGACGATCGGCGGCTCGGCCGATCTGACCGGTTCCAACAACACTAAAACAAAGAGCCAGAAGCCCTTGACGAAAGAGGATTATTCGGGGCGCTACATCTATTACGGAATCCGCGAGTTCGGGATGGCCGCGGCGATGAACGGAATGGCCCTCCACGGCGGCGTGATCCCCTATGGCGGCACCTTCCTGGTCTTCTCCGATTATTGCCGCCCCGCGATCCGCCTCTCGGCCCTTCAGGGGGTCCGATTGGTCTACGTCATGACTCACGATTCGATCGGGCTCGGCGAGGACGGCCCGACCCATCAGCCGGTCGAGCATCTGACGAGCTTGAGACTTATTCCGAACCTCGCCGTCTATCGTCCCGCGGATGCTGTCGAAACCGCCGAATGCTGGGCTCTGGCGCTGGAGCGCCGCGACGGCCCGTCACTGCTCGCTTTGACCCGCCAGAACCTTCCACAGCTAAGGCTCGAGCGGTCCGAAAACCTCTGCGCCCGAGGCGCCTACCGCCTTCGCTCGGCGAAGGCGGGGCGGCGGGTCGTCCTGGTCGCGACCGGCTCCGAGGTCGAAATTGCGACGGCGACGGCCGCCTCGCTCGAAGGGCAGGGGATCGGAGCGGACGTGGTTTCGATGCCCTGCTGGTCGCTGTTCGACGCCCAGGACGAAGCCCATCGGGCCGACCTGCTTCCGGAGGACGTCCTCAAGGTTTCGATCGAAGCCGGGACCACGCTCGGCTGGGAACGCTATGTGGGGCCCCGCGGCCTCGCCATCGGGCTCGACCGCTTCGGCGCCTCGGCGCCCGCGGAAGATTTGTTCAAGCGCTTCGGCTTCACCGCCGAGGCGATCGTGCCTCGCATCCTCGCGGCGCTCAATTCTCAAGGAGATCAATGACATGGCGACGAGAGTTGCGATCAACGGTTTCGGTCGGATCGGCCGCCTGGTGGCCCGGGCCCTGATCCAGAAGGCCGATAGCGGCCTCGAGCTGGTCTCGATCAACGACCTCGCCGACGCCGAATCCAACGCGCTTCTGTTCAAGCGCGATTCGGTCCACGGCGCCTGGCCGGGCGAGGTCCGCGCCGACGGCAACGACCTCGTCATCGACGGCCGCCGGATCAAGGTCACCGCCGAGCGGGAGCCGGGCAGGCTTCCCCATGGCGACAATGGCGTCGATCTCGTCCTCGAATGCACCGGCTTCTTCGCGGATCGCGACAAGGCCGGCGCCCATCTCACTGCAGGCGCGAAGAAAGTCCTGATCTCGGCGCCGGCCAAGGGAGTCGACCTCACCGTCGTCTACGGAGTCAATCACGACAAGCTGGAAGCGGGGCATACGATCGTCTCCAATGCGTCCTGCACCACCAATTGCCTCGCGCCGGTCGCCAAGGTGATGAACGACACGGTCGGAATCGAGCGCGGCCTGATGACTACGGTCCACGCCTACACCAACGACCAGAAGATCCTCGACCAGATCCACTCCGACAAGCGCCGCGCCCGGGCCGCCGGAATGTCGATGATCCCGACCACGACCGGCGCCGCCCGAGCCGTCGGCGAGGTGCTGCCCGAGCTTAAGGGCAAGCTCGACGGCTCGGCGATCCGGGTGCCGACCCCCAATGTCAGCCTCGTCGACCTCACCTTCACTCCGAAGCGCGACACCAGCCTCGAGGAGGTTAACGGCGCCCTTCGAGCGGCGTCGCAAAGCGGCCCGCTCGCCGGAATCCTGGACTATAGCGAGGAGCCCCTGGTTTCGATCGATTATAATCATTGCCCGGCAAGCTCGACCGTGGACAGCCTCGAGACGGCCGTCCTGGAGGGCAAGCTGGTCCGTATCCTGTCCTGGTACGACAATGAATGGGGCTTCTCGAACCGGATGGTCGACACCGCCGGCGCGATGGCTCGGCTGGTTTGATGAACACGTCGCCCCAGCGAAGGCCGGGGCCCCGGCGGGTAAATACCGCCCGCGCCCTTCACTCCCTGGGCCCCCAGCCTGCGCCGGGGCGACGGATTGTGACATCATGACGTCATTCAGGACCCTCGACGACCTTGGAGACGTCCACGGCAGGCGCGCGCTCGTCCGGGTCGACCTCAACGTCCCGATGGCCGATCTCGAAGTGACCGACGACACCCGGCTTCGAGCCACCCTGCCGACGGTGACCGAGCTCGCCGACAAGGGCGCGATCGTCCTCCTCCTCGCCCATTTCGGGCGTCCCAAAGGTGAGAAGAGGCCGGACATGTCGCTCTCGCTCGTCACCCGGGCCTATGAGGAGGTGCTCGGGCGGCCGGTGCGCTTCGTCGGCGATTGCCAGGGCAGGAATGCGGCCGACAACGTCGCCGACATGCAGCCGGGCGACGTCGCCATCCTCGAAAATACCCGCTTCCATGCCGGCGAGGAGAAGAACGACCCGGAACTGGCGCGGGCGATCGCCGCGCTCGGCGATCTCTACGTCAACGACGCCTTCTCCGCCGCCCATCGCGCCCACGCCTCCACCGAGGGGTTGGCCCACCTGCTCCCCGCTTATGCCGGCCGGGCGATGGAAGCCGAGCTGAAGGCGCTCCGCAAGGCCCTGGGCGAGCCCGAGCGGCCGGTGGCGGCGGTGGTGGGCGGCGCCAAGGTCTCGTCCAAGCTCGAAGTGCTCCGCCATCTGGTGACGAAGGTCGACCATCTCATCATCGGCGGCGGAATGGCCAACACCTTCCTAGCCGCCCGCGGCATCGACGTCGGCAAATCGCTTTGCGAGCATGATCTTGCTCCGACGGCGCTGGAGATTCTCGAAGCGGCCGAGCGGGCGAGCTGCACAGTCCATCTTCCCTACGACGTCGTCGTCGCGACACAATTCGCGGCCAATCCGTCCAGCCTTCGCACCTGCAACGTCCACGAGGTCGCCGCCGACGAGATGATCCTCGACGTCGGCCCGGCCGCCGTCGAGGCGCTCGCGGACGTCCTCAAGACCTGTCGCACCCTGGTCTGGAATGGGCCGCTCGGCGCCTTCGAGACCCCGCCCTTCGACCGCGCCACCGTGCAGCTGGCGCGGACGGCCGCGGCCCTGACCCAGGCCGGACAGCTCGTCTCGGTCGCCGGCGGAGGCGATACCGTCGCCGCGCTCCACCATGCCGGAGCCGCCGACGGCTTCACCTTCGTCTCCACCGCCGGCGGCGCCTTCCTGGAGTGGATGGAGGGGAAGGAGTTGCCGGGCGTGAAGGCGCTGGAGGCGGCGTAGCCGAAGCCCGTCATGCTGAACTTGTTTCGGCAACCAGGTTCGAGCGGGCTCCGCGGCCGTCGCTCCTCCATTTGAACCCCGCGCCGCGCTGCGATACGGGGCGCTCGACTTTTTACACGAATCATGAGGGACGAGAGCAGATGGATGACGCGAAGATGACCGCGCGGATGGAGAAAGGCGAGGGCTTCATCGCCGCGCTCGACCAGAGCGGCGGATCGACGCCCAAGGCGCTCAAGGGCTATGGAGTCGAGGAGGGCGCCTGGAGCTCCGACGAGGAAATGTTCGGCCTCATCCATGAGATGCGGTCGCGGATCATCCGCTCCCCGGCCTTCGGTTCCGGCAAGGTGCTGGGCGCGATCCTCTTCGAGCGGACGATGGACGGCGATGTCGACGGCAGGCCGGTGCCCGAGGTGCTGAAGGCGCGGGGCGTGGTGCCCTTCATCAAGATCGACAAGGGGCTGGAAGCCGAAGCGGACGGAGTCCAGCTGATGAAGCCGATGCCCGACCTCGACGCCCTCCTCGCCCGCGCCGGGGACCTCGGAGTCTTCGGAACCAAGGAGCGCTCGGTGATCAACCTCGCCAACCGCGAGGGGATCGCCGCGATCGTCGCCCAGCAGGTCGAAATCGCCCGGCAGGTTCTCGCCGCCGGACTGGTGCCGATCCTCGAGCCCGAGATCAACATCAAGAGCCCGGAACGCTCCGAGGCCGACCGGATACTGCTCGACGAATTGCTGAAGGCGCTCGACACACTTCCCGGCGGCGACCGGGTGATGCTCAAGCTCAGCATTCCGGCGACGCCCGGGCTGTTCGACCCCCTCGTCGACCATCCCCGGGTGCTCCGAGTGGTTGCGCTGTCGGGGGGCTTCAGCCGTTCCGAAGCCTGTGCCGGGCTCGCAAAAAACCGCGGCATGATCGCCAGCTTCAGCCGCGCGCTCCTCGAGGACCTTCGCCACCCGATGAGCGATGAGGAATTCGACCGCTCGCTGGGCGGGGCGATCGACGAGATCCATCGCGCCTCGACCGAGAAGGCCGCGGCATAAGCCTCCACCGCTTCCTCGCCCGCCAGTTCGCTCGGCCGTCGGGACCCGTCGGACGATTCCTGATCGCGCCTTGGCTCGACCGGATCAGCCGGGAGATGAACGCGCTCGCGCTGTCCTGCCTTCGTCTGGAGCGCGACGATTGGGTGCTCGAGGTGGGCTTCGGCGGCGGCGGGCTACTGCGCTCGCTCCTGCTCGGGACGAAGGGCGAGGTCTTTGGAGCGGATCTTTCCGACACGCTCATCGCCCGGGCCCGCGACCGCTTCGCCCGCGACGTGCGGCGCGGCCGGCTCCACCTGCTCCGGGCGTCCGCCGAGAGCCTGCCTCTGCCGCCTGAGACGGTGATCCGGGCGGTCAGCGTCAACAGCCTCTATTTCTGGCCGGACCCGGCCGCCGCCTTCGCCGAGCTCGCCCGGGTGATGAAACCCGGCGGGCGCCTCGCAATCGTCTTCGAGCCGGCGGCGGAGCTTCGCAAATGGCCGGGCCACCGCTTCGGCTTTCGGCTGTTCGAGGCGGCGGAGGTCAAGGCCCTGATGGAGGCGGCCGGCTTCGACGAGGTTACGGAGCGCTGGGGAACGGGCCGAAAGCCCGCCCGATTTTGCTGCTTGAGCGGCGAGCGCATCGATGCGAATTCCTGAGGCGATGGAAGACCCGCTCGATCCCGACTTCGCGCATCTGTTCGAGCCGACGGCCCGGCCGCCCTGCCAGCTCTATCTGGTCTCGCCGCTCGATGTCGGAGGCGATTTTCCGGAGCGGCTGAAGCGGGCGCTGGACGGCGGGCCGGTCGCGGCCTTCCAGCTCCGGGTAAAAGGCGTCGACCAGCACGAAGCGGCAAGGCTCGCCGAGCCGCTTCAGCGGATCTGCGAAGCGAGCGAGACCGCCTTCATCGTCAACGACGACATGGGACTGGCCAAGCGCCTCGGCGCCGACGGAGTCCATCTCGGCCAAGGCGACGGCGACCCGCGCGAGGCGAGGGCGCTTCTCGGCCCCAACGCCCAGATCGGGATCACCTGCCACGACAGCCGCCACCTGGCGATGGAGGCCGGGGATTGCGGAGTGGACTATGTCGCCTTCGGAGCCTTCTTTCCGACAACGACCAAGGAGACGGCGCACCGGCCCGACCCCGCAATCCTCTCCTGGTGGTCGCGAATCTTCGAGATACCCTGCGTCGCCATCGGCGGGATCACTCCACGGAACGGGCAGAAGCTGGTCGACGCCGGAGCGGATTTCCTGGCGGTGTGCGGCGCGGTCTGGGGAGATGAGGCAGGGCCGGAGGCGGCGGTAGCGGCATTCGAGACCCTGCTGGCAAAGGAGCGCAAGCGCGCGTAATCTCCCTTCCCGCGAAGCGGCACTCCGACTTTTCTGCCTTGTACCTTCGTGCCTTCCCTCAAAAATGAGTGGGGCACTGCGCCGGAAGGACAAAGGCTGGATGCGCCTGTGCCGCCTTTGGCTGTATCGAAATTCACAAAGTCGGCGCGACGCCAATTCCTCTCCCCGGCGGGGAGAGGGTAGGGAGAGGGGGTACGGCGTCTGCGAGAAGTGTCGGCTGCCGAGCCCCCTCACCCCGACCCTCTCCCCGCCGGGGAGAGGGGGAAAGAAGCGAAGATGGAATTTTCGATTTGCGAAGAAATCGACAGGCGGCGGGCGCATTGGTGCCTCCGTTGCCGGATGGGGGGAAATTACGGCCGGCGCGTCCTTGCCACGGGCATCCGGGGCTGGACGACTTTTTGTGCTTTCGTTTCGTTAACTCGAAAGCGTCCAGTCTTCATTCGGAAGAGCCGCCGGGTCCCATCG
>JBBSIZ010000063.1:0-9278 GCA_038257735.1 Sphingomonadales bacterium | reverse complement strand
TGACGGTTCTTTCGCCCCGAACACCCGCTCGAAGATCGTGTCGACATGCTTCAGGTGATAGCCGAGGTCGAAGCTCTCCTCGATCTGCTCCGGCGGAAGCAGCGCCGACACTTCCGGGTCCGCCTTCAGCAGCTCGAGCAGCGACAGCGCGCCGCCGCTCTCCCACACCTTCATCGCGCTTCTCTGGACCAGCCGGTAGGCGTCTTCGCGGCTGGCTCCGGCCTGGGTGAGGGCGAGGAGGACCCGCTGCGAATGGACGAGGCCGCCCATGAGGTCGAGATTCTTGCGCATCCGCTCCGGATAGACGAGCAATTTGTCGATCACCCCGGTGAGGCGGGCGAGAGCGAAGTCGAGGGTCACCGTCGAATCCGGGCCTATGTAGCGCTCGACCGAGCTGTGGCTGATGTCGCGCTCGTGCCACAGCGCCACGTTCTCGAGCGCCGGATTGACGTAGCCCCGCACCATCCGGGCGAGGCCGGTCAAATTCTCGGTCAGGATCGGATTGCGCTTGTGCGGCATCGCCGACGAGCCCTTCTGGCCGGGCGAAAAATATTCCTCCGCTTCCAGCACCTCGGTCCGCTGGAGATGGCGAACCTCCGTCGCCAGCCGCTCGACCGATGACGCGATCACTCCAAGCGTCGCGAAATACATTGCGTGGCGGTCGCGGGGGATGACCTGGGTCGAGATCGGTTCCACCCTGAGGCCCATCTTCGACGCGACATGCGCCTCCACCCTGGGGTCGACATTGGCGAAGGTCCCTACCGCGCCCGAGATGGCGCAGGTCGCGATCTCGTCGCGCGCCGCGACCATCCGAGCCCGCGCCCGCTCGAACTCGGCATAAGCGAAAGCGAGCTTCAAGCCGAAGGTCACCGGCTCGGCATGGATTCCATGGCTTCGGCCGATCGTAGGCGTGAGCTTATACTCGATCGCCCGGCGCTTCAGCACTTCGAGCAGCGCGTCGAGATCCTCGATCAGAAGCTCGGACGCCCGCTTCAGCTGCACCGCGAGGCAGGTGTCGAGCACGTCCGAGCTCGTCATCCCTTGATGAAGGAAGCGCGCCTCGGGTCCGACATGCTCGGCGACGCTGGTCAAAAAGGCGATGACGTCGTGCTTGACCTCGGCCTCGATCGTGTCGATCCGCTCGACGTCGAAGCCGCCCTTCGCCCACACTGCTTCGGCGGCCTCGCGCGGAACGACGCCCAGCTCGGCCATCGCGTCCATCGCATGCGCCTCGATCTCGAACCAGATCCGGAATCGGGCTTCGGGCGCCCAGATGCTGCTCATCTGCGGCCGCGAATAGCGGGGTATCATAAGCGTTCCTGTCGTGCGTTGAAGAGAGGCGCGCCTAGCAAAGTCGCCGGGGCGCTTCAATGAGAGGGGGCAACTGCCATTTTTCGGGTCAGATCAGCCCGAGCGACCGCATGCTCGCGCAGGTCCTCGCCCCGACGATGACATGGTCGTGCACCGAAATGCCGAGCGGGCGTCCCGCCTCGACGATCTCGCGGGTGAGGCGGATGTCCTGCTGGCTCGGCTGCGGGTCGCCGCTCGGATGGTTGTGGACGAGGACGATGGCGGTGGCGTGATATTCGAGTGCCCGGCGGACGACCTCGCGAACATAGACCGCGGCCTCGTCGACCGAGCCTTCGGACATCGGCTCGTTTCGGATCAGCATGTTGCGGGCGTTGAGATAGAGGATCCGTACCCGCTCGACGGCGAGCGCCCCCATGTCGGCGCGAAGATAGTCGAGCAGGGCCTGCCAGCTGCCGAGCACCGGCTGGTCCATTACCTTCGATTCGAGAAGCCTGAGGGCCGCCGCCTGCGCTATCTTGATCGCCGCCGCGGCGCCTTCGCTGACATCGCCGACCCTCATTATCGCCTCGGCGTCGGCTGAGAGAAGCCTCCCGAAGCCTCCGAAATCGTGGATCAGCTTTTTCGCCAGGGGCTTGGTGTCCCGTCGAGGCAAAGCCAGCGCAAGCAGATATTCAATAAGCTCATGTTCCAGGAGAGCCTCCGGCCCGCCCTCGAACAGGCGTCTCCTCAGCCGGGCGCGGTGGCCTCGGCCATCGAGAGACTCGTCGGCCATCAGCAATGATTAAGCTTGGCCGGCGACATAGGCAAACGCCTTGCTCTCGCGCTCCGGAAAGGTACGGAGGCGCAACGGAGCGGCTTGACGAAAGGTTGAGGGAAGCCGGTGGACGAGGAGGCCAGAATTGAGGTGCGGCGGCGCCCGGTGAAGCGGCTGACGGCGCTCGTCCTGCTGCTCGTCATCCTGCTCGCTTTCCTCGTCGCCTGGACCCAGCGCAGGCCGATCGCCGCCGACTTCATCGATCGCGAGCTCGCGCGCCGCGACGTCCGAGCCACCTACGAAGTGAAGCGGATCGGCTTTCGAACCCAGCGCCTCGAGAATCTCGTCATCGGCGACCCGGACGATCCCGATCTCACCGCCCGCCGGGTCGAGGTTCGTCTCAGCTGGGGCTTTCGCCGGCCGGAGGTGACCCTGATCACCGCCCGCGGAGTCCGGCTCAACGCCCGGCTGGGAAAGGACGGCAGAATCCGCTTCGGCGAGATCGACCGGCTGCTTCCGCCGCCCACGGGCCTTCCGTTCCGCTTCCCCGATTTGGATGTCGACATCGCCGACACCAGCATCCGCTTCGACACCCCCGCCGGCCGCGTCGGGATCGCGCTGGAAGGGAAAGGCAATCTCGCCGACGGCTTCCGGGGGCGGATGGCGGCGGCGGCGCACAGCCTTCGGCCCGGCGCCTGCCGGATCGACGGGGTGAAGGGATTCTGGGCGGTCGCAATCTCCGATCTGAAGCCGAGCTTCCGCGGCCCCGCTTTGGCCGCCCGCCTGGCTTGCGGGGAGCGGCTGGCGGTGACCGGGATCGGAGCCGACCTCGATGTCGCCATGGCCCCCGGACTCGACAGCTGGAAGGGAAGCACCGATCTCCGCGCCGCTCGGCTGCGGGCGGGCTCGACCCTATTGACCGGCCTCGGCGGCAGGCTCGGCCTCGACGGCAATGCGCAAATGACTCGCGGCGACCTGAGGCTCGCTTCCGCCGAATCGCGGGTCGGCGGGTTCACCGCCGGGCGCTCGGGAATAGAGGGCCGCTACGGATTGTCCCTGGCCAATGGCGGCTTCACCCTGCTCGGCGATGCGACCGCGCGGGGCGTATCGGCACGAGGGCCGCTGGCGGGCGCCGTCGCAGCGCTCGGCTCGGCCGGCGGCAGCCCGATCGAGCCGGTGGCGGACGCGCTCGCCGCGGCCCTGTCGAGCGCGGCGGCCGGCCTCGATGCCGAAGCGGCGCTCCGGCTCGTCAACGGGCCGGGCTATGGCGGGGTGCGCTTCGAGTCGCTCGGAGCGACTACGCGCAGCGGCGCCCGGATTCGTCTGGGCGGCGGGCAGGGGCTCACCTATTACTGGCCGAGCGGCCTCGCCCGGCTCGACGGCGACCTCGCGGTCTCCGGCGGCGGCTTCCCGGCGATGAAGCTCAGCCTCTCGCAGCCCCGGCCGGGCTCGCCGATCCGAGGCACCGGCCGGATCCAGCCGATGCGGGTGGGCAATTCGCGGCTGGCGCTCGGCGACATAAGCTTCACCGCCGGGGCCGGCGGAGACACGAGGATCGCGACGACAGCGACGATCGACGGCCCCCTTGACAATGGCTGGGTGCGCGGCCTCGTCCTGCCCCTCTCCGGCCGCCTCGACGGCGGCGGCGGCTTCGCTTTCGGGACAAGCTGCACTCCTGCTCGGTTCGAGGCTCTTCAGGTCGGCTCGGTCCGCCTCGGCAGAACACTGCTTCCGCTCTGCCCGACCGGCCGCGCTTTGATCTGGAAGGCTCCGGGCGGGCAAGTCATGGGCGGCGCCGAGATCCGCTCGCCCCGCTTCGCCGGAACGCTCGGCGTCTCGCCCTTCGGAGTCGCCGGAAGCCGCCTCCGATTCGGCCTCGACGGCCCGGACTTCGCCGCCTCCGACCTCGAGGTCGCGATAGCCGCCAATCGCTTCGAAATCGACTCTCTCACCGGAAATTTCGGTAGAGGCGGGGTCACCGGCCTCTTCGCCGGCCTCTCGGGCAAGCTCGCCAACGTGCCTTTGCTGATGAGACAGGGGAGCGGAACCTGGAGCATGCGGGGCGCCGATCTCTCAATGGCCGGCGAGATGCGAGTCGCCGACGAGGCCGAGCCGTCCCGCTTCCATCCGCTCATTACCCGCGACTTCCGCCTCGCCCTCGCCGACAACCGGATCGAGGCCGGCGGCTGGCTCGACGATCCGGAGACCGGAACCCGGATCGTGCGCGCCGATATAAGCCACGATCTCGCAACCGGCCTCGGCCGGGCGACGCTCGACGTTCCCGGAATACGCTTCGACAAGGATTACCAGCCCGAGCAGCTTACCCGCCTCACCACCGGGGTCATCGCTCTGGTCGACGGAGTCCTGAAAGGGCAGGGGGAGATTAGCTGGGACGAGAACGGCTCGCGGTCGAGCGGCACCTTCTCGACCGACGACATGGATTTCGCCGCCGCCTTCGGGCCCGTCGAGGGGCTGTCCACGAATCTCCATTTCACCGACCTGCTCGGCCTGGTCAGCGCCCCCGGCCAGGAAGCCCAGGTCGGCCTCGTCCGCGCCGGGATCGACGTTCTCGACGGCCGGATCCGCTATCAATTGCTCCCCGGAATGCAGGTCAGGGTCGAGAGCGGACGCTGGCCGTTCGCCGGCGGCGACCTGATCCTCGATGAGACGATCCTCGATTTCTCCAGGCCTTCGGCCAAGCGCCTGACCTTCCGGGTCGAGGGTCTCGACGCAGCGCTCTTCATCCAGAAGATGGAGTTCGCCAACATCGCCGCCACCGGAACGTTCGACGGAATCATTCCGATGGTCTTCGACGAGCGCGGCGGCCGAATCGTCGGCGGCCGACTCGTCGCCCGGCCGGAGGGCGGCACGCTTTCCTATATCGGCGAGCTCACCGACAAGGAGCTCGGGGTCTACGGCAAGCTCGCCTTCGACGCCCTGAAGTCGATGCTCTATTCAAAGCTGACCATCGCCCTCGACGGCTCGCTCGAAGGGGAGTTCGTCGCCGGGATCGAGCTTGACGGAATTGCCCGAAATCCCGCTCTGACGGTCGCGCCTTCGGGCGGGATCAAGGGCATGGTCGCAAGCCGGGCGCTAGGCCAGCTCGCCAAGATACCGTTCGAGTTCAACATCACCGTCAAGGGCCCCTTCCGCGCCCTGATCGGGACGATGCGCTCGCTCCACGATCCAACCCTGCTCATCCAGACGACGCTTCCGGAGCTGATCCGGGGCAAGCCGGACGAGCCTCCCCCCGTTCAGCCCCAGGAAAGCGAGATTGTGCGATGAAGCGGTCGAAGTTGACGTTGCTGCGTGGCGATTCGACGCAGGGCGCGAGGAGACGGATGAAGATCCTGCTCGCCGCGCCGGTTATTCTCATGTCGGCCGGATGCGTTCAGGTGAGCGCTCCGGAGGAACCGATCGAGATCAACCTCAATATCAACATCAGGCAGGAGGTCGTCGTGCGTCTCCAGCAGGACGTTCGCGATCTCATCAAAGAAAATCCGGGAGTGTTTTGACATGAACCGCCATTTGAAACTGATCCTCGCCGCGGGCATCGGGCTGGGCGCGATCGCGGGCACGACCAGTGCTTACGCCATGCTCCAGGACGCCTCCGCTCAGCTTCGAGCCTCGGGCCAGGTCGGCGAGCAGGCCGACGGCTATCTCGGCCTGGTCGGCTCGGCGCCCGCCGCGGTCCGCGCCCAAGTCGATTCGGTCAACATCAAGCGCCGCGCTTATTACACCGATCTCGCCGCCAAACGCGGCGCCAAGATCGAGGAGGTCGCCGCCACCACCGCCTGCGAGCTCTTCCGGACCAAGGTTTCCCAGGGCCAATATTACCGCCTCCCCGACGGAGTCTGGCGCCAGCGCGACGGCTCGACCCCGATCCCGCTGCCGAGCTATTGCGGCTGATTCATCCTCCCGTCGAAGACGGGGAGGGGGGACCATGCGAAGCATGGTGGAGGGGTCGCTGGCGCGGACCTGGCGGGTTGACGCGCGACCCCTGCCCTCTACCCCTCCACCACCCTTCGGGTGGTCCCCCTCCCCACCGCTTCGCGGCAGGGAGGATCATGCCGCACCGCACCATCCGTGTTGACTTGGGTCACCCCCCTTCCTAAAGGGGCGGCGCCTCGGCGGGGTTCGTTCGCCGGCATGTCCTCGCACCCTCAACAGCCCGCTTGCCGGCGCCGCTGCCCATGGAAGAACGACATGGCGGAAGACGAGTACCGGCAGGACCCGAAGCTTCCCCCGGACGCGCGGCTCGATTCGCTCGATGAGCGATTGAGGGACGCGCGGGCGGCGGAAGCGGCGAGGACCGGCGTGAAGGAGCGCCCGCCGCGGACTGGCCAGCGCCAGGGGATGCGCATCCTCTCGGTGATGTTCAGCTACCCGTTCGGGAGCGCACTGATCGGTTGGGCGATCGATCGGTTCGCCGGAACGCAGGGTATCTGGGTGGCGATGCTGTTCCTCGGGTTCGGCGCCGCCATGTGGGAAGTTTGGAAGATTTCGAAGCAGACGCCCGAATAAAGGGCTCGAGGGACGTAAAGAGTGGCGGCCGAAAGCAAGATCGACCCGATGCATCAATTCCAGATCAGCCCGCTCTCGGGCAATCTGGACGGGACCCCGTTCGTCTTCACCAACAGCGCGCTGTGGATGCTCGTCGTCCTCGCCCTGATCTGGGTGTTCATGCTCGGCGGGATGAAGCGCCAGCTCGTCCCCGGCCGCTGGCAGGTGATGGTCGAGGGCGTGACCGGCTTCATCCACTCGATGGTGACGACGAACATCGGCCCCGAGGGCCGGGCTTACATGCCCTGGGTGTTCACCGTCTTCATGTTCATCCTGTTCGCCAATCTGCTCGGGCTGATGCCTTTCGCACTGCTCGGCGCTCAGCCTTTCACCGTCACCAGCCAGTTCACCGTCACCGGAATCATGGCGATCATCAGCTTCTCGATCGTCCTGATCGTCGGCTTCGCGAAGCACGGCTTCCACTTCTTCTCTTTGTTCATCCCGCACGGCACGCCCAAGGTGATGCTGCCGATGATCTTCCTGATCGAATTGCTCTCCTTCCTGGTCCGCCCGTTCAGCCTCGCGCTCCGGCTCTTCGTCGCGATGATCGCCGGCCACATCCTCGTCGAGGTGTTCGGAAGCTTCGTCGTCCAGGGGATCAACGCCGGCGGGATCGGCCCGGCGGTCAGCGTCCTTTCCTTCATCTTCATCGTCGGAGTGATGGCTCTGGAGATCCTGGTCTGCGCGATCCAGGCCTATGTCTTCGCCCTTCTGACGTCGCTCTACATCAACGACGCGGTCAACCTTCACTAGCTTTCGAACCGCTTTTCCAACCCCTCTTCCCAAGGAGATTGTCATGGATTTCGCATCTGCCCAGGTCATCGGCGCCGGTCTTGCCGCGATCGGCGTCGGCGCCGCCGCGGTCGGCGTCGGCAACGTCTTCGGCTCGTTCCTCGAGAGCGCGATCCGCAACCCGGCCGCCGCCGACAGCCAGCAGGGCCGCCTGTTCATCGGCTTCGCCGCCGCCGAGCTGCTCGGCCTGATCGCCTTCGCCGTGGCGATGATCATCCTCTACGCCCGCTAGGAAGGAGAGGGGACACGTACTTTTTCGCGAAAAAGTACGTGTCCCCGTTTTGAGCCCGCCCACGAGGACCAAAATGCCCCAGATCAATCAGCTGGCCGATGCCGCTTACTCGCAGTTCTTCTGGCTGCTGCTGGTGCTCGCCATCCTCTATTTCGGCATCGGCCGGATGATGCTTCCCAAGGTGCAGTCGACCGTCGAGCTGCGCGACCAGCGCATCGCCGGCGATCTCGCCGCGGCCCAGGCCGCGCGCGAATCCGCCGAGGTGACGGAGGCCGCCTATCGCGCCCGGATGGATTCGAGCCGCGCCGAGGGGCTGAAGATCGCCCAGGCCGCCAAGGTGTCGAGCGCCAGGACGACCGAGGAGCGGATTCGGTCGGCGAACGAGGAAATCGGGGCGAAGGTCGAA
The DNA here is from genome assembly GCA_038257735.1 of Sphingomonadales bacterium. GTDB lineage: Bacteria > Pseudomonadota > Alphaproteobacteria > Sphingomonadales > Sphingomonadaceae > Allosphingosinicella. Next base: position 1,220 of record JBBSIZ010000063.1, on the reverse strand, counting down.
ACCGCCGAGGCGCGGATCCGCGCCGCCGCCGATGCGGCCCTCGGCGAGATCGAGAGCGTCGCCGCCGAGGCCGCGCGCGAGATGGTCGAGCGGCTTGCCGGCCTTTCGGTGGATAGCGACGAGGCCGCCCGAGCGGTCAGGAATGCGATGACCAATGGCTGAGCAGAACCCCGGCGACGTCCACCTCCGCGAGCCCGGCGCCGAGGGCGCCACGGCCGGGCATGTCGGCGCTCCCGAGCATCACGAGCTTCCCACCGCTCTGGGCCTCGACGCCCCGCAGTGGATCGCTCTCGCGATGGTCGTGGTCTTCGCCATCCTTCTCTGGAAACGGGTTCCGGCGCTGATCGGCAAGGCGCTCGACGTGAAGATCGCCGCGATCCGGGCCCAGCTCGACGAAGCGGCCCAGCTTCGCTCCGAGGCGGAAGCGATCAAGGCCGAATATGAAGCCAAGGCCGCTTTAGCTGGCGCCGAGGCCGCGGCCCTCCTCGCCCGAGCCCAGGTCGAAGCCGAGGGCATCGTCCGCCAGGCCGAGACCGACGCTTCGGCCCTTGTCGAGCGCCGAGGGCGCATGGCCGAAGACAAGATCGCCGCCGCCGAGCGCTCCGCCCTCGACCAGGTCCGAGCCAAAGCCGCCGCCGCCGCCGCCGCCGCCGCCGAATCGCTGATCCGCGAAAAGCTCGACGCGGGCGCCGACAAGGCGCTGGTCGACCGCACGATCGAAGGATTGGCAAACTAGGCTGTATCGACATTCTATGTCGCGGTCTGAATCCCTCTCCCCGGCGGGGAGAGGGTAGGGTGAGGGGGTTCGGCGTCTGCGATAGCTCTCGGCTGCCGAACCCCTCACCCCAGCCCTCCCCCTGGGAGAGGGGGACCGAAGCGACGATGCTGAGTGTCGACATAGCCTAGGCCGATCGGGCCACCGCTAATCGACATGTTGCGCTGGCCGCAAAGCGGCCAGGAAGCGCTTCACCTCCGCCCAGGCGGCGTCGCGGGCGGTGCGCGTGCCCTCCTCGCTTCCGCCGAACCATATCCGGAAATTGCCCTGAGCGAAATTGACTACCCCTGGACCCGGCCCCATCAAAAGGTGGCTCGCATCGTCATATTGAAGGTTGGTGACCGGGTGGCGAAAGCGCGCACGGCGTAGCCGCGCCTCGATCCGATCTGCCATATAGGCGGACGGCCAGATATTGTCCGAACGGCTGGATACGAGAAGGATGTGC
>JBBSIZ010000062.1:0-10160 GCA_038257735.1 Sphingomonadales bacterium | reverse complement strand
TTCCTCCCTCACGCCCTAAGCCCGGGCGCCGGCTCTTCCACGCTCGCGCCGCCTTTTGCTCCTCGCGGAGGACAATCGCAGTCACGACTCTTCAGGTGACGCGAGCTCATACGTACCCGGATGACTTCGCGCCGGCCGCCGGCCCAGGGCGAACCCCAAGCCGATTCCCGCCTCCGTCGATTGATCGGGTCGACTCGGGCAGGGTGTGGATATGGGATAAGAATGAGAACATGTCAAGAACATTATTGCGGAAGGATCGCGCCGGAGTCGATTTCAAACCGGGTCGCGGCTGGGCCGATCTCACTGAACAAGGCCGCCTCCGTACCCGTCATCCACACCTGCCCTCCAGCCGCCCCAAGCCGCTCGAACAAAGCGGCGCGGCGGCGGGGGTCGAGGTGGGCGGCGACTTCGTCGAGGAGGAGGATCGGGCGGCGGCCGGAGCGTAAGGCGACGAGATCGGCGTGGGCGAGGACGATCGAGAGCAGGAGCGCCTTCTGCTCGCCGGTCGAGCACAGGCCCGCCGGCCGGCACTTGCCGAGGTGGGTGACGGCGAGATCGGTGCGGTGCGGTCCGGCGAGGGTGCGGCCGGCGGCGGAATCTCGGGCCCGGCCGCGGCGGAGGTCGACCTCCAGATCCTCGCCGCCGCCTTCGAGGGCGAGGCCGGCGCGAGCGAAAGGGCCTTCGGGAGCGCCAGCCAGCCGTTCGGACAGCAATGAGACGGCTCCGGCCCGGGCGCCAGCCAGAGCGGAGCCATGCTCGGACATCCGTGCCTCCAGCGCCGAAAGCCAGCCTCCATCGCTCGGACCTTCTTCCGCCAGAAGCTTGTTTCGCGCCCGCATTGCAGCTTCGTAGCGGGCGGCGTGGACGGCGTGGCCGGGATCGAGCGCAAGCACCAGCCGGTCGAGGAAGCGGCGGCGTCCGCCGGCCCCTTCCTGGAACAGCCGGTCCATCGCCGGGGTCAGCCAGAGGACCGAGAGCCATTCAGAAAGCGAAGTCGCGGACGCGGCGGCGCCGTTGATCCTGACCTGCCGCCGCTCGGGGGCCGAAGACGACGTTCCGGTGCCGATCTCGACATCGCCCAGACGAGCCGCCACGGCAAAGGCGCCACCGCCGCCGCTCCGGGCCATTTCGGACAGGGATGCACCGCGAAGGCCTCGCCCCGGCGACAGAAGCGACACCGCCTCGAGCAGGTTGGTCTTGCCCGCGCCATTTTCCCCGGTGAGCACGACCATGCCCGGCCCCGGCGCGAGCAGGGCGTCTCGGTGGTTGCGGAAGTCGCTGAGGGAGAGGCGGACGAGGGCCATGCCTCTCCCTAGCGGAACGGTTGCGCCGGCACAGCCGTCATCCCGGACTTGATCCGGGATCCATGAACACCGGCCGGGACAGGTCGGCTCCGCCGGCGTTCATGGATTCCGGCCTTCGCCGGAATGACGCAGGAGGCTCAGATGCCCTTGAGCCCCGCCGCCGCCAGCCACTTCCGGGCCTCCCGGTAGCGCAGCGGCTCGGCGATTTGAAGGCGGGCCCGCGCCGCTTCGAGAGGTTCATGCATCAGCGCCTCATAATCCTCGGCATGAAGCCAGGCGGCGCGGCGGCCGTGCCGCCGGCCCTCACATACCGCCCGGGCGAAGGCGGTATTGCCGGTGATCTTCAGGCTCTTCAAAGCGGCGCCGGCGCCGATGAAGGCCCAGCCGAGGCCGCCCGTCTGCGCAAAAGAGAATGCGACCAGGCAGGCTTCGCCGAGCGGCTCGTCCGCCTCGTAACCGGTCAGTACGTGCCAGATATCGTGGAGGTCGCGCTCGCGCCGGCCGAACCAGGCATAAGGATGCCGGACATCGGCCGGAATCTCGGTTTCGGCGACGCTCAGCTCGGCTAGGCCCTCGGCCGAATAGCCGGTGCGGTCGAGGAAGGCGCGATAAGCGGCGCCGACGCTGCCTTCGGGGAAGGAGTCTATCCATGCCCGGTCGCAGAGGCGGAGGGCAAGCTCGACCCGCTCATAGGCCAGCCGACCGCCTTCCGCGCCGGCGATCAGCCGCCGGTAATTGCGGGCCGAGGTGTCGCCGTTCAGGGCCCGCATGATCCGGAAGACCTGGACCGTGTCGTCGCGATTCGAGAGCAGCCGGCGAAGCGCCCGGAACGCGATTCCCCATTCGCGCTTCATCGGCGCTCCGGGATTGAACGATCGAGCGGCCATCGGCGCCTCCGCTGGTGACAACTGACAACAATGTCAGTCTTGCACGGCCCGAAGCCGCTTTCAATCAGGAAGGGGAGTCGAAACCATCCCGGGAGCCCGGCCGGAGAGCCAGAGACTTCGCCATCCTGCGTCCGACCTCGGTCCCGATGAGCGACGCGATTCCGGCGAACGTCATCCAGCTCAATGCCCTGTCGGATTCGCCGATGATCATCGCCCAGAGGATCGCGGCGGCGAAAACGGCGGCCGCCACTGCTATTATCCATTTGAGCCAAAAATCGGCGGGGCGGAAAGACTTGAAAAGCTGGCTCGCCGCGACTCCGGCGATCAACGCCCCCGCCAGGCCCTGGACGAAGCCCACGGCGAGCGCCGCGGGCTTGCCGGCATCGATGTCCGCCCATCCGCCGAGATAGGCGACGACGAAATTGGCGAGGGCGAGGCAGACGATCGTGACGGGCAATGCCGCCGCATAGGCCCACCGGGGCGCTTCGGGTCCGATCATCATACCCGCATCGGCATCAGGACGTAGAGCGCTGCCGCCTTGTCATTCTCCCGCAGGAGGGTCGGCGCGGCGGCGTCGGCGAGGTGGACCTCGACGATGTCGCCCTCGATCTGGCCCAATATGTCGAGCAAATAGCGGGCGTTGAAGCCGATCTCGAGCCCGTCGGCATTGTAATCGCCCGGCACCTCCTCGGCGGCGGTGCCGTTTTCCGGGCTGGTGACGGAGAGGGTGACGCGGTCGCGGTCGAGCGCCATCTTCACCGCGCGGGTCTTCTCGCTGGCGATGGTAGCGACCCGGTCGACTCCCTCCTCGAAGCTGCGCGGATCGATTCGAAGGAGCTTGTCGTTCGCGGTCGGGATGACCCGGCTGTAATCGGGGAAGGTTCCGTCGATCAGCTTGGAGGTCAGGATGGCGCTGCCCAGGCCGAATCGGACCTTGGTTTCGGAAAGCGAGATCTGGACCGTGCCCTCGAGCTCGTCGAGCAGCTTCCTCAGCTCGGCGACGCATTTCCTCGGGATGATGATGTCGGGCATGCCCTCCGCCCCCGCCGGCCGGGGCACGGTGACCCGGGCGAGACGGTGGCCGTCGGTCGCCGCGGCCTTGAGCACCGGCTGAGCCTCATCGGAGACGTGGAAGAAGATTCCGTTCAGATAGTAACGGGTTTCCTCGGTCGAGATCGCGAAGCGAGTCTTGTCGATGATCTGGCGAAGCATCGCGGCGGGCAGCTCGAACCGGGTCGGCAAGTCGCCCTCGGCGATCACCGGGAAGTCGTCGCGGGGAAGGGTGGAGAGGTTGAATCGGGCCCGGCCGGCATTGACCTGCATCTTGCCCTCGGCCGCGTTCAATTCGACCTGGCTGCCTTCCGGGAGCTTGCGGGCGATATCGAACAGGGTGTGGGCGGAGACGGTGGTGGCGCCGGGCTGGGTGACGTTGGCCTCGACCGTCTCGACGATCTGGAGGTCCAGATCGGTCGCCATCAGCCTGAGGCCGCCCCCTTCGGCCGCCTCGATGAGGACGTTGGAGAGAATGGGGATCGTGTTCCTGCGCTCCACCACGGACTGGACGTGGCCGAGGCTCTTGAGGAGCGTAGCCCGTTCGATCGTCGCCTTCATGAAAAACCCCCGAAAGTCGTGCTTTGATGGAGTATTAGAGCGGGCCGCGCCCCCCCGCTAGGGGATTGTCGCGGCGCATGCAAAAAGGGAAGGGGCGTTGCCGGTAGGACGGGCAGGCACAGGCTTTTCTGTTGCAAACCGGCGCGTGGCCGGGCCATTCTGAGGCCATGAGGCCGCCCCGCAATTTCCTGTTGCTTTTCATAGCCCTGGCGACGCCCGCAATGGCGCAGCCGCGATCGATCGGGATTTTCGGGACCTGGGGGGCGTTTCGCGGGCCGGACCGCTGCTACGCCGTCGCCGAGCCCGACAGGGCGGCCAGGCCCGGGGAGGGAAGCGGCTTCGCGTCGGTCGGCTATTGGCCGGCTCGGTCGGTCGGCGGCCAGGCCTATTTCCGGCTGAGCCGCGCCAAGCGCGAAGGCTCGGCGGTGCTTTTGCGGATCGACGACCGGACCTTCCAGCTTCGCGGCGGAGGCGCCGACGCCTGGGCGGCGGACCCGGCGGCGGACTCCGAAATCGTCTCGGCGATGCGCACCGGGATCGAGATGAGCGTCGAGACCCGCTCGGCGGGCGGAGGCCTGGTGCGCGATTCCTACCGGCTGCGCGGAGCCGCGACCGCGATCGACGCCGCCGCCATCGCCTGCGCCCGGCGTGGCTGAGATCGGCGCGGCCGAGATCGGGGGCTGAAGATGGCGCGCTGGTTCATCGCCCGCCATGGCGAGACCGTCTTCAACGCCGCCGCCCGGATGCAGGGAGAGGTGGTCCACACACCGCTGACCCGCGCCGGCTTCGGCCATGCCGAAGAGATTGGCGAGGCGCTTCTCGAAGCGCTCGGCCCCGCGCCGAAGCTGAAGCTCTGGGCCTCGCCGACCGGCCGCGCTCTCCAGACGCTCGCCATCGCCGCGGAGCATCTCCGCCTCGACTGGCATTGCGCCCGGACCGACGAGCGCCTGTCGGAAATGGACATGGGCGAATGGGGCGGGCTTTTCTATTCGGAGATCGCCGAAGCCCATGGCGGCTTCGTCGACCGGCGGGCCGGACTCTTCACCTGCCGTCCCCCGGGCGGCGAATGGTATGACGACATCGCCGGCCGCCTGCGCGGCTGGATGACCGGCACCGAAGGCGAGCAAGGCGACCGGCTGATCGTCATGCACGGCATTTCCTCGCGAGTGCTCCGCGGGCTCCTCACCGGAGCGCCGGATCGCCCGGGCTGCGGCGCCCCGGTGGCCGGCCCGCTGCCTCAGGGCTCGGTCGTCTGCATCGAGGACGGCGTGGAGAGCGTGGTCGGGCTGGGCAGCGGCGACCTGGGAGCTTCGGGGACGGTTTAGGACTCAGCGATTGGCCGTAAACAACAACTTATCGGTGATTATTTTATGAAAACCGCGCAATGAGTGTTGACAATCTTCAGCTTTTCCCTTACCTGAGGTCGCATCCCGTCCCCGGCAGTACGTCTTGAGGCGCCGCAAGGCAGACATCAACTCAAGGCCTACCCCGGGGGCAAATTTTATCTGGTGTATTGAATGACGACCGCCGTGGTCATCGATGGCGCGTATTTTTTGCGTCGATTTAAAAGTCGCTACCCTACACTCGATCCTTCGAAGCCGGGTGACGTGGCCTTCGGAGTGGTGTGGCTCGCGGCTGCACATCTTGCGTTGCGACTGCAGCAAGAGCCCCCGAAGATTGATATTCAAGGTGGCGTGGTGACCTCCATTGACATGCAATGGATCGAATCGAGCGAACTCTATAGAATCTTCTTCTATGACTGCCCGCCGCTGACGAAACGGACGCAGCTGCCTATCTCCAAGAAGGGGATCGATCTTTCCCAAACGGATGTAGCCAGAGATCGACTTGCTCTGCACGAAAGGCTTCTCACCGTCCGGAAGATCGCTCTTCGCCTTGGCCGGCTGAACGATAAATTCGGTTGGCGCCCAAAAGCCGAGGCGGTGGAGCGCTGGCTTGCCGACACGGCTGGTTTCGCCCCCGTCGATGACGATTTCGAGATCGATACCGTCCAGAAGGGTGTCGACATGCGCCTGGGCCTCGATGTCGCTTCCCTGGCGTTCAAACGCCAGGTCGATCAGATCGTCATGGTAGCGGCCGATGCAGATTTTGTTCCCGCCGCCAAGCTTGCTCGGCGCGAGGGAATAGACGTAGTGCTCGATCCCATGGGTGGAACGCCTGCGAAAGACTTGATTGCCCATGTGGACGGTGTTCGCCAGGTGGCACGGGCGGTGATCGCATGACAGCGCCGATGCAGATCCCCGGTCATATCGACCCGGTTCCAGTCCCGCGCCCCGCTTTCGAGGCGGAGGATAAGCGTGTCGATCTCGTCGGCCTGCCGCGCGACGGGATCCGCGAGGCACTCGAGCAGGCGGGGCTGGAGCCGCGCCAGGCGAAGCTTCGGGCCAAGCAAATCTGGCATCAGGTCTACAATCGCGGCGCGACTTCGTTCGAGACGATGAGCGACATCGCCAAGGCCCAGCGCGCCTGGTTCGCCGAGCGCTTCGTCGTCGGCCGGCCCCAGGTAATGGTCGAGCAGGTGTCGACCGACGGCACCCGCAAATGGCTCTTGAAGACTCCCGACGGCCACGATTTCGAGATGGTCTTCATCCCCGACGCCGACCGGGGGACGCTGTGCGTTTCGAGCCAGGTCGGCTGCACCCTCAATTGCGCGTTCTGCTTTACCGGAACGATGCGTCTGGTCAGGAACCTCACCGCCGGCGAGATCGTCGGCCAGGTCATGCTCGCCCGCGATTCGCTCGGCGAATGGCCCTCCCAGCCTGAAGGGCGGATGCTTTCCAACATCGTCATGATGGGGATGGGCGAGCCGCTCTACAATTTCGACAATGTCCGCGACGCCCTGAAGATCGTGATGGACGGCGACGGCCTCGGCCTGTCGCGCCGCCGGATCACCCTTTCCACCTCGGGCGTGGTGCCGATGATGGCCCGGGCGGGCGAGGAGATCGGGGTCAATCTCGCCGTCTCGCTCCACGCCGTGACCAAGGAAGTGCGCGACGAGATCGTGCCCCTCAATCGCAAATACGGGATCGAGGAGCTGCTCGAGGCCTGCGCCGCCTATCCCGGCGCCAACAATGCCCGGCGGATCACGTTCGAATATGTGATGCTCAAGGACAGGAACGACAGCGACGAGGATGCGCATGAGCTCGTCCGGCTGATCCGCAAGTACAAGCTCCCCGCCAAGGTCAATCTGATCCCGTTCAATCCCTGGCCGGGCGCCGCCTACGAATGTTCCGACGAGGAGAGGGTGCGCCGCTTCTCCGACATCATCTTCGAGGCCGGGATCTCGGCGCCGATCCGCCGTCCGCGCGGCCGCGACATCATGGCCGCCTGCGGCCAGCTCAAATCGGCCGCGGAGAAGAAGAGCCGGGCGGAGCTGGACCGGATCTCGGCGGAGAAGCAGGCGGCTCTGGCGTAGTTCGTCATTTGCCTGAACGCCGGCTTACGAGCCCATTCAGGAGGCGCTCAATTCGAGCTCTCCATAACCCTCCTCGTCCCGGCGGCCCGTCGTCGCCGCGAAAGGAGTTCAAGATGTTCAGGAAGCTCAGTCTCGCCACGGCCGCCGCGGCCGCCACCCTCACCATGATCCCCGCCGCCGCCCAGGCCAGCCACGAGCGGAGCGGTTATCAGGATAGCGGCCGCTACCAGCAGGCCTATCGCGGCGACCGCCAGGGCCGCTACGACAACCGCTATTACGGCCGGAGCAACGTCCGCTACGACGGCCGCCGCTGCAAGGGCACGACCGGGACCATCGTCGGCGGGGTCGCCGGAGCGCTGCTCGGCCGCGAAGTGACCCGCGACCGCTATCGCGGCCGCTCGGGAACCACCGGCACCATCCTCGGCGGAGCCATCGGCGCCCTCGCCGGCCGGGCGGTACAGAAGTCGGGCTGCCGCTAAGCTTCAAATCCCTCCCGTAGTGTATCGAGGGCGGGGCCGGTCTCCCAAGGGGGCCGGCCCTTCACTATTTGCCTCCCCATCTGGCGATGGGGAGGACTTACGGCCCGTCGAACAACGCCGCCAGCTGCTCGACCATCGTCCCGCCCAATTGCTCGGCGTCCATGATCGTCACCGCCCGGTCGTAATAGCGGGTGACGTCGTGGCCGATCCCGATCGCGACCAGCTCGACCGGGGAGCGGGACTGGATCCAGGCGATCACCTGGCGCAAATGCCGTTCCAGATAGGTGCCGCTGTTCACCGAAAGGGTCGAATCGTCGACCGGCGCTCCGTCGGAGATGACCATCAGGATCCGGCGCTCCTCGGGCCGGGCGATCAGCCGGTTGTGCGCCCATAAAAGCGCCTCGCCGTCGATATTCTCCTTGAGCAACCCCTCGCGCATCATCAGGCCGAGATTCTTGCGCGCCCGCCGCCACGGCTCGTCCGCCGCCTTGTAGACGATGTGCCTTAGATCGTTGAGCCGTCCGGGATTGGGCGGCCGCCCGGCCGCGAGCCAGGTCTCGCGCGCCTGGCCGCCCTTCCAGGCGCGGGTGGTGAAGCCCAATATCTCGACCTTGACCCCGCAGCGTTCGAGCGTCCGGGCGAGGATGTCGGCGGAGATGGCCGCGATCGAGATGGGCCGGCCGCGCATCGAGCCCGAATTGTCGATCAACAGCGAGACGATCGTATCTCGGAACTCGGTTTCGCGCTCGATCTTGTAGCTCAGCGAGTGGGCGGGATTGACGATCACCCGCGCCAGCCGGGCGGCGTCGAGAAGCCCTTCCTCCTGGTCGAAGTCCCAGCTCCGGTTCTGCTGCGCCATCAGCCTGCGCTGAAGCCGGTTGGCGAGCTTGGTGACGGCGCTCTGCAGATGGACGAGCTGCTGGTCGAGATAGGCTCGAAGGCGGCCCAGTTCCTCCTCGTCGCAAAGCTCCGGCGCTTCGACCATTTCGTCATATCGGGTGGTGAAGATCCGATAGTCGAATTGCGGCGGAAGGCCGGAGAGCGGCCGGTTCGGGCGGACGGGGAGCATTCCCTCCTCGCCTTCCTCGCCCATCCCTTCCTCGCCCTCGCCCATCTCCTCCTCGGACCAATCCCGCTCGCCTTCCTCCTCGTCGCCCTCTTTTTGCTCGACCCGCATCTCGGACTGCCCGTCGGAGCCGCCCTCTTCCTCCTCGTCCCGCGCGTCGCCTTCGTCGCCCGGATCCTGGTCGCTGCCTTCGCCTTCCTCCCCGGAATCCGGGTCGCTGTCGGAATCGGCCTCGCCCTCGATCAGCTCGAGGTCGCGAAGGAGCTTGGTGGCGAGCGCGGCGAAGGCGGCCTGATCGTCGAGCACCAGCCGCAATGCGTCGAGATCGGCCCCGGCCTGGTCCTCGATCCAGTCGGAGACGAGGTCGATCCCGCCGAGCGCGGCCCTGGGCGGCGCCTCGCCGGTCAGCCGCTCGCGGACCTTCAGCCCGAGCGCGGTGCCGAGCGGAACCTCGGCGCGGTTTCGGGCCCGGGTGATCGGATCGGTGCGCATCCGCATCTCGACGGCCCGGGCGAGATTGGCCCGGACCCCCGCCATCGCCCGAGCGCCGAGCGCCTCGACCCGCGCCTGCTCGACCGAGTCGAAGACGGCCCGGGCGACCTCGTCGGACGGTGCGGAGCGGCTATGCATGCCGGCATCATGATGCCTGAGCTTGAGCGCCGCCGCATCGGCATAGCCCCTGGCCTCGGCGACCTCCCTCGCGGCGAGCGAACGCCCCGGCATCGGCACCTTGACGCTCTTGCCCGCCGCCGACGGCGCGTCGGCGGTGACGCCGAGCTCCAACTCCGGCTCCCGGGCGATCGCCCGCGCGGCGCCGGCCAGCACCTGGCGAAAGGCTTCGAGGGGGTTGTCGTCGCGCGGCATCTATCTGGACGTAAAGCCGGCGCGCGTCGGGTCAAGAACTTGCCGACGTGACACGGCCAGTCCTGGGGTTAGGCTGCCTCCCTTTTGCCGGGCCGAGGTGCCGCAGGAACCCCGTGAAATTGGCAGATGTCTCGGAATCGGATGATTTTCTGATCGCCACTTGCAATAGATTGAATGACAGGTCAGTTTCTACCCAACAAACACCTCGTACGCGTTAGAATCGATGTCCCAGGGGAGAAAAGGCATGGGTATAAGGAAGCGTGAAAACGGCCAGCATTTCATAAGCGCACCCAAAGTTCGCTCATCGCGGTGGCGGTATGAAAAGACACCACTGGTCCCACCACAAAGGGGATTCGTAGCCGCGATTGCGTCGCTTTTCCGGCGGGGACCTCGACCATTCGTCGGCTCAGCAATAGCCGACAGAATCGACCGCGGACTTGGAATCGCAGCGAAGGTGGTCGGCCAGAAGGAGGCTCAATCAATCGCCCCAGGAACCATATTATTCGAGTCTGTATC
>JBBSIZ010000061.1:0-10500 GCA_038257735.1 Sphingomonadales bacterium | reverse complement strand
TGTCATAGGCCTTCATGATCTCGCAGATTTCCTCGAAGCGGGTGTAGAGGAAGCTCTCCTTGTGGTGGGAGAGGCACCATTTGGCCATGATCGAGCCGCCCCTGGAGACAATGCCCGTCACCCGTTTGGCCGTCATCGGGATGTAGGGCAGGCGCACTCCGGCGTGGATGGTGAAATAGTCGACACCCTGCTCGGCCTGCTCAATCAGAGTGTCGCGGTAGATTTCCCAGGTCAAATCCTCGGCGACTCCGCCGACCTTCTCCAGCGCCTGGTAGATCGGGACGGTGCCGATCGGCACTGGGGAGTTGCGGATGATCCATTCCCTCGTGGCGTGGATGTTTCGGCCGGTGGAAAGGTCCATGACCGTGTCGGCGCCCCAGCGGATCGACCAGACCAACTTGTCGACCTCGGCCGCGACGTCGCTCGCGACGGCGCTGTTGCCGATATTGGCGTTGATCTTGACCAAGAAGTTGCGGCCGATCGCCATCGGCTCGCTTTCCGGGTGGTTGATGTTGTTCGGGATGATTGCCCGGCCCCTCGCCACTTCGTCGCGGACGAATTCGGGGGTGACGTAATCGGGGATAGAGGCCCCGAAATCCTGGCCGTCGCGGGCGGCGGCTTCGGCGAGCTGCTCGCGGCCGAGATTCTCGCGGATGGCCACATATTCCATCTCGGCCGTGACGATCCCGCGGCGGGCATAATGCATTTGCGACACGTTGGCGCCCGGCCTGGCGCGAAGGACGGTCTTGCGCACGTTCGGGAAGGCCTGGACCCCACCGGAGCGGTCGGGGCCGAGCTGGCCGTTATCCTCGGGCCTGACCTCGCGCTGGAGCACCTCCTCGACGTCGCCGCGGGCTCGGATCCAGGGGGCGCGAAGCTCGGGCAGGCCGGCCATGATGTCGATCCCGGCTTCCGAATCGGTATAGGGGCCGGAAGGGTCGTAGACTCGCAGGGGGGGCTCGCCGCAGCCGGGCTCGAGGTGGATTTCGCGCATCGCGACCCTGAGCGGGCCGACATGGACCTTTCGGCTGCCGCGGATCGGGCCGGTGGTGACTCCAGGTGCGCCTCCCGCTGGGGGGAGTTCGGTACGGGTTGCAATTTCGGCCATCATGCTCTCCTCAGGACGGGAGAGCGCGCCTCGAGTGCCGCTCCCTCCCTACGCCGGTGTCAGCCGGATCAGGTTCGACGGGTCGCAGCGATATTAGCTGCCTCTCAACCGCGTTCGCGCGGTCCCCCGGGGATAGGTCTGTGTAGGCCTTTCGCCGGGCGCGCGAAAGCGGGAATCCAGCTTTTGCTGGAGTGAGGCCCGCCGGCGGCTTATCCCCGGCCAGGCCATGCATCTCATCGAAATCCTGCTCCCTTTGTCGGACAATGAAGGCAAGCCGTTCGCTGCCGACCTGCACGAGGCGGTGCGCGACGAGCTGGTCGAGCATTTCGGCGGGGTCACCGCCTTTACCCGCAGCCCGGCCGAGGGAGTTTGGAAGGAAGGCCGCGACGAATCGGACCGCAACGACATCGTCATCCTCGAGGTGATGGCCGACTGGCTCGACCGAGGCTGGTGGAGCGTCTACCGGACCGGGCTCGAGCGCCGCTTTGGACAGGACGAGATCGTCGTTCGGGCGCGCGAGGTGGAATTGCTCTAGGGGCGTCCGCCCCGTTATGGGCACCGAGCCGCTCGGCATGAGGAAAATCGAATGGGTTCGAGGCCGATCCCCCCGGCGCGGCGCAAGGTGCTTCTGCTCGGCTCCTACGCCCCCTCACTGATCAACTTCCGCGGGCCGCTGATCGCGGCGATGGCCGAGCGGGGGCACGAAGTGTTCGCCGCCGCGCCCGATATCGACCCGGACGTGGCCGCCAAGCTGGTCGCCCTGGGCGCGACTCCGGTGCCGGTCGTGCTTGGGCGGACCAGCCTCAATCCGGTGGCGACCTGGCGGAGCGGCCGGCAGCTTCGAGCGCTGGTGGAGCTGATCGCGCCCGACGTGATGATCGCCTACACGATCAAGCCGATCCTGCTCGGCGCCGCGGCGGCGCGGGCTGCGCGGGTCCCCTTCTTCGCGGCGATGATCACCGGCATGGGCTATGCCTTTCTTGGCGGCCTCAACCCGAAGCGCCTCGCCATCCGCCTCGTCGCGATGCTGATGTACCGCAGAGCCTTGGCGGCATCGCAGCTCGTCATTTTCCAGAACGAGGACGACCGCAGCGACTTTCGCCGAATGCGCCTATTGGCCACCGCCAGGGCTACGCTCATCGTCAACGGCTCCGGAGTCGATCTCGGCCATTTCATGCCCGAACCGGTCCCGGCGCAAACAGGTTTCCTGATGATCGCGCGCTATCTTCGCGACAAGGGGATCAGGGAATATGGAGCCGCCGCGGCCCGACTGAAGGCGGAATATCCGGAGGTCCGGATCAGGCTGGCGGGGTGGCTGGACGAGGCTCCCGATGCGATCGGCCAAGCGGAGCTGGACTCAATCCTTGCCGGCGGAATCGAGGATCTCGGCCATCTTGCCGACGTCCGCGCCGCCATCGCGCAAGCCAGCGTCTATGTTTTGCCGTCCTACCGAGAGGGCACCCCGCGCACCGTGCTCGAAGCGATGGCGCTCGGCCGGGCGGTGATCACGACGGACGCCCCGGGCTGCCGCAACACCGTCGTCGACGGCGAGAACGGCTTGCTGGTGCCGGTGGGCGATTCGGACGCGCTTTACCGGGCGATGCGACGCTTCGTCGAGGATCCGGCTTTGGCGGCGAGGATGGGCGAGGCGTCGCTGAGGCTGGTCCGGGAGAAATTCGACGTGGACAAGGTGAATGCGGCGATCTTGGAAGGGACGGGGCTTTAAGGACGCTCAAACCAGCGGCAGCTCAAGCTCGAGCGGGCGGGCCGAACGCCGCTCCTCCTCGCCGAGGCTCGACAGCCCCAGGCCGAGCAGCCGGATGCTCTTCGCCGGCGGGAAGACGCTTCGCAGAAGCCGGGCGCCCATCTCCAGGAACTCCGCCTCGCCGCTGACCGGGCGATCGAGGGAACGGGCGCGGGTGACGATCCTGAAGTCGCCATATTTGACCTTGAGGTTGACCGTCCGGCCGGACAGCCCCTTCGACCGGATTCGCTGCCAGACGTGGCGCCCGATCCGCTCGAGCTCGGCGAGCAGCGCCTCCTCGTCCGAAAGGTCGGTGTGAAAGGTGTCCTCGGCGCTCACCGATTTGTAGGGCCGGTCCGCCTTGACCTGGCGGTGGCATATGCCTCGGGCGAGATCGTGATAGTGAAGCGCGCTCGATCCGAAATGGGCGGCGAGAAAGTCGAGGCTCCTCGACTTGAGGTCGGCGCCCGTCTCGATCCCGAGCCGGGCCATCTTCTCGGCGGTCTTGGGCCCCACCCCGTGGAAACGCTTGACCGCAAGCCCCTCGACGAAGGCGGGGCCGCGGGCGGGCGTGACGACGCACAGGCCGTCGGGCTTGTTCTGGTCGGAGGCGAGCTTGGCGAGGAACTTGTTGTAGCTGACCCCGGCGGAGGCGGTAAGCCCGGTCTCCGCCTCGATCCGGGCCCTGATCTCCCGGGCGATGACCGTCGCCACTCCGATGCCCTTCAGATCCTCGGTGACGTCGAGATAGGCCTCGTCGAGAGAGAGCGGCTCGACGTGGGGGGTGTAATCGAGGAAAATCGCCCGGATCTGCCGGGAAACGACACGATAGGCGTCGAAGCGAGGCTTCACGAAGATCAGCTCGGGGCAGAGCCGCCTGGCGGTGACGGCGGGCATGGCCGAGCGGATTCCGAAGTTGCGCGACTCGTAGCTCGCCGCCGCGACGACTCCGCGGACTCCGCCGCCGACGGCGAGGGGCTTTCCCCTCAACTCGGGATTGTCGCGCTGCTCGACCGACGCATAGAAGGCATCCATGTCGACATGGATGATCTTGCGGATCGCCCCCTCGGCCGGCACCTCGTTCACGCCATGTTCCTAGCGCAGGCGGTCTTCGAGGGAAAGGGCAAAGCGGATATTCCGCTGTATCGTCATGCCAGCGAAGGCTGGCATCCCAGCGGGTGAAAAGCACCTGGACCCTTCACCCGACGGGGCCCCAGCCTTCGCTGGGGCGACGAAAATTGTCAGAATCGAAGGCTCATGCCCACCGCGGCGACCTGGGTGCCGGAGTCGCCGAGCCACTCTCGGGCCGGGTCGAGCCGGCGCCGCATCTGCTCCTTCTCGGTCGTTCCGACGACGGAGAAGAGGCCGATTCCGACGGCCAGATTATCGGCGACCGGAAGGCTGCCGAACATGCGCGGCTCGGACGGGTCCTCCGTCGGGAGGACGTCCTTCGAATCGAGCACGACATTTTGTGAAATCGGAATATCCGTTCGGCTCTGCGCCGGCATGGTTCCGAAGCGTTTCGCCTCGCCGCCCTCCACCGATCGGTCCAGCGCCGCCGCGGGCGACGCGAGGACCATGATCATCCCCATCACGGCGAGCCCGGCATGACCTTTCATCGCGGGCCTCCATTGTCTGCTGTCACTCATATAGCGCTCGACTATGCCGGGTGGTTCCGGAGCTGTCACCAGCCATGACCTTCCTCGTCGCAGAGAGGGAGGATTTCCGCAAGAACGTGTCGTTTTGGGTCTTCGCGACATGCGAGTCACGCGGGCATGGCCTCGGCGGCGCTCGGGCGGTAAGCACGCGCCGATGCGCAGGGGTAAAAATTGCGGGCTGCTGATCGCGGGCGGCGGAGTCGCGGGCTGCTTCGCCGCGCTCGCCGTGGCGCGCCTCAGGCCGGAGGCCGCGATGGTGCTGGTCGGCGAAGAGGCGCGCCTGGGCGGCGGCAGCGCGATGCTGGTTCTCGATCCCGGCCTCTCCTCCGGGGAGCGCGACCTGCTGGACCCGGTGATCGCGAAGAGCTGGGAGGCCTGCTACGTCGCCCTTCCCTCGCGCAGCCGCAAGCTCAGGCTCGCCAGCCACCTCGTCACGACCGAGGCGATCCACCGGACCGTCGCCGACGCTCTTCCGGACCGGTGCGCACGCAATGCCAGGGTGGTGGCGATTCGCGACGACAGCCTGCTCCTGCCCGGCGGCGAGACCCTCGCCGGCACCGGCGCCATCGATGCCCGCGGCTGGGCGCAGCAGACGACCCTGGAGATCGCCTGGCGCCATCGTACGGCCCGGATGTGCCGCTTCGCCGACCCGCACCGGGTCGACCTGCCGGTGCTCGCCGACATGACTCTGGAGACGGGCGGCTGCGGCCATTTCTCCTGCATCCCGATCGACGAGCGCACTTTGAGGATCGAGAGGATCGACTATTCGCGAAGCCCGGACGGCGGAGCGGACGGAGTCGAGCGGATCGAGGATTATGTCGCCCGCCGGGGCTGGCATGACGGCGAGCCGCGCAAGGCCGAATCCTCCTCCCGCCCGATCGCGCTCGGCGGCGACTTCGCCGCTTATTGGCGGATCGGCGGAGCCAGGGTGGCGAAGCTCGGAGCGCGCGGCGGCTTCGCCCATCCGTTCACCGGCTCCGCGCTTCCCGATGCGCTTCGAACCGGCCTCACTCTCGCCCGGCAGGAGGATCTTTCCGGAGCGGCGCTTCACGATCTGTTCGAAGCGGAAGCGGCGGCCTTGTGGAAGGGGCGCGAATTCCACCGAAGCGTCAACCGCCTCCTGCTCGACAAGGGCGCTCCGGCCCTGTCCGCCTTGTACGATCTCGATTCGGCACTGCTCGAGCGATTCTTTACCGAGACGCTGGGCCTGTTCGACCGGCGCAGGATATTGGCGGCTCTGGGCGGCTAGGCCTTGGAACGGCCGATCCGCCGAAGCTCGCGCAAGATGCTCCAGAGCATCAGGACCCCGAGCGCTCCGATTCCGGCGAGCGCAAGCAGAGCGAAAGCGATCGCCTCGAGCCATCGGGCGACCTTGTCTTCCGGGGCCGGCCTTGCCGCCGCGGCCGTGGCCTCACGGCTTTCTGCCGAGGACGCGGCGGCGGCCGCATTCCCTTCCCCGGTCGTCGGCGAAGCCCGCGCCGCTTCCCGCCCCTCCGCCCGTTCGCTCTCGTTCGCCGCCCGGTCGCCGCCGGCGAAGCGGGCGTCGGGATCGCCGGCCATGGTGGCGATGGCGGCGAGAATCGAGAGGGTGACCAGCCCGGCCATCGCCAGCATCGCCGTCCGGGCTATCCAGTCGAAGATCGTCGTCGGCATGATGCGCTTCCAATCGCCTTTCGGGGTCGATGTTCCGCCACCATGGCACGCGGCTTGGAATTGCTTCGCCCCTGTGCTTTAGGGCGCGCCATGAACGTCCATGAATATCAGGCCAAGGAATTGCTCGCCGAGCAGGGCATTCCCGTTCCCGCCGGCCATGCCGCGCTTTCCGTCGACGAAGCCGTCGAAGCGGCCGGGAAGCTCCCGGGCCCGCTCTGGATCGTCAAGGCGCAGATCCACGCCGGCGGCCGAGGCAAGGGCAAGTTCAAGGAGCTCGGCCCCGATTCCAAGGGCGGAGTGCGGCTGGCCCGGTCGGTCGAAGAGGTTCGAACGAACTCCGCGGAGATGCTCGGCAGGACTCTCGTCACGATCCAGACCGGCGCCGAGGGCAAGCAGGTCAACCGCCTCTACGTCACCGACGGGGTCGACATCGCCAGGGAATATTATCTCGCCTTGCTCGTCGACCGGTCGAGCGGGCGGATCGCGATGGTCGCCTCGACCGAGGGCGGAATGGACATCGAAACGGTGGCCCACGAGACCCCGGAGAAGATCGTCACGATCACCATCGATCCGGCCGCGGGATTCACGGCGGACGACGGCCGCGCCGTCGCTTCGGCCCTGGAGCTGGAGGGCGACCTCGGCGGCCAGACCGGGACTCTGGCTCGCCAGCTTTACGACGCCTTCGTCGCGCTCGACTGCGCGATGCTGGAGATCAATCCGCTGGTGGCGACGCAGGACGGCCGGATGCTCGTCCTCGACGCCAAGATGAGCTTCGATTCCAACGCCGAGTTCCGCCATCCCGAATATGCCGCGCTTCGCGACGAGACCGAAGAGGATCCGATGGAGGTGGAGGCGTCGAAATTCGACCTCGCCTACATCAAGCTGGACGGCAATATCGGCTGCATGGTCAACGGCGCAGGCCTCGCCATGGCGACCATGGACATCATCAAGCTCAACGGCGCCGAGCCCGCCAATTTCTGCGACGTCGGCGGCGGCGCGTCCAAGGAGAAGGTGGCGGCGGCGTTCAAGATCATCCTTTCCGATCCCGCCGTGAAGGGCATACTCGTCAACATCTTCGGCGGAATCATGCGCTGCGACATCATCGCCGACGGAATCGTCGCGGCGGCAAAGGAAGTAGACCTTAAGGTCCCTCTGGTGGTTCGGCTCGAAGGTACGAACGTCGAGGAAGGCAAGCGTATCCTCGCCGATTCGGGCCTCGCCATCGTCCCCGCCAACGATCTGGGCGACGCTGCGCGCAAGATCGTGGCGGCGGTAAAGGAAGCGGCGTAAAGGGAGGATGCGGAGACGAGCGAATGGCCGAGGATGTCGAAAACATGATGCTGGAGCATCTCAAGCGCTTTCAGGCGACGCTTGAGCGAATCGAGAGAAAGATCGGCGAGCTAACGAGTCGTATCGCGAACCTCGAAAGCGGCCAAGCTTCGATCATCCAGCATCTGGGCCATCTCGCTGCAGCGGACGCCGCGCAGCAACTGGCGACGGACAATCTCAGCGCCCGCCTCGACCGGATCGAGCGCAGGCTCGAATTGTCGCATTGAGACCTCAAGAAAGGATTGCTGGATGTCGAGGATACCCCCCGCCTCGCCCAATTCCCTGTTTTGCGTAAGTACGAGCAAGTATTTTCGAACCCGTATCGAGGCGGAGGCGGAATTCGAAAAAGCCAAGGCCTAGCCCGATGTCACGATCGAGTTTTGGGAGAAAGACTTGAAGGGACAGTGGAAAGACACTGACTGGTTCGGGTTCGATGACGAGTGAGGGATTGATATGAAACTTCTCGTGCCCGTGAAGCGGGTGATCGATTACAACGTCAAGCCGCGGGTCAAGGCGGACGGGACTGGAATCGACCTCGCCAACGTCAAGATGAGCATGAATCCGTTCGACGAGATCGCGGTCGAGGAGGCGATCCGGCTTAGGGAGAAGGGCGTCGCGACCGAGATCGTCGCGGTCTCGATCGGGCCGGCCAAGGCGCAGGAGACGCTCAGGACCGCGCTCGCGATGGGCGCCGACCGCGCCATCCTGGTCACGACCGACGACGAGGTCGAGCCGCTCGCCGTCGCCAAGATCCTGGCGAAGATCGCCGGGGAGGAGCAGCCCGGGATGATCATCCTCGGCAAGCAGGCGATCGACGACGATTCGAACCAGACCGGCCAGATGCTTGCCGCCCTGCTCGGCTGGGCCCAGGGCACCTTCGCCTCGAAGGTCGAGGTGGACGGCGAGAGCGTCAACGTCACCCGCGAGGTCGACGGCGGCTTCGAAACGCTTCGGCTCAGGCTTCCGGCGGTCGTCACCACCGACCTTCGGCTCAACGAGCCCCGCTACGCCAGCCTCCCCAATATCATGAAGGCCAAATCCAAGCCGCTCGCCCAGAAGACGCCCGCCGATTACGGAGTCGACACGGCACCGCGGCTGACGACGCAAAGCGTGCGCGAGCCTTCGAAGCGCGAGGCTGGAATCAAGGTGCAATCGGTGGACGAGCTGATCGACCGCCTCCGGACCGTGGGAGTGATTTGATGAAGACGCTCGTTCTCGTCGAGCATGAAGGCGGCCAGTTGAAGGACGCCACTTTGTCCGCGGTCACCGCCGCCTCGAAGCTGGGCGAGGTGCATCTGCTCGTCGCCGGCGAAGGCGTCGGCCCGGTCGCCGAAGCGGCTTCGAAGATCGCCGGCACCGGCAAGGTCCATGTCGCCGACGGCGCGGCTTTCGCCCACCAGCTGGCCGAGAACGTGGCCCCGCTCGCCGCGAAGCTGATGGAGGGCCACGACGCCTTCGTCGCGGCCTCGACCACGACCGGCAAGAACGTCGCCCCCCGGGTCGCGGCCTTGCTCGACGTGATGCAGATTTCCGACGTCATCGCCATCGACGGTGAGGACATTTTCCAGCGGCCCATCTACGCCGGTAACGCCATCGCCACCGTCAAATCGTCCGATTCGAAGAAGGTGATCACGGTCCGCGGCACCGCTTTCGAGAAAGCGGCGGCGGAGGGCGGAAGCGGCGAGATCGAATCGGTGTCGGGCGGCGAGGAATCGGGCCTGTCCAGCTTCGTCGGCGCCGAGATCGCCGAATCGGAGCGGCCCGAACTGACCAGCGCCAAGATCATCGTCTCCGGCGGCCGGGCGCTCGGCTCCTCCGAGCAATTCCATCAATTTATCGACCCCCTCGCCGACAAGCTCGGAGCCGCGGTCGGCGCCAGCCGGGCCGCGGTCGACGCCGGCTATGCGCCCAACGACTATCAGGTCGGCCAGACCGGCAAGATCGTCGCCCCGGAAGTCTATATCGCGATCGGCATTTCGGGCGCGATCCAGCACCTCGCGGGGATGAAGGACAGCAAGCTCATCGTCGCGATCAACAAGGACGAGGACGCCCCGATCTTCCAGGTCGCCGATTTCGGCCTGGTCGGCGATCTGTTCAAGCTGGTGCCGGAGCTGACCGGGAAGCTTTAGGGGCGCTGACGCTCCCTCTCCCCTGCTGGGAGAGGGCTGGGGTGAGGGGGCTCTGCGGCGGGAAATGGTTTGGGGACGCCTAGAAGCCGCTCAGGAAGCCCGCGACATTGGCGCCCAGCGCGTCGACCGCATACCCACCCTCCATCACCACCAGGGTCGGCAGACCGAGCGAGGCGATCCGGCGCGCCGCCGGGGCGTAATCTTCCGTCTCGAGCGCGAACGAGCAGATCGGATCGCCGGCGAAAGTGTCGGCGCCGAACGAGCAGATGAGCAGGTCCGCGCCGAAGCCAGCGACCGCCTCCAGCGCCCGGTCGAGCGCGGCCTCATAGGCCCGCCTTCCGGTGCCGCGCGGCAGCGGCAGGTTGAAGGTCGCCCCCTCGCCTTCGCCCATACCGCGCTCGTCGGCATGGCCCCAGAAGAAGGGAAAATCCGTCCTCGGATCGGCATGGATCGAGGCGAAGAAGATATCGCCGCGCTCCAGGAAGATGTCCTGGGTGCCGTTGCCGTGATGATAGTCGACGTCGAGGATCGCGACCCGGCCGATGCCCGCCGTCCGGGCCGCCTCGGCGGCGATCGCGGCGTTGTTCAAATAGCAATAGCCGCCCATATAATCGGCACCGGCATGGTGGCCGGGCGGGCGGCAAAGCGCGAAGGCCGAGCGATCCCCCTCGAGCACCGCGTCGAGCCCCGACAGCGACGTCTGGGCGGCCCAATAGGCGCTTTCCCACGTCCCTTCCGCGATGGGACTAACATACATGACTCAGTGAGTCTTTCTGGCACCACCAGCGAACTTTTTGCGGAAACCGAGTCATTAGAATCACTTAACGGGGGTGGGTTAACCCCATGATTCTGTTATACTTTCTCCATGGACGTGACCTA
>JBBSIZ010000060.1:0-10630 GCA_038257735.1 Sphingomonadales bacterium | reverse complement strand
TGATGGCTGGCAAGGAAGCTTCGCTTGATGAAGCCTATCACATGTGGAATGTTTTGATCACGGCTCACGGCTTGATCATGGTGGTCTTCATGGTGATGCCTGCGATTATCGGTGGTTTCGGCAACTGGTTCGTCCCGATCATGATCGGCGCTCCCGACATGGCCTTCCCGCGGATGAACAATATCAGCTTCTGGCTGCTCGTCCCCGCTTTCCTCCTCCTGCTCGGCTCGGCCTTCGTCCCGGGCGGGACCGGCCCCGGCGCCGGGATCGGCTGGACCGCCTACGCGCCGCTGTCGACCTCGGGCTCCTCGGGCCCGGCCGTCGACATGGCGATCTTCGCGCTCCACCTCGCCGGCGCCTCGTCGATCCTGGGCGCGATCAACTTCATCACCACCATCTTCAACATGCGCGCTCCGGGGATGACGCTGCACAAAATGCCGCTCTTCGTCTGGTCGATCCTGGTCACCGTGTTCCTCCTGCTTCTGGCGCTGCCGGTGCTCGCCGGCGCGATCACCATGCTCCTGACCGACCGCAATTTCGGGACCCACTTTTTCGACGCCTCCGGCGGCGGCGATCCGGTCCTCTACCAGCATCTCTTCTGGTTCTTCGGCCACCCCGAGGTCTACATCATGATCCTCCCGGGATTCGGAATGGTCAGCCAGGTCGTCGCGACGTTCAGCCGCAAGCCGGTCTTCGGCTATCTCGGAATGGCCTATGCGATGGTGTCGATCGGAGTGATCGGCTTCGTCGTCTGGGCGCACCATATGTTCACCGTCGGAATGGACGTGAACACGAAGATGTACTTCACGGCGGCGACGATGGTGATCGCGGTCCCGACGGGGATCAAGATCTTCAGCTGGATCGCCACCATGTGGGGCGGTTCGCTGACCTTCGAGACCCCGATGATGTGGGCCCTGGGCTTCATCTTCATGTTCACGGTCGGCGGAGTCACCGGCGTGGTGCTCGCCAACGGCGGCATCGACAACAACGTCCACGACACCTACTATGTGGTCGCCCACTTCCACTACGTGCTGTCGCTCGGCGCCGTCTTCTCGCTGTTCGCGGGCTGGTATTACTGGTTCGGGAAGATGTTCGGGAAGATGTATAACGAGCTGCTCGGCCAGCTCCATTTCTGGATGTTCTTCATCGGCGTGAACATCCTGTTCTTCCCGATGCACTTCCTGGGACTGCAGGGGATGCAGAGGCGAGTCCCGGATTATGCGGACGCCTATGGCTATTGGAACGAGATCGCCAGCATGGGCTTTTGGCTGGTCGCCGCGTCGATGGCGCTCTTCTTCATCAACCTCTTCTGGTCGTTGATGGCGGGACGCAAGGCGGCCGACAATTATTGGGGCGAAGGCGCGACGACTCTCGAATGGACCCTGTCGAGCCCGCCGCCCTTCCACCAATTCTCGACCCTGCCGAAGATCGATTAGCCTAACCAAGCCCCTCCCCTGAAGGGGAGGGGTTGGGGTGGGGCAGGTCGAGCCTGCTCCGTCCGCCTGACAACCCCCACCCCCGGCCCCTCCCCTGAATGGGAGGGGAGGAACATATGACCGCAGTGACCGCGACCGCCGATACCGCCCTCCCCGCCGACTGGCGGGACCTGCTTGCTTTGACCAAGCCGCGGGTGATGAGCCTCGTCGTCTTCACGGCTTTGTGCGGAATGCTGGCCGCGCCGGCGGCGGTCCATCCGGTGCTCGGCTTCACCGCGATCCTGTGCATCGCCCTCGGCGCCGGCGCCGCGGCGGCGCTCAACATGTGGTACGAAGCGGATCTCGATGCGCTGATGAAGCGAACGTCGGGACGGCCGCTGCCGGCGGGCCGGCTGGATCGGCAGACCGCCCTCCATTTCGGGGTCGGCCTCGCCGTCTTCTCGGTGCTTTTGATGGGTCTCGCGGCCAATTGGCTGGCGGCGGCCATCCTCGCCGTTTCGATCCTGTTCTACGTTCTCGTCTACACCGTCTGGCTCAAACGGCGGACGCCCCAGAACATCGTCGTCGGAGGCGCCGCGGGCGCCTTCCCGCCGATGATCGGCTGGGCGGCGGCGACCGGCGACGTCACCCTCCTGCCGGTTCTCCTCTTCACCCTCATCTTCCTTTGGACCCCGCCCCATTTCTGGGCGCTTTCGCTGTTCGTCCGCTCGGATTACGCCGCCGCCGGAGTGCCGATGCTTCCGGTCGTGGCGGGCGCGAAGGCGACCCGGCGGCAGATCGCGCTCTATACGCTGCCGATGGCCGCGGCGGCGGTCGCCCCCTGGCCGCTGGGCCTGGCCGGCGTCTTTTACGGGATCGTCGCCGCGGCGCTCAGCCTCGCCTTCCTCGTCCTTTCCTTGCGGGTCCTGGCCAGCCGGGCGAGCGAGCCCCGGGCGATGCAGCCGGAGAAGCAGCTCTTCGCTTATTCCATCTTCTATCTGTTCGCGTTGTTCGGAGCGCTGGTGCTCGATCGCTGGGTGGCGGCATGACCGATCCGCGCGACGAGGAAATAAAGCGCCGGCAAAAGGCGCGCGCGATCATCATGGCGCTTCTCCTCGGCGCCTTCGTCGTCCTGGTCTATGCGATCACCATCGCCAAGATGGGCATGCTTCGATGACCGGCCTCGCCCGCCGCAACGGCCGGACCGCCGGTCTTGCCGCCTTGCTCGTCCTGGCCATGGTCGGCCTCGCCTTCGCCAGCGTGCCGCTCTACCGCCTGTTCTGCCAGGTGACCGGGTTCGACGGCACCACCCAGCGCGCAGCCGAAGCGCCGGGGCCGGTCGCGGGCAAGGAGGTGGCGGTCCGCTTCGATGCCAATATCGCCCCTTCCTTGCCCTGGCGCTTCGCCCCGGAAAGGGCCCGCGAGATCGTCACCATCGGCGAGCGCGAGATGGCCTTCTACACCGCGAAGAACCTCTCGGCCCGCTTGGTCAAGGGGACCGCGACCTTCAACGTCACCCCCGTCCAGGCCGGCAAATATTTCAGCAAGATCCAGTGCTTCTGCTTCAACGAGCAGATTTTGAAGGCGGGCGAGGAAGTTCGGATGCCGGTCGTCTATTTCGTCGACCCCCGAATCCTCGAGGATCCCGACACGAAAGCGATCAGCGAAATCACATTGAGCTACACCTTTTACCCGGTGGATTCGGGCGGAGAGGGGAGCTAGAGACCCACCGTCATCCCGGCGAACGCCGGTATGACGGCCAGCCGACGGCAACGACAGAGGACTAATGATGGCCGGAGCGAAGAACCATTCCTACCATTTGGTGAATCCGAGCATCTGGCCGATTTTCGGCTCCTTCTCGGCACTCGCCATGTTCGGCGGCCTGGTGATGTGGATGCACGACGTAGCCGGCGGGGCCATCGTGATGGCCGCGGGCCTGGCCGCGGTGCTGTTCACCATGTTCGCCTGGTGGGCCGAGGTCGTCAAGGAGGCCCATGCCGGCGATCATACGCCGGTCGTCCAGCTCCACCTGCGCTACGGAATGATCCTGTTCATCGCCTCGGAGGTGATGTTCTTCCTCGCCTGGTTCTGGGCCTATTTCAACGCGGCGCTCTTCCCCGCCGGGGTGGAATCGGTCGGGGGCACCTGGCCTCCCAAGGGGATGGAGGTCCTCGATCCATTCGGCTACCCGCTGCTCAACACCCTGATTCTCCTCTGCTCGGGAACGACCGTGACCTGGGCCCACCATGCCCTCATCCACGGCGACCGCGGCGGCCTGATCAAGGGCCTGTGGGCGACGATTGGGCTCGGCCTGCTGTTCAGCGCCATTCAGGCTTACGAATATGCCCACGCGCCGTTCGGCTTCACCGACAATATCTACACCTCCACTTTTTTCATGGCGACCGGCTTCCACGGATTCCACGTCATCATCGGAACCATCTTCCTGATCGTCTGCCTGGTCCGCGCCTATAAAGGGCATTTCACGCCGAAGCAGCATTTCGGGTTCGAGGCGGCGGCCTGGTATTGGCATTTCGTCGACGTCGTCTGGCTGTTCCTTTTCATCTGCATCTACGTCTGGGGCGGCTGGGGCGCCGAATATCACGGTTGATGTCGCCGGGGTGACGGGCCGGTGAGAGAGCCCAGCCCCGGCGCCGTCGCCTTGCGCGGCCTCTGCCCGCGTTGCGCCGCTCGGACCCTGTACAAGGGCCTGGCGAGCTTCACGCCCAAATGCCGCGCCTGCGGGCTCGATTTCGTCGGCTTCAACGTCGGCGACGGACCGGCGGCCTTCCTGGTCCTGGTCATCGGAGCGCTTGTCACGGGCCTCGCAATCTGGCTCGAACTGGCCGCCGAACCGCCTTTCTGGGTACATATCCTGCTCTGGCTGCCGCTGACCGCGATAGCGGTGGTCGGCTCGTTGCGGTTCGCCAAGGGACTTCTGCTGGCGTTGGAATATCGGAACCGGGCCCACGAATGGCGCATTTCAGGCTGATGCGCTTTCCCATCATCCCGACAATCCTCGTCGCCGCCGCGGTCGCGACGATGATCGCGCTCGGCTTCTGGCAGTTGCGCCGGGCCGACGAGAAGGCGGCGCTCCAGCTCCAATATGAGCGCAATTGGGCGCTTCCACTCATGGCCCTTCCGCCCGGAGCGGTGGCGGACGAATCCCTCCTCTACCGCCGCGCCTCCGCTTTCTGCCTGGAGGTGACCCAGTGGCGGACGACGGGCGGCAAGGCCGATTCCGGGCAGGGCGGCACCCGCTTCATCGCCGAGTGCCGTACCGGCGCCGAAGGCCCCGGCTTCGTTGCCGCCATGGGCGTCTCTCCCGATCCGAAGGCGAAGCCCGCGTGGAGCGGCGGCGAAGTTTCCGGGAGGATCGTCGCCGAGCCCCGTTCCGGAGGATTGTTCGAACGCCTCGCCGGAAAGTCGCCGCCGCCGCGGCCGATGATCGTCGCCGACCGGCCGGCTCCAGGCCTCCTGGCGAGCGCTCCGCCGGTCGCCGAGGCGCCGAACAACAGCCTCGCCTACGCAGTCCAATGGTTCTTCTTCGCGGCGGCCGCGGCGGCGATCTACGTCCTCGCCTTGCGGCACCGGCAGCGGGAAAAGTTGCCGCCGAAGGGTTGAGGCACTAACTCCCGCTGACGATGAAGCTCACCATTCTCCCCAACGGCCTCAAGGTCGCAAGCCGCGAGATGCCGTCGATCGAGACTGCGGCCGTCGGCCTTTATGCCGAGGCCGGCTCTCGCCACGAGCCGGAGCGACTGAACGGAATCGCCCATCTGTTCGAGCATATGGTGTTCAAGGGCGCCGGCGGCCGCTCGGCACGGGAGATAAGCGAGGCGATCGAGGATGTCGGCGGCGACCTCAACGCCTGCACCGAGCGCGACTCGACCAACTTCCTGGCTTCCGTCCTCGCCGAGCACGTCCCGCTCGGGGTGGAGATGGTCACCGACCTCATCCTCGAGCCCCTTTTCGCCGAAGCCGACCTCGAGCGCGAAAAGGACGTCGTCCTCCAGGAGCTGGGCGAGGCGCGCGATACGCCGTCGGACATCATCTTCGACGATCTGTGGTCCGCCGCCTACGACGACCAGCCTCTCGGGCGCTCGATCCTCGGCAACGAGGCGAGCATCGCCGCCGTCTCGGTCGACGATCTGCACGACTGGCGGCGCAGCCGCTACCGCGCCGGAAGCCTCGCCCTCGTCGCCGCCGGCAAGGTCGAGCATGAACGGCTGGTGGAGATGGCGCAGGCCAGGCTCGCCGACCTTCCCGCCGGGACCATCGAACCGTCCGAGCCGGCGCGGTTCACCGGCGGCACCAGGGTCGGCCGCTCGGCTCCGGACCAGGCGCATTTCGCTTTGGGCTATCCGGCGCCGGCCCAGCTCGATCCCGATTATTTCGCTGCCCGAATGTTCTCCGACATCGTCGGCGGCGGGATGTCGTCGCGGCTCTTCCAAAAGGTTCGAGAGGATCTCGGCCTCGCTTATTCGGTCTATTCGCAGCTTCATCCGCACGCCGATACCGGCCTGTTCTACGTCTATGCCGCGACGGCGCGGCGCCAATCGGCCTCCGCTGCTCAGCTGATCGAGGAGATCGTCGCCGAGACGGTGGAGACCCTTACCCAGCGCGAGGTGGACCGGGTCCGGACCCAGTCCCGCGCAGGCCTCCTGATGTCGATGGAGAGCCCCTGGGGACAGGCCAATTACGTCGCCCGCCAGCTCTCCGTCTACGGCCGGCTGGTCGAGACGGCCGAGGTGGTCGCCGAGCTCGACGCCGTGACCTTGGAAGAGGTCCGCGAGGCCGGCCGCAAGATGCTCTCCGGCCCGCGCGCCAGGGCCACGATCGGCTTTCCGGCCGTGAGGGCGGCGTGACGGCCTCGACAGGCCGCCATCCCGGCAAAGGCCGGGATCCAGGCGAGACCCCCCGTGTCCTTCCGGCCTGAGGTCCCGGCTTCCGCCGGGATGACGGGAAGGGCCGGGATTCAGTCTCTTACGACCCTGGTGGCCGAGCCCTGGTCCGATTACGGGCTGGTCGACTGCGGCAACGGCCGCAAGCTCGAGCGCTATGGCCGCTATCGTTTCATCCGCCCCGAGCCGCAGGCGATGTGGGAACCGGCGAAGGAGAAGTGGGACTCCGACGGGGAGTTCGTCCCGGGCTCCGACGAGGAGGGCGGCGGCCGCTGGCAGTTCGCCCGGCCGGTGCCCCGCGAAGGCTGGGAGCTGACTTGGGAGGATGTGCGGTTTCGAGCCCAGGCTACTCCCTTCCGCCACCTCGCTTTTTTCCCGGACATGGCACCGCAATGGGCCTGGATGCGGGAATTTCTGAACGATGGCTGCGAGGCGCTCAACCTGTTCGGCTATACCGGGGTCGGCACCCTGGTGATGGCCGCGGCGGGGGCTCGGCTGACCCATGTCGACGCCTCCAAGAAATCGGTCGAGGCGGGCAAGGAGAATGCCCGGTTGTCGGGCCTGGCCGATCGGCCGGTTCGCTGGCTGGTCGACGACGCGGCCAAGTTCACCGCGCGCGAGGTTCGGCGGGGCCGGCGCTACGACGGGATCATACTCGATCCGCCCAAATATGGCCGCGGGCCCGACGGCGAGGTGTGGAAGCTGGAGGAAGGCCTGCCCGGGCTGATCGCCGACTGCCGGCGGCTGCTCGATTCCGAAAGCCGCTTCCTGGTCCTCACCGTCTATGCGGTGAGGATGTCGGCTTTGGCGATAGGCGAGCTGGTGCGCCAGGCCGTGGCCGATCTCGGCGGCCGGGTCGAATGCGGCGACATGGCGGTGCGCGAGGAAGCGCGAGGGTTGCTCCTGCCGACGGCGATCTTCGCGAGGTGGTCGCGCGACTGACGGGCTAGTCCCGGGCCGCGCGAATCGCGGCCCCCGCGGCAAACGGCGCCACCGCGACCAGCAACAGCGACGCGGCGGCGAGCAACTTGAGCGCTCCGGCGCTTCCATTCGCCTCGGTGAGGCCCGCGCCGAAGATCAGGATCGGAACCGCCAGCGGAAGCATCAGAAGCCCGGCCAGGGCCCCGCCAGTGCGAAGGCCGGAGGTCAAGGCGGCGACGATCAGGGTCAAAGCGGCGAGGCCGGGCGTGCCCGCGAGCAGGCCGAGCTCGAGCCGGACCAGCACCGGCCCGGGCAGCTTCATCAGCGCCGCGGCGGGCAAGGCGGCGAGCATTAGCGGCGGCCCGAAGCTCAGCCAGTGACCGGCGAGCTTGGCCAGCGCGACGCTCTCCTCGCTTATCCCGCGCACGGCGAGCTGGTCGAGCACGCCCGAGGCCCGGTCCGGCTCGATCAGCCGGTCGATCGGGAGCAAGGCGGCGAGCAGGGCGGCAACCCACAAGGCGCCGCTGCCGGTACGGGCGAGCAGCGCTGAATCGGGCCCGATTGCGAAGGGGAAGAGAGTCGCCACCAGCAGGAAGAAGATGAGCGGCAGGACCGCGCTTCCCCCCGTCGCCGCCAGTCGAAGCTCGCGAAGGACGAGTGCGCTCATCCCAGGTCCACCCGAGCCGCGCCCGGCAAGGCGATGGGCTGGTGCGAGGCGGCGAGGATCGCGCCGCCGCTGGCGCGGTGGGCCGCCATCGCCACTTCGAGCCGGGCCTGGCCGTCGCCGTCGAGGCCGTTGGCCGGCTCGTCGAGAAGCCACAGCTTTGCTCCGCTCGCCAGCACCCTGGCCAGAGCGGCGCGCTTCCTCTGGCCCGTGGAAAGCATTCGAACCGGCACTCCGGCGAGCGCGGTCAGCCCCATTGCGTCCATCGCATCGCCAGCGTCCGAGCGATCGAGCCGGCTCCAGAAATCAAGCGCCCGGTCGAGCGCCGGCTTCGGATCCAGGGCCAGACCTTCGTCGGCGAGGGCCGCCGGGGCGCTTCGCTCGACCTTCCCGGCGGCGGCCGGAAGCAGCCCCGCCGCGATCCGGATCAGGCTCGACTTGCCGGCGCCGTTCGGCCCCGCGACCAGGGCCGCGCTTCCCGGCTCGAGGACCAGATCGAGGCCTTCGAACAGGAGCCGGCCGCCGCGGACGCAGGCGACTCCCCGAAGCTCGATCACGCTCAATCCTCCGCCTCTCGGCCGGCTTTGCCCTCGATCGCGTGCATGTCGTCGTCGGAGAAGCCGAAATGGTGGCCGGCCTCGTGAACGATGACATGGGTGACGAGCGCCTCCAGGCTCACCCCCGTCTCCGCCCATTCGTCGAGCAGCGGGCGGCGGTACAGATGGATCATCGCCGGAAGCTCGCCGGACAGCATCGAGCTTTGCTCGCCGATCGGCCGGCCGGTGTAGAGGCCGGAAAGCTCGAACGGATTCTCGATCCCGAGCTCGGCCAGCACCTCCTCCTCGGCGAAATCGTCGACCCTCAGAACCACCCCTGCGAGATGGCGGCGGAAATGCTCGGGCATCCGGGCGATTGCGGCGTCGGCCAGCCGTTCGATCTCCGCCGCGTCGGGCGCGAGGGTTTGACGCTCCCCAATCATCTGGGCGACATAGAGGGGATTGAAGTGGAGAGACAATGATGCTGAGCGACGAGGAGAGGGGCGCCGCGCTCGAGCGGCTCCCCGGATGGCGCTACGACCCGGCGGAGCGGGCGATCCGGCGCGACTTCCGATTCGCCGATTTCGGCGAGGCCTTCGCCTTCATGGCCCGGGTCGCGATCGCCGCCGAGAAGGCCGATCATCATCCGGACTGGTCGAACAGCTGGAACAAGGTCGCGGTGGCGCTCAGCACGCACAGCGCCGGCGGAGTCACGGCCAAAGACGTCGAGCTGGCGACCGCGATGGACGGCTTCACCGCCCGCTTGCCCTGAGCGCGACCTGTCCCTAGATGGACCGGCCTCCAGGGCATGCGGAGCGGTGGCCGAGTGGTCGAAGGCGCTCGCCTGGAAAGTGAGTATACGCCAAAAGCGTATCGAGGGTTCGAATCCCTCCCGCTCCGCCACTTCGGAACAAAGCTGGGCACTGCGCCCGGCAGTGTTCCCGCCCCGGCTGCGGCGGCAAGTGTCCGCAATAGGTCGCTCTTCGATCCCATGATGCGGACCTCGCCGTCGTTGACCTCGACGCGCTGGGCGAGCGCGCGAAGATGGTCGCGGCGGTAGCCGCCGCCGTCGAGGCGCATCCGCTGGCGGGCGGTCTGTGCGAACTTGGCGAGCATCGGCGCG
This sequence comes from Sphingomonadales bacterium, assembly GCA_038257735.1. GTDB lineage: Bacteria > Pseudomonadota > Alphaproteobacteria > Sphingomonadales > Sphingomonadaceae > Allosphingosinicella. The sequence goes on along the minus strand of JBBSIZ010000060.1, from coordinate 1,070 downwards.
GTGATCGCCTTCTGGCCCGCGCTTTCGAGCATGACCGATGCGCGGTCGGCATCGACGCGCGACTGGTCGCGGACAGCCTTGAGATTGGCGATGCGGTCCTTGAGGTCCGGGTCATCGAGGTCGGCGACGCCGCTCTCAATAGCGTCGTAAAGCCGCTTGAGCCGAAGGTCGGTTTCTGTCGCCCGCTTTTTCAGCTCGGCGATGTGGTCGCGGCGGCGTTCGGTGCGCTCCTGCCTGCGGTCGAGAACCGTGGCCAATACCTCTTCGAGTCTGGCCGGGTCGAGCAACCGGTCTTCAAGATGCCCTGCGACCAGCGCGTCCAGCTTCTCCATCGGGACGGTCATGCCGGTGCAGGCGGTCGGACCCTGCCGGGCTTTGGTCGAGCAAGTGTAATAGCGGTAACGTCCGCCCTTGCCGGTGCGGATGGTCATGGCTCCGCCGCATTTGGCGCAATGGATCAGGCCGGTAAGGAGCGTGGGGCCGCCCACGACCTGCGGCGGCGTCACCTTGGGGTTACGTGCCTTCATTCGCGCCTGCACGGTGTCGAACGTCGCTTGGTCGATGATTGGCGGCACCGCGACCGGAATGACCTCCTCGTTGGGCTTGTTGTCACCGTTCTTGGTGCGGCGGTTGAACTCGTGCCGACCGATATAGGTCTGGCGCGTCAGCATTCGGTGGACGGTGCCGATCCCCCAGCGCCCGCCGTCGCGGGTGAAGATGCGGCGTTCATTGAGGTGCTTCGTGATCGACTTGACGCCCATCGGGCCGGACGTGCCGTCGCCTTCCAGCGCGAGCCGGAATGCCAGCCGCACGGTGTCGGCATGGAGCGGGTCGATCTCCAGCTTCTTCTTGATCTTGGCCCCACGCTGCTCGGCGGCGACGACACGGTAGCCGATCGGCGGCAGCGAGCCGTTCCAGAAGCCCTGCCGGGCATTCTCCTTCAAGGCGCGCAGGACGTGCTTGGCGTTCTCCTTGGACTGATACTCGTCGAACAGCGCCATGATCTGGCGCATCATGACGTGCATCGGATCGTCGCCCATTTCCTGGGTGATCGACAAAAGACGAATGCC
>JBBSIZ010000059.1:0-10767 GCA_038257735.1 Sphingomonadales bacterium | reverse complement strand
GGGGGTTCGGCGGTCGAGGGCGCCCGCAGACGCCGTACCCCCTCTCCCTACCCTCTCCCCCCTGGGGAGAGGGGGGCAGAGCGGCGGGCCCGACCGTCGGTATAGCCTAATCATCCTCCGCATTCTCCCGTAAGAACGGGAGAGGAGTTTTAAATGTCCAGAAGCGGCCGCGGCGGCGGGTAGGTGAACTTCCCCGCCCTGATCCAGCGCGACGCCAGATATTTGGTCCCGCTGGCGACGGGGAGCCCGGCATGGAGGCTGAGCGGATCGGCCCGGCCGTCCGCTCCGGCGTTGCGGAACAACAAGGCGTCCCCGGTCCGCCCACGGAAGGAGAGGCCGGCGTGCGGGAAGCTCGTCTCGCCGCCTTCATAATCGTCGGAAAGATAAACGAGCATCGTCGCGATGCGTTGGTTGGGCTCGCCCGGAAGCGCGTCCATATGCGGCTTATATTCGCCGCCCGGGCGATAGCGCAGAAGCTGAAGCGGCTCGCTCTGGTCGAGCCGGGTCCCGCTCAGCGCCGCGATCCGCCGGTTGATCGCGTTGACGACGAGGTCCTCGGCATAGACTCCGAACATCGCCGCGTCGGAGGAGCGGACGGGATGCGGGACCATCTTGCCGGTCGCCGGATCGACCACCGCGGACGGTTGGAGGTCGGGCTCTCCCGCCGCCCTCAGATAGAGGCATTCCGCCTCGGTCATGAAGCCTCGGGCACAGGCGGCGCGAGGCGCTTCGCAAAGGGTGAGCGTCTCGATCGGCCGTTTCGGAAAGCCGTCCGATCCGAGATCCATCGCGTCGATCAGGCGCAGCTGGGCGGCCGCCCGCGCCTGCCGCCTCGCCAGGACCCCAAGCGCTTCGAGAGCGGTGGGCCAGTCGTCGGGGCCGCCCACTCCGGCGGCCAGGAAAGAGGCGTGGAGCGAGGCCGATTCGTCGTCGCCCCCTTTCGCGGCGCCGCCGAGAAGTCGCCGCGCCTCGGAAAGGTCGCGGCGGATGAGATTGCCGGCGATTCGCCAATGAGCGAGCTCGGCGGTCGCTACGGTCTCGCCGGCGCGGGCCGCTGCGAGGAGCAGGCGCGCGGCTTCGGCGAAGCGCCGCGCCGAGAGCAGCGCCTCCACCTGAGCGATCGTTCCACCGGCAGCCATGATTGTCCCCTAGCAGCCTGTCGGACCTGGGTTAAGCGGCTTGCCATGGCGGGCATTCGGCATTTGCCTTCGGAGTCTTTGGGTTGGAGCGAGGAGTGGCCGGGTCATTCCGGGCAACCCAGGGCGAACATGCGCTTCATGTTCCAGGCCAATGTCACCAGGAGCCATTCGCCTTTGACTTTTTCGAGGCCGCGCAGGGAGAATTGACGGAAGCCCATCACCGATTTGATGATTCCGAACACCGGCTCCGGCGTCTGCTTGCGCAAGGCATAGGCCTTCCGGGCGTCGGCGTCGCCGGCCGCTGGATCATCGCCTCCATCGGCGTCGGGTCCGTCGGCGGTTGGGCCGCCTGGGCGAACCGGTCCTGCCAGGGGCGATAATGGCGCTCCCGGCCCAGGGAGATGAGCGGTGCGATCTTTGCCCCGGCGCAGGCTTCCACATTGGCCTGGCTCAAATAGCCATGGTCCGCCGGCAGGGTCGCGACCTCGCCCAGAGCGTCCGGAAGCGTGGCGAGCCGCTCCAGCATCGGCTCGATCTGTTGCTTGTCATTGGCGGCTTGAACGACATCCGCGGGGACTGTCAGGAGTTTTGTGCGCGAGGCCGGTTTTGTTCATCAGGCCGCGAACCTGTCGCCGTGTGGACACTAGGCCGCCATCGCCGCCGGCGCCATTTCCGACTCCGCGTCCAGCTCAAGCTCGAACAGCCGGCAGGGCGCCGGCTCGTCGCGGCCGGCGCTGTGATAAGGGACGATCTTGCCCGTCGGCCTGAAGCCGAGCTTCGCCAGCACCCGGCCCGAGGCGGGGTTGTCGAGGAAATGGCCGGCCTGAAGCCGCTTCATGCGAAGCCCGTGGCGCGCGGTCTCCAGGATCGCGCGCCCGGCCTCGGTGGCGTAGCCGCGGCCCCAATGGCGCCGTGAGATCCAATAGCCGAACTCCATTGCCCCGGCAGGCCGCCGCCCGAAGCCGATCGCTCCGACAAGCTCGGGCGCCGTGTCGGCGCGACGGAAGATGAGCAGCGAGGGTTCGGACGCCTTGCGCTCGGTCGCGAGCCAGGCCTCGGCGTCTTCGCGTCGGTAGGGCCAGGGCGCGGTGGCGAGGTTGCGGACGATAGGCTCGTCGCCGATCGCTTCGAAAAGGGCAGGGGCGTCCTGGCTCCAGCCGGGCCGCAGCAACAGTCGTTCGGTTCTCACGAACATCGTCTCGTCCTCCCTTCGATCGGCTTCCCGCTACCCGGCGAGGGTGACGGTCTTCCGACAGTTTCGAGGGAGAAACGAAAAAGGAGAGAAACCCGGCGGCTCCTCTCCCTCGAATTCGGTTCTCTATTGAGACCTGGAGCCGCCCCTCCCGGGGACGGCCCTTTCTCGGCTCGTCCCTATTCCGCCGCTTCGGCCGTCTGCGCCATATCGACGCAAACGAACTTGCGGCCGAGCTTCCCGTCGCGAAACGAGACCCGGCCGTCGATGAGCGCAAAGAGGGTATGATCCTTGCCGATGCCGACGTTGGTGCCCGGGTACCAGCGGGTTCCGCGCTGACGGACGATGATGTTGCCGGCGAGCACGGCCTCGCCGCCGAACTTCTTGACGCCCAGGCGACGGCCCGCGCTGTCGCGACCGTTGCGTGAGGATCCGCCTGCTTTCTTATGTGCCATGACTAAGCTCTAATCTCTTTTCGGTTTACGCGTCTTTACCAGCGGCGGGCTTCTTTGGGGAAGCCTTTTTCTTCGCCTTGGCGGGGGCATCGACCTGCTCGCTCTCGGCGCCTTCGACCTTAAGCGGAGCCTGGGGCTTAGCCTCGGTCGCCGCGGGAGCCTCGGCGTTCTTGGCCTTCTTGGCCTTCGCCTTCTTCGGAGCCTCGGCGGCGGGCGTCTCGGCGGCCGGAGCGGCGGGGGCCTGGTCGGCGGGCTTCTCGGCCTTGGCGGCCTTCTTCGGCCTCTCGGCCTTCTCCTCGCCGATCGCGACGATCCTCAGGATCGTGTGCTGCTGGCGATGGCCCTTCTTGCGGCGGTAATTGTGCCGGCGGCGCTTCTTGAAGACGATGACCTTGTCGGCCTTGGCCTGGGCGATGATCTCGGCCGATACGGTGAGCCCGTCGGTGGACTTGAGGTCCGCGCCCTCACCGGCCAGCAGGACGTCGTCCAGGCTGATGGTGTCGCCCGCCTCTCCGGCGAGCTTCTCGACGACGATCTTATCTCCGGCGGCGACGCGATACTGCTTGCCGCCCGTGCGCACGACTGCGAACATGGCTTTTTCCAAATCTTCCAATGCTGTCCGCACAAATCGTCGGCTGCGGCCGAACCCCCGCGCGGGAACCGGGCTGCTACCGAAGGCTGCCCGGAGTGTCAACCAAGGTGAGGGGCTTAATGCCGATGCTCCCTCTTCAGCCGGTAGCGTCCCCTGGCGACCGTATCGAACAGGCCGGAAATGGCCGGGTGGTCGACCGGCTCGTCGCTGTCGTCAGCCAGCAAATTCTGCTGGCTGACATAAGCGGTGTATGAGGATTCCCCGTTCTCCGCGAGCAGATGGTAGAAGGGCTGGTCCTTGGGCGGCCGAATGTCTTCGGGGATCGCCTCATACCATTCGTCGGAATTGGCGAAGACGGGGTCGACGTCGAAAACGACGCCGCGAAAGTCGAACAATCGGTGCCGGACCACCGCGCCGATTGCGAAGCGGGCATGGGCCACCGGCGGCGCCAGCGGGGCCGCGGCCGAATTGCCGGAATATTTGTCGGGTCGCTCCATCATTCTGCCTATGTAGCGCCAAAGGCGCGGCAGGCAAGCGAGCGCGAGGGGAGCCGACACCTTGGCAAGCCGGATCGCTTGGGCTAAGCGCCCACCCGGTCGACCGGCCCCTGCTTTCCAGCCGGGGCGAATCCCCCAATGCGGAGAGGTGCCGGAGTGGTCGATCGGGGCGGTCTCGAAAACCGTTGAGCGCGTAAGCGTTCCGAGGGTTCGAATCCCTCCCTCTCCGCCATTTCCCTGACCGATAGGGCAGCCCCCGGCGCCAGTGCCGACGCTATGCGGTGGCCGCAGGCTCCCGGCCGGCCGCGCCCAACGCTCCGATCGCCTTCCTCATCTGGTCGAGCGTGAACGGCTTCGTCAGAATCACCGATTCGCTCCCCTGGCCCGCGATCGAGCCACTGTCCGCATAGCCCGAAATGATGATTCCGGGCATTCCCGGCCTAATCTCCCGCGCCTTCTTGAGGACGTCGGCGCCGGAGAGGAGGGGCATTGCGTAATCGGTGATGATGAGGTCGTAATCGGCGGGAGCCGCGCTCAGCCTGCGGAGCAGGCCGGGGCCGTCGGTGGCGGTTTCCACTTCGTGGCCCATGTCGCTCAGCATTCCGGCGGTGGTCTCGCGCACGGCGTCGTGATCGTCGACCAGAAAGATTCGAAGGGAGCGTCCCTCGGCCTCCGCTTCGGGCGCGGGCGCGGCTTCCTCCTCGTCCGCCGCTTCGCAATCCGGCGCCCGCGGCAGCCAGATCTCGACCGTGGTTCCCTCGCCGACCTTGCTGTTTATGTCGATCGCTCCGCCCGATTGATGGGCGAAGCCGTAGACCATCGAGAGGCCGAGGCCGGTGCCCTTGCCGATCGCCTTGGTGGTGAAGAAGGGCTCGGTGACCTGCTCCAGTATCTCGGCCGGGATGCCGCTGCCGTCGTCGGCGACGGCGAGGACGACATAATCGCCGGGGGGCAGTCCGAGCGGATTGGAGGCCGCCGCCTCCACGTTGCAGCCGGTGACAATGATGGTGCCGCCCTTAGGCATCGCGTCGCGGGCGTTGATGATCAGGTTCATCAAGGCGAGCTCGAGCTGGCTACTGTCGGCGAAAGCGCACCACACGTCCGGTTCGGAGCGCCATTCCAGCCGCACCAGCCCGCCCAGCGTATGGGCGAGAAGATCGTTGACCGTCGCCGACAGGCGGCTGATATCGACCGAGTCCGGCTGCAGGGTCTGGCGGCGGGCGAAGGCGAGGAGGCGCTTGACCAGCTCCGAGCCCTGCTCGGCCGCCCGGCGGGTCATCGCGATGATCTTCTTATGCTCCTCCTCCAGCGGAAGCCGCCTTTCGATCAGCCCGAGACCGCCCAGAACGGCGGCGAGAAGGTTGTTGAAATCGTGAGCGATGCCGCCGGTCAGCTTGCCGATCGCGTCCATCTTGCGCGCTTCGAGAAGCTGCTTCTCGAGATCCTTGCGGTCGGTGACGTCGAGCAACGTCCCGGCATATTGAGCGGCAGCGCCTTCCTCCTCGCGCAGAAGCACCGCCTGGTCGAGGAAATGCTTGTATTGGCCATCCAGGCATCGCCATCGATATTCGATATTCATCGCGCCGGTGCGCTGGCGGTCGCGGATCGCGCCGAGCGCGCGCTCCCGGTCCTCGGGATGGAGCCGGTCAGACCACAAGGTCGGCTGGGCCGTGACCGCGTCGAAATCGTAGCCCGTGACCGCGGTGAAATTGCCGCCGACGAATTGCGGCACTCGCGGGGAGGGGCCGTCCGCTTCGATGTAGAGCACGATCGGGAGGGAGGCGATGATCGCGGCCTGACGCTGCTCCGCGATGCGCAGCTCCTGCTCGACCCGAAGCCGCTCGGCATTGGCCCGCAAATTCGCGTCGAGCAACTCCTGCTCCTGCGCGGCCTTGCGCTGTATTTCCTGGGTCATCAGGAACAGATCGACGAATACCGCGACCTTGGACCGGAGAACCACCGGCTCGACCGGCTTGAAGACGTAATCCACCGCGCCCATCGAATAGCCGCGGATCAGATGCTCCTTCTCCTTGTTGACGGCGGAGAGGAAGACGATCGGAATGCGCTTGGTCTGCTCTCGGGCGCGGATGATCTGGGCGGTCTCGTAGCCGTCCATTCCGGGCATGTAGACGTCGAGCAGGATCACCGCGAAATCGCCCTTGAGCAGGTGCCGCAAGGCCTCGTCGCCGGACGAGGCGACCTCTACCTCGGCCAGATCCTCGAGCACGGTTCGGATGGCGAGGAGATTGTGGTCGTCGTCGTCGACGACCAGCACCCGCGCCCGCGGCGCCGGCGGCGATGCCGCTTCGATCATCGAAGCGGAGGCCCGGTCGGCCGGCCCCACCTGCTTTGGAACGTTCATGGGATTACTCCGCCGCTGTCCGAACCGGCTGCGGCCGGGCCTTGCTCCCGGCTGCGGCCCGGTTGCGGGTCTTGCCGATCCACACCCTGAGGAGCGCCAGCAGGAGCTCGATGTCGACCGGCTTGGCGATATAGTCGGACGCGCCGGCGTCGAGGCATTTCTGGCGGTCGCCCTTCATCGCCTTGGCGGTGACGGCGATCAGCGGCAGTCCGGCCAGGGGCGGCTTCTCCCTTATCTTCCGCATCGTCTCGTAGCCGTCCATTTCCGGCATCATGATGTCGATCAAGGCGGCGTCGATTCCCTCCGTTCGCTCGAGAATGTCTATCCCGTCGCGTCCGCGCTCCGCGTGAAGAACCTCGACGTCGTAGCTTTCGAGCACGCTGGTCAGCGAATAGATGTTCCTGATGTCGTCGTCGACGATCAGGATCTTGGTGCCGGCGAGCTCGGGAACCGTGCGCGGCTTGGCCGGCGAGTCCTCGCTTCGGGCGCGGGGACGGGGGCGGCGGCGGGTCTTCGCCTCGGCCTGGATTCGGCTGAATACGTCGGCGAGCTCGTCATGGTCGGCCGGTTTCGCGGTCACTCCAAAGGCGCCCATCTCGGTCACCGACGAAACTTCGTCGGCGCCCGAGATGACGTGGATCGGAATTCCGCCGGTGTCGCTGTCATGCTTCAGCAGATCGAGCAGGACGAAGCCGTTGATATCGTCGAGACCGAGGTCGAGCGTGATCGCGTCGGGCCTGAGCTTGCGCGCCATCGCCAATGTGCCCGAGCCCGCGGGCGAGATCACGCCCTTCAGGCCCGCCTCTCGGGCGAGGTCGAGCAGGATAGAGGCGAAAGTCACGTCGTCCTCGACGATCAGGACGAAGGGCTCGCCGCCGAGATTGTCGCGGTCGTCGCTGACCTCGAGGGTGACGGGGAGGGCGGTCGGAACCGAGGCCCCGCTATTCTCGTAGCGGGCGGTGCTGGTGGGCGCGCCCTCCGGCGCGGACACGGCGGCGGCTTCGAGCGGGACGAAGAGGGCGAAGGTGGAGCCTTCGCCCGGTTTCGACCGGACTTGCAACTCTCCGCCCAGAAGCCGGGCGATCTCGCGGCTGATCGAGAGGCCGAGACCGGTGCCGCCATATTTGCGGCTTGTGGTTCCGTCGGCCTGCTGGAAGGCCTCGAAGATCAGTTTCTGCTTGTCCTCGGGAATGCCGATGCCGGTATCGGTGACGGCGATCTCGACCGCCTGCTCGACGTTGCGAAGGACGGGATGGTTGGTGCTCCAGCCGCTGTCGGAGCAGCGCACCGCCAGAGTGACTCCGCCATGGGCGGTGAACTTGAAGGCGTTGGAGAGAAGGTTGAGCACGACCTGCTGAAGCCTCTTCTCGTCGGTGCGGATCGACGAAGGGAGATTCTCGTCGAACTCGACGTCGAAATCGAGACCCTTGTCGGCCGCGAGCTGGCGGAAGGTCCGCTCCATATGCTGCCTGAGGCTGCGCATCCGCATATCGCCGAGCTCGATCGAAACGGTGCCCGATTCGATCTTGGAAAGGTCGAGGATGTCGTTGATCAGGTTCAGCAGGTCCGAGCCCGCCGAGTGGATGGTTCGGGCGAACTCGGTCTGCTTCTCGTTGAGGTTGCCCTGCGGGTTGTCGGCGAGCAGCTTCGAGAGGATGAGAAGCGAGTTGAGCGGGGTCCTGAGCTCGTGGCTCATGTTGGCGAGGAACTCGGACTTGTATTTCGAGGTCAAAGCGAGCTGTTCCGCTTTCTCCTCGACGGCGCGGCGGGCCATGTCGATCTCGAGATTCTTCGCCTCGACCTGCTTCTTCTCATTTTCGAGAAGCTGAGCCTTCTCCTGAAGCTCCTCGTTGGTATTGTGAAGCTCCTCCTGCTTGGTGGTGAGCTCGGTCTGGCGGGCCTGAAGCTCCTGGGTGAGCAGCTGCGACTGCTTCAGCAAGCCCTCGGTGCGCATGGTCGCGGCGATCGTGTTGAGCACGATCCCGACCGATTCCATCAACTGGTCGAGGAAGCTCTGGTGGGTTTCGTTGAACTCGCTGAACGAGGCGAGCTCGATCACCGCCTTGACGTCGTCCTCGAACAAGGCCGGAAGGATGTTGATGTTGGCCGGGGCGGCGTGGCCGAGGCCGGAACCGATCCGGATGAAGTCGCCCGGGACGTTTTGGAGAAGGATCGGGCGCTTGTCGGCCGCGGCCTGACCGACGAGACCCTCGCGCAGGTTGAACTCGCGCTTCAAGGTGTCGTGGCTCTCGGCACCGTAGCTCGCGACGAGCTCCAGCTTGGTGTCCTCCTCCTCGCGCTTGGTGACGTAGAAGACTCCATATTGGGCGTTAACCAGCGGGGCCAGTTCGGACATGATCAGGTTCGAGACGGTGGCGAGGTCGCGCTCGCCCTGGAGCATCCGGCTGAACCGGGCGAGGTTGGTCTTGAGCCAGTCCTGCTCGGCATTCTTGAGGGTCTGCTCCTTCAGGTTGCGGATCATCTCGTTGATATTGTCCTTGAGCGCGGCCATCTCGCCCGACGCTTCCACCGCGATCGAGCGGGTGAGGTCGCCCTTGGTCACGGCGGTCGCGACCTCTGCGATCGAGCGAACCTGGTTGGTTAGGTTCGCAGCGAGCTGGTTCACGTTGTCGGTGAGGTCGCGCCAAAGGCCGGCTGCGCCCGGGACTCGCGCCTGACCGCCCAATTTGCCTTCGATTCCGACCTCGCGGGCCATGTTGGTGACCTGGTCGGCGAAGGTGGCGAGGGTTTCGATCATGAAGTTGATCGTCTCGGCCAGGGCCGCGATCTCGCCTTTGGCGTCCACGGTCAGTTTGCGCTTGAGATTGCCCTGCGCCACCGCGGTGACGACGTCGGCGATTCCGCGCACCTGGTTCGTCAGGTTGGTCGCCATCAAATTGACGTTGTCCGTCAGATCCTTCCACGTTCCGCCGACGCCAGGCACCTGCGCCTGGCCGCCCAATTTGCCTTCCGTACCCACTTCGCGGGCGACCCGGGTCACCTCCGAGGCGAAGCCGTTGAGCTGATCGACCATGACGTTGATCGTGTCCTTCAACGCGAGGATCTCGCCCTTCACGTCGACGGTGATCTTCTTTGAAAGGTCGCCCCTCGCCACCGCGGTCGTCACGTCGGCGATATTGCGGACCTGGCCCGTCAAATTCTCGGCCATCAGGTTGACGTTGTCGGTGAGGTCCTTCCAGGTTCCGGCGACTCCGGGGACCTGGGCCTGGCCGCCGAGCTTGCCTTCGGTTCCGACCTCGCGGGCGACTCGAGTCACTTCCGAGGCGAAGCCGTTGAGCTGATCGACCATGACGTTGATCGTATTTTTCAGCTCCAGTATCTCGCCGCGCACGTCGACGGTGATCTTCTTGGAAAGGTCGCCCAGCGCCACCGCGGTCGTCACCTCGGCGATGTTGCGGACCTGGCCGGTGAGGTTGGCGGCCAGCTCGTTCACGTTGTTGGTCAGGTCCTTCCAGGTGCCTCCGACGCCCTCCACCTTGGCCTGGCCGCCGAGCTTGCCTTCGGATCCGACCTCGCGCGCCACCCGGCTGACCTCGGAGGCGAAGGAGTTGAGCTGGTCCACCATCGTGTTGATGGTGTTCTTGAGCTCGAGGATTTCGCCCTTCACCTCGACGGTAATCTTCTTGGAAAGGTCGCCCGAGGCCACGGCGGTGGTCACTTCCGCGATGTTTCGGACCTGGCCCGTCAGGTTGCCGGCCATGGCGTTCACATTGTCGGTCAAATCGGCCCAGGTGCCGGCGACGCCTTCGACCCGCGCCTGGCCGCCGAGCTTTCCTTCCGAGCCCACTTCGCGCGCCACTCGGGTCACTTCGGAGGCGAAGGAGTTGAGCTGGTCGACCATGACGTTGATCGTGTTCTTGAGCTCGAGGATCTCGCCCTTCACGTCGACGGTGATTTTCTTCGACAGGTCGCCGCGGGCGACGGCGGTGGTCACCTCGGCGATGTTTCGGACCTGGCCGGTCAGGTTGGCGGCCATCAGGTTCACATTATCGGTGAGATCCGCCCAGGTGCCGGCGACTCCCGGAACCTGCGCCTGACCGCCGAGCTTGCCTTCCGTGCCGACCTCCCTCGCCACCCGGGTCACTTCGGAGGCGAATCCATTCAACTGGTCCACCATGGTGTTCATGGTGTCCTTGAGCTGCAAAATTTCACCTTTCACGTCCACGGTGATCTTGCGGGAAAGGTCGCCCTTCGCGATGGCCGTGGCCACGTCAGCAATATTCCGCACCTGCGCCGTCAGGTTGGAGGCCATGGAATTCACGTTGTCAGTGAGATCCTTCCACGTTCCCGCCACGCCACGCACCTGCGCCTGACCGCCGAGCTTCCCTTCGGTGCCCACTTCCCGAGCCACGCGGCTGACTTCCGAGGCGAAGGCATTCAACCGGTCCACCATCGTGTTGAGCGTATTCTTCAATTTCAAAATCTCGCCCTTCACGTCCACCGTGATTTTGCGGGACAAGTCACCGCGCGCGATGGCCGTGGCCACGTCGGCGATGTTCCGCACCTGAG
>JBBSIZ010000058.1:0-11448 GCA_038257735.1 Sphingomonadales bacterium | reverse complement strand
GCCGCGCGACCTCGGCTCCAAATATGTGATCGTCAACGTACCCGCCTATACGGTCGCGCTGGTCGAGAACGGCCAGACCCTGAACAGACGTCGGGCGGTGGCGGGCGCGATCAAGACTCCGACTCCGTCGCTCTCCGCAGTAATCACCGGCGCGATCTTCAACCCCTGGTGGGAAGTGCCCTCGAGCATTTCGTCCGAGGTCCGCGGCAAGCGGGGCTATGTCGCCGTCAAGGACGATTCGGGCAAGGTCATACGCTGGCGCCAGCCTCCGGGGCCGTCCAACGCGCTCGGCCGGATGAAGCTGGTGATGGGCAATCCCCACGCCATCTACCTTCACGACACCAACGCGAAGAATCTGTTCAACCGGGAGCAGCGGGCCCTCAGCCACGGCTGCATCCGCACCGAGGACGCGGTCGGTTTCGCCCAGACCCTGCTCGAGGGGACCGAATGGAACCGCGCGAAGATCGACCAGACTCTCACCTCGGGCAAGGCGACCCAGGCCAATCTCGCGGCGCCGGTGCCGGTCTACATCGTCTACTTCACCGTCGCCGCGACCAGCGATGGGCCGCCGATGAGCTATGCCGATCTGTATGGCCGCGTCGGCATGGTGCTTGCGGGCCTCTCCGATCGGAAGAGCGGGACGGCGCTGGCTTCGTCGGGGAATTAAGGCTTCTTTCCTCCCTGCGCGCGGAGCGCGTGGGGAGGGGGACCATGCGAAGCATGGTGGAGGGGTAATTGCGCCGAGGCATTCGGTTCGCGCGAGAACCTTCTTGAACTGATGCAGCTACCCCTCCACCACCCGTCGGGTGGTCCCCCTCCCCACCGCTTCGCGGCTGGGAGGACAAAAAGGGATGCGGAGGTATCAAAGCTCACCAAATGAACGCATTTCCGGCCCTTTTCCGGCTGCTCTCGCCCGCTCGGCGGCGGCAATTCGTCCTGACCCTGGGGCTGATGCTGCTCGGGGCGGCGGCGGAGATGGTTACGATCGGCGCCGCCTTGCCCTTCCTGGCCCTGGTCGCCGATCCGAACAGCGTCCTGGTCCCGCCGTGGCTGCTGGGTGTACTGAGAGCGATCGGAGGCTCGCCGGTGGTCGGCGCCGCTTTGCTCCTCATCGCCGCGGCGCTTGCGGCGGCGGGGGTGCGTCTCGCCTTGACCTGGGGAAGCCAGCGCTTCGTCATGGCGACCGGCCACGACATGGCCGCTTCCGTCTTCGGCCGGATGCTCCGCCAGCCTTATGCCGAGCAGGTCCGGCGCAATTCCAGCCAGACCCTCGCCGCGGTCGAGAAGGTGCAAGGCGTGGTTTTCGGGCTTCTCCAGCCGGCGATGCAGGGGCTGATCGGCGCCTTCATCGCGATCTGCGTATTCATCCTGCTTCTGAAGATCGACGCCCGCGCCGCCGGTCTCGCGGCCGTCGCTGTCGTTCTCGCTTATGTCGGAGTCAGCCTTCTGGTCCGGCCGCGGCTGAGGCGCAATTCCATAGCGCTGGCCGGAACCATGGTGGAGCGAACCCGCACCGTTCAGGAGGGCCTGGGCGGGATCAGGGACATTATCCTCGACCGCTCCGAGCCTCTGTTCGAGGCCAAGTTCCGGGATCTCGACAGCCGCTACCGCCGAGCCCAGGTGGCGACCCAGTTCGTCGCCGGAGCCCCGCGCTACATCGTCGAGGCGGCGGGGCTGGTGGCGATCGCCCTGATCACCTTGACGATGAGCCTGGAGCCGGGCGGGGTGGTCAAGGCGATCCCGGTGCTCGGAGCGCTTGCGCTGGGCGCCCAGCGGCTGCTGCCTTTGCTCCAGCAGGCTTATTTCGGGTGGAGCCTGGCGAGCGGCAATTACCAGGCCTTTCGCGACGTGATCGACATGATGGAGGCGCCGATCCCGCCGCCGCAGCCGGAAGCGCCGCCGCTCGCGATCGAGCGCGAGCTCGCATTCGAGGGCGTCGGCTTTCGCTTTCCCGAGGGCCGATTCGCCCTCCGCGACGTCAGCTTCAGGATACGCGCCGGGGAGCATGTCGGGATTGCGGGGGAGACGGGGGGCGGCAAGTCGACCTTGCTCGATCTGCTGATGGGCCTGCTCGATCCGGATGAGGGCGAGATTCTGGTCGACGGCCGGCCGCTCGACGCCGCGACCCGCCCGGCGTGGCAGGCGGGCCTCGCCCACGTCCCCCAGGCCATCTATCTCGCCGACGATACGATCGCCGCCAACATCGCCTTTCCGCGCGGCGCCGAGGGGATGGATAAGCAGCTTCTCGCCTCGGCGGTGCGGGCGGCGCAGCTCGACGAATTCCTCGCCGGTCTTCCCGAGGGGCTGAACACCTATGTCGGCGAGCGCGGCGTTCGCCTGTCCGGAGGCCAGCGCCAGCGCATCGGCCTGGCTCGGGCCCTCTACCGGCGGCCGCGCCTGCTCATCCTCGACGAGGCTACGAGCGCGCTCGACGAGGCGACCGAGAAGGCGGTGCTCGCGGCGCTTCAGGGGCTTCGGGGGGGCATGACCCTGGTCACGGTGGCGCACCGGGCGACCACTCTCGCGGCCTGCGACCGGCTGATCCGGGTGGAGGCGGGTAGGGTGAGGGAGGCGTAGATATCCTCCCCGTCTTTCGATGGGAGGATCATCGGGCGAATTCCCGCGTGTCCGCCCGCACCTGTGACCGCGACCCTCCCCAGCTTAGCGCCTTCGGCCTGCTCGCCGGAATGGTGCTGCTCTTCATCTGGGGGCGGGTGCGCTACGACATGGCGGCGGTTCTTGCACTTCTCGGCGCCCTTCTGCTCGGGCTGGTCAAGCCGGAGGACGCCTTCAGCGGCTTCGCCGACGACATCGTCATCATCGTCATCATCGCCGCTTCCGCCCTCGTCATCTCCGTTGCGGTCGAGCGCTCGGGCGTGGTGGAGGCGGCGATCGGGCGGCTGAGCGGCGGAATGACCCGCGCGGGCTCCCAGATCTCGCTGCTGGTCGGATCGGTCACCTTGCTGTCCGCTTTGGTCAAGAATATCGGGGCGCCGGCGATGCTGATGCCGTCCGCCTTCCGGATGGCCAAGAGCTCGGACAGCTCGCCCTCCCTCTTCATGATGCCGATGGCCTCCGGCTCGCTGCTCGGAGGGCTGATCACCTTGGTCGGAACCTCGCCCAACATCATCGTCAGCCGCGTGCGCGAGGAGATGACCGGCGAGCCCTTCTCGATGTTCGACTACACGCCGGTCGGCGCCGGAATCGCCGTCGCCGGGCTGATCTTCCTTCGCTTCGGCTACCGGCTGCTGCCCTCGAACCGCCGGGCGGCTCCGACCCTAAGCGAAGCGCTCGACATCGAGGATTATGCGACGGAGGCGGAAGTCCCGCCCGGCTCGGCGGCGCAGGACAAGAGCGTCGCCGAGCTTCGAGAGCTTCTCGAGAAGGGAGTCGAGCTGACCGGAATCCACCGCTGGGACAGACGGGCGACGATTCCGCTGCCCGACGCGGTGATCCGGGCAGGCGACGTCCTGATCCTCACGGGGGAGCCGGAGGCGCTGGAGCGGGTCATCGCGACCATGGGCATCGAGCTGGAAGGCCATCATCGCGCCGCCGCCGCGGGCACCGCTTCGTCCAATGTCGGGATCATCGAGACGGTGGTGGGCCGCGATTCGATCCTCGCCGGCACCGCCGCGGGGCGCGTGGGGCTTCACGACCGCCACGGAGTCAATCTGATCGCGGCGAGCTTCGCCAACGGGCTCGGCTACCGCCCGGACGCATTCCTGATGGCGGTGGCGGTGGGCGCGGGGTCGGACTTCCTCACGCCGATCGGCCATCAGTGCAACATGCTGGTGATGGGCCCCGGGCGGCTACGGTTCGGCGATTGTGCGCGGCTCGGGGCGCCGCTGTCGCTGATCGTGGTTCTGGTCGGCGTACCGCTGATCCTGGCGGCCTGGCCATTGCGGTAAGCAGGTTCACACCGACATTTCGAGCGTCGCTCCGCTCATCGCAATGACGGATCGGGTCGCGGCTTAAGCCAGCTTGTCCGCGTAAAGGAAGCGGCCGGGCCCCAGGCGTGCGAGGACCTGCTGGAGGCTGTTATAGGGGAGGGCGAAGCAGCCCTCCGAACGGCCGAGCTTGCCGTGGGCGGCGAGCTGGGTGGGCTCGGCATACCAGGCCGAGTGGACGACGATGGCCCGGGTCTGGGCGTTGGAATTGCTCCAGTCGAGGCCGGCGAGGCGAAGCGAGCGGCCATATTTGCCGTGATAATATTCGCCGGTGCGATAGCCGCCCTGCGACGAGGCTTCGGAGCCGATCTGGTTGGAGAAACGCTGGAGCTCGCCGCTATGGGCGGGGTCGGAGCCGCGGCCGTGGGCGACGAGATGGTTGCTGACCCGGCCCGTGGCGGTTTCGAGCAGGAAGAAGCGATGCTCGTTGGACGGCCGGCTGAAATCGGCGATTCCGACGACGTCGGTGTGGCCGAGTTGCCGGCGGTGGCGCTCGAACGAGGCCCGGGCGCGGGCGAGGAGGCGCGGGTCGATCACGCCGCCGACGGCGACCCGGGCCGGAACGGTTGTCGGCTGAATCGGAAGAGGCCGGACCGGAAGCGGCTGGGGGGCCGGATCCTTCAAGCCCGCGACGATCTGCGCCAGCGTCTGGCCGTGGGCCGCGGTGGCGAGAAAACCGGCCGAAAGTCCGGCACCAAGCAATTGCCTGCGCGAGTAGATCAAGATTTTCCCCTCAGCTCTGGAATCATAGTTATAGCTTTTGTCCTTAAGTTCCAGTGAAGTGCGTCCGCTTCGTCCCGTTCGCGCCGCAACTCGCCGCATCATTTCGGCCCCGACTGATTACCGCCGGGTAACTTCGGCGGTGAAGCGTGCGCGGAACCCGACAGGCCGCGGAAGCGTCTAAAGGCTCGGAGATGATGAACGTCGACCGGCTCGAACAATAGCCGGGACTCGCACCGATGGCGACGAAGCTTGTCGATTCGACCGCGCAACGGCGCTTGCCGTCGCGGGCTTCGCTCCTATCTCCCCATCACAACAAGAGGAGCGACGACATGGCGCAAGAACAGGCAATCCTGGCGGGCGGGTGCTTCTGGTGCACCGAGGCCGTGTTCAACGACGTGATCGGAGTGTCGAAGGTCGAGAGCGGTTATATCGGCGGCGACGTCGCCAATCCCGGCTACAAGGCCGTGTGCGGCGGCGGCACCGGTCATGCCGAGGCGATCCGGCTCACCTTCGATCCTGACGCGATCTCCTTCGACGAGTTGCTCGACCTCTTCTTCGCCACCCACGATCCGACCCAGCTCAACCGCCAGGGCAACGATATCGGCACCCAATATCGCTCCGCCGTCTTCCCGCTTTCGAGCGATCAGGAGGCCGCGGTCCACGCCGCGATCGAGCGGGCCCGGGCCGATTGGCCGGCGCCGATCGTCACCACGATCGAACCGGCGTCCGACTGGTGGCCGGCGGAGGAGTATCACCAGGATTATTGGGCCGGCGAAGGCCAGCGCAATCCTTATTGCCTCGCCATCATCCCGGCCAAGCTCAAGAAGCTGCGCAAGAGCTTCGCCCACCGGGTGAAAAGCGAGGCGGCCGGCGCGGCTTGATGGCCTGTGCCGTTGCCGTTGCGCCGGCTAGTAATGCAAACGTCCTGAAACAAAAGGAAACCGAAATCAGGCGGGTCGCTCTCACCGAACTCAACTCGAAGCGAAACAAGGTTGTCGAGTGCTTCGATATGGGTCCTCTCTCTCCGCAGGGGAGAGGGGGACAGAAGCCACGATGCCGAATGTCGAATCAGCCTAACATCATGGGGCGGCTTCGGCCGCCCCTTTCTTCATGCCCTCGGCGCGGCGGCGCGCTGCAGGCGGTCGTTGATGGCGAGGCCGATGCCTTGCTCCGGTATCGGAGCGACCGCGATCCCGGCGCGATCCTGCGCGTCGGCGCGGTGGAGGGCGTCGAACAGGCGGGCGGCGGCTTCCTCGAGGTTGCCGGAGGGGGAGAGGTTGTCGTCGCACTCGACGGGGCCGAAGCCGATCAGCCATTCGTCCGGGCGCGGCACTGCGACGTTCAGGCGGAGGGGTTTGGCCGGGGCGTAATGGCTGCGCATCTGGCCGGGTGCTTCGATCCTCCCGTCGCCGGAGGCTCGCGCGCTGGTCCCGGAAGCGAAGGCGGCGATTTCGTCGAAGCCTATCGGCCCCGGGCGAAGCAGGCGCACTCTATCCGCCTCCACCGCGACGATGGTCGATTCCAGCCCCCGCTCCGCCGGGCCTCCGTCGAGGATCATCGGGATATTTCCGCCGAGGCCGGCAAGGACATGCCCGGCGCGGGTCGGGCTGATCGAGCCGCTGGAATTGGCGGAAGGCGCGGCGAGCGGGCGGCCGGCGGCGGCGAGGAGCGCCCGAATCGCCGGATGGGCGGGGCAGCGAAGCGCCACCGTCGGCAGGCCCGACGTGACCGCGGCGGCCAGGCCGCTGTCCTCGCGAACCGGCACGACGAGAGTGAGAGGCCCCGGCCAGAAAGCCTCCGCGAGGGCCCGCGCCGGGCCGGAAAAGATTCCCAGCCGCTCGGCCTCGGCCAGGCTTTCGACATGGACGATGAGCGGGTTGAACGAGGGCCGGCCCTTCGCGGCGTAGATCCGGGCGACCGCCTCCGGGTTCGTCGCGTCGGCGGCGAGGCCGTAGACGGTTTCGGTCGGAACGGCGACCGGCTCGCCGGCGCGGATCAGCCGGGCGGCTTCGGCGAGAGCCTCGTCGCCAAAGGGCACGACACGGGTGTTTTGCGCCTTCACCGCCCCGCGCTATAGCCCCGGTCCCAGCAGCGCAACGGCCCGCGAGGAGCCTTCGATGACCTACACGCCCCCCGTCGCCGACCAGCGCTTCGTCCTCAGGCATGTCGTGCGCATCGACGAGCTCGCCGGCCACAATGCCTTCGCCGAGGCGACTCCCGACCTGGTCGACGCCATAATCGAAGGCGTGGGCGAGTTCGCCGCGGGAGAATTCGCTCCGCTGAACCGGGTCGGGGACCAGGTCGGAGCGAAATGGTCGGATCGCGGGGTGACGATGCCGCCCGGCTTTCGCGAAGCCTACCAAGCCTATGTCGAAGGCGGCTGGGGCACTTTGGCGGGTCCGCCGGAGCAAGGCGGGCAGGGTCTGCCGCTCGTCCTCGCCACGGTGGTGATGGAGGATCTGGGCTCGGCCAACATGGCCTTCTCGCTGGTGACGATGCTGAGCGCGGGCGCGGTCGAGGCGCTCAGGCACCACGGCTCGCCGGACATGCAGGCGCGGTGGCTTCCAAAGCTGGTCACCGGCGAATGGACCGGGACGATGAACCTCACCGAGCCGCAGGCGGGCTCCGACGTCGGAGCGCTCAAGAGCCGGGCCGAGCCCGTCGGCGACGGCAGCTGGCGGGTGAGCGGCCAGAAGATATTCATCACCTTCGGCGATCACGACCTCGCCGACAATATCGTCCACCTGGTGCTTGCCCGGACTCCGGGTGCGCCGCCGGGGACTAAGGGGATTTCGCTCTTCCTGGTGCCCAAGGTCCTGCCCGACGGGACTTTGAACGACCTTCGCTGCGTGTCGATCGAGCACAAGCTCGGGATCCACGCCTCGCCGACCTGCGTGATGGCGTTTGGAGACAATGGCGAATGCCGCGGCTGGCTGATCGGCGAGGAGATGGCCGGGATGCGGGCGATGTTCACGATGATGAACAACGCCCGGCTCAACGTCGGACTCCAGGGCGTGTCGATCGGCGAGCGGGCGACCCAGGCGACCATCGCTTATGCCCGGCAGCGTGTCCAGGGCGTGCGCGAAGGACGGCCGGCGGCGATCGCCGATCATCCCGACGTCCGGCGGATGCTGCTCAGGATGACGGCGCTTACCCAGGCCGCTCGGGCGCTTTGCTATTATGCGGCGGGGCAGACCGACCGGGGCACCCTGGGCGACGGAGCGGCGCAGGCCAGGGCGGATCTGCTGACTCCCCTGGTCAAGGCCTATGGAACCGACATCGGCTGCGAGGTGGCGAGCCTTGGGGTGCAGGTCCATGGCGGAATGGGCTTCATCGAAGAGACCGGGGCGGCCCAGCATTACCGGGACATCAGGATCGCTCCGATCTACGAGGGAACGAACGGGATCCAGGCGGCCGACCTGGTCGGGCGCAAGCTCGGCCTCGAGGGCGGGGAGACCTTGCGGCGGCTGCTCGCCGAGATCCGGGCCGAGGCGGAGGGGCCGCTGCTCAGTTTGTCGGAAGTTGTGGAAGAGGCGGTCGAAAAGTTGGGCGGGATGGGGACCGAGGACCGGCTGGCGGGGTCCTATCCGTTCCTGACGATGCTCTCCACCCTCGTGAGCGGGTGGCTGATGAAGCGGCAATTGGCGGCGGTGGAAAGTGACGGAATCGCCGAAAATCGCCACTTCACGGCGGTCAAACGCGCCGCGTGTCGCTATTATCTGGAGCATGCGGTGCCCGAAGCCGCGGGGCTTGCGGCCCAGGCGACAGCGGGCTCGGCCTTGCTCTATCCCGAAGTGGAATTGTTCTCCGTATGACGGGCTAGGAGCTGACATGGTACGACGCCGACGGCCTTCTTCCGAGCTTCATCCAACTGGGCTGGACCGGAAACGCCTGGACCAACCAGACGATCGCCGAGGCTCAGACCGGGATCGACCTCAATCCGAACCGTCCCGACGCGGGCTTGACCATCCGTCTCGCTGCCGACGGCGCCATCAAGAATTACGGGACCCCGGTCTGGTTCGATCCCAATCCCGGCTTCGAGGTCGACCCCGGCGGTGCCGAGCGGGATGCACGACTTCGTCGGAATGCTCATCCACGAAATCTTCCACTCTCTGGGCTTCATCAACTACGCTCAGGAATGGAACGACCGGATCGCCGTCGCCGGCGACACTTCCTATTTCACCGGCGACCAAGCCTCCGCGCTGTTCGGCGGAGGGCTCCCGTTTCAGACCGGCTACGACCATTATGGCCATGCCCAGGATCCGGCCGTCCCGATCAATCGCGGCCTCATGTACCAGTTCAGGAATTACGAGCAGAATAGGTTCGACATCGGCCGAATCAACTTCGCGGTGCTCGCCGATCTCGTCATCCAGCTCACCGTCACCGGAGGCCCGCCGACCCAAAGCGACTTCATGCTCTAGGCGGGCTGGAACTTGGGCGTTCATGGGTCGCGGGAGGACGGACAAGTCGTTTTTTTCGCAAGGACGACGGGGCGTTGCGTCGCCGGCTCGCGTCTGTCAGGCTGATCGGAGGCGGCGTTTTGGGTGCTGCCGGGGAGAATGGAAATGGCAAGCCTTCCGCCTGAAGTGGATCTGAACGGCGATGCGGCCGGCCAGAATTCGAGCGCGAGCTATTCCGAGAACGATCCGATCACTCCGCTCGCCCCAGAGGCGATCGTAAGCGACGGGGACTCGACCGACTTCGACGGCGGCAGCCTCACCGTCGCCTTCACTGCGGGCGGCGCAGCGGACGACCAGTTGCGGCTCGCCGGCGGCGACTTCTCGGTCGAAGAAGCGGATCTCTTTTATCAGGGCGAGCGAATCGGAACGATCAGCGGCGGCACCGACGGTTCGACCCCGCTCTTCGTGACGTTCGACTCGATCGTCACCCCCGCCATCGCGGCGGCCCTGATCCGAGCCATTGGCTACGTCACCTATTCGGATGCGCCGGTGCCCGGAGAGCGGCAAATCACCTTCACTCTCACCGACGGCGACGGCGGCACCAGCATCGCGAGGGTGGCGACGATCAGCGTCACGGTGACCGACACGCCGCCGGTCGCCCAGGACGATTCGATCGCCGCAAGCGAGGACAAGGTCGCCACCGGCAGCCTTTTCGCGAATAACGGCAGCGGCAATGACAGCGATCCCGACGGCCCGGCCCTCACCGTCGCCGAGGTGAACGGTTCGGCCGCCAATGTCGGGGAAATCCTCGTCCTCGATTCCGGAGCCAGGCTGATCGTCAACGCCGACGG
Source organism: Sphingomonadales bacterium (assembly GCA_038257735.1). Classification (GTDB taxonomy): domain Bacteria; phylum Pseudomonadota; class Alphaproteobacteria; order Sphingomonadales; family Sphingomonadaceae; genus Allosphingosinicella. The sequence continues at coordinate 1,527 of JBBSIZ010000058.1, read as the reverse complement.
CTCCTACAGCTACGACCCCAACGGGCAATTTGACAGCCTGGCGGACAGCGGCACCGGGGCCGCCAACGCGTCGGTCCTCGCCGACACCTTCGACTACAGGCTGGCGGGCGGCGGCGGCGTCGCCACCGTGACCGTGACGGTGAACGGGGTCGCCAGCCCGGGCGACCGGCTGATGGGCGACGAGGGCAACAATTATATCGTCGGCACCGTGGGCGCCGACATTTTCGTTCTCGACCAGGGCGGCGCCGACGTCGTCAACGGCCGCTCCGGATCGGACATCTTCTATTTCGGCGGAGCGCTTACCGCGCAGGACGTGGTCGAAGGCGGCGAGGGGTACGACACGATCGTGCTTCAGGGAGACTATGGCTGGGGGCTGGTCCTCGACGGAGACGTCACCGGGATCGAGGCGATCTCGCTGCTGGCCGGGACCAACATGGCCTTCGGAGGGCCCGGCGACGGGCTTTACGATTATTCCATCACCACCCACGATTCCAATTTCGCGGCGGGACCGCGGGTGAAGATCAACGGCTCGGCCCTTCTGGCCGGGGAGGATCTCAGCTTCGACGGGTCGGCTGAAACGGATTCGAGCTTCCTCGTCTACGGAGGCCGCGGAGTGGATATCCTCATCGGCGGCCAGGGCAACGATATCTTCTTCTTCGATATTGGCCGATTCGCCGCCGGTGACAAAGTGGCCGGCGGGCCCGGCTATGACGGCCTCTTCCTGCGCGGCGATCTAAGCCTCGATTTCAACGATTCCGGTTTCGCGGGGCTGCTCACCGATGTCGAGAATCTGACCCTGACGTCGGCGACCGACGAGCGCTATGCGAGAGGCGGCGGAAGCGGGTTCGATTATCAGATCACGCTCGCGGACTCCAATGTCGGGGCGGGGCAGGTGCTGACCGTCTCGGGCGCGTTGCTGACGGCCGGCGAGACGATGGTGGTGGACGCCGGCCGGGAGACGGACGGGCAGCTCCGGCTGTTCGGCGGCGCCGCGAACGACATTCTGACGGGCGGCGCCAATGCCGATCTGATCCACGGCAATCTCGGCGCGGACGAGCTCACCGGCGGCGGCGGCGCCGACTCGTTCCGCTACCAGTCGACGGCCGAATCCGATGCCGAGAATATGGACAGGATCCTCGATTTCACGCCCGGCACGGACCGAATCGATCTCGGCCGAATCGACGCCGATATATTGACGGAGGGGGACCAGGCGTTCAACTGGATCGGTTCCGAGGCGTTCAGCGGCGCCGCCGGGGAGCTTCGGGCCTATGAGCAAGGCGGAAGCTGGTTCGTCGAGGGCGACGTCGACGGCGACGGAATCGCCGACCTCGTCATCGCCCTTACTCTTCAGGGGCAGGCGCCGCTCGGGGCGGGGGACTTCCTGCTCTAGGACGGATCGACATTCAGCGCATCCAGATCATGGCTGCGGCGAGCTGGATGAAGCTGAGGAAGTGGAGGGCTCTTCGGTCGTACCGCGTTGCGAAGCGGCGGAAGTGTTTGAGCTTGTTGAAGCATCGCTCGATGCGG
>JBBSIZ010000057.1:0-13288 GCA_038257735.1 Sphingomonadales bacterium | reverse complement strand
GCGGTGCAGCGATGATCGCGTCAGGCGCGGGATCGTCGCCTGCAGGGCGTAGAGGCAGTCGTCGAGCGGCAGCAGCGTGTGCCGGCGGAAGGCGACGATGATCGCCTCCTCCTCGATCGACAGGGTGGTCGACCTGGCGTCCCTGGGACCGGTCGGCAGGTCATTGACCGCCGAGCGCTTCTTCCACTTCGCCACGGTCTTCTGGTTGATCCCGTGGCGCTTCGCCAGCGCCCTCAGGCTCTCTTGACTATGTTGTATCGCTCGACGGACCGCCGCAGTCGTGCGGGCGCTCCCGTGTAGAATCTGTCCCGTAGCGCATCCTTCCAATCGCTCGCGGATAATGCACCATCAAATGCCGGGACCAAACACGGTTGACCCAACTGAATTGGTGTATTGTACATTTAATACAGACGGAGAAAATGCAGTTGGGATCCAGATCGATGATCGGCGGCGGTGGGGGCTTCGGCCCAGTCGCCTGCGGCCATTTCAACGAACTTTCATCCTTCCCGCATCCCGCCTGCACGCCTGACGCTCGGGCAGGCGGCCGGCCACGCTTTCGTGAAGGCAGCAAGACGCATGCAAACCAGGCAATTTAAGTTCCGCGCCTCCCTTATCGCCGTCGCGGCCTGCCTGGTCGCGCCCGGCTTCGCGCGGGCGTAGACGGGGCCGGCCCAGTCCGCCCGTCCTTCCCCGGGACGGCCACCAAGCCGAAGCCGGAGCCGGCCGGCGACAGGCAAGCTGAAGTGGTGGTCACGGGGACGCGCTCCGACGTCATCGCCACTCCGGATCGGGTGAGCTTCAACGTCGCCAACGACCTGCAGGTTCAGACGGGGACGGTGGCCGACGCATTGCGCTCGGTCCCGGGGGGCGAGGTCGACCTCCAAGGCCGGGTCAGCCTTCGCGGCGATCCGGGCTCCGGAACCTTCGTGGCGAGCCGCCGGGAGTCCGGGCTCGACCTTTCCAATTCCGTCCGGACGGCGCGCTTCGGAGTTGAATATGATGTCGACAAGAAGAACCGGCTCGGCACCGAATTGAGCTACCGGGCCATCGACGTGGACATCAAGCGGACCGACGACTTCGTCACCCGGAGCGCGCCCCTCTCCTACGAGCGCGTCTCCGACATCGACCTGTCCCAGCGCGGACTGAGCGCCCGGGGCTCCTGGAGCCGGACCCTGGGCAAGGAGCATGAGCTCGTCGCCGACCTCGATCGCCGTGGCATGATGCGCCTCCGCCACGGAGCGACCGGTACCGGCGGACGCTACCTGCGCGTTTAGTCCAGCGCCGGACAATCGTCGGAAACGTCCGGATCGGCCCTTGACTCCGTACCATGGTACGGACCCTATAGGTGGTCCGGCAGGTTCACAGGAGACGTGAAATGTCGGACATGACCAATTCTCGAGCCGAGTCGAAGACGGCGGTGATCCACCGTATGGTGATGCCGTCTCATATCTGCCCCTACGGCCTGAAGGCGCTTCATCTCCTGAAGCGGGCTGGATATGAGGTCGAGGATCGTCACCTCGAGACTCGCGAGCAGACGGACGCTTTCAAGACTGAGCACGGGGTCGAAACGACACCCCAGATCTTCATCGGCGGCGAGCGTATCGGCGGCCATGACGATCTGCGCCGCTTCCTCGGCAAGTCCGTCGCCGATCCGAAGGCGGTGAGCTACCGCCCGGTGATCGCCCTGTTCGCGATGACGGCGCTGATGGCGATGGCGGCGAGCTATTCGGCGACCGGCAGCGCCTTTACGTTGCGCTCGGCGGAATGGTTCATCGCCTTCTCGATGGCCGTCCTGGCGCTTCTCAAGCTCCAGAATGTCGAGAGCTTCGCGACCATGTTCCTCAATTACGACCTGCTCGCTAAAAGATGGGTGCCCTACAGCTATATCTATCCCTTCGCCGAGGGACTGGCGGGAGTGTTGATGGCGGCCGGAGCTCTCACCTGGCTCTCCGTGCCCGTCGCGCTCTTCATCGGCACGATCGGCGCCGTCTCGGTGTTCAAGGCCGTCTATGTCGACCGGCGAGAGCTCAAATGCGCCTGCGTGGGAGGATCGAGCAACGTCCCGCTTGGCTTCGTTTCCCTGACCGAGAATCTGATGATGATCGCGATGGCGGTCTGGATGGCCCTGGCGGCCTGGGGGCCTGCCGGAGGCGGCGCGCACGCCGCCGGCTAGGATCCGGCGCGCAGTCCGGCCCGCTTGGCCCTTAGCTCGGCCCTCATTCTCGCTCGGGCGCGCGACCAGCCGCACCTGGAAAGTTTCCGGTCCCTTGCGGAAATCTTTCAGGCTGGTAGTTTGAGGACCGATGAGGGTGACGACATGCGCAGGCTGGTCTCCATCGCGATAGGAGTTGTTGCGGTCACAACTTTCGCGTTCCCGCTCCCGGCACACGCCGAAGATCGTGAGGAACTGATCGTCGAGCGCATCCATTCGGACCTCCCGCTTTACACTTTCCAATGGGACGACATTTGGCCCCGAGGCTTCAGTTCCGACGATGGATTCGGTTGCGTCTCCCGGGTCGGGTTCGGAGATTGGCGCTTTACCCCGGCCGACGGTGAAGACGGGGAAGAATGGTGGGAGCGGTACAGCAACTACGGCGTCTTCCACTGCGCGGCGATCATCCAAACCGCCGAGGAGCAGGCGGAGCTTGCCGATGGGCAGTTGGAATACGGGTATTTCGTCCTGATCGGCAAAACCCGTCTCGGATCGAAGAAATGGGAGCTCTGGGCGCTTCAGAAAGGAACGGTTCCGGGAAGCGAGTATGTCCTGCTCGCTCGAGAGTCGGGACTTGAGGACTTGGTCGACAGCTTCCGGGTCCTCCAGCGACGTTGCCCGCCGGGCAAGCTTCGGCAGACCAGAGGCCTTGATGTCTGGTCGACCCGCTATTGCTCGATCGATTCCCGTGCGGACCTGCTCACGCTTGCGCGCCGGATGTTGAGGCGTCCGTCGGCCGGAACGATAACGCGAGTCGCGAAGCCTGATGAGGGTAGAGAAGCGGAAGACTGACTCCAGTTCAGCTCACCGCGCTTGCCACCCGGTCCCTCATCGCTCCAAAGCAGGCGCCGATGGCCGCCACCCCGCCTCCCGATCCCGACGAGAACGTCACCCGCGGCGAAGTCGCGCGCGGCGCCGGCCTCGCCGGCCTCTCCAGGGCCACCGCGCTCATCGACGCTGTCGCCCAGCCGCTCTACATCGGCCTCTTCGGCCTGCCCGCCTACGGCCTCTACGTCGCGCTGTGGGCGAGCATAAACTTCCTCGAGAATATCGTCGACCTGTCGCTGACCAGCGCCCTTCAGCGAATCGTTCCGACCGAGGACGATGAGACCGCCCACGGAGCGGTCAAGGCCGCCTTTCTCCTCACCGTCCTCCCCGCCGCGCTGATCGCTCTCCTCGTCACCCTGAACGCCGGCCGGGTCGCCGGCTTCTTCTCCGCCGCCGCCGAGGACAGGGCGGGCCTCCCCGCCGCGATCACCCTGTTCGCCTGGGCGCTCCCCTTGTGGACCTTCATCGAGATCGCGACCTCCGCGGCCCGGGCCCGCCGCGCCTTCGGGCCGGAGATACGCCTCCGCCTCTTCTGGGAGCAGATCGCCCGGATCGTCTTCGCTTTGGGCTTCTTCGCGCTCGGCTCGGGGAGCGCCGGCCTCGTCCTCGCCCACCTCTCCTCGCTCGCGCTCACCGCCTTGCTCTGCGTCCCGCTGCTCGGCCGCTATTACGATCTTCGATTGCTGGTCCGGGCCCCGATCCCGAAGGCGGATGTCCGCTTGCTGCTCGGCACCGGCCTCGCTCTGCTCCCCGCCAACAGCTCCCGCCGCCTCCTGATCGACGCTCCGGCGATGATCCTCAACTTCATCCTGCCCGGCACCGCCGGAGCGGTCGCGAGCGGCCTGTTCGAGATCGCCCGGAAGATCGCCACCCTGCCCCTCGCCGTCCGCCAGGCCTTCCAATATGTGATGGCCCCCGTCGCCGCCCACCAGGCCCGGGCCGACCGCCGCGAGATCGCCCCGCTCTACCGCTTCGCGAGCCGGGTCTCGACCGCGCTCGTCGTCCCGCTCGCCGGCCTGCTCGCCTTCACCGGCCCCGACATCCTTTCCGTCTTCCGGCCTGAGGTGATGGCGGCCTTGCCCTTGCTCTACATCCTCGTCGCCGCCCGAGCCGCAGAGGCGATCGTCGGCCCCGCCACCCCGATCGTCGAGATGACCGGCCACCGGGCCCTTCCCCTCCTCAACAGCCTCATCGGGGTCGCGGTCTGGGCCGGGCTGAGCTATGTTCTCGTGCCCCGCTGGGGCGCCTCCGGAATGGCCGTCGCGGTCGGAGCCGCAACCGTCGCCATCGCTTATGCCGCCACCCTGGAGCTCAAGCTCACCGAAGGCCTGAGCCCGTTCGACCGAAAGCTCTTTTGGGGCCTGTTCGTCGCCCTCGCCGGGGTCGCCCTGATGGGCCTGGCCGCTTACTGGACCCGGGGCCCGTCGCGCTTCGCCTCGGTCCTCATCCTCTGGGCTGTGGCGAGCTGGTGCGCCCTCCGCTTCGGCCTGGTCAGGGCCGACCGCGAGGCGCTCGGAGGCTTGGCCCGCCGCCTGAGGCTGGTGCCTTCGCCCGAAAAGCCCTAAAAGCGCCGCATTGCCATTCCACCTGTCGACCCCACATAAGCGAGCCACGCCGCGCGCGCGGCCCGAGCACAATTCGAGGTAGACGAGAAGTGAAACCCGCTCTGACGATCCGCCCGAGCTTCTGGAGGCGCGAGCATCATCTCGACAGGATGACTCTCGGCGAGCTCGTCCGGGCCTATTTCACCTACCCCGCGATCATCGCCTATCTGGCGCTCGCGGCGGCGGCCGCCGCCTTCTACGCCGCCCGCCCGGCCCCGCTCGCCCCGACCCTGGTCGCGGTCGGCGTCGCGACCCTGATCTACCCGTTCGTCTGGTACATGCTCCACCGCTTCGTCCTCCACAGCAAGTGGATGTGGAAGTCGAAGCTGCTCTCCCCCACCTGGAAGCGGATCCATTACGATCATCACCAGGATCCCAACCATCTCGAGGTCCTGTTCGGCGCCCTCCACACCACGCTCCCCACCATCGCGATCGCGACCCTCCCGATAGGCTACGCCATCGGCAGCTTCTGGGGTCAGCAAGCCGCCTGGGCCGCCGCCGCCGCAGCCTTCGCCACGGGCCTCGTCACCACCTGCTTCTACGAATTCGTCCACTGCATCCAGCACCTCGCCTACAAGCCCAAGCGCAAATGGCTGGCGGAAATGAAGAAGCGCCACATGGCCCACCATTTCCACGACGAGAACGGCAATTACGGGATTACGAGCTTCCTGTGGGACCGGGCGTTCGGGACTTTTTACGACAAGGCCAGCGACCGCCCGGCGAAGAGCCCGACGGTGTTCAATCTCGGCTATACGCCGGAGGTGGCGGAGATTTATCCGCATGTGGCGAAGCTCAGCGGGGGCGTCGCGACCGATCACCCGCGAGAGCGCGTGCGGAAAGCCTCTGAAAGTGGTGATTTCAGCCGAAGCTGAAGGAGGCGAGGCGTGAAGGCGGTCGAACTTAAAGTCCACCTCGCCCAGGATTCCGAAACCCGGCTCTGGTACGTCGCCGCCTCCGACGTCCCCGGCCTCCGTCTCGAAGCCGAAAGCGTCCACGATCTGATCCGCAAGGTAGAGGACATCGCTCCCGAGCTCGTCGAGCTGAACCGGGAGGAGATCGCTCAACGGCTTGCCCCACTTGGCTCGCGCAACGGCGCAGCGAAGGAAGTTGAGCTGGGCGGTCACTGAAAGGGACCGAGAGGCAGGGCCGAGGCATCCGGAGGCGCGGCCGCCTAGATGACGGCTGGATCCCGATCCCGGATATCCGATTATCAGATTGGTGAGGATCGATGGTCTAGCTCTCGTTCATGGGAGAGCCGATCGCTTCCGCCGCCGCACCGCGCTGCCGCCTCGATGGATGCGGTTCGTCCGGCCTAGCGGCTTCACCGCCGGGCAAATCCGCCTAACCATCTTGAGCGGGATGCTGCTCGGTCTGGTCAGCTTCCAGGCCATTCCAAACTGGCCCGCCGCCGCGCCGCAGGCGCACTCTGAACCGCCCCTCATGAGGGCGGTCGACCCTTGGGCGGAAGCAAAGCGCTCAAAGGCGATTCTCGAAGCCCAGGAAGCCGCGCCGCCGCCCCTTTGGCGGCCGACCGCGAAAGGCTCGATTGCCACCGGCGGCCATGTTCAGGTGATCGATGGCGACACCTTCGACTATGCCGGCACCCGCATTCGCGTTGCCGACATCGACGCCCCCGAAGTCCGCGGCCGTTGCCCCCACGAGATCCAGCTCGCCGTCCGAGCGACGGCGCGAATGCGGCAGCTCCTTGCGGAAGGGCCATTCGAGCTACATGGACTTGCGAGCGGGCGACACAAAGATCGGTACGGACGGAGGCTGAGGATTGTCATGCGGGAAGGGCGGTCGCTGGGAAGTGTGCTCGTGGCGGAGGGATTGGCCCGGACTTGGACGGGACGACAAGAGCCGTGGTGCCAGGCTTCAAAACGGACAAAGGATGATTAAATAAACTCGGGCAACTTTTGAAGGGGATACCATGGTTCAGGTCGGTAGCTCGCCGAGTGCAAACGACAAAAAGCTCCTGGCAGATTTTTTCGAGCAAAATCAGGAGCTGGCGGTGACGCGCGACGACATCATCTCCAAAGTGCCCACGCAGCTGGATCCGATGAACCGGCTTCGTCGAAATGGCGGCGCGCGCGACTTGCTTGATAAGAAGGGCATCGCCCTCCTCTGGGGCGGCCGGGACAAGGAATTGATCACTCGCTTCGGTCTCGGCAAGGTGGACAATAAGCAATTTATTTCGTACACACCCAAGACCGTTTGTGAACTGAATTTGCTTCGCGCAAACGGACATGCGGCGCTCAGGACTCCGCCGTCATTGCTGTGAACGCTTTAGGCGCTTTCGAGAAATTGAAGCACTCGCTCAGTGAGCGCCTGGGCGTCTTTGATTTCGCATTCCCACACTACAAGCGCTCTCCAACCGGCAGCATGAAGGCTTTCCAACTGGGCCGCATCGCGCCGGAGATTGCCTGAAATTTTTCGATTCCAAAATTCGGAATTAGACTGCGGCCGCGTCGCCCTACGACACCCTTCATGGCCATGCCAAAAGCACCCATGAACGAAGATCACTTTAAGACGTCGCCTGAAGACCACATCCGGACTGCCTGGCAGATCTCGCGCGTGCAACCGATAGCGATAGCCCATGGCATGGAGCATTCGGCGCACGATCATCTCGGGTCGTGTGTTCTTCGCGCGGACCGCGCGCATGTTCGCGCTTCGGCCGGCGCTTGTGGAGCTATCCACCCTGGCCGAATTTCTTATTCAACCAATCGTGTACAGCTCGCTGATCGTCCAGCGCGGAACGCCTCACCTGAGAGAGAAGCCAGATGGCTGTCGGCTTCTCGCCGGTAATATTCTTCGCCCCTTGGTTGCAGGTAGAGCACAGGGTCCGCAGGTTGGACAGCACGTCCTGGCCACCGAGGCTCTTGTCCACGATATGGCCGATGTGGAGGCGAACTTTGCGCCCGGTGTCCGGGTCGATGTCGCCGGGAGTGAGGCCGCACATCTGACATGTGAATCCGTTCCGGTCGAGCACTTCCGCCCGCAACTTCGCTGAGATGGTTCGCGCAAACGCGACGTCGCGCCGTTTCTCGGGAGGAGCTTCCTCAAGAAGATATTCTCCAGGCTTTAACCGCGCATCGTCGTTGTGCGATCGGATAGGCCAACCTTCCTCGTCGCGGAGCTCGCGCAAGCGGCGAGCCCACTCGCTTACCTCCTGGCCGATCGCATCGCGTATTTCGGCGGAAGTGACGACTCTACCGAGATGCGCGCGAAAGAAGCTGCGTATACGCTCTTTAGAACCCGGCCTTTTCAAGCTGCAGCGCCTTTCCGGCTTTCGCCTGTCCCGCGCTGATATGTGCCATCAGTTGCCGTCCGATGAGCTCCGTATATGCCGGCGGGATAGCCTCATTTATCTCGCCTTTGGACATCCAGTCTATACCCATCGCTTGGCGAGCCGCAGCCAACGTGCAATTCCCGCCACCGGTCACTTGGACAAAGTCGGTCCACTCGTTCGTCTTGCCGAAGTGCGACTTTCGCTTGTCGAACGTGTGCACTTTTGGGTGCTTCTTGTGCGGCGGGACGTCGATTTTGAAATTGGCCTCGAAGAGCCGATGGCGAAGCACGCGAAGCCCTGGAAACATTGTGCCGCACAGAACCACGGGGTTGAGGAGAGGGGATCCCTCGACATTCTCAATGACGTATGGCCTGCCCGATGCTCGCAACATCTCCCGCACGGGTTCGATCAGACGCGGCCATTCGTGCCCGTTGCCGTTGCGCTTTGCGAGATCCGAATACGACTGGCATGGCGGCGACGCATGCACGGCATCAAAGCTGGCGATAAACTGCGGGTCCAGCTTCATGGCATCGGCTTCGATGAACTCATACGGGTAGCGAGGCCGAGGGACGATATCGACACCTACAACCTCAAACCCGGCCCGAGCGTATCCGACTCCCGCGCCCCCGGCGCAGCAAAATAGGTCGAGGAGGCGTGGCTTCTTCGACCGGGAACCGCTCGGCGTCAGGTCGCAATCCGAGCTGTATGCCGTGAGATCGCCGGGGAGAAGGTCGAGTTTCATGGATCGAGATTGTTGGCGCACAGGTGCCAATGCGTCAACGGTTGCCCTGACCGCTTCATCGCTCTTCTGTGGATATCTCGTAGCACCTAGCGCATTAAAACCACCACATGCTGTATTCGAGGTTCGTGGTTTGCCGCCGAAAGAGCGGATCAAATCCAGCGATCGGACCACCTGAATCGGAGCGTTTTTGTGTCCGGATTCCCAAGCGCAAACCTCGGCCGGTGAGACGCCGAACTCCGCAGCAACCTCCTCGATTTCCAGTCCGCAGCTGCTGCGTATGCTGAAGAAATCTGACATTTTCGATCCTCCGAGGAGGGCCGATATCAAATCCTTATCCATAGAACAAACTTTGAACAGCCTGGTTTTGGCCTATATCCAAAGTTTATATTTGTACCGATAGTGGAGCGGGTTGAAGGAATCGAAAGAGCCGAGCTTCACTCGTTGCTCGATCAAAGCGATCGCCAGCTCTACGCGAAAGTCGCGCCACTCTCAGTCGGTAGACGGATAGTCTGCATTTGCCGTCCAACCTCGGCGATGCCGAAGAAGAAGGCCGAGCCTGGATCCCTGACGTGGAACATCGGCGCCAATGTGCGGCGGCTGCGTAAGCCGACGGGCATGTCGCAGGAGGCGCTCGCTCATGTCTGCGGCTATCACCGGACCTATGTCGGGATGATCGAGCGGGCCGAGCGCAACATTAGCATCGCGACTCTTGAGGCGCTTGCCGGGGCGCTCGGGGTGACGGCGCGGTCGCCGCTCGATCCGCCGCCCGAGGCTTGCTATCCTCAGATCTCCCTGGCCTCCCTCAGATACTCCCGCATCTTCGCCGCGGCTTCGTCGGTGAGGGCGACGATCGTCTCGCGCTCATCCTCGGGATCGGGGCGTCGCTCGATAAGGCCCTTGGCTTCGAGGGCGGGGAGGCGGGTCTGGACGGCGGCGGTTCCGGCGGCCTCGGCGAGCTGGCTCTGGGTAAGGTCCCAGCCTTCGAGGCGGGCGGCGTAGAGGGCGAGCATCAGGGGGCAGGGTGGCTCACCGTTTAGCGCAAGTCTGATGACTATGATATGCATAAATGGATGGATCGAGCGCGGCGAGAAGAACGTCAGCCTGGTCAATATCCACCGGATCGCCGACGCCCTGAAGGTCGAGGCCCCTGAGCTGTTCCGCGACGGCTGAGCCGGCGGCAAGCGTCAAACCATAAACATTCGTGGCGATTAACGGCGAAAAGTCGCGATTTCCGGCGCCGGGAGGCGCTCCCCATCAGGGCCTCTTTCCCCTCTGTGCCGGGCCGCCGGAAGGGGCCGGGATTGTCGAAGAAGTGGTCGGCGGGCCGGTTTGAGTCGCGGTTCGACCACTTTCCACAACTTCGCTCAACTTGCCGGAATTTCCCGGTCCGGCCGCAGCGGCCTTACCGGCTCAATTTCTCGCCCGCCTCGGCCTTCCTGACCAGAAGCTGCGACAGCGAGAAATCCCCGCCCAGCCGCTCCTGCTGGCTCCGGAGCCCCTCGACGATCTTGTCGAGCCCTTCGGTATCGGCCCAGAACATCGGCCCGCCGCGCCAGACCGGCCAGCCATAGCCGTAGACCCAGACGACGTCGATGTCGGAGGCGCGCTGGGCCATGCCTTCCTCGAGGATTTTCGCCCCTTCGTTGACCATCGTGTAGAGGGTGCGCTCGACAATCTCCTGGTCGGATATCTCGCGCGGCTCGACGCCCTCCTTCGCCCGGAAATCGTCGATGATTCCGGCGACGACCGGGGAGGGGGAGGGGCGGCGCTTCTCGTCATAATCGTAGAAGCCGGCCCCCTTCTTCTGGCCCCAGCGGCCGGCGGCGCAGAGCGAGTCGCGGACATTCTCCACCCGGGCGGGGTCGCGGTGCCAGCCTATGTCGACCCCCGCGAGGTCGGCCATCTGGAAGGGGCCCATCGGCATCCCGAACTCGACATGGACCCTGTCGATCTGCTCGGGCGTGGCGCCTTCGAGGAGGAGGCGATTGGCCTGGACCTGGCGCGGCATCAGCATCCTGTTGCCGATGAAACCATGGCAGACTCCGGCGACGACGGCGACCTTTCGGATCCTCTTGGCCAGCTGCATCGCGGTCACGAGAACGTCGGGCGCGGTCTTCGCGCCCCGGACGATCTCGAGCAATTTCATGATGTTGGCGGGCGAGAAGAAGTGGAGGCCGACCACGTCCCGGGTCCGGGAGATGCTTGCCGCGATCTCGTCCACGTCGAGATAGGAGGTGTTGGAGGCGAGGATCGCGCCCGGCTTGGCGATCTTGTCGAGCTTTCCGAACACTTCCTTCTTGACGTCCATATTCTCGAACACGGCCTCGATGATCAGGTCGCAATCGGCAAGGTCGTCGAGGCTGAGCGTCGGCTTGAGGAGGCCCATCGCGCCCTCGGCCTGCCCGGCGGTGATCCGGCCCTTGGCGGCGGAGGCCTCGTAATTCTTGCGCATCACTCCGGTGCCGCGGTCGAGCGCGTCCTGCTGCATCTCGACGATGGTGACGGGGATTCCGGCCGAGAGGAAGTTCATCGAAATGCCGCCGCCCATCGTGCCGGCGCCGATCACGCCGACGCGCTCGATCGGGCGCGGCGCGGTGCCTTCGGGGAGGCCGTCTATCTTGGCCGCCTGGCGCTCGGCGAAGAAGAAATATTGCTGGGCGCGGGCCTGGCTTCCGATCATCAGCTCCATGAACAGGCGGCGTTCGTCCTGGACTCCCTCGGCATAGGGCTTGGCGACCGCGGCCTGGATGGCCTGGATGTTCTTCTCGGGCGCTTCGAAGCCCTTGAACTTGCGGGCATGCTCCTTGCGGAACTCGTCGAAGATTGCGGGGTCGACATCGGCGATCTTGTCCTGCCGCTCGCTCGTCCTTGGGATCGGGCGGACGTCCTTCACTTCCTCGGCATAAGCGACCGCATGCTGCTCGAGATCGCCCTCGATCAGTCGGTCGACCATGCCCGCCTCATAGGCCTCCTTCGCTCCGATCGGATTGCCGGTGGCGGCCATCTCCAGCGCCTTCCTGACGCCCGCCACGCGCGGCAGCCGCTGGGTGCCGCCGGCGCCGGGGAGGAGGCCGAGCTTCACTTCCGGAACGCCCAGCTTCGCCGAAGGCAAAGCGACCCGGTAATGGGAGGCCAGAGCGACCTCGAGACCGCCTCCGAAGGCGGTGCCGTGGATCGCGGCGACCACCGGCTTGGTGCAATTCTCGACGATGTCGACGACCATCGGAAGCATCGGCATCTGCATCGGCTTGCCGAACTCGGTGATGTCGGCGCCGGCGAAGAAGGTCTGGCCCTGGCAGATTATCACCACCGCCTTCACAGCCTCGTCCCCGTCCGCCTCCGCGATCGCCGCGACCAGCCCCTCGCGAACCGCATGGCCGAGCGCGTTGACCGGCGGGTTGTTCGAAGTGACGATGAGGATGTCGCCGTGGCGGCGGGTGCTGATCGGGCTCATGGGACGGGACTCCTTCGGGGGGCGGATTGGCGTGTGTTTACGTGAACGTCAACTCCTGTGCCAGGGCGCCGAAAGGCGCCGGAAGTTCCGAACTTGGCCGAAAAGTAAAATTCCTTTCGATCACGAGCGGCGCGGTGATCGCTTTTGGCGATGAGCGCACGCGCTCGGGCCGGCCGGGCCCGGGGCCTCGAACTTTCCAGCGGGCCGTCGGGGAGGCAGCGATTTCCTTGACCGGAACATATCATGAACTCCTGATCGGGGCAAGCTCAAGCGGTCGCGATGGAGTGTGCGGGAATCGCGCGGGCGGGTGCGGGACAAATGCGCAAGTGAGTGCGGGGCGGATGCGGGGCCAGTGCCGGGCGGATGCCGGACGTGCGCCGGATGGGCGCCGGGCCTCCGCCGGGCGGGGGGGGGGGAACTGTCGAAAGTTCCCCGTCAGAGGTGAACGGAGTGCTTCACGCGAGCATACGTTCGAATTCGTCGATGAGCGCTTCCAGTCGGCCATGATAGCTTTCGATCATGGCGTGCAGGAAAGCGTCGCGCTCCACCGCCTCCGATCGGAACGGATGCCCGGCCCGCAATCCGAGAAGCCGTAGAAAATAGAGCTGGCTTCGCCCATTGCCCTCACGGAACGGATGAATTGCGTTGAGTTCGCCCAGGAAATCGGCCGACGCCTGAACGAAGGCATCCAGATCAGCATTCGGCTGGAAGACGTCGGCTGCGAGCGTCTGGAACAGCTTCGCCATCTGGCGCTCGATCCATTCGGGATAGCAGAACACGTTGCCGCCTTTGCTCGTCCGGCGCGTGCGGTATTCACCGGCCCAGGCATAGACGTCCTGGAACAAGTGACGGTGCAGCGCACGATAGTGGGCCGGATCGAAGTCGCCGGGCGGTGGCGGCTCCAAGCTGCGACGGCCGACCGCTTCAACCTCATAGACGTCCAGTTCCATCTGCTCGCGCAGGTCCGCGACGTTGATTAGAACGGACGTGCCGGGGTAGCATTCCGGATCGTCGGAGTCGGCATCGTACGGGTCGCCGACCATCAGGCTGCCAAGTCGTGCTTGCCGTCCCGAGGAGCGAGCCGTTGGCGCGCTTCGTCGGAGAGCTCAAGCCCTTCGACCGCGCTGATGGCTTCATAGCTGTCGAGGCTGAGCGAAGG
>JBBSIZ010000056.1:0-13884 GCA_038257735.1 Sphingomonadales bacterium | reverse complement strand
CTGGATCTGGCTTTTCTCATCGACCGAGAGGACGATCGCATGGGCGGGCGGATCGACGTAGAGGCCGACCACGTCGTGCAGCTTCTCGGCGAACGCCTTGTCGTTCGACAGCTTGAAGCTGCGCCAGCGGTGCGGCGCCAGGCCGTGGTCGTGCCAGATCTTCACGACCGAGGAGGCCGCGATTCCAACCGCCTTGGCCATCGCTCGAACCGTCCAATGAGCGAGCACACAGTGGAGCACACAGTGACGAGCACACAGTGACAGTATATATTTATCCGCGGGGGAGCGTACAGTGACGCGTACAGTGGCGTACAGTGGCGTACAGTGACAGGGCGTACAGTGACAGTATACATTTACCCGCGGATCATTGGAGGGCGCCTCCACCTTTCCGGTAAATGTATACTGTCACTGTTGGGAGCGGCGCGAATCTGCGCGGTCAGTTCGTCGGGGACCGGTGGAAAAGAGTGACAGTATACATTTATCCACCGGTCGCGGCGGCTGGTCCCCCACAGCCCCCTTCACGATAAATATATACTGTCACTTTTTTTGAGGCGAGGTCCGATCCGGATTTTGGATGATCCGGCGGGGCGGCTAGCTTGGGCGGATGCCCCGGATCGCCCGCCTCGTCGTGCCCGACATTCCCCATCACGTGACTCAGCGGGGAAACCGGCGCCAGCGCGTCTTCTTCTCGGCGGGGGACGGCCGGCTCTATCTGCGGCTGCTGAGGGAGGGGTGCGAGAAGGCCGGGACCCGGGTCTGGGCCTGGTGCCTGATGCCCAACCATGTCCACCTCATCCTGGTGCCCACCCACGAAGACGGCCTCAGGGCGGCCCTGGCGGAGCCGCACCGGCGCTATGCCGCGACCGTAAACCGGCGCTCCGACTGGCGAGGTCATCTGTGGCAGGAGCGCTTCGCCTCCTTCCCGATGGACGAGGAATGGCTGATCGCTTGCGCGCGCTACGTCGAGCTCAATCCCGTCCGCGCAGGCCTGGTGAAGCGGCCCGAGGATTGGCGCTGGTCGAGCGCAAGCGCCCACCTCGGGCTCACCCGCGACCCGGTGGGGGCGAGCCACGCGCTGCTCGAACGGATACCGGACTGGCGGGCGTTGCTCGACGGCGGTCTCGAAGAGCCCTCGCTCAAGGCGATCCGAAGCCGGGAACGGACCGGCTATGCGCTCGGCGGCACCGCCTTTCTGGAGGCGCTCGAGTCGAGGCTCGGCCGGAAGGTAGGGCCCGTACCCCGGGGACGCCCCTGGCCTCGCGCCCTACGGGACGAGCAGTGACAGGGTCTCGCGCCCTACGGGACGAGCAGTGACAGTATACATTTACCCGCGGATCGTCGGAGACCGCCTCCGCCCTTCCGGTAAATGTATACTGTCACTGTTTGGGGGCTTCCGGTAAATGTATACTGTCACTGTTTGGGGGTCACTGTTTGGGGCTGTCCGGCGAGTCGTCGGAGAGCGCCTCCGCCTTGCCGGTAAATTATACTGTCACCGTCTGACCTGCGT
The DNA here is from genome assembly GCA_038257735.1 of Sphingomonadales bacterium. Lineage (GTDB taxonomy): Bacteria > Pseudomonadota > Alphaproteobacteria > Sphingomonadales > Sphingomonadaceae > Allosphingosinicella. The sequence goes on along the minus strand of JBBSIZ010000056.1, from coordinate 12,377 downwards.
CAGGGCAGGCCAGGTGCGATATGGCTTCACCATGCCCCTATCTGACAGTGCGCTCGTGAAGGGCGGCGAGGCTCGATCGCATCTCCGCGATTGAGACACCGCGGGGGGATCCGCCTCCATTTCGCCATAGGCCGCGACGACTTCAGTGGGGGGCGAGCAGTGACAGTATACATTTACCCGCGGATTGTCGGAGACCGCCTCCACCCTTCCGGTAAATGTATACTGTCACTGTTTGGGGTGTCCTACGGGACGAGCAGTGACAGTATACATTTACCCGCGGATCGTCGGAGACCGCCTCCACCCTTCCGGTAAATGTATACTGTCACTGTTTGGGGTGTCCTCGTTGGCATATTGGCCGGTCGCGACTCCGGCTCGGACCTGGTCCGCGAGGTCGTCCGGCCATGTGACTCTGAGCGGGTGCCTGTCCGCCATGTGGCGTCTCCTTCGGGATGTAGATTAAGGCCGGCATGAAGGAGGCGCAACGGCGGACGGCGCGAAAGCGGAATGAGGTTCTTGGCAAATATGTTCCACAAATGTTCTTGACATTCATATTGCGCCGTGGCACGAATCGCGATGCTGGCCGGAGGTTGCGAAACCGGTAGCGCGAGGTTCGGTGGGGGCGGTCGTTTGCGATCGTGCTCGCCGGTGCCGAAACGGCCTTCGGGGCCGTCCCTGGGGACACTTACAGTCCGCCAGCCCAAGCAGGACCCAGCGGGGACCGGGCCCGCGATGCGCGGTGGGGCCGCGCTGGAGGTGCTGCGCGTGGACGACGAAGATATTCCTGTTGGGCCCGAGGGCGGTGCGCGGTCGCGCAAGGCCGAGGTGGATTCGGAGGAGCGTATCTGCGCCTCGAAGCACCGCCGGCTCCAGATCACCCGCGCCGGCAAGCGCAAGCTGTTCGGGAAGAAGGCGCGCAAGGCGTTTCTCGAATGGTATGCGGCGACCGGGAACGTGGCCTGGTCGGCCGAAAAGGTGGGCTTCCGCGACAAGACGGTGTGGAAGCACCGGATGAACGATCCGCGCTTCGCCGAAGCGTTCGACCGGGCGTTCGATCAGAGCGTGGTCCGCAACAAGGCCCGGATGCTCGAGCGCAAGTCGAAGCCGATCGGGATTGACGGCGGAGTCGGCGAGGCGGAGCTCGGGGATTGCGACCTGGAAAAGGCCTGGCCGCTGATCGTCGAGATCGAGCGGGCGAAGGGGCGAAACGGCGGCGGCGGCGGCGCTCCGATCGGACGGCCGCGCAACCGGGGGCGGGCGCCCCGGGCGGCGTCCAACGCGGAAGTGCGCGAGCAGATCGAGAAAAGGCTGCGGGCGTTCGGGCGGCGGATGAGAGCGGAGGGCAAGGAGCCGCCGGCCTGGCTTCCGCCGGTCGAACCGAGGAAGAGCGCCGGGAAAGGGGACAGTCAAAAGTGACCGTCCCGATTGACAAAGCGGATTTTGTCGACCTGCTGGAGCGGGCGGCGCGGTCGTTCGACGAGGCGGATTGGGAGTGGTTCCTCAAAGGGCTTTCGCCGCCGGTGCAGAGGCGGATGTTCGAGGAATTCTTCCACTGGCAGACCCATATCGGGCAGGCGGAGCCGCCCGGGGACTGGCGGATATGGTTCCTTCGGGCGGGGCGCGGGTTCGGGAAGACGATGACCGGGGCGCACTGGATCCTCGACCGCGCGAGCGAAAATCCCGGCGCCCGGATCGCGCTCGTCGGTGGAAGCTTCGACGAGGTGCGCAAGGTGATGATCGAGGGTCCGGGCGGGCTTCTCGCCCAGGCGCGGTGCGAGGCGCCGGTGGAGTGGAACCCGAAACAGGGGATGGTCGGCTTCCATTCGGGGGCGCGGGGCTTCGTCTATTCGGCCCGGGCGGCGGAGAAATTGCGCGGGCCCGAACATCATTTCGCCTGGTGCGACGAGCTCGCCAAATGGACGCAGGGCGATCCGACCTGGGACAATCTGCAAATGGGGATGAGGCTCGGCGAGCGGCCGCGGCTGATCGTGACGACGACCCCAAGGGCGACGTCGCTGGTCAGGCGGGTGAGAGCGCTGAAGGGAATGGTCGAGACGACCGGGCGGACGGCGGACAATGTCCACAGCGCTCAGGCTTTCCGGGAGTGGGCGCAGGAGACTTACGGCGGCACGAGGCTCGGGCGGCAGGAGCTGGACGGGGAGATGTTCGAGGAGGTCGACGGAGCGCTTTGGACCCGCGAGACGATCGAGAAGGCGAGGCTCGGCGGCCCGCCGCCGAAGTGGAAGAGGGTCGTCGTCGGGGTCGACCCTCCGGTGACGGCCGAGGGGGATGCTTGCGGGATCGTGGTTTGCGCGCTCGGCGAGAACGACATCGCCTGCGTGCTCGCCGATTGCACGGTCGCGGGCGAGCGGCCGGAGGGCTGGGCCCGGGCGGTGGGCCGGGCGGCGGAGGCGTGGGGCGCGGACCGGGTGGTCGCCGAGAAGAACCAGGGCGGCGAGATGGTCGAGAACGTGATGAGGAATGCCGGGATCCGGCTTCCGGTCAACCTGGTCTTTGCCAAAGGGAGCAAGTCGGCGAGGGCGGAGCCGGTCGCGGCGCTGTTCGAGACCGGCCGGGCGAAGCTCGCCGGGCGCTTTCCCGAGCTGGAGGACGAGCTTGCCGGGCTTACCTATGGCGGCGGCTATGAGGGGCCGGGGCGCTCGCCCGACCGGGCCGACGCGATGGTCTGGGCGATGACCGAGCTGGTCCGGCCTCGGCCGGAGCCTCGGATCCGCTCGCTCTAGGCGTGATCGTCCGGCCCAAGTGAACGGCGACTGTCAGCCTCGTTCAGACGTTCATCATCGCCGATCGGGCAAAGCTTTCCTCGCCCTCCACGGCCGGCGCGGAGTCGACGATGTATGTCGCGCGCCTGCCCGGACGGGCCCCTCCGGTTGCGTAGCGGGGGCGGGGCCGGCATCCGCAAGCACGGGTGCCGGCCCCGACTTTTCTCCCGCGTCCGCAAAAGAGCGCGACCGCCGGAACCGCCTGCCGGGCCGGGGCGTCTGCTTGCCAGGACCAGGAGGCCGCCAATGACTCTCACAGCCGTCGCGATCAATTGCACCCTGAAGCGAAGCGGGGGCGAGGATTCGTCGACCGACAAGATGATCGGGCTTCTCGTCTCCGAACTGAAGAAGAGGGACGTCGAATTCCGGGGGACGATCCGGATCGCGGACCATGAGGTGAAGCCTGGGGTGACTTCGGACGAAGGGGAGGGGGACGAGTGGCCGGAGCTTCGGCGCCGGATCCTCGAGGCCGACATCCTCATCTTCGGGACTCCGATCTGGATGGGCCAGGCGTCGAGCCTCGCCAAGCGCGTGGCCGAGCGGATGGACGCCTTCCTCTCCGAGACCGACGACAAGTCGCGCATGCCGAGCTTCGGCAAGATCGCCCTGGTCGCGGTGGTCGGCAACGAGGACGGCGCCCACAATGTCTGCGCCCAGCTCTACCAGGCCCTCTCCGACACCGGCTGGACGGTGCCCGCCTCGGCCGTCGCTTATTGGGTCGGCGAGGCGATGGGCGGAGTAGACTTCCAGGATCTGTCGGCGATCCCGGACAAGGTGCTCGAATCCGCGGCGATGGCGGCGAGCAACGCGGCGCACCTGGCGGGGATGCTCAAGGCGCGGCCCTATCCGGGCCTGGAGGGCGACCGGTAAGGCCTCAACAAGCCCTCGCGCGGCTGTATATATCCATTTCGTATATAGACAGTTATGTCTGCTCGCTATAGGCTGAAACGTCTAAGACGAGCGCGTGAATGCCAACCAGTTCCGACGTTACCTGGCCAAACAGGGATGCACGTTTGAGGAGGGCAAGCGGCATACGATCGTGCGCCTGGGCGACGGGATGGCCGCGCTGCCGCGCCATGGGGGCGCCAAGCAACTGGGAACCGGGCTCATGAACAGCATTATGAAGGATTTGGGATTGTGAGGACGGTCACGGGCGGGATGGACTATCCGGTGGAGCTCATGCCCGATGACAACGGCACCCTGCTGGTGACGTTTCCCGACGTACCGGGCGCCATCACTTATGGCAGCGTCGAAGCCGAGGCGCTGGCCAATGCGGTAGATGCGCTGGAAACCATCTTTTCCGGCCTGATCACGGATCGGCGCGAGATTCCCCGGCCTCGTGCTTCCCGGGGAAGGATGACGGTGTCGCCGTCGCTGCTCGGCAGGCTGAAGATCAGCGTCTACCGGGCGATGATCGAGCGCGGCTGGCGCAAGGCCGATTTGGCCCGCGCGATGTCGCTCAATCCGCGCCAGATCGACCGCCTGCTCGACCTGCGGCACGGCTCCACGGTGGCTCAGCTGGAAAAGGCCCTCGCCGCCTGCGGTAAGGACGTGGAGGTGGGCCTGCGGGAGCTGAAGGCCGCCGCCTGAGCATCCGGCTTATCGCTCCTCGAGGCGCCGCTCCACCGCCGCGATCGCCGCCGCGACTGCCACTTCCACCCCCATGGCGCTCGTATCCAGGAGCAACGCGTCGTCGGCCCTGACGAGGGGCGCCGCTGCCCGGCCCATGTCGCGTTCGTCGCGGGCCCTTATGTCGAGTAGGACATCCTCCTCATGGACCGACAGGCCCATTCGCCGAAGCTCCTCGAAGCGGCGGCGGGCCCGAACTTCGGGGGTGGCGGTGACGAAGAGCTTGGCGTCGGCTTGCGGAGCGATCACCGTGCCGATGTCTCGGCCGTCGAGGACGGCGCCGCCTCGCTGCGCGGCGAAATCGCGCTGGCGCTCGGCGAGCGCGGCCCGGACCAGGGGATAGACGGAGATACGCGAGGCGATTCCGCCGGCGGCCTCGCTCTTCAAATCGGGATCCTCGAAGTCGGTCTGCGAAAAATCGCAAGCCCGGGCGGCGGCGAACTCGCTTTCGGGATCGCCGCCGAAGCGAAGCAGGTTGAGAGCGACGGCTCGGTAGAGCAGGCCGGTGTCCATGCGCGGCAAGCCGTAATGGCGGGCGAGCGCCCTTGCGATGGTGCCCTTGCCGCTGGCGGCGGGGCCGTCGACGGCGACGATCATCGGATGAGCTCCTCGATAAGGGCGGCGAAGCCGGGGAAGCTGGAATCGGCCACGGACATGTCGGCGACCGTTAACGGCTGTCGGCAATTGAGGCCAGCCACGGCGAAGCTCATCGCGACCCGGTGGTCGAGGCGCGGGTCGATCGTGATTCCGCCGGCCAGCGGCCCGCCTGGGGAACCGCGGATGAAGACGGAGTCGCCTTGCGCTTCCGCCATGGGGGCGATGGAGTCGATCCCGGCCACCATGGCGGCGATCCGGTCCGATTCCTTGAGCCGGAGCTCACCGAGGCCCGAGGCGCTGCTCACTCCGTCGGCGAAGGCGGCGGCGACGAAGAAGATGGGGAATTCGTCGATCATCCGAGGCGCGAGGCCGGGTGGGACATCGACCGCTTTCAACGCCGAATGGCGGATCCGCAGGTCGGCGACCGGCTCGCCGTCCATCTCCCGCGGAGTCTCGAAGGCGATGTCAGCGCCCATTTCGAGAAGCACGTCGCAGAGGCCGGTGCGAAGCGGATTGACCCCGACCCCCTCGATCCTGACATCCGAGCCCGGAACGATGAGGGCGGCGACGGCGAGAAAGGCTGCCGCCGAGAAATCTCCGGGGATGACGAGGTTTCGCGGACGGAGCACCGCCTCGCCGCGAAGGGCGATCTCGCCGCCGCTGACTTCGATGTCCGCGCCGAACAGCTTCAACATCCGCTCGCCATGGTCGCGGGTCGGGACGGGCTCGACGATCCGGGTGATTCCGGGGATGTTGAGGGCCGCGAGGAGCAGGGCCGATTTCACCTGGGCCGAGGGTAGTTCCATCAGGTGCGTGCGCGGGACGGCGGGGCAGAGGCCCCGGACCGCCAGAGGCAGCCGGCCTCCCGGCGCCGCGATCACCTCCGCGCCGATCCGGCGAAGCGGCTCCGCCACCCGCTCCATCGGCCGGCTCGACAGCGAGCGATCGCCGGTTAAGGCGACGGAGATCGGGTGGGAGGCGACGAGGCCCATGAGAAGCCGGGCCGAAGTGCCGCTATTGCCCATGTCGAGCGCTCGCTCCGGCTGGAGCAGGGCGCCGGCGCCGACCCCGTCGACCGTCCAGGCCGGTCCGTCGCGGGCGATCCGAACGCCCATCGCTTCGAGCGCTGCGGCGGTGGAGCGGACGTCGCCGCCTTCGGACAGTGCTTCGATCCGGCTTCGGCCCCGGGCCATGGCGGCGCAGATCAATGCGCGGTGGGAGATCGACTTGTCGCCGGGGACCCTTATCGTTCCGCGAAGCGGGCCGGAGGCTTGAAACACCGTCGGCCGGGGCGGCTTTTCCATCGGCCTTGGCTTTTGACAGCGGGCATCCCATGTGGCAAGCGCGCCGCTGTCCGGTCGGAAGCGGCCGTCATTCCTTCTTGATGTGGAGTTTTTTCACCGATGGTGAAGCCTGAATGGGGCACCAAGCGCACTTGTCCCAAGTGCGCCACCCGCTTTTACGATCTCGGCAAGGAAGACCCGGTGACCTGCCTCGCCTGCGGGGTCGCCTGGGATCCGGAGCCCGTGCTCAAATCCAAGCAGCCTCTGCCGTTCGACGCTCCCAAGAAGGAGGTCGTCGCCGACGAGAAGGAGGATTCCGATCTGGCCGCCGACGAGCTCGCCATCGACGAGGATGCCGAGGAGAATCCGGACGACGAGGTCGATCTGGGCGGCGACGACGATATCGGAGTCGCCGGCGGCAAGGACGACGACGAGGAGGCTTGATTTACGCGTAGCCCCAGCGAAGGCTGGGGCCCCAGGGGGTGAAGGGTTCGGCGCCTGAATCTCGCTGGGACCCCAGCCTTCGCTGGGGTGACGAGGCAAGTTCGCCAGGTAAGATCAATGCTTGCAGTGAAGCGGCGCCTTGCCTAAGTCCGGCGCCGCGACCCGCCCTCCCAGGGGCGGCGAAAAAGGTTCGGGGCCGTAGCTCAGCTGGGAGAGCGCTGCAATGGCATTGCAGAGGTCAGGGGTTCGATCCCCCTCGGCTCCACCAGCCTTCGCCCTGACGGGCTACGGCTGGCAAGCCAGCCTTAGTCCGGCGGGGGCGAAGGCTGTCCGCCATAGCCTTGGCGACGGCGGACTAAGGCGTCATCGGAAAGGCTCCCGATGAACTACGTATACATCCTGCAGAGCGTCAGCGACCCCCACCAATTCTACACCGGCCTGTGCAAAGACGTGCAGGCACCGCTGAAAGCGCATAACGCCGGCCAGTCCCCGCACACCTCGAAATATAAACCCTGGCGGTTTCTCTCCCGCCACTGGTTCGAGCGTCCGGAGGCCGCCGCCGCCTTCGAACGATATCTCAAGACTGGTTCAGGCCGCGCGTTCGCGCAGAGGCGGCTGCGTTAGAGCTCAATCGACAGCACTGTTTTTTGGCCGGCCCGGTCGAGCTTGCATGATCTGTCCCGTCAGTCCCGCGAAAGTGGGAATCCTCGACCAGTGTCGAGTGAAATTTCGCGCCGTATCGTCCATTGATCCCGGATCAAGTCCGGAATGGCGATTCCGGCGCGGTGAGGCGGACTCAAAGGCTAGCCAAAGCCGCCGAATTAAGGCATTGCATTCATTATGAAATGGGCTGCGGGGGCGGGGATTGCCGCTGTTATCGTTGCGATCGCGGCCGCCCGGGCTCAGGGCGACGGACCGGCCGTGCCCGTTGCGCCGGCCCAGCAGGAGCGCGCGAATTGGGGCGAGTGGACTCGGCCGCTTCAGGCCGCCGGCGAGCGTCCGGCCGTCGAAGCCGAGGCGCCGGCTCCGGCCGTCGAAATCGTCCCGGCCGAGGAAATCGACGTCGTCGACGCGCACTGGATGGCGCTTACCATGTGGGGCGAGGCCCGCAATGGCGGCGAAGAGGCTATGCGGGCGGTGGGGCACGTCATCGACAATCGCCGGCGCGCCAACACCCACGGCCGATACGCCACCGAGACGGTGAGCGCGGCCTGGCAGTTCAGCGCGTGGAACAAGAACGATCCGAACTATTCGGCGATGATGAACATCGACAGGCTTCGGGAGGGCGGCGAGGACCAGCTCATGTGGCTGGAGGCGAAGCGCCTGGCGGCGGAGATTCTTTCCGGAGAATCGGCGGACCCGACCGGAGGCGCTCTCTTCTACCACACGGCGGCGGTGTCGCCGCGCTGGTCGTCGGGACTCGCTCCGATCCGGACGATCGGCGGGCATTTGTTCTTCAGGACGGCGCGCTGAACAGGCGCCGCGGGGCGCAGGCGAGGGTGCCGGAGCGGTAGCCGCGCGCATTGCGGCATTGCCAGTCGGACGGAAGCCGGCCCAGATCGGGTGCGTTGTCCTGCCGGTAGAGGAGGATGATCGCCGGCCTCGGGCCGCGCGCGGCGGCGAGCAGTTCGCCCAGGGCGTCCGGACCGGTGACGATCATCTTCGAATCCACCCGCCGGCCCGCTTGCTCGAAGAAATAGCCGCCGATCTTCGCCATGGTCGCCGGATCCATGACCCGGGCGCCGCCATAGCCGAGCGAATAAACGAGGGAGTCCGGGCGGGCGGCGAGCAGATATCGGGTCGGCATTTCGAGGCCGAAGACGGCCCGCCTTTCGAGCGGTCCGCGGACGGCCGCCGGATTGATCCAGGCGAGGTAGAAGGCCGCGACCACGGCATGGCCGGCCGGAGCCCGGGCGAGCAGGACGATCCCGAGCAGAATGCCGGGAACGAGCGGAGTCAGGTAGCGGTCGACGAGAAAGGGCTGCTTCATTCCCATCGCGACCACCAGGGCAAGCGCGGCCGCGCTGGAAATCGCGGCCCAGCGCGCGCCCCGGCCGGACGGCTCGGCCTTCAGAAGTCGGCAGGCGGCGAGGATCGCGGCCAGCAGCAAAGCGAAGAGCAGGCCCGGCCCGACGGCGTAGGCGGCCACGTCCAGAGCTTCGTCCAGGGACAGGCGTTCGTACCAGACGATTTCGGGCCGGGCGTAGATCAGAAGGCGGGGCAGATGATGGACCCCCCAGGCCGCGAGCGGAGTCAAGACGAGCAAGGCCGGCCAGGTCCGAACGGCCCGCCCCTTGTGCAGAGCGAGGTAGAGCAGCCCCTGCGCCAGCGCGAGCCAGGCCGCGAAATAATGGGTCGCAACCGCGAGCGAGGCGAGGCCGCACCATAAGGCGGCGCGCCTTGGGCCGGGCGAGTCGATGAGGCGCGAATAAGCGATGGTCTGGGCGACGCCGACCAGCAGAAGCAAAGCGTAGGACCGGGCGTCGGCGGAAAGGAGCAGGCCCGGCGACCAGAAGAAGAGCAAGGCGGCCCAGGCGAGCCTCGCTTCGCGGGAAAGGCCAGGAAGCTTCCAGCCGAAGGCGAGCAGTGGCGCCGCGATCATGAAGATCAGGCTCGGAAGGCGAAGGGCGAAATTGCCCTCGCCCGGCCAGAGCGCCATGACGAGATAATAAAAGGGCGCGTTGGCATCGAGCCGAACCTCGCGCCAGAAGGCCGCCCAGCTCGGCTGGCCGGCGATCACCGCGGTCCAGGTCTCGTCCAGCCACAAGGGCAGGCCCGGAAGCAGCCAGAGGCGCATTGCAAGGACGGCGGCGCCGCCGGCGCCGGCGATCAGGTAGAGCGAGCGGACGGAAAGGACGCTCCCGCCTTCTCCAGGCCCGCGCTCGGGTGATTCCATGGCCCGATGCTTAGGGAGAGGGGCGGAGCCGGGCAATGGGACCCGGGGGCGTCTCGACGTCCAGCCCGCGGAAGAAACCCGGGAAGGATTTCACTCCGCTCCTGTGCCGCGGCGGGACAGGATCCGGGGGGGCGGATTCCACCTCTTGCCGGCTTGGTGAAGAGCGCGTTAACCCCAGGCCATGGACCGCCTGATTCCCGCCTCCGAAGACGTCAGACTCTTCCTCCTGGCCTTCGCGGGCGGGCTGGTCTTCTTCTCCACGTTCCTGGCCTGATCGCCTGGGGACACGGACTTTCCCGCAAGAAAGTACGTGTCCCCATCCGGCTTCCAGCCGACCGCCGACCGCCTAATCGCAGGCCTTGTGGAGCTTCCAGGCGAGCGCCGCCGAGATGATGCTCGCCACGGCCACCATCAGCAACGTCTCCTCGACCGACACGCCCATCTGAACGAGGCCGGTGAGGATCAGGGCGGCGAGCACCATTCCTCCCGAATTGACGATGTTGTTGGCCGCCACCGTTCGAGCCGTCTGCGACTTGGGCACGGTCGTGGTGAGGAAGGCGTAGAGGGGCACGACGAACACCCCGCCCGACACGGCCACCCCGAACAGGTCGAACATCACCCATTCGGCGCGGGGCATCATGACGAAGGTGGAAAGATTCATCAGCTCGCCGTCGATGACCGGCCAGCTCCTCACGATCCAGTAGAGGTGGCAGATGAAGAGGCCCATGAAGATCGCCGAGGCGGGCGAATAGACGGCCAGGACCCGCCCCTTCAGAAGCCGGTTGATCAGGACCGAGCCGAGCCCGACCCCGACCGAGAAGATGGCGAGGAACAGGGTCGCGACCTGCTCGTCGGCGTGGAGCACGTTCTTGACCAGAGGCGGGAACTGGGCGGCGAGGATCGCCCCCATCATCCAGAAGAAGCTGATGCAGACGATTGCGAGGAAGAGGCGTGGGATGTGGAGAGTGGCGCTGACCAGGGCCACCGAGGCCCGGACGATGTGCCAGTCCATCCTCGCGGGCGGCGCATCCGGCTCCGGCGGCGCGGCGGGCACCTGGCGCCCGGCGAACCAGCCGGCGGCGGCAACGACGAGAACCCCGGCGGCGGCGAATTGCGTGTAATCTGCGCCGAGCAGGCCGCCGGCGATCGTACCCAGGAGGATCGCTATATAGGTGCCCGCCTCGACCAGGCCGGTGCCGGCGAGAACTTCGTCGGAGCGAAGGTGCTGGGGGAGGATCGCATATTTGATCGGGCCGAAGAAGCTCGAATGGACGCCCATCGCGAAGAGCCCGGCGAGCAGGATCGGGATGCTGTGGAGGAGGAGGCCGATTGCGCCGACCATCATGATGAAGATCTCGGCCGTCTTGACGATCCGGATGATCCGGGCCTTGTCGCCGCCGTCGGCGAGCTGGCCCGCCAGCGCCGAGAAGAGGAAGAAGGGCAGGATGAACAGGCCGCCGGCGACTGCGTTGAACGTCGCCTCCTTGGTCGGGTCCGAGTAGATGGCGTAGGTGACCAGGATCACCATCGCCGACTTGTAAAGATTGTCGTTGAACGCCCCCAGGAACTGGGTGACGAACAGCGGCAGGAAGCGCCGCTCGCGGAGAAGGTGCATCGAATCCTGCACGGCGCTCAGGCGCGGGCGGTCTGGGTGCGTCGGGACATGCGCGGGCGGTCATAGCCGCTATGGCGCCCGGGTCAAATGCTGCCGTCCCGCGCTCCGCCGTTCACAGCCGCGCCCCGACCCGCTAAGGCACTCAGCCGACCGATGCTGACATTGCCCAACATCCTCACTCTGTCGCGAATCTTCGCGGTGCCCCTGCTCCTGTTCCTGCTCTGGAATCCGAGCCGGCTCGACTATGCGATCACCTTCGTCCTCTACTGCCTCGTCGGGATCACCGATTATTTCGACGGCTATCTCGCGCGGGCCCAGGGGACGGTCTCGAGGCTCGGGATGTTCCTCGATCCGATCGCCGACAAGATCATGGTCGCGGCGGTGATCGTCATGCTGGTCTCCGCCCGGGCGAACAGTGGCGAGCCGATCATCCACGGCTTCCATATCGTCCCGGCCCTGATCATCCTCCTGCGCGAGATCGCGGTCTCCGGTCTTCGCGAGTTCCTCGCGGGCCTCCAGGTCTCGCTTCCGGTAAGCCGCCTCGCCAAGTGGAAGACGACGCTGCAGCTGGTCGCGCTCGGAGCCTTGATCCTGGGCGGCGCGGTGCCGCACTTCGTCTGGGTGCACTGGATCGGCCTCGCCTGCCTGTGGGCGGCCGCCACTCTGACCCTGGTGACCGGCTGGGATTATCTGAGGGTGGGCCTGAAGCATATGGATTGAGGGAGGGGCGCCCGTCTCCGTCCGTCATTCCCGCGAAAAAGCGTCGGGCCAAATGAGCTTCGTGCGGCGGCCGGCCACTTCGTTCGCCTCGTCGGCGGTGCCGAGCGGACTTGACCTGATAGACCCGGCCGACCGTGTCGTAGAGCGCCTTCGCGATCCGGTCGGGGCCGTGATCGCCGCTGCCCGAGCCCCGGGTGCCGAGCGTGCAGGCGGAGGTCGCGGTCACCGTCGCGAACACGGCCGGGTTCATCCGCTGCGCCGAGCATTCGGGGCGGCCGAGCGCATCGTAGCCGGTCTGGCCGAGAGCATGGATCGTGGAGCCGGAGGTGAGCTTGGTGACCACCGGCCGGGCGTTGGCATCGTAGACGGTCTCCGTCGCCTGGGCCGCGCTGAACGCCGCCCAGTCGCTGTCG
>JBBSIZ010000055.1:0-14007 GCA_038257735.1 Sphingomonadales bacterium | reverse complement strand
TTCGGTCGCTCCGGTTGGCGGATGGCCGCAGGGGCAATAAGGGGATTGCTCAATCTCCAGGAGAGACGATGAGCCACCTTCCCTACCGCCCCGCCGCCGGGATCATGCTGGTCAATCGGGAAGGCATGGTCTGGGTCGGCCAGCGACTGGATAGCAGTCTCGAGGCCTGGCAGATGCCGCAGGGCGGCCTCGACCCGGGCGAGGAGGCGGCGGAAGGCGCGCTCCGCGAGCTGGAGGAGGAGACCGGCATCGGCCGCGACAAGGTGGAGATCGTCGCCAGGCACGGCGAGGATCTTTATTACGACCTTCCCGAGGAACTGGTCGGCAAGCTCTGGAAGGGCCGCTGGCGGGGTCAGCGCCAGACCTGGTTCCTCGCCCGCTTCCTCGGCACCGACGAGGACGTCGACATCGCAACTCCCGATCCGGAATTCCGATCCTGGAAATGGACCGACCCCGCCGACCTTCCGGCGATGATCGTCCCCTTCAAGAAGAAGCTCTACGAAGAAGTGCTGGCGGCGTTCCTCGACCGGCTCTGACCTCCCGTCATCCCGGTGTTGGCTGCACCCCCAACCCGCGCTAGAGCATCGCCGATGCGGGGCCTGACCAGAGACGAAACGGCGGCGGTCGAGCGGTCGGCCGGCGAGCCGATGCTTGCCCAGGTCGAGGCCTGGGCGGCGGTGAACAGCGGGTCGCACAATCTGGTCGGCCTCGGCCACATCGCCGGCCTGCTCGCCGACGCCTTCTCGGCGCTTCCGGGCGATCCGGCCCTTCGCGATGCGGCGCCGGTCGACTGGGTGGCCCCCTCGGGGGAGCGCCTGGCCGTCCAGCACGGCCGCAACCTCCATCTCGCCGTCCGGCCCGAAGCCCCTGTGCAATTGCTCTTCACCGGCCACATGGACACGGTCTTCGCCGCCGATCACCCTTTCCAGGACGTGTTCTGGCGCGACGAGGGCGTCCTCGGCGGGCCAGGAGTCGCCGACATGAAGGGTGGGCTCGCGGTGCTTCTCGCCGCGCTCAAGGCGGTCGAAGCCTCGCCGCTCGCCGCCTCGCTCGGCTACGAGGTCGTGATCAATTCCGACGAGGAGGTCGGCTCCCCCGGCTCGGCCGCACTCATCGCCGAGACGGCTCGGGGCAAGAAGGCGGCTCTCACCTACGAGCCGTCCGCGCTTCCGGACGGCACACTGGCGGGCGCCCGCCCGGGAAGCGGCAATTTCTCGCTGATCGTGGAGGGCCGGAGCGCCCATGCCGGCCGTAATCCCGGGGATGGGCGCAATGCGGTGCTTGCGGCGGCCGAGCTGGCGCTCCGCCTCGAAGAGGCGAAAGCCGAGGGCCTCAGCGTCAACCCGGCCAGGATCGACGGCGGCGGACCGAACAATGTCGTGCCCGATCATGCGATACTGCGCATAAATATGCGTCCCAAGGCTCTCGCCGACCAGTTGCGGGCCCAGTCTGCTCTGGAGGAAGCGGTGGCGGACGTGGCGGCCAAGCGCGAGGTGTGCATAAATATGCATGGCGGCTGGGGCCGGCCGCCCAGGCCGCTCGACCCGGAGGCTGAGAAATTATTCGCCCTGGTCGCGAGCTGCGGCGCCGATCTCGGCCAGTCGATCGGCTGGCGCGATTCTGGCGGAGTGTGCGACGGCAACAATATCGCCGCCTGCGGAGTCCCGGTCGTCGATACGATGGGCGTTCGCGGCGGAGCGATCCATTCGGACGCGGAATATCTGATCGTCGAAAGCCTCGCCGAGCGGGCGCGCCTGTCCGCTCTGACGATCCTGAGGCTGGCGCAGGGGGAAGGTTTGTGAGCTTTCGCATCCGGGCCGCCCGCAACGAGGATTTCCAGGCCCTCTACGAAATGGCGAAGCTGACCGGCGGCGGCTTCACCAACCTGCCCGCGGACCGCGGCGCCCTCGTCGAGAAGCTGATCCGTTCCGAGAAGGGCTTCGCCGCCGATATCGCCGAGCCTGGCGACCAGCTCTACGTCTTCATGCTTGAGAATGCGCAGACCGGCCAGATCCGGGGCACCTGCCAAATCTTCGGGATGGTCGGGGTCGACACGCCTTTCTACAGCTACCGGGTCAGCACCCTCACCCAGACCTCGAAGGCGCTTCGCCAGACCTTCCGAAACGAGATGGTGACCTTGACCACCGACCTCGAAGGCTCGTCCGAGGTCGGCGGCCTCTTCCTCCACCCCGGCGAGCGCGCCGGCGGGCTCGGGATGCTGCTCGCCCGAAGCCGCTACATGTTCATCAAGCTCCACCGGGAACGATTCGCAAGGCGGATCATCGCGGAGCTTCGCGGAGTCATAGACGAGAAAGGCGGCTCGCCTTTCTGGGATTCGATCGCCGGCCGGTTCTTCGGGATGAGCTTCCAGGAAGCGGACGAGTTCAACGGCGCCCACGGCACCCAGTTCATCGCCGACCTCATGCCCAAGACGCCCATCTACACCGCGATGCTGCCCGAGAGCGCGCGGTCGGTGATGGGAGTCCCCCACCCTTCCGGCCGGGCGGCGATGAAGATGCTCGAGCGCGAGGATTTCAGCTTCGACTGCTATATCGACATTTTCGACGGCGGCCCGACCATGATTGCCGCCACCGACCAGATCCGGACAATCCGCGAATCGCGCGAGCTGGTGCTGGAAGGGGTGGCGGAAGCGGTGGACGGAACGAGCATGATGCTTGCGAGGGGCCGCCTCGAGGGCTTCGCGGCCTGCTGGGGGGACGTGGCCATCTCGCCCGACGAGACCGCCACCATCTCCAGCGAGTCCGCCGACCTGCTCGGGATCCGGCCGGGCGACACCTTCCTCGCCATGGGCCGGTAGATGCCGCTCGCCGAGATCAATTTCGACGGGATCATCGGCCCGAGCCACAATTATTCGGGCCTCAGCCTCGGCAATATCGCCTCCGCGGCCCACAAGGGGCTGGTTTCCCACCCGCGCGCCGCGGCGCTTCAGGGGCTGGAGAAGATGCGTCACAATCTCCGGCTCGGACTGCCCCAGGGCCTGCTTCCGCCGCACCGCCGGCCCGACCAGGCCTGGCTGGCCGATCTCGGCACAAGCATCGAGGACGTGCCCGCCTCGCTGCGCCCCGCCGCTTTCTCGGCCTCCGCGATGTGGGCCGCCAATGCCGCGACCGTCTCTCCGGCCCCGGACACGGCCGACGGGCGCTGCCATCTCACCATCGCCAATCTGCGCACCATGGCCCATCGGAGCCACGAATGGCCCGAGACCCTGGCCCAGCTCCGGCTGGCCTTCGCCGACGAGGCCCGCTTCGCAGTCCACCCTCCTGTCCCCGGCACGTTCGGCGACGAAGGCGCGGCCAATCATATGCGCCTGTGCGCCTCGCACGGCGATTCCGGGGTCGAGATATTCGTCTACGGAATTCGGGGCGGCGCTTTCCCCGTCCGCCACCATGACGAGGCGAGCCGGGCGATCGCCCGGCTCCACGGCCTCGATCCCGGCCGCACCCTGTTCGTCGCCCAGTCCGAGGACGCGATCGCCGCCGGCGCCTTCCACAACGACGTCGTCGCGGTCGCCAACGAAAATGTCCTATTCGCCCACGAGCAGGCCTTCGAGGGCCGGCCGGGCTTTTACGCCGAGCTGAAGCGGCTGCTGCCCGAGGTGGAGATCGTCGAGGTACCGGGAAACGCCGTCAGCCTCGAGGATTCGATCCGGAGCTATCTCTTCAACGCCCAGTTGGTGACCCTGCCCGCCGGCGCAATGGCGTTGATCCTTCCCGAGGAAGCGCGCGAGGCTCCACGCGTCTGGGCATGGCTTCAGGCGATGGTCGCCGGCAACGGTCCGATCCGCGAATTGCGAATCGTCGACGTCCGCCAGTCCATGGCCAACGGCGGAGGCCCGGCCTGCCTGAGGTTGCGGGTGGTCGCGGAGCCGGAAGCGGTGGACCCTCGCTTCATGGCCGACGAGGCGAAGCTGGACAGGCTGGCCGCAATTCTGGCCTCCGAATGGCCGGAGCGGATCGAGCCAGCGGATCTGCTCGACCCGTCGTTATGGAACCGCATAGAGGCGGCGAGGGCGGCGCTCCTTCGGGCGCTTGGGCTGGAGGAGCTGATCTGAAATTCCGTCGTCCCAGCGAAAGCTGGGACCCCAGGGGGTGACAGGCGCGGTGGTCTTCACGCGCCGGGGCCCCAGCCTTCGCCTGGGCGACGCGTCCTACCCTTCCGCGCTCCAGAAAATGTCGATCGGCGATTCGATCGCGGCCAGGATGCGGCCGATGGGCGCCGCCGAAAGCGGGCCTTCCTTGATCGCCTGCTCGAGCATCGTCCGCTTCTCGGCGCCGGCGACGACGACCATGATCGCCCGCGCCGAGGTGAGCGCCGGCGCGGTCAGGGTCACGCGCTCGACCGGCGCCGTCTTGGGCATCGGATCGGGCTTCACTCCAATTGCGCGGCGCTCGCGCGGGCCGGCGACGGCGCGGTCCAGATCGGGGCCCGGGAAAATGCTCGCGGTATGGCCGTCGGCGCCCATTCCGAGGCAGGCGAGGTCGAGCGGCCAGCCGAGCAGCGACAGCCGGGCGTCGGCGAGCCGGCCCGCCTCCTGGCGATCGCCCAGCGCAGACTCGTCGACCAGCGAGACGAGATCCGCGCCCCGGGCGGCGAAATAGCCTTCGAGCTTGCGATAGTTGCTGAGCGGGTCTCCGAGCGCCACGAGCCGGTCGTCGGTCGGCATGATCGTCACCTTCGACCAGTCGATCGATTTCGACTTTGCGAGCTGGGCGAAGATGAGGTCGGAGGTCGAGCCGCCGGGCAGAGCGATTCGGGCGCCCTTATGCGCCTCGATCGCGCTTTCGATAACGAAACCGATATCCCCCGCGGCCTGCTCGGCCATCTCCTTCGCGGAGTCGAACTCCCACCATTCGATCTCGTCCATTCTCTGATGTCTCTTTCGTTGCGGCGTTGAGAGGCGAGGGACCCCCACCGAAGGCGGGCCGTTCCTGCCACGATCGCCTTAGGAGGACAAACCATGCCTGCCAAATCGAAAGCGCAGCAGAAAGCCGCCCCCCTGGAGCTCGCTCTTCGGAGTGTCGCCGCGCTAGATGCTCTCGCTCGCGGAGAGCGGCGCCATCGTCCGGGTCGGCGAGAGCCTTCCGGAGGGGGCTCGGTTCGTGCTCGAGCTCAACTCCCAACACCGCTTCCCGGTCCGGGTCGAATGGTCGTCCGACAGCCTGGCAGGCTCGAGTTCGAGGATTGCGAGCTGGTCCGCGACACGCCGGCGGCGCGCGACCGCGGCCATCCCTACCGGCCGCCGCGGCTGGAGCTCTGTGCGGAGGTGGTCCTTCGCATCGGCGAAACCTGCCTCACCGCCTAGGCGAAGGACGTTTCGGAAGGTGGGCTCGAGGTGGAGCTGGCCGAGCCTGGGCATGTCGGCAGCGAGGCGAGCGCGATCGTGCCCGGAATGCCGCCGGTGGCCGGCCGGATCCTGTGGCGCCGCGACGGCCGGGCGGGGATTTCGTTCGAACGGCCCCTTGCCTTCCGGAGCCTGATCGACTGCCTCACCCGGCAATCGGCGGATCGGCCGGGGGCGTAGCGAGTCCGCAGCGCTCGATCACATGCGCCGTCCAGCGCGTGACTTCGTCCGGCAGCTCTCGCGGGTCGAACTCGCGCACCTCCTCCACCTCCAGGCTCCACCGAGGCCGATAGGCGACGTCGCGGACCAGGAAGACGTCGGAGCGGTCGCCGGGAAGGGCGGAGGCCGGCCTCATGTCCTCGAGCCGCTCGATCGGCCCGTGAGCGACGAGTCCGATCTCTTCCCGGAGCTCGCGGAGCATCGCCGCCTCCGGCTCCTCCCCGCGCCTGCGTCCGCCGCCGGGAAGCCGCCAGCCCGGGGCGTAGGTGAGGAGAACCAGCACCACCCTGCCCTGCCCCGTCAGAGGCACGGCGTGGACCCCGGCGCGGCCCGGGCCGGTGACCTTCCACAATGCCCCGCGCAGGCCGTGGAGAGAGGTGAGGACGATTCGGATCAGGCGGCGCGCCAGGCTCATCCGATCAGTCTATCTTGAGACGGAGGAAGATCATCCCGCCTTTCGGATCGCCCCATAGGAAGGCCCGATGGCGCCGGGCACGAAGCTGAAGCCGAAGAGTCCACCAAGGCCGAGCTTGACGTGTCGGCCGACCGGAAGGCGCGGATCGCCCCGAGCGAAGTCTTGCCGACCCGGTAGACCGGCCCGTGATGACCGCCGACCCGGGTAAGCTCGTCCGTCTCGACCTGCTCGGCGCGGTCGAACAGCGTCCATCGGCCCATAGCGACGGCGATTTCCAGGCCGAAGGCATCGAGCTCGTCATGCCCCCTTGGTCCGGCAGCCCCAGGCGAGGGTGGTGGACCACCAGCCTTTGTCGCCGAGCGGGCCTTTGTCGCCGAGCGGGCCTTTGTCGCCGAGCGGGCGGGTGTGGATCGCGCTCGCCGACCAGCGGGTCTCGTGCTCGTCCGGCTCGAGCTGCTCGGGGCCGAGGAGGCGCGCCCAGCTCGCCTGTACGGAGAGCGACCGGGCCGGGTTCCAGGAGAGTCGGAGCGAGCAGGCGGGTTGCCGACATATCCCGGGCAGATAGGGCGCCGCCCGTCCGCTTTCAACGCCGCCGGCTTTCCCGCGGGCCCGAAGGCGGCAGGGGTGGGAGGCGAGCGGTGGGAAGAAATATCCGGGCCGGCGACGTCATCGTCCAGCGCGGCATCAGCCACGACTGGGCCAATCGCTCGGCAGGCAATGCGCACATCGCCTTCGCCTTCGCCTTGGCGGACGGGCGGTTCGAGGAGAAACCGACAAGCTGAAGGGAATTTGGCGCGCCCAGAAGGATTCGAACCTCCGGCCCCCAGATTCGTAGTCTGGTGCTCTATCCAGCTGAGCTATGGGCGCGCGGGAGACGGGGACATAGGGGCAAGGGCGACGGGGCGCAAGCCCGTTGCCGGGCATCGGCGCGCCGCCTAGGAGGAGCCATGGCCCGCCTTCGTCAGACCCTTGCGATCTTCGTGGCAATCTTCGTGCCGCTCCTCGTCGCGGCGGGCTGCGCGGCGCCCGGCCCCTATCCTTCGCTCGCCCCTCGTCCGGCCGAAAGAGCCTATGCCGAGGATGCGGAGGAGCGCAAGCCGACGCCTCAGCCCGACGATCCGGCGCTGGCGGGTGAGATCGACCGCCTGCTCGCGGAGGCCGGAGCGGGCGCCGCCTCATTCGATTCAGCGCTTCCGGCGGCTCAGGCGGCGGCGGGCAAGTCGGGCGCGGCGGGAAGCGATTCCTGGATCGAGGCGCAGCAGGCCCTTTCGAGGCTGGAGGCCGCGAGAGCGCAAACGACGACGGCGATCGCCGACCTCGACCGGCTGGCGGTCGAGCGAATCAGCGCGGGCACGCTCGGCTCCGGGGATTCGGAACGGCTTCGCCGGGCCACGGAGGAGATGCGGGCGCTGGCCGACGCCCAGGCGGATCGCCTTGAGCGGCTCGGCGCAAGCCTCATCCGCCTCTGAAGCGCATCCTGCAGGCATCCAGGCAATATAATGACTTACCCATTGGTGCCTGGCACCGGATTTTCTGAGGCATTGGTGTAAACGGTCCAAAGGCTCAGCCGCCTCCGGTCGCGGCGGCGTGCAGCCTGGCCAGGGCGACGTAATGCTCGACTCCCGCCCGCTGGCCGGCAAGCTCCTCCTCGCTGAGGTCGCGGACATATTTGGCGGGGCGCCCGGCCCAGAGCTGGCCGGCCGGAATCCGCCGGCCCGGAGTCAGAAGTGCGCCCGCTGCAAGCATTCCACCGCCTTCGATCTCGCAGCCGTCCATGACGATCGCGCCCAGGCCGACGAAGGCGCGGTCGTGGAGGATGCAGCCATGGACCATCGCCATATGGCCGATCAGGACGTCCTCGCCGATGATCGTGGGGAGGCCGGCCGGCTTGCCCGGGCGGGGCGAATCGACGTGGAGGACGCTTCCGTCCTGGATATTCGTCCGGGCGCCGATCCGGATATGATTGACGTCGCCCCTCAGCACGCAATTGTACCAGATGCTGGCTTCCGGCCCGATCTCGATGTCGCCGATCAGAACCGCCCCGGGCGCGACGAAGGCGGCCGGGTCGACAAGCGGCGCCTTGCCGCCGAAGGGAATCAGCTTCGCCATTGCTCGCGCCTCATTTGGTGGACGATGACCAAACCCTCGGCCCACAAGGCCGTGTCGTAATCGAGATCGGCCCGCCGGGTCATTCCGAGCCGGAGCATCAGCCCCCAGCTCGGCGCATTTTCTTCGACGGTGAGAGCGACCACCAGCTCCGCTCCAAGCCGCCCGAAGGCGAAATCGAGCGAGGCCGACGCCGCCTCCTTCGCATAGCCGCGGCCCCAGCTATCCTCGCGCAGCCGCCACCCGATCTCATATTCGCCTTCAACCGGGCTTTTGGGATCGTCGGCGATCTTGAGCCCGCAGAAACCGAGCAGCTCGCCATCCTCCCTGCGTTCGACCGCCCAGAAGGTGAAGCCGCGAGACTCCTGCCAGGCCATGAAGCGTGTCCGGACTATGATCTCCTGCTGCTCGGCCGTTCGCACTCCGCCGAGCCAGCGCATCACCGGCTCGACGTTGAGGTGGCGGATGAAGGGCTCGATATCCTCTTCGCGCCAGGGGCGGAGCCGGAGCCGCTCGGTCTCGATCGTCACGGCTTCAACCCCACGGGCAACCAGGCATTCCAGCCCTCGAGCAGAGGCAGGATGCTTGCATAATCGTCGGTCCAGCCGGGGAAGCCCGGCCGCCCGACCAACGGCCGCCACAGATGCCCGTCCTCGGCGCTCGCGATCCTAAGGGTCGTCAGGCCATCCCTGTCGTTCGTCATCGCCACCCATATCGAGCGCGAAAGATTGCGTCTCTCCTCCTCCTTCCCCGGGAAATAATCGAAGGCGGCGGCGTGCCAGCCGTCCCGCTTCGCCGCGGCGGCGAGCACCGGCTCGAGATCGAGATAGCGGTTGGAGATGTGGATGAGGAGCAGCCCGTCCGGCTTCAGCGCCCGCCTGTAGACCTGAAGCGCCTCGCGGGTGAGAAGGTGGATCGGGATCGCGTCGGACGAAAAGGCGTCGACGGCGAGCAGGTCGAGCTTGCCCGCCGGCTCCCGGGCAAGGCTGAGCCGGGCGTCGCCGAGCACTATTTTCGCCTGCGGCGCGCAGCGCGAGAGGAAGGTGAAATTGGCCGGGTTCCTGGCGATCCGAACCATCGCCGGATCGATCTCGAAGAAGCTCCAGTCCTGCCCGGGCCGGGCGTAGCAGGACAGCGTGCCGGTGCCGAGGCCGACCACGCCCACCGAGGCGCCGGGGCCGTGGAAGACAGGCAGCGAGTCGAGCGCATGGCCGATTCCGGAACGGCGGGCATAATAAGAGGTCGGCTCGGTCTCGCCCCCGGGACTGAGGTTCTGGACTCCGTGGAGGGTGGTGCCGTGGGTGAGCTGGCGCGAGGGCGGATTTCGCCGCGTGACGACGCTGTAGATCCCGAAATAGGAGCGGGTGCGGAGCCCTTCGCGGCTTTCCTCGATCTTGGTCCAGCCGCCATAGCTCAGCATCAAGGCGAGCAGCCCGGCGGCGTAGACCCATTTGCGGCCGATGAAGGCCAGAGCGACGAGCGAGATGAGGACGCTTCCGGCCAGAGCGGCTCCGTCGCTCGTCAACGGCCCCCAATTGCGGTCGATCGCCCATGAGAGAGCGAGAAGGCCGGCCGCGAGCAGCCAGCGCATCGGCGCCGGCATATCCTGGGTCCAGGGGATGAACGGCGCCTGCGGAACGAGCACGGCCGCGGCGACGATCAGAAGCGGATGCTCATAGGCCCAGTCGAACAGGGTCGGAGCGAGAATGGCGCAAAACGCTCCGCCGAGCACTCCGCCCACGGCCATTGCGAGGTAGAAAGCGGTGAGGTGGGCCGGCTCGGGGCGCCGGCGGTACATCTCGGCATGGAGTGCGACCGCGACCATGAACAAGAGAAGCAGCCCCAGGGTGGCGGTGAAGAAGGGGTGATCGGATCCGCCGCTGAAGGCTAAGCCTCCGGCGACGAGGAGAAACAGGGGCACGAGGGCGACGATGAGATCGGCCGCGCCCCGCCGGTGGGCGAAGGCGATGACGAAGCTCAGAAGGTAGAGAGCGAGGGGCAGCGTCCAGAGAAGGGGCACCGCGACGATGTCGGTGGTGAGGTGGGTCGTGGTTGAAAGCATCAGGCCCGACGGCACGGCGGCGAGCGCGACCCAGTGCAGCAGCCGCCGCCACGACGGAGCCGGACCTGCCGCCTTCGGTATCGCCTCGACCGACGCGGCCGGAACGGTGAGCGCGCAGGCCACCACCATCATGACGAGCAACAGATAGCCCGCCGACCAGAGCAGGCCCTGCTGGTTCAGGGTCATAAGCGGCTCGACCAGCAAGGGGTAGGAGAGCAGGCCGGCGAAGCTTCCGAGATTGGAGGCCGCGTAGAGCGGATAGGGATCGCCGCGAGCGCTCTCCAAAGCGTACCAGCGCTGCATCAGCGGCGCCTGGGCGGAGACGATGAAGAAGAGCGGGCCGATCGAGGCCGCCAGGAACCAGGGCGCCCACAAGGCCGGGACCGCGTCGGCGGGGAGGATTGCGTCGGAGACTCCGATCGGAAGCCACAAGGCGGCGATTGCGAACAGTGCGAGATGAAGCCCCGCTTGCAGCCGCGGCGTGAGCCGGGCCAGGAAATGGGCGTAGGCGTAGCCGGCCAGGAGCAGGCCCTGATAGACCAGCATCGCGCTGTTCCACACCGCCGGCGCTCCGCCCAGCCGTGGCAGCGCCATCCGGGCGATCATCGGCTGGGTGAGGAAGAGCAGGAAGGAGCCGGTGAGCACCGTCAGCAGGAAAAGCGGCTTTGCGAAACGCTCCCTGGAGGAGGCTCCGACTGCTTGAGCCTCGGCCGAAGTCACCGTGCCAGAAGCCTCGCCGCCACCGGCGCGTGGTAGGTGAGCATTCCGGAGCAACCGGCCCGCTTGAAGGCCATCAGAGTCTCGAGCACCAGCGCGTCGCGATCGCCGGCGCCGGCCGCGGCGGCGGCCTCGATCATCGCATATTCGCCGGACACCTGGTAGGCGAAGACCGGCACTTCGAAGCGTTCCTTCACCCGCCGGACGATGTCGAGATAGGGCAGACCGGGCTTCACCATCACGCTGTCGGCGCCCTCGGCGAGATCGAGGGCGACCTCGCGCAACGCTTCCTCGGCATTGGCCGGGTCCATCTGGTAGCTCTTCTTGTCGCCCTTGAGCAGCCCGCTCGATCCGACCGCGTCCCGGAACGGTCCGTAGAAGGCGCTCGCATATTTGGCGGCATAGGCCATGATCTGGACGTCGCAATGGCCTTCACGCTCGAGCGCCCGGCGGATGGCGCCGACCCGGCCGTCCATCATGTCGGACGGAGCGACGACATCCGCCCCCGCGGCCGCCTGCACCAGAGCCTGCTCGACGAGCATGGCCATGGTCGAATCGTTGATCACGCATCCCGCTCCGTCGACCAGCCCGTCATGGCCGTGCGCGGTGTAGGGATCGAGCGCGACGTCGGTCAGCACGCCGATTTCGGGCGCCGCTTCCTTCACCGCCCGGACCGCCCGGCAGATGAGATTGTCGGGATTTAGCGCCTCGCGGGCATCTTCGGTCCGAAGCGCGCTCGGCGTGTTGGGGAAGAGGGCGACGCAGGGGATGCCGAGGTCGCGGGCCTCCCGCGCCTTGTCGCCGAGGCGGTCGACCGACCAGCGCGAGACTCCCGGAAGGCTGGCGACAGGCTCCTCCGCCCCCTCCCCTCCGGCGATGAACAAGGGCCAGATCAGATCCGCCGGAGTGAGCAATGTCTCGGCGAACAAAGCCCGGCTCCAGGCGGCGGAGCGGGTGCGGCGGAGCCGGAGGGCTGGGAAAGCGGCATGGCTCATGAAACGAGGCTGTAACGCCCCTACGCGCCCCTGCAAAGCGCGGCGCGGCGGCCTGCGCCTTGCTTGTGTCGGCACCGTATCGTCGTCGCCCTTATATTTGAACGCACGGCACTTGCGCGCCCTCGCGGGCGTTGCCACCTGATGTCCTTGAGCAAGCCCGTTCCCAAAGAAGCCGTCCTCATCGTCAACGCCCATTCCCGCAAGGGACAGGCGCTGTTCCGCGAGGCGTCGGACAAGCTGCGCAAGGCGGGGATCGAGCTCACCAGCGCCTTCGCGCTCCGCGACCCGCGCCTTCTGGTCCCGACCGTCAAGGAGGCGGTTCGCCAGGGCGCTCCGATGGTGATCGTCGGCGGCGGCGACGGCTCGCTCTCCTGCGCCGTCGACGAGCTGGTCGACCGGGACTGCGTGTTCGCCTTGCTCCCGCTCGGCACCGCGAACAGCTTCGCCCGGACGCTCGGAATCCCGCTCGACCTCGACGGCGCCATCGAAACCATCGCGGCCGGGCAAAGGCGGCGGATCGATCTGGGAATGATCGACGACGATTATTTCGCCAATTGCGCGGCGATGGGCCTGTCGCCGATGATCGGCGAAGGCGTTCCCCACAATCTGAAGCGCTATCTCGGCCGAATCGGCTATCTGATCTGGGCGGTCTGGTGCCTGATCCGATTCCGCCCTTTCCGGCTCACCGTCCGCGGCGAGGGAATTGACGAGACCATGTGGGCGACCGAGGTCCGGATCGCCAATGGCGGCCATCACGGGGGCGTCGAGCTGATCGAAAGCGCCGAGGTCGACAGCGGCCGGATCATCGTCCAGGCCGTGGTCGGCCCAAAGGCCTCCAGCCTGGCCTGGGACTGGTTCTCCAAATATTTCAAGCTTCCGACCCGCAACCGGACGACCCGCGAGTTTCACGGCACCAGGCTCATCGTCGAGACCCGGCCTCGCCAGCGAATCTCGATCGACGGCGAGGTGCTGGCGAAGACTCCGATCGTGGCCCAGGTCGCCAAGCGGGCCATCGAGGTGGTGGTGCCCGCCTGACGATCAGCCCAGCCGCGCCAGGGCCGCCCGATACTTCTCCGCGTCGGACGCCTTTTCCGAATGGTCGCCGCGCGCTTTCTCCACCGCCTCCGGTTTCGCCCGTTCGACGAAGCTCGGATTGGCGAGGCGGGCGGCGAGCGAGTCCCGCTCCTTTTCCGCCGCCTCCGCCGCCTTGGCGAGCCGCGAGCGCTCCGCTTCGATGTCGATCACGCCCTCGAGCGGAAGGATGTAGGTCGCCTCGTCGACGACGATCTGCGCAGCGCCGCCCGAGGATTCGCCAAATGCGACCGATTCGACCCGCGCAAGCCGCTTGAGCGCGGCGTCGTGACGCTCCAGGCGCGCGCGAGTCCCCTCGGCGGCATCCTTGACGTGCAAGGTCAATTTCGCCCCGGGCGGGACGTTCAGCTCGGCACGGGCGGCGCGGATTCCGCCTACCAGCCGGATCAGCCAGTCGATCTCCGGCCCGGCCTCCGGATCGAGCGCCCTCGCATCCGGCATCGGCCATTTCGCCACGATCAGCGGATAGGGCCGCTCGTCGGCGTTCCACAGCTCCTCGGTGATGAACGGCATGAACGGGTGGAGCATGACCAGTATCTGGTCGAGCACCCAGGCGGCGACGGCGCGGGTTTCGGCCGCGGAATGAAGCCCCTCCCCATCAGGGGAGGGGCTCAGGACCGGCTTGATCAGCTCCAGATACCAGTCGCAGAAGGTCGCCCAGACGAATTGATAGACTATGTTGGCGCTCTCGTCGAAGCGGAGCTCGGCCAGCGACAGGTCGAGCGCCTGGACCGTCTTCACCGTCTCGCCGATTATCCAGCGATTGACCGGAAGCTCCGCCCGCGGAGGCTCCAGCGCGGCGCTCGCTCCGATACCGTTGGCCTGGCAGAAGCGCGCCGCGTTCCACAATTTGGTGGCGAAGTTGCGATAGCCTTCGACCCTTTTCTCATCCAGCTTGATGTCGCGCCCCTGGCTCTCCATCGCCGCCAAAGTGAAGCGAAGGGCGTCGGCCCCGAAGCGGTCGATGAGGCCGAGCGGATCGACCGTATTGCCCTTCGACTTGGACATCTTCCGGCCACTGGAATCGCGGACCAGGCCG
>JBBSIZ010000054.1:0-15030 GCA_038257735.1 Sphingomonadales bacterium | reverse complement strand
CCCGATACCCCCCCATGCGCACGGGGGCACCGGTGTGGGACGCGGCGTGTCACCAAACGCCACCTCCCTCCCCCCCCCGGCGGCGGGGGCCACGGCGGGTGAAGAACACCGGCGCCTTTCACCCGCCGGGATCCCGGCCTCCGCCGGGATGACGGGATTACCCGCCCTCCGCGCCATGGCCGGCCGCCAGATAGTCCTTCGACTGCATTTCGATCAGCCTCGACGCGGTGCGCTGGAATTCGAACGCCCCGTCGCCGGCCGGGTAGAGCGCGTCCGGCGGAGCGTCGGCGGCGGCGAGGAGCTTCACCTTATGCTCGTAGAGGGCGTCGATCAGGGTGACGAAGCGGGCCGCCTCGTTGCGCCGGTCGACGCTCATGACCGGAATGCCGACGAGGATGACGCTGTGGTAGCGGCGGGCGATGGCGAGATAGTCGGCGGCCCCTCGCGCCTCCCCGCATAGCCGCTTGAAGGAGAAGACCGCGACGCCCTTGAGGCTCTTGGGCACGTGGAGGCTGCGCCCGCCCTGCACCTTTATGTCCTCGCCGGGCACCTTCGCCCGGTCCTCCACCGAAAAGTCGGTGAGCCGGAAGAAGGCTTCGCTTAGCGCCCGGGTCGCCTCCGGCCCGTTCGGAACGTACCAGGTCGGCAAACCGCCGAGGCGCTCGAGCCGGTAATCGGTCGGGCCGTTCAGCGGCACGACGACGAGCTTGCTCTGGACGAGGTCGATGAAAGGCAGGAAGAGTTCACGGTTGAGCCCGCCGAGATAAAGATCGCCCGGAGGGCGATTGGACGTGGTGACGATCGTTACCCCGTTGCCCAGCAGCTGCGAGAAGAGGCGCGACAGGATCATGGCGTCGGCGGCGTTGTTTATCACCATCTCGTCGAAGGCGAGGAGCCGGGCCTCCCCGGCGATCGAGCGCGCCAACGGCGGAATCGGGTCCCCTTCCTCCTTCGAACGCTCGGCCCGAAGCCGCTCGTGAACCTCGAGCATGAATTCGTGGAAATGGACCCGCCTTTTGGGCTCGTATGGGATCGCGTCGAAGGCGAGGTCCATCAGCATCGATTTACCGCGCCCCACTCCGCCCCACAGATAGGCCCCGCGCGGCGCCGGCGGCGCTTTGCCGAACAATCGCGCCCAGGGCGTCTTCTTTGGGGCGGCACCGAGCTCGGCGGCGATCCGGTCGAGCACGGCCACCGCCTTTTCCTGGTCCGGATCGGGCCGAAGCTCCCCGGCGGCCACCAGCGCCCTATAGCGCCCGGCGACCTCGCTCACCGCGACAGCTTCCTGAGCGTCCCCGACCAGGAAGCGACCACGTCCCCCTCCTGCTCGACGAGACCCCGCATCACCGCCAGCCTCTTGCTCTCGCGAAGAATCTCGACCGCGCAGTCGAGCGGAAGGCCGAGCTTCGCGCCGGAGAGGAATTGCGCGGAAAGGTCGAGGGTCACCGAAGGCCCGAGGCAGGCTCCCGCCGCATAGCCTCCGGCGAACATCGCCATGTCGATGAAGGTGAGGATCGCGCCGCCATGGACGATGTTTCCGAGATTGCTCTGCGCCACGTCCGGAAACATCCGGCACAGCGCCCGCCTTTCCCCTTCGCCGCGAACCAGCAGCTTGCCGATCGCGGCGTTGAAGCGGAAGTCGTCGCTTGTCAGGTCCCAGGTCATCCACCCCGGATGGTCCGGATCGGGCTCATGGCGGATAAGGGGGTGGAGGCGCGGCTGGGTCACGACGTCGAAACCCGGCCCGTCATGCCGGCGGAGGCCGGGATCCCAGCGAGAAATTGCGCCGCGTTCTTCACCCCCCGGGGCCCCAGCCTTCGCTGGGGCGACGCGCGGTTCAAACCGCGCGCTCCACCAGCATTTTCTTGGTCTCGGCGATCGCCTTGGCCGGGTTGAGCCCCTTGGGGCAGACGTTGGCGCAGTTCATGATCGTGTGGCAGCGATAGAGCCTGAACGGGTCCTCCAGCTCGTCGAGCCGCTCGGCCGTCTTCTCGTCGCGGCTGTCGGCGAGCCAGCGATAGGCCTGGAGGAGGATGGCCGGCCCCAGGAACTTGTCCGAATTCCACCAATAGCTCGGGCAGGAGGAGGAGCAGCAGGCGCACAATATGCACTCGTAGAGCCCGTCCAGCTTGGCCCGATCCTCCGGCGACTGGAGCCTTTCCTTGCCCGACGGATCGGGCGTCGTGGTCTTCAGCCAGGGCTCGATCGCCGCATATTGGGCGAAGAAGTGGGTGAAGTCCGGCACCAGGTCCTTGATCACGTCCATGTGCGGAAGCGGAGTGATCCTTATGTCGCCCTTATAATCCTCGATCGCGGTGGTGCAGGCGAGGCCGTTGCGTCCATTCATGTTCATCGAGCAGGAACCGCAAATGCCTTCGCGGCAGGAGCGGCGGAAGGTCAGCGTCGGGTCGATGTCGTTCTTGATCCGCAGAAGGGCGTCGAGGACCATGGGCCCGGTCTCGTCGAGGTTGACCTCGTACGAATCGTAGCGCGGATTCTCGCCCGAATCGGGATCGTAGCGGTAGATCCTGAACCTGCGCGTCCGCCCCGGCCCGGCCGGATCGGTAAAGGCGCGCCCCTTGCCCTTGATGACGCTGTTCTTCGGGAGGGTGAATTCGGCCATTCTCAATCCTTTGCTGGCGCGGCGATAGCGCCTTGACCGCAGAGGCTCAACACCCCGTCATCCCAGCGAAGGCTGGGATCCCGGCGGGTGAAAGACACCGTGATCTTCGCCCGCCGGGGCCCCAGCCTCCGCTGGGGCGACGCGCTACAGCAACCCGTGCCTTTTCAAGCTCTCCGTCAGGATCGTCTCGATCAACTGCTCCTGACTGAGCCCGGCGAGCGCTGCCGAGCGGCCATAGACCTTCTGGGACCAGAGGTTGGCGTTGAGGTTCACCTCGAGGAACTGGACCTTGCCGCCCTCGCGGTCGAAGCGGAATTCGTAGCGGCCATAATCGAAGGGCCGGAACAGCTCGGCTATCCGCCTTGTGTAGTCGGCGATCACGGGAGTCCATTCCTCGTCGTCGAACTCGACAAGCTGGTATTTCCGGCTCCGGTCGACGAGGTCGCGCTTCTCGTAATAGGTTCGAAGGTGGGAGGGATCGGCCTGCGCGAACAGCATCATCGGCATGATCGCCGGCTCGCCGCCCAATGTGATCACCGGAACCTCGACGTCGCTGCCGTTGAGGAAGGGCTCGACGATCGCGTCATGGCCTTCGGAATGAATGCTTGCGATCGCGGCCTCGACCCCGGCCCAGTCGTGGGCGTCCTGCACCCCCCAGCTCGCCGAGGAGGCGTTCGGCTTGATCACCATCCGATCGCCCTCGGGGCAGCTCGATTTCTCGACAGGGGCTCCTCGGCGATAGACCGCCCAGGGCGCGGTCGGGATTCCGAGGGCGGCGACGGCCATCTTGGTGAGGTGCTTGTCGTCGGACATTCCGCGCAGGATCGGGCTCGCTCCGAGGAAGGGCAGGCCGTGCCGGGTGCACAGCAAGGGCAACAGCATCTCGCTGTTGAGGAAGCCGCCCCGGTTGAGCAGCGGGAAGACGAAGTCGACGTCGGGCTTCTCGAACAAAGCCTCATATCTGTCGGCAAGCTCGAGGTTGAGCCCCAGGCCCCTCAATATCCCGCGCACCTCGACATGGTACAAAGCGTGGTTGCCGTCCTCCGGGTGAAGCCCGCCCTCCCACAAAGCATGCTTGGCGATGAACATGATCCGCAGCCGCTCCTTGGCTTCCGGCGGAATGGTGAGCGGACGGATGTTTGACACGTGGGATTTCGCCTTTCAGGGGGGCGCGGCGGCCATAGTCCCGCCGTTACGGAAGGCCAAGAGCGTAACCTTTGTGACCGCTGACACCTTAAGCGCTCTGCGACTCGACCCGGCTGATGACGACCGGAGGCGACGCCCGGATCGTCCTTCGCCGCGAAACCGGGCTCAACAATTACCATTCGGCGCCGCGCCCGAGCGGAGTGCTCGCTTATGCTTCGTCCACCGCCAACGACATTTCCGTCCGGGCCTTCGCCCATGTCCAGGCGCTGGCGCTGGCGTCGGAGATCGGGCCGGAGCTTTCCGGCCAGGCTTATGCCGGGCGGCGAAGACGGGGCTGATCCTGCCGGCGCTGGCGGATCTCGATCGATTAGTTGCAAAGAATGGCGATTCCGTCACTTTCGCGGTAGACGCCTGCCAGGCCCGGATCACCAGCCCCGCAATCGCCGACTATCTGGAGCGCGAGGCGATCGTCTTCGTCACCGGCTACAAGTTCATGGGCGGCCCGCCGTTCAGCGGCTTCGCCCTGGTTCCCCGCATCGTCCGCGAGCGGTGGAAGCCGATCGCCCACGGCTTGGCGAGGATCTTCCGCCGCAGCGAATGGCCTCGAGGCTGGCCCGGCGCCGAGGCGCTGGAGGACGGCGCCAATCCCGGCCTTCTGCTCCGCCTCGAAGCCTCGATCTTCGAGCTGGAGCGCTTCCAGCGTCTCGACGTCGAGGAAGTGACCCGGATCATCCTGTGCTTCCACAAGGCGGTGCGAGAGGAGATTATCGAAAAGACCCCGGCCCATCGAGTTGCCCCCTATCCGCCCGGCGAGAAGGAGACCGCGGACACCCACCCGATCGAGATGCGGACCCTCTCAACGCTCGACCTCAGCGAATTTTCGGGCGGAGCGACGTTCGAGGATTCGACCCGCTGGCACAAGGCGATGCTCGCCCACGGAGTCCGCCTCGGCCAGCCCGTGAAATGCGTGAAGCTCGGCGACGGAAGCTGGGGCGCGACTCTGCGCATCGGCCTGTCGATGCCGATGGTGGTCGAACGGGCGGGCTTGGAGGACGAGGCGCTGGGCCGAAGATTCGCGCAGGATATGGCACGGGTCCGGGCTGCGCTGGAGACGGTGGCCCGCTGACCGTCGGCCCGAATTGATTCCGCGCCCCGCGACGCCTCAATAAACCCGCGTCTTGGGCTCGATATATTTGATCTCGTCGGTCAGCGTATATTCGTGGACCGGCCGGTAATCGATCCGCACCGTCCCGCTTTGGCCGCCCCAGCCTTCGAACCAGGCCGCCGTATGCTTCATCCAGTTGGCATCGTCGCGGATGGGATAGTCTTCGTGCATGTGCGCGCCTCGGCTTTCCTTGCGGTTGGCGGCCGAGTGCATCGTCACCACCGCTTGGGCGATGAGGTTGTCGAGTTCCAGGGTCTCGACGAGGTCGGTGTTCCAGACGAGGCTTCGGTCGGTGACCTTGACGTCGGCCATCTGCCTGTAGACCTCGTCGATCCGGCCCTTGCCCTCCTCGAGAGTGGCCTCCGCCCGGAAAACCGCGCAATCGGCCTGCATCACCCGCTGCATCCTGTTGCGGATTTGCGCCGTCGGGCTGTCCCCCGAGGCGAAGCGGAACCTGTCGAGGCGCCCCAGCGCCATCTCCTCCGAGCCCTTGGGCAAGGGCCGGTGCGGAGCGTTCGGCGTGAGGATCTCGCCGGCCCGGTGGCCGACCGCACGGCCGAAGACGACGAGGTCGATGAGGCTGTTCGAGCCCAGCCTGTTCGCCCCGTGGACCGAGACGCAGGCCGCCTCGCCGACCGCGAACAGGCCGGGCACGACGGCGTCGGGATCGCCGTCCCGCAAGGTCACCACCTCGCCGTGGAAGTTGGTCGGGATCCCGCCCATATTGTAGTGAACCGTCGGTACTACCGGAAGCGGCTGCCGGGTCAGGTCGACCCCCGCGAACACCTTCCCCGTCTCGGTGATTCCGGGGAGGCGTTCGGCTAGGATTTTGGCGTCGATATGGTCGAGGTGGAGCCAGATATGGTCCTTGTCCTTGCCGACGCCCCGCCCCTCGCGAATCTCCATCGCCATCGAGCGGGAGACGACGTCGCGGCTGGCGAGGTCCTTGGCCGAGGGGGCATAGCGCTCCATGAAGCGCTCGCCTTCGGAGTTGGTCAGATAGCCGCCCTCGCCGCGCGCGCCTTCGGTGATCAGAACCCCCGCGCCGTAAATCCCCGTCGGGTGGAACTGGACGAACTCCATGTCCTGGAGCGGCAGGCCCGCCCGAAGCACCATCGCATTGCCGTCGCCGGTGCAGGTATGGGCCGAGGTGGCGGTGAAATAGACCCGGCCGTAGCCGCCCGTGGCGAGCACAACCGCCTGGCTGGAGAAGCGATGGATCGACCCGTCCTCCAGGCACAAAGCGATCACGCCCCGGCACTCGGGTCCATTGGCGCCGCCCTCCATGATGAGGTCGATGGCGAAATATTCGATGAAGAAGTCCGCGTCATATTTCAGCGACTGCTGGTAGAGCGCGTGGAGCATGGCATGCCCGGTCCGGTCCGCCGCCGCCGCGGTGCGCTGCGCCGGCGGCCCCGCCCCCATATTCTGCATCATCCCGCCGAACGCCCGCTGGTAGATCTTCCCCTCGGCCGTCCGCGAGAAGGGCACCCCGGCATGCTCCAGCTCGTAGACCGCCGCAGGCGCCTCGCGGCACAGATATTCGATCGCGTCCTGGTCGCCGAGCCAGTCGGAGCCCTTGACCGTGTCGTACATGTGCCAGGTCCAATGGTCCGGCCCCATATTGCCGAGCGACGCCGCGATCCCCCCCTGAGCCGCGACGGTGTGCGACCGCGTCGGGAACACCTTGGTGATGCAGGCGGTCCGAAGCCCCTTCCCCGCCGCCCCCATCGTGGCGCGAAGCCCCGACCCGCCCGCGCCGACGACGACGACGTCGTAGTTGTGGTCGATGATCTTGTAGGCGGAAGGGGTGGTGGCCATTGGAGGGTGCTCGCGGCTTGGGAGGGGTTGCCGGGCTTTTAGGCTTTGGGCGGGGGGTTGCAAGGGTAGGAGGCCGCGAACTCCCCGGCATGCCGCTTCCGAAATTCTGATACGTACGCATGGCGGCTTTTCTTGCGCTCGCAGTGCATTATATTGAGTCGCGGAAAGGGCATCGCATGACAAAGGTCGTCGTCACCAAGCTGGAAGGCAAAACCGCGCGTAAGATCGGCGCGAAGGGCACGGCGGTGACGATCAGGCGGGTTGGCAAGGACGGCGAGATGACGTCCGTCCGCACCATCGACTCGGCCAGCAAGTCATTCGGCAAGGATTTCACATGGGTCTTCGGGGCCAACGTGACGAAGGCGCGCGAGGAGAACAAGCGGATCACCGGCGCGCCGGATAGTGCCCCGCCCAAAGGCTGATCAACCCGTCTTCCTGATTGTCGCCGGGCCGAACGGCTCCGGCAAGAGCCGCTCCTATCGCGATACCCAGATCGAAGACTCCGGCCGCACGATCTGGATCGTCAACCCGGACACAAGAGGCGCGGAGGCGGCAGTCCGAACTTCGACCACGAATTCGCTTCATTCAGCGAAAACCGACTCGCCGAAGCGGTCGAGTTGCGATAATCACGCAACAGATGGAGCGAACGGCCGCCCACCGCCTTCGGGTCAACGAGAAGCTCAAGGTCGGCTCGTCGGTGCTGGCGAATGTCGGAACGGCGCTGTTCCTGTCTGCGTTCGGACGGTGGTTCCTCACCGGATTCGACGCCTGGGTTGCGATGTGGATTGCGTTTGGCGGCACTATTATAGGGGTGGCCATCGAGTTGATGTCGCTGCTCGAGCCGGAGGCTGCAGATGGATGAGATAGTCAGGAACCTGGCGCCGCCGCTCGGAGCGGGCCTGCTCACGTTCGTCATTTATATCTGGGCACGCGGCGCGCACGAGCGCGCCCGCGCCCGCGCCAGGCGCGAGCCCCATCCGGCGGAGTGACGGCCAGAGCTGAAAGGCCGTCCTCGACCGGAGTTCAGCGATGGATGAGATAATGCGGAATTTGGCGCCGCCTCTCGGAGTGGGCCTCGTCACGCTCGTCGGCTATATCTGGGCGCGTGGAACCCATAAGCGGGCGCGAACCCGTGCGCGACGCGAGGCGCATCCGGCGGAGTGAGCATGGAATCGAGGGCGCGGATCGATCCGGACAATCCTGACTGGACCGAGGCGGATTTCGCCGCGGCGAAAGGTCCCGAGGCCCTGCCGCCCGACTTGCCCGCCGCTTTCCCCGACACCGGGCCGCTCGGGCGGGTTTGGACGGGCAGCTCGTCTCGACCCGGCTCGACAAGGAGATGGTGGCGAAGTTCAAGGCGGGCGGCCCGGGCCGGCGGACGCGGATCGACGCGGCGCCGAGGCGGGCACGGGTTTAGTTCACGCGGAGGCGCGGAGAGCGCGGAGGAGTCCGGATTAGGGAAGGTTACTGAAAGGGACCACGAAGAGGCGTCTGCTCGCCTTGGAGCTTTCGAACGTCCGAGACGGGTGGCTTGCGGGAGGCGGCCGTGAGGCTCCGTCTCGATCGAATTGGAATTGGGCGGATTGGATTTTGGGATGCTGCATGGACCCCTCTAGGACCCTTGTCGATCGGGAGGCTGATAGAGATGAGGTACGAGGAACAGAAGGCAGGCGATTCGAGCGCTGTTCGGATGACAATGGTTGGAGCGGTCGGTAAGGCAACGAGCATGAATCGCCAAAAGCTTTCTGGTGCCTTCTTCACGCCTGAGGCTCTCGCGGAGGCACTTGTCTCCTGGGCGGTCCGGGAGGAGACTGATCGCCTTCTAGATCCCTCCTGCGGAGACGGGCGCTTTGTCGCGGCCCATGAGGCCTCTGTAGGCATTGAGCAGGAACCGGAGTCGGCTCAGGCGGCAATAGCCCGAGCCCCTTGGGCACTGATTCATGAGGGGGACTTCTTCCAATGGGCGGAGGCTACGTCCGAACGCTTCGAATGCTGTACCGGAAATCCGCCTTTCATCCGCTATCAGCATTTCAGCGGGGATCTGCGCAAGCGCGCCCTCGCGCTCTGCTCAAGCCAAGGGGCTGACTTTTCCGGCCTGACGTCTTCATGGGCTCCGTTCCTCGTCGCAGCAGCTGGTCTGCTGAAGCCGGGCGGTCGCATGGCCTTCGTTGTTCCAGCGGAGATCGGGCATGCTCCTTACGCGCTGCCGCTCCTCGAATACCTCGTCGCCAATTTCTCCACCGTCCATGTGGTAGCGATACGCGAGAAACTGTTTCCGGAGCTCTCCGAGGATTGCTGGTTGCTCTATACGGAGGGATTCGGCGGGTGCACTCCCGAGATTCGCTTTTCGGTTTTTGACCGGTTCGAGTGGTCGGCCCGCCCGCCCGCACACTTCCTGCGCGTCGACGTCAGCGAGTGGCGGACAATCTGGAATTGCCGACTGCGGCCCTTCCTGATTTCAGCTGCAGCGCGCGACGCCTATGTGCACGCGGTCGCAGCCGAGGGCACCGGCCGCCTGGGCGACTTCGCCAGTATCGGAATCGGTTATGTCAGCGGCGACAACGGGTTCTTTCATCTTCGACCTTCAGACGCCGAGTATTGGGCAATACCGACCAAGTTCCTTCACCCGAGCGTCCGCAACGGCCGCGCCCTCCCGGTCCAGCAGATCACTCGCCACACCGTCCGCGAGTGGGCCAAAATGGACCGGCAGATGCTGCTCCTTCGCTTGCGCCGTGGCGAGGAGCTGCCGACCTCGGTAAAACGATATTTAGATAGCGAAGCCGGCAAAGCCGCCCGCCAAGCGTATAAGTGCCGCAATCGGTCGCCCTGGTATGCGGTGCCGGACGTGCAGATCCCCGACTTCGTTCTCACTTACATGTCAGGCCGCTCGCCGCAGCTCGTGCGCAATGCAGCCGGGGTCACCTGCACCAACACCGTGCACAGCGTGCGTATTCGGGATTCGGTGCTCGCGAAAAAGCTTCTGCCGTCCTGGGGTGAACCGCTTGTTAAGCTAAGTTGTGAGCTAGAGGGGCATCCCCTCGGTGGAGGCATGCTGAAGCTGGAGGTGCGTGAAGCCTCGCGAATCCTGTTCGCGAATTCAGACTTTGAGCTTGACCGTAAAGATACAATCGACGTGAACTCCGGCCTCGCCGAAATGCGACGCTGGAGACACTATGCCGACTGATCGCGGAAACGTTTGTCGATTGACGACCGAAGCTGAGGCGCTTGCGGCTTTCGCTGGCTTCACCGGGAAAATCGAGAGCGCCAGCCACATAAAGCCGTTGCACTGGTATGTCGCGAGCCGGTTGGTGCTCGAGGGCGGCTTTGACCCCGATGACGTCACCCCGCGCCCACCCTTTCGAGTCACCAACCGAGCCGGAGGGACCGCTAGACTCCAGTATGACGAAACGCTGGCGAAAGGAGGCGAGCGAACGATCCTTGGAGGACTGAAGACGAAAAATGTAGACGTTGTGGTCACACGGGACGGAATTGGGCCGGTCCTTGCCGTATCCTGCAAGGGGGTTACGGGCGCCTTTCGAAATCTCACCAATCGAATGGAAGAGACGATTGGTGAATGCACGAATCTCCACATCACCTACCCGGCGCTCGTTTTGGGCTACCTCGTTCTCTTGCGAGCAAACCGTCGAGTGGACGAGTTACTTGAACAAAGCGCCGACGCAGAAGGCGACGTTCTTCGGCAGCTCAAGGCCAACGACATCGCTATGGCGGAGGGCGGCGCGCCGGTGGCGGCGGTCATGCGCTTCCACAATGCCCTTCGAGAGCTGGTGGGCCGTCGTGGCATCCGCAACGACGTGAGCCGGTACGAAGCGATTGCGCTCGGCATGGTGGAGATGGACCAGGCATCGCAGGGTGCCCTGCTGGCCGAATATCCGGAAGTGACGAGTCCGCTCAGGCTCGAGCAGTTTTTCGAGACGCTTTACCTGCGGCACGATGAGCGTTTTGTAACGGCGGCGCCAGACCTCGCGTCAGAAACGCGAAGGCTGACCTGGGCGGCGGATTCGCCAGCACTTGTAGGCCTCGAGGCGGGCTATGAGCCGCGCGCGGCGGCCACGCTCGAATAACATGATCCGACTTGGAAATTCAGGATGAGTGACCTAAAGCTCTTCAGAACCGCCGCCGGCACGGTCGCCGAACTTTCCGGGGGCGCCGTCCCCTTGGAGCGCTCGCTCCAACTGCTGTTCGAGAAGAACCTCGAAGCCCTGCTCGGCGTTCGCTTTCTCGCCTCCGAGCTTGTCTGCGAAGGCGGGCGGATGGATACGATCGGGATCGATGAGAATCGGAGCCCGGTGATCATCGAGTATAAGCGCTCGACCAACGAGAACGTGATCAACCAGGGGCTGTTCTACCTCAACTGGCTTATGGGGCATCGCAAGGATTTCGAGTGGCTGGTGCTTCAAAGCTTCGGGATGGAGGAGGCGCAGAAGGTCGACTGGAGCGGTCCTCGGCTGATCTGCATCGCAGGCGACTTCACGAAATATGACGAGCATGCCGTCCGCCAGATGGATCGTAACATCGACCTTATCCGCTATCGCAAGTTCGAGGGCGACCTGCTGCTTCTGGAACAGCTAACGGCAACGACGGCGCGGACCTCCTCCTCGGGCACCACGTCCAGCAGCCCCTCCGCTCTGGCAGGCACAGGGGTCGCAGGCGCGGCAAGGACGAAGTCCAAGACGGTGACGATGCAGATCGAAACCGCGCCGGGTGTACTTCGCGACCGCTACGAGACATTCGCCAGCTATCTGACTGCCCTTGGCGACGACGTGACGGTGAAAGTGACCGATACCTATGTAGCGTTCCGGCGCATCAAGAATTTCGCCTGCGCCGAGCTGCGCAACCAACTCGGCAAGATTTTGGTCTACGTGAAAGTCGATCCCGACACGGTCGACCTACAGGCCGGCTTCACTCGCGATGTTCGCAAGATTGGCCATTTCGGCACCGGGGATCTCGAAATCACGATCGCGAACGATGCCGACTTCGAAAAGGCCAAGCCGCTTTTCGACCGGGCTTATAACGAAAGTTGAATTACCTCAGGCGCGATGCGGTCAGCGCCATGCGCAGCAGCTGCCTTATGGCTTCCGGCTTCGACGGCTTCGGCTCAGGCTGTTCCGCGATCCAGGCATCGATTTCAGCGTCCAGGTCCGGGTAGAGGCGCAGTCCCACATTCGGACCGATTCCGGTCGACGGCCGCCCGATCTTCTTTTTTTCGTGTCCGGCTATTGTACTGCCCCTGTCTTTCCGGTATCGAAAAGGTGAACCGGACAAGGGAGACGCCTTGCGCCGGTTCCAACCCACGAACGCCCCTTGAGGAGGCGAAGGATGGCTGCGCGCGGCTATAAACCGTCGCGCCGCGCGCTGCTAGGCGCTGCGGTGGCGATTCCGTTCGTCGGGGTTCGCCCTTCCCGCGAAGGCGGGACCCACTCTCCTTCGGTCGGCACCGGCTCGGAAGGATGGATCCCGGATCAAGTCCGGATGACGGAATTTGGAAGAAGGCTCTCGCCGCCTTCCGTGACGCCGAGGGGGCATTGCAGGCCTTTCTCGACCGGACGGCGGGGGCGCCGGATGGGGAGCAGAGGGCGGTCGAAGGCGAGATGCACGAGCGGCTCGATGCGCTGGAGCCCGCTTTGCTTCGCTTGCTCGTGGCGCCGGTGCCGGATCTGGAGGCGCTTGCCGTCAAGATCGAGACGATCGTCGCTCACGAGGCCTGGTCGCTTACCGACGGCGAGATGTGCATGGCGGAGCTGTGCCGGGATGCTCGGCGGCTGGCCCGGTGAGCGCTTAGCCCGAGCAAGATCGCGGACGCCGGACCCCCTCTCCCTACCCTCTCCCCGCCGGGGAGAGGGATGAAGGATGCTCAAACCTGCTGAAGGCCGATACCGCCTGAGCCCGGCTCGCCGGGCGCGTGGCGGTAAAGACGTCACGGGCGGCCGTGACGTCGGACGAGTTCGCGCCGCTTGAGGCGACGCGCCTCGCCGGCCGGCCTGCGCCGACTCCTGTCGCTGCTCGCGAACGCTTCGCGTTCGCAGCGCTGCGGCTGGGCGGCTGGGCTTAGGGCGCGACCGGGGCGAAGGCGATCTTGAGGACCGCGAAGATGGCGAAGGCGGCCGCTCCGACGGCGGCGAAGCTCAGGAGCAGGATCGAGAGGAATTTGTTGCCCTCGTCATGGACATAATCCTCGACGATGACCTGAAGCCCCATCTTCAAATGCCAGAAGGTGGCGGCGACGAGGAGGAGCATCGGCACAGCGGCGAGCGGGTCCCTCAGCCACTCGGTCACTCCGCGATGGTCGAGCGCCGGGAGGCGGAGAAGCGACACGATCAGCCAGATGAAGAGCAGGAGGATTGCGACCGACGACATCCGCTCGTGCCACCAATGCTCCGCCCCCTCGCGCGCCGAGCCGAGGTCGCGGACGCTCGCGCGCGGAGCCTCGAGCGTCGCCGGGTCGGTGGCGGGGCTCGCTCCGGGCTCGCCGGCCCCGGCGGCCTGGCTTGCGGTTTCCACGATCATGCCCCCCTCACCATCACGATATAGAACCAGAAAGCGGCGGTGAGCAGGATCGCCCCAACCAGGGTCATCGTCGCCCAGAATTTATTGCCCTGGATCTCGAAGCCGGCGCCGATATCCATGACGAGGTGGCGAAGGCCGGAGAGAAGATGCTGAAAGAAGGCCCAGGTCAGCCCGACCGCGATCACGATCCCGACCCACGACGTCGCCCAGCCGGCGAAGCTCTCATAGACCTCCTCCCCCGAAGCGGCGGCGACCAGCCACCAGACGAGCGCCGCGGCGCCGAGAGTGGCCAGCCCGGCCCCGGTGATCCGGTGAAGGATGGAGACCGTCATGTGCGGCCCCCATTTGTAAACGCTCAAGTGCGGCGAGAGCGGGCGGTCGGGGTTGCGGGACATCGGGAGCCTTCCTGTTGGGAGCGGCTTTTAGGGAGAAGCTGGGGGGATGCAAGGGCGGGAGGCGCGACTGCTTTCAGCGCCTTATGCACGGATCGACTTCGGCCCCGCCTTTCGCTCCGCTTCGGATGCCCGATGGGGCAGATCGTCTTGCGGCTTTCGTCGGGAGGAACGTGGTTCGCCGAGCGATAAAGCCGAGCCCCCGCAGGTTCGGAACGGCGACACCGGTATCCTTAAGGCGGATCGCGCGGAAACGGGTCCAGACGTCCGGCGGCACGTGCCAGCGGGCGATCACGCCTTTGCCGGCGAGCAGGCTCTTCATCCGGACGGCGCGGTAGCTGCCGCTGAACAGGAGATAGAGTCCGGAAACGGCGAGCATGAACAGGGCCATCGCCGTCGCGAGCGTCGGGATCGATTCGAAATCGTCCATGAAGCCGTGCGGCAGAAAATAGAGGATCGCGCCGGACAGCGCTATGCAGAGGATGCCGTAGATGGTCTTGCGCCCCGGATTTCGCATCGCTCGGCGGCACCCCCCTTCTCGCTGGGGAAGGGGGCCTTCTCGCTGGGGAAGGGGGTAGCACGGCGCGGCCCTGGCGACCAACCGGTCGAGGGCGGGCCGGGTCCTGATTCCTGACATCGTGATCCACGCCCTCCTTATGCGGAATTTGTATATACGAAAACCCTTGGGAAGGACCTCCGTCTGCTGTACGGCGGAGCGTGGCCATTGAGTTCGACCCGGCCAGGGACGCCGCGAACGTCGCCAAGCACGACGTCTCTCTGGCGCGAACCGGTGATCTCCTGATTTGGACGTTCACCGAGAACAGCCGACCCGAGGAATCGGAGCGGCGGTTTCGCCTCTACGGGCTGCTCGACGGCGAGGCCTATTGTGCCGTCGTGTCTGGCGGGAGGAGGCGGTTCGCGCGATCAGCCTGCGCAAGGCGAATCGAAAGGAAAGGAAGATGCATGGAATCGGCGCCGAAGATCGATGAGGAGAATCCGGAATGGACCGCGGCTGACTTCGCCGCGGCCAAGGGGCCCGAGTCGCTCCCGCCCGAATTGCTGGCCGCCTTCCCCAACAGCAGAGCGCGGGGCGGCCGGCCGGCCGGGTCGGACAAGCAGATGGTTTCGATCCGTCTCGACAAGGATGTGGTGGAGAGGTTCAAGGCTGGCGGGCCCGGCTGGCAGACCCGGATCAACGCCGCGCTGAGGCGGGCGCGGGTCTAGGAGCCGTGGACAATTAGGATTCCCATTGTGGTGAGGATGTGATTCAAGCTTCTTTTTCGGGAGGCTTGGATGGAAGGCGTTCGACTGGTTCTGCGGGACGATCAGTGGGCTCGCATGGAGCCGCACCTGCGTGG
>JBBSIZ010000053.1:0-16456 GCA_038257735.1 Sphingomonadales bacterium | reverse complement strand
TCCCTGCAGGGGAGAGGGAGGGGCCCGCGAAGCGGGAGGGTGAGGGCCTGTAAGCCTAAGCCGGAAAGACCCTCACCTCCCACCGCTTCGCGGCGGGCCCCTCCTCTCCCCTGCAGGGAGCGGGTGAAGAAAAAAGGGCCGGGGAGTCGCCTCCCCGGCCCTTCTTTCTTTGCATCGGAATGCGCGGGCGAAGCCCGCGCCGGCGTCGGACGGGATCGGCGATCTTAAGGATCGCCGCCCCGCCGTCCGGATCTCGGCGAGTCCGTCGCCAACTCGCGATTGCTGCGCAATCCCTTCGTTGGCGGCGGCCGCCTTCGATCAGAAGTCCATTCCGCCCATTCCGCCCATGCCGCCGCCGGGCATTCCGCCTCCGCCGGCCGGTTTGTCTTCCGGAGCCTCGGTCACCGCCGCTTCGGTGGTGATGAGGAGACCGGCGACCGAGGCCGCGTCCTGGAGGGCGGTGCGGACGACCTTGGTCGGGTCGATCACTCCGGCCGAGACCAGGTTCTCGTAAACGTCGGTCTGGGCGTTGAAGCCCATCGTCTCGTCATTGCCCTCGAGCAGCTTGCCGACCACGACGGCGCCGTCGCTGCCCGCATTCTCGGCGATCTGGCGGATCGGCGACTGCAAGGCGCGGCGGACGATATCGATGCCGCGGGTCTGGTCGTCGTTGACGCCCTTCATGTCCCGAAGCGCCGAAGTCGCGTAGAGGAGAGCGGTGCCGCCGCCGGGGACGATTCCTTCCTCGACCGCCGCGCGGGTGGCGTGGAGGGCGTCGTCGACCCGATCCTTGCGCTCCTTGACCTCGATCTCGGACGAGCCGCCGACCTTGATGACCGCGACTCCGCCGGCGAGCTTGGCGAGGCGCTCCTGGAGCTTCTCCTTGTCATAGTCGCTGGTGGTGTTCTCGATCTGCGAGCGGATCGCCTCGACCCGGCCCTTGATCTTGTCGCTGTCGCCGTCGCCGTCGACGATCGTGGTGTTGTCCTTGTCGATCGTGATCCTCTTGGCCTGGCCGAGCATCGCCACCGTGACGTTCTCGAGCTTGATCCCGAGATCCTCGCTGATCATCTCGCCGTTGGTCAGGATCGCGATGTCCTCGAGCATCGCCTTGCGGCGATCGCCGAAGCCCGGGGCCTTGACCGCCGCGACCTTGAGGCCGCCGCGAAGCTTGTTGACGACGAGCGTGGCGAGAGCCTCGCCCTCGATGTCCTCGGCGATGATGAGCAAGGGACGGCCCGACTGGACCACCGCTTCCAGGATCGGAAGCATCGCCTGCAAATTGGAGAGCTTCTTCTCGTGGATGAGGATGTACGGGTCCTGGAGCTCGACCTGCATCTTCTCGGGGTTGGTGATAAAGTAAGGGGAGAGGTAGCCGCGGTCGAACTGCATTCCCTCGACGACGTCCAATTCGAACTCGAGACCCTTGGCCTCCTCGACCGTGATCACGCCTTCCTTGCCGACCTTGTCCATCGCCTCGGCGATCTTCTCGCCGACGACGGTGTCGCCATTGGCCGAGATGATCCCGACCTGGGCGA
This sequence comes from Sphingomonadales bacterium, assembly GCA_038257735.1. Taxonomy (GTDB): domain Bacteria; phylum Pseudomonadota; class Alphaproteobacteria; order Sphingomonadales; family Sphingomonadaceae; genus Allosphingosinicella. The sequence goes on along the minus strand of JBBSIZ010000053.1, from coordinate 14,918 downwards.
TCTCGTTGGAGCCCGAGACCGGCTTGGAGCGGGCCTTCAGATCCTCGACGACCCTGATGACGGCGAGATCGATCCCGCGCTTCAGGTCCATCGGGTTCATTCCGGCCGCGACCGACTTCATGCCTTCGCGGACGATCGACTGGGCCAGCACGGTGGCGGTGGTGGTGCCGTCGCCGGCCAGGTCGTTGGTCTTGGACGCGACCTCGCGGAGCATCTGGGCGCCCATATTCTCGAACTTGTCCTTAAGCTCGATCTCCTTGGCGACGGTGACTCCGTCCTTGGTGATCCGCGGGCTTCCGAAGCTCTTGTCGAGGACGACGTTGCGGCCCTTGGGGCCGAGGGTCACCTTCACCGCGTCGGCGAGGATGTCGACGCCGCGCATGATGCGCTCGCGGGCGTCGCGGGAGAAGCGAACGTCTTTCGCTGCCATTTTATCTGCTCCTTGGTTCTTCAAAAAATTGCGTCACCCCAGCGAAGGCCGGGATCTCGTCGGGCGAAGAGCTCGGTGCCTTTCGCCCACTGGGGTCCCGACCTTCGCCGGGACGACGATCAGGTCAGCCGACGATCCCGAGGATGTCGCTTTCCTTCATGATCAGCAGGTCCTCGCCGTCGAGCTTGACCTCGGTGCCGGACCATTTGCCGAACAGGATCTTGTCGCCGGCCTTGACGTCGAGCGGAGTGACCGTGCCGTCCTCGCCGCGCGTTCCGGAGCCGACGGAAACGACCTCGCCTTCCTGCGGCTTTTCCTTGGCGGTGTCGGGAATGATGATGCCGCCGGCCGTCTTTTCCTCGGCCTCCAGGCGGCGGACCAGCACTCGGTCATGGAGCGGACGAAAATTCATGCGCGTCACCTCTTCTTCGTATCGCGGCTGCCGACCCCATATAGGCGTCGCGGCCGTTCCGGTTGAAATTGTTGGCACTCGCCCTTCGCGAGTGCCAGTGGTGCCGATCTAGGGTTTGTTAATCCCAGGTCAAGGGCGGAGAGGCGGATTTTGCTGCTCGCTTGGGCAATGAATTTACACCGGGACGGCTCTGGTCTAGCCGATAACGCAGGTAGCGGAGAGTGATGCAATGAAGTTCGCGGGCAAGGTCTGGAAGCTGCTCGTCGGGATCAAGGACGGGCTCGTCCTCCTGTTCATGCTGCTCTTTTTCGCGCTTCTCTATGCGGCGATGACGGCCCGGCCGACGCTGGGCGCCGGCGACCGCGGAGCGCTTCTGCTTGAGCTCGACGGCCCGATCGTCGAGCAGCCCGCTTTGGCGACGGCGAGCGAGGTGCTGAGCGGCGGCGGCTCGAGCGAATTCAGGCTTCGCGACGTCGTCCACTCGCTCCGCGCCGCAGCGGAGGACGACCGGGTCAAGGCGGTGGCGCTCGATCTCGACATCTTCTCGGGTGGCGGACAGGCGACCCTGTCGTCGGTCGGCGAGGCGCTCGATTCGGTCAGGAAGGCCGGCAAGCCCGTCCTCGCTTATGCCACCGCCTATGACGACGACAGCTATCTGCTCGCCGCCCATGCCAGCGAAATCTGGGTCAATCCGATGGGCGGGGTTCTGGTCACCGGACCGGGCGGACCCAACCTCTACATGAAGGGCCTGCTCGACAAGCTCGGAATCACCGCCAACGTCTACAAGGCCGGCACCTACAAGGCGGCGACCGAGCCGCTGACCCGGACCGATATGTCGCCGGAGGCCCGGCAGGCGCTGACCGCGGTCTATGCGGTCTTGTGGGAAAGCTGGCAGCAGGACGTCCGTCAGGCGCGTCCCAGGGCGCAGCTCGCTCCCTACGTCGCCGACCTCCCGGGCCGGGTCGCGGCGGCCGGGGGCGACATGGCCCGCGCCGCGCTCCAGGCGGGGATGGTCGACCGGGTCGGCGAGCGCGAGGCGTTCGACCGCCGGGTCGCCGAGATCGCCGGCAAGCGCTACGACGAGCTTCCCGGGAGCTTCGAGCGGATCGACTATCGCAAGTGGGTCGAGGCGAATCCGGCCGGCGACGGCGGCGGCCGGATCGGCATCGTCACCGTCGCCGGCGACATCATCGACGGCGAGGCCGATCTCGGCACCGCGGGCGCAGAGACGATCGTGAAGGCGCTCGAAAAGGGCCTTCGCGAGCGGGACCTGAAGGCGCTGGTCGTCCGAATCGATTCCGGCGGCGGCTCGGCCCTCGCCTCAGAGCGGATCCGCCAGGCGGTGCTCGCCGCCAAGGCCAAGGGCCTTCCCGTCGTGGCCTCGATGGGCAGCGTCGCTGCTTCCGGCGGCTATTGGGTGGCGACGGCGGGCGACAGGATCTACGCCGAGCCCTCGACCATCACCGGCTCGATCGGAGTGTTCGGGGTGCTCCCCAGCTTCGAGGGGGCGATGACCAAGCTCGGTCTCGGCGCCGACGGGGTGAAGACGACCCCCCTCTCGGGCGAGCCGGACCTCTTGCGGGGCCCCTCGCCCGAAGCCGACCGGCTCCTCCAGATGGGGGTCGACGGCACCTACCGGCGCTTCCTCGCTCTGGTCTCGGCGGCCAGGAAAATGCCCGTCGAACAAGTCGACCGGATCGCCCAGGGCCGGATCTGGGCCGGGGGCACCGCCCACCAGCTCCGTCTCGTCGATTCGTTCGGCGGCCTCGACGACGCGGTCCGCGAGGCGGCCCGGCTGGCGAAGCTCGACCCCGATGAGGCCAAGGCGGTGTGGCTCGAGAAGGAGCCCGGCTTCGGCGACCGGCTGCTTATGTCGCTGGCCGGCGACGGCGGGGAGGAAGTCTCGCCCGATGCGTTCAGCCGGCTCGCCGCCAAGCCGCGCCTGAGGATGCTCGCCGCCATCGGCGAGGCCGAGCGGCTGGTTTCGGGCGCCGCCATCCAGGCGCGCTGCCTCGAATGCGCCGGCCACGGAGCGAGCCCCCGGACGCAACGGGGATCGGTTCTCACCGGCTGGCTCCGGCGCCTGCTCGGCGCATGAGCCGACGGCCGGAGATGACGGATCATTCCTCCAGGCGGGTATAGGCCGGAAGCTTCCAGCCGAAGTGGATGGCGCCCGCCCGCAGTGCAAAGCCGGCCGCCGCCGCCACGATTCCGGCCGCCGCCGCCGGAATGCCCGCCAGCAGCAATCCGACCATCAGGGCGGCCGAGAGAGCGGCGGCCGTCACATAAAGCTCCGGCCGCATGAGGATCGACGGCTCGCCGGCGAGCACGTCGCGGACGATCCCGCCCAGGCAGGCGGTGAGGACTCCCATCGCTATTGCCGGCAGCGGGGCCAGGCCGAAAGCGAGTCCCTTGGCGGCGCCGTAGGTCGCGTAGGCGGCGATCCCGACGGCATCGAGCCAGGGCAAAGCCCGCCCCTGCCAGAGCGCCCCGGGAAGCGCCCAGACCGCCGAAGCGGCGGCGAAGCAGATGACCAGGATTGCATTCTCGTGAACCCAGAAGACCGGCGCTCCGATCAAAAGGTCGCGCGCCGTGCCGCCGCCGACCCCGGTGACGACCGCGAAGAAGATCAGGGTGACCAGAGTCTGCCTCTTCGCCGCCGCGACCAGAGCGCCCGAGCAGGCGAAGACCGCGACCCCCGCCCAGTCGAGATAGGGCAGTGCCGAGCCGAGCAGGGCGGTGGGTCCCGTCACCGGCGGTGCCTCGGAGTGGAAGAAGCGAGCGGGCGGCGACCGAGCCTTTGCCGAGCCTTCATGATGACGGTTCCAGTCTTTCCGATATTACGCCGCCCGTCATTGCGAGGAGCGAAGCGACGAAGCAATCCAGCGCGGCGCGGAAGGCCGCCTGGATTGCTTCTCTTCGCTCGCAATGACGGAGCGAAGGAACCGCGCCGCTTACCTGAACCGCTCCACGCACTTGTCGAGGACCGGGATGGGCGAGCCCAGAGCCGCCGCTGCCGCGAGCGCACGGTCGCGTTCCCGCCTCTGCGCCTCGTTGCTCGAACCGGCACGGGCGCGCAGGCCGGGGGCGAGCGCGTCGTTCAGCTCGGTTCGCATGCGCCGGTAACCGGCCAGGGCATTGCCGAAGTCCCTTTCCGAGCCTTCCAGCGCGACGCTCGTGAACTCGGCCAGCTCCTCGCAGGCAATCTGCGCCTCGAAACGGTCGGACGGGAGCGAGACGTCGGTCTTCCCGGCGGTAGTAAAGGCCGAGTCGCAGGCCGGGGCGAGATCCTGCCATTTGCCGCCGGTGATCCCGGCCTCGAGCTCGCGCATTCTTTTGTTGACCCGGTTCGCCGTCTCCGCCTCGAACGTCCCGCCTTCGGAAGCGGTGAGCAAGGCATAATGGAAGATCCTGCCCTGGGCCGCGAGCGGCAGCGGCGAAGCGACGTCGGGAACGGCGGTGCGAGCGGCCGCGGCGGCGACCACTCCGCAGGTAGCGGCCCGGTCGATCGGGTCCGCCGGAAGAGTCAGCGGCTTGGGTCCGCCGCATGCGGAAACAGTCAGCGCGCAGGCCAGCAAGGCGGAAACGAGTTTCAACGGCTGCGCTCCATCTTTACGGTTCGAGGCTGGAGAAAAGGCCTCCAACGCTCCACAGTCAAGCAGCCAGGCCCGAACTCAGACGTGGATCGGTTTGCCCGTCACCGCCATCGCCGCTTCCTTCATCGCTTCCGAATGGGTCGGATGGGCGTGGCAGGTGTAGGCGATGTCCTCGCTGGTCGCTCCGAACTCCATCGCCTGCGCCGCCTGGGCGATCATCGTCCCGGCGACCGAGGCGATGATATGGACTCCGACTACCCTGTCGGTCTTCGCATCGGCGATCACCTTGACGAAGCCGTCCGTCTCCCGGTTGGTCTTGGCGCGGCTGTTGGCCATCATCGGGAACTTGCCGGCCTTATAGTCGATTCCGGCCTCCTTCAGCTCCTCCTCGGTCTTGCCGACCGAGGCGATCTCCGGGAAGGTGTAGACGACTCCGGGAATGACGTCGTGGTTGACGATTCCGATCTGCCCGGCGAGGATCTCGGCGACCGCGATCCCCTCATCCTCCGCCTTGTGCGCCAGCATCGGACCCGGAGTGACGTCGCCGATCGCATAGACTCCCTCGACCCCGGTTCGGAAATCACGGTCGACCTCGATCTGGCCCCTCTGGTTGAGCTTGACGCCCGCGGCCTCGAGGTGGAGGCCGTCGGTGTTGGGCCGCCGGCCGATCGAGACAAGGACCACGTCCGCCTCGATCGCCTGCGCCTCTCCGCCCTGGGCAGGCTCGACTTTAAGGACGACGCCCTCCCCCGTCTTCTCGGCGCCGGTCACCTTGGTGGAGGTGCGGATCTCGAAGCCCTGCTTCTTGAAGATCTTGGCCGCCTCCTTGCGGACCTCGCCGTCCATGCCCGGCAATATCTGGTCGAGATATTCCACGACCGTGACCCTCGCGCCGAGCCGCCGCCAGACCGAGCCGAGCTCGAGCCCGATCACTCCGCCGCCGATCACGACGAGATGGTCCGGAACCTTGGCGAGCTCCAGCGCTCCCGTGGAATCGACGATCCGCTCCTGGTCGATCTCGACCCCGGGAAGCGGAGTCACGGACGAGCCGGTGGCGATGACGATACTTTTGGCACTGTAGGCTTCACCGGCGATGTCGAGAGCGTTCGGCCCCGTGAATTTCGCATGGCCCTTCAGCCACGTCACCTTGTTCTTCTTGAACAGGAACGCGATCCCCCCGGTCAGCCCCTTGATCGCTTCCAGGCGACCGGCATGCATGACGTCGAGGTCGAGCTCGACCTCCTTCGCCATGACCCCCCATTTCGCCATCGTCCCGTGCGCCGCTTCCTCGAACAGCTCGGAGGCGTGGAGAAGGGCCTTGGACGGGATGCACCCGACGTTGAGGCAGGTCCCGCCCAGCGTCTCCCGGCTCTCCACGCAGGCTGTCTTGAGCCCGAGCTGAGCCGCCCGGATCGCGGCGACATAGCCGCCCGGGCCGGCACCGATGATGATCACGTCGAAATTGGTGTCAGACATTCCGTACCTCAACCTGTTTGGATCAACACTTCAAGGCCGGTCATAAAGTGACCAAAGCTCTTCGAGGTATTCCGTGCGGGGTCAACAAGGCCCGCCATTCGGCGAGCAGCATCGATCTTAGGCAAACGCGCCGCATCCCGAAGGTAGCCGGCTTTTTGTAATACCTGAAGAAATGCCTCGTGTGTTCCCCCCTTTATAGCATCTGGATCGCGAAAGCGGGCCCGGCGGGCCAGATTCGGTGATACTCCTGGCCACCCGGCCGCTACAGCCGTCGCGTCACCAAAATACCAAGCCTCCAGTTCCTCGATAACAATCCGATTAACGACATCCGGCGCCGCGCCCCCGCCGGCCGACTTACTGACCAAGCCCGCCGCTGCGCAGGCCTGCTCCAGCCGCGCTTTTAACGCCACGCAGTCATCCTCATCTCGGTCTATTAAAACCAATGATTTGGGCCGATATTCTTTCGAGATAGAGGCGTAGCCGCGTAAGCGCGCAGGCAGTCGTTCGAGAAGCTGCCATTTAGAGTTGTGGTTGATGATCTTCCAATCAAAGTCCACCGCAAGCCGGCGTGGAATAAAGTCTTCTAGGAAAGCCTCCATAGATGGCTCTTCAACATGAATATGCAACGAACGAGCCATCAGGGATTGCCAGCTTCAAAATAGCCTTCTAACCAAAGCTGCCCTAGCTTGGCGCCCTGCTCCAGATGCTGCTCGATCCCAGCCATCTCGGACGCGCGGATCGCCTCCGTATAGCCTCTGTCGTTTCTGCGCAGTGCCCAGACCTGCGAGGGTCCAAGCGCGTCAATGAAGAATGGGGAGTGGGTCGTTACCACCATCTGCATGCGCCGAGACGCTGTCTCGCATTCCTCGGCTAGCTCGTAGAGCAATTTTGGATGCAAAAAATTCTCGGGTTCTTCGATACCCAGAAAGGGAGGCGGGGCAGGATCGTGTAGCTGAATTAGGTAAGCCAGCATCTTCAATGTACCATCGGAAACATAACGCGCTTGGACACCCTCTTCGAATGGCGCATCTTTCACGGTAAGTAGGAGATGCCCTGTGGGAAGCGCAATCGGAGAAACCGACTCAAGTTTAGGAATGCGGCGGCGGAGAGTGGCGAATACGCGATCAAGTATTTTCGGGTGTCGCTCCGACAGATACTGGATCACATTGGCTAGATTATTGCCGCTACGGGAGAGGTGCTCTTGTGGTCCTGCCTCCGGTACGACTCTCGTATCGTTAGTGGAAAGATAAGACAGATGCCAGCCAATGATAAAATCTCTTAATGATTTCACTCGCGGATTGTCCGCCAGTTGGCCCAGCGTGCTAACTGCGAGGACATCAGGCGCCGCGAGTGGCAGATCAGTTTTCTTATCATCTTGCTCCGGCAAGGCTCCGGAAATCACCGAGCCTTGGCCGTACCGATAGTCAAGAAAGCGAAACGGTGCGCCCCAACTTCCTCTTTTCCAATGCATCCATTCGGACGCGACAACAGGCCGGCCTTCGTGCTCATCTATTTCGAGATGATAGCGCACGAGGCCGGGCCGTTTCCCGTCGATCTGCCCCCCTTCGCGGTAGGCGACTTCAAACGTGATTGGACCGCCCTGGCCGCGGCTTCGAAGGTCCGAGAACTTTCCACGTTTATCTACAGCGCGACGCAAGCCCTCTGAAAAGCAATCAGATAAAAAGGCAAACACATCGAAGAAAGTTGATTTCCCGCTGCCGTTGGCACCAAGTAGCGCCGTCAGCGGGGTTATGCTCCGAAAGTCGACTTTCTGGAGCGAACGAAAGTTACCGATCGTGACCTGCTCGACCCGGGCTGGCGTGCCACTGTCCGTGTTCACAATCAGCACTCCTTTATAGATCGATCAAGAGCCGCGTCGGATCTTCCAGCGCCTCTTTCATCCGCACCAGGAAGGTGACCGCCTCGCGGCCGTCGACCAGTCTGTGGTCGTAGCTAAGCGCGAGGTACATCATCGGCCGGACGACTACCTGGCCGTCGCGGACAACCGGCCGCTCCTCGATCCGGTGCATTCCGAGCACCGCCGACTGGGGCGGGTTGATGATCGGCGTCGAGAGCAAGGAGCCGAAGACTCCGCCGTTCGAGATGGTGAAGGTGCCGCCCTCCATGTCGGCCATGGTCAGCGAGCCTTCCTTGGCCCGCTTGCCGAAGTCGGCGATCGTCTTCTCGACCTCGGCGAAGCTCAGCGCCTGGGCGTCGCGGATGACCGGGACGACGAGCCCGTTCGGCGCCGAGACCGCGACCGAGACGTCGACATATTCATGATAGACGATCTCCTCGCCTTCTATGTAGGCGTTGACCGAAGGCACGTCGCGCGCCGCCAGCACCGCAGCCTTCACGAAGAAGCTCATGAAGCCGAGACGGATTCCGTGCTTCTTCTCGAACAAATCCTTGTAGCGGCTTCGCGCCTCCATAATCGCGGTCATGTCGACGTCGTTGAAGGTGGTCAGCAGGGCCGCCGTGTTCTGGGCTTCCTTGAGCCGGCGGGCGACGGTCTGCCGCAGGCGGGTCATCCGCACCCGTTCCTCTTTCCGCTCCCCCGGGGCTGAGCGAGGCGCGGGCGGCGGAGCCGCGGCGGCCGGATGCGGCGGCGACGGCGGGGCCTCCTTGGCCTTGGCGGCGGCCGCCAGCACGTCGTCCTTGGTCAGTCGGCCGTCCTTGCCCGTGCCCTTGATCCGCGACGGATCGAGATGATGCTCGAGCACGGTCCGCCGGACGGCGGGAGACAGGGTCAGGTTCGGGCTGTCCCCGTCTTCGGCCCCGTCTTCGGCCCCGTGTTCGGCCCCGTCTTCGGCCCCGTCTTCGGCCCCGTCTTCGGCCCCGCCGGCTTCGTTGTCGCGAAGCTCGACATTCTCGCCGACCCCTTCCGGATTGACCGGAATTTCGGCCGCTCCGTCCTGCTCGGCCTCGGGCCGGACCGGCATATCCGAGCCGCTCTCGATCCGGGCGATGGCCGCTCCGACCGCGACCGAATCGCCGACCGCGACGAGCTGGTCGCCCATCACTCCGTCGACCGGCGAGGGCACCTCGATCGCGACCTTGTCGGTCTCCAGGCTGGCAAGGGGCTCGTCGGCCTTCACTGCATCGCCGGGATTCTTGAGCCACTGGCCGAGCGTTGCCTCGGTGATCGATTCGCCCAGTGTCGGGACTTTGACTTCGGTCGACATGTCGTTCCTTTATCCGGCCTTGCGCTGCGCCGGCGCGTGACTGCTATGGCCGAGAGCGTCGGCGATCAAGGCCGCCTGCTCGGCGGCGTGACGCTTGGCGAGGCCGGTGGCCGGCGACGCCGAGGCCTGGCGGCCCGCATAGAGCGCGCGCCGCGGCTTCACGCCCGCATCCTCGAGACAGCGTTCGATCCGCCAGTCGAGGAAATTCCAATAGCCCTGATTCTGCGGCTCTTCCTGGGCCCAGACGACCTCTTCGAGCGCGGTCATCCGCTTCAGGCGGGTCGTCAGCGGCTCGGACGGGAAGGGATAGAGCTGCTCGATCCTCACTATCGAAGTGTGGCGGTCTTCGGCCTCGTCTCGCGATTCCATCAGTTCGTAGGCGATCTTTCCGCTGCACAGAACGAGCCGCTTCACAGCCTCGTCCGCCGGCCCGCCGAGGTCGGACAGTATCCGCTTGAAGTGGCTCTCGCCGGTGAAGTCGGAGGCGCTCGACACCGCGAGCTTGTGCCGGAGCAGCGATTTGGGAGTCATGACGATCAGCGGCTTGCGGAAGTCGCGCTTCATCTGGCGCCGAAGCAGGTGGAAATAATTGGCGGGGGTCGTGCAATAGGCGACCTGCATATTGTCCTCGCCGCACAATTGCAGGAAGCGCTCCGGCCGCGCCGAGCTGTGCTCCGGCCCCTGCCCTTCATAGCCGTGCGGGAGAAGCAGGACGAGTCCGCTGGCTCGAAGCCACTTGGCCTCGCCTGCCGCGATGAACTGGTCGATGATGACCTGTGCGCCGTTGACGAAGTCGCCGAACTGAGCCTCCCACAGCACCAGGGTGCGCGGGTCGGCGATCGAGAAGCCATATTCGAAGCCGAGCACTCCGAACTCGGAGAGCGGCGAATCGCGAACCTCGAAGCGAGCCCCTGCGATCTGGGTGAGCGGGATATATTTGTGCCCGTCGGTCTGGTCGATCCAGGCGGCGTGGCGGTGGCTGAACGTGCCTCGGCCGCTGTCCTGGCCGGAGAGGCGGATTCCCCAGCCTTCCCTGAGCAGGGTTCCGAAGGCGAGCGCCTCCGCCGTCGCCCAGTCGAAGCCCCGGCCGCTGGCGAACATCTCGGCCTTGGCGTCGATGATTCGCCGGAGGGTCTTGTGGACGGCAAGGCCCTCGGGGACGGTCGTCAGGATCGCACCCACTTCGCGAAGCATGTCTTCCCCGACTCCGGTGGAGACGTTGCGGCGTTCGGTCTCCGGAGTCTCCGGCCGGCCGAGCCCGGACCAGCGGCCCTCGAACCAGTCGGCCTTGTTGGGCAGGTAGGACTTGGCAGCCTCGAACTCGGTCTCAAGCAAGGCTGTGAACTCGTCCACCCGCGCTTCGGCCCAGTCGGGACCGATCACGCCCTCCTGGCGAAGCCGCGCGCCGTACAGCTCGGAGACGGGCGGGTGCTTGCGGATCTCGGCATACATGAGCGGCTGGGTGAAGCTCGGCTCATCGCCCTCGTTATGGCCGAAGCGGCGGTAGCACCACATGTCGATGACGATGTCGCGGGCGAATTTCTGCCTATATTCAATGGCGAGCTTGCAGGCGAAGGTCACGGCCTCCGGATCGTCGCCGTTGACGTGCAGAATCGGGGCCTGGACCGACTTGGCGATGTCCGACGGATAGGGGGACGATCTGGCGAATTGCGGCGAAGTCGTAAAACCTACCTGGTTATTGATCACATAATGGATCGTGCCGCCGGTGCCGTAGCCGGGAATTCCGGAAAAGGCGAAGCATTCGGCGACGATGCCCTGGCCGGCGAAGGCTGCGTCGCCGTGAAGGAGCACGGGCAGGACGTCGCCCACCGCCTTGCTTCCGCCGCGCTCGACCTGGAGAGCCCGGACCTTGCCGAGCACGACCGGATCGACCGCTTCCAGATGGCTGGGATTGGGGACCAGCGACATGTGGACCTTGATCCCGTCGAACTCGCGGTCCGACGAGGTGCCGAGATGATATTTGACGTCGCCCGAGCCGCCCACATCCTCGGGATTGGCGGAGCCGCCGGCAAACTCGCTGAAGATCGCCCGGTAGGGCTTGGCCATGACGTTGGCGAGGACGTTCAGCCGGCCCCTGTGGGCCATGCCGAAGACGATCTCGCGAACCCCGTACTGCCCGCCATATTTGATCACACTCTCCAGCGCCGGGATCATGGATTCGCCGCCGTCGAGCCCGAAGCGCTTGGTGCCGACATATTTGCGGGCGAGGAACTTCTCCCACTGCTCGGCCTCGATCACCTTGTGCAGGATCGACTGCTTGCCTTCGGGCGTGAACCGAATCGCTGCGTCGCGACCTTCCATCCGCCCCTGGAGGAAACGGCGCTCGTCGACGTCGTTGATGTGCATATATTCGAGGCCGACATTGCCGCAATAATTGCGGCGAAGGATGTCGACGACCTCGCGCACCGTTCCCTGCTTGAGGCCGAGCGCTCCGCCGAGCCAGACCGGCCGATCGAGCGCGGCGCCGGTGAAGCCGTGATATTCCGGGGTCAGGTCCTCGGGCATCTCGCGCTTGGCGAGGCCCAGGGGATCGAGATTGGCGGCGAGGTGTCCGCGCACCCGGTAGGTGCGGATCAGCATCATCGCGCAGATCGAATCGTTGGCCGCCTGCTCGACGTCCGCCGCCGGCCCGCCGCTCGCGACGGCGGCTACCTTCGCCTTCGCCGCGACCTTCTCGATGGCCATCAATGTAGGGTCGAGCCCCGAATTGAGCTCGTCGAGCACGGCCAGAGGCCAGTTGGAGCGCGCCCAGCTCGGGCCCTGCTCGAGTTCGCTGCCGATGCTGTCCAAATCCAAAAGCCTTCTCAAGTCCGTCACCGGTGTAACGCGCCCGGCGTTCAGCCTATCCATTTCGTCATGCCGGACTTGATCCGGCATCCATGAACACGGTGGAGCGCGTCCTCGAACCGCGGTGGTCATGGACCCCGGATCAAGTCCGGGGTGACGATCCAGCCCTCCCCTAGCCCTTCAAAAGCGCGGCGAGAGTGGATCCCAGCTCAGATGGGCTCGGCGACACGGTAATTCCAGCCGCCTCCATCGCGGCGATCTTGTCGTCGGCGCCGCCTTTGCCGCCGGCGACGATCGCGCCGGCATGGCCCATCCGCCTTCCCGGAGGAGCGGTCCGGCCGGCGATGAAGCCGACGACGGGCTTGCTCCGGCCGGCCCGGGCCTCGTCCGCGATGAACTGCGCCGCATCCTCCTCGGCCGAGCCGCCGATCTCGCCGATCATGATGATCGACCGGGTCTCCGGGTCGGCGAGGAACAGCTCCAGCACGTCGACGAAGCTGGTGCCGTTGACCGGGTCGCCGCCGATTCCCACCGCCGTGCTCTGGCCGAGGCCCGCATTGGAGGTCTGGAACACCGCCTCATAGGTGAGGGTGCCCGAGCGGCTGACGACACCGACCGAGCCCTTGCGGAAGATGCTTCCGGGCATGATCCCGATCTTGCACTCGCCCGGAGTGAGGATTCCCGGGCAGTTCGGCCCGATCAGCCGCGATTTCGAGCCCGACAGCGCCCGCTTCACCCGCACCATGTCGAGCACCGGGATGCCCTCGGTGATGCACACGATCAAAGGCACCTCGGCGTCGATCGCCTCGAGGATCGAAGCCGCGGCGAAGGGCGGCGGGACGTAGACGACGCTGGCGTCGGCCCCCGTCTCGCCCACCGCTTCCCGCACCGTGTCGAAGACCGGAAGGCCGAGATGGGTCTGCCCGCCTTTGCCGGGAGTGACTCCGGCGACCATCCTGGTCCCGTAGGCGAGCGCCTGCTCGGTGTGGAAGGTTCCGGTCTCACCGGTCATCCCCTGGGTGATGACTCGCGTATTGGCGTTGACGAGAATCGACATGCCGACGTGGTACTCCGCTTATACTTGATTGTTTTCAGTCGAGGCGATGATCGCGGCCCATGACCTCGTCCCACGAATAAGGATTGTCGGCCGGGAAGGGTCGCAGGTCGAGACCGGTTTCCCGCGCGGCCGTCGGGACGGCGGTTCGATAGGCCCGGCGCATCGCGTCCGGGATTCGGGACTTGTAGCTCGGACTGTCTGCGAGATCCTGCTCGATACGGAGGCGATGCTCGATGATCGAGGCGATCCAACTTCGACTGCGCTTCTCGGGCTGATGGTCCCATTTCAGCATATTCGCGATCACGATTTCGATCGCGCTGACGAATGCCTTGAAATTCGAGAGACCCAAATCGTTCACCTCGTCCAGAAGATTGTCGAGATCGAGTTCCTCGAAACGCTGCTGGCGCAACAGGTTCATCTGCGTGTCAAGCCAGGCGGCATAATCCTCCCTATAGGCCGGATAAGCCCGCTTCGGTGCCAACGATGGATCGCGCTCAGCCATGATTGCTGTCTATCACAAGAGACCCGTTCAGGCGAGCGAGCCTTGGATCGTCTTTGCCCAACCCAACGCCGCCGATCATTTTCGTCCCGCAGGCGAGCACCTGCCCGGCATGGAAGCCGTCGGCCGCCCCGGTCATCCGCTGGGTGATGACGCGGGAGTTCAAATCGACGAGAATAGACATCTGAGTCCTTGCCTTAGACCAGCGCGTGGACCAATTTCATCGGCTATCTCCGCCGCCGATCAGCGCAACGATTCGTCGATCGCCCTGCACGCCTCGAGCAGCTCCTTCACCGCATCCACCGACACCTGGAAATTCGACTTCGCTTCCTCGTCCAGCTCGATCTCGACGATCCGCTCGACCCCGCCGGCGCCGATCACGACCGGGACTCCGACATAGAGGTCGTTCACTCCATATTGGCCGCTGAGGAAGGCCGCGGCCGGAAGGACCCGCTTCTTGTCCTTCAGATAGGCCTCGGCCATTTCCAGAGCGGAGGTCGCAGGCGCGTAAAAGGCCGAGCCGGTCTTCAGCAAAGCGACGATCTCACCGCCGCCCGACCGGGTGCGCTGGACGATGGCGTCGATCCGCTCCCGGGTCGACCAGCCCATCTTGATGAGATCTGGAACCGGAATCCCCGCGACCGCGGAATAAGCGGGCACCGGCACCATCGTGTCGCCATGGCCGCCGAGCACGAAGGCGGTGACGTCCTCGACCGAGACCTTGAACTCCTCGGCCAGGAAGTGACGGAATCGCGCGGAATCGAGAACGCCCGCCATTCCGACCACGCGCTGGTGTGGAAGCCCGGAAAATTCGCGCAGCGCCCAGACCATCGCGTCCAGGGGGTTGGTGACGCAGATGACGAAGCTGTCCGGCGCGTGCGCCTTGATGCCTTCGCCGACCGCCTTCATCACCTTGAGGTTGATGCCGAGCAGATCGTCGCGGCTCATTCCCGGCTTTCGGGCGACTCCGGCGGTGACGATGCAGACTTCGGCGCCCTTGATGTCGGCATAATCCTGGGTTCCGGTAAGGAGCGAGTCGAAGCCCTCGACCGGCCCGGCCTGGGCGAGGTCGAGCGCCTTGCCCTGCGGGATTCCCTCGGCCACGTCGACCAGGACGATGTCGCCCAGCTCGCGGATCGCGGCGAGGTGGGCCAGGGTGCCGCCGATCATTCCGGCGCCGATGAGCGCGATTTTCGTTCGAGCCATGGGCTCCTTCTCTCGTCTAAACGGGACCGGCGGCAGGACGCCGCCAAATGTGGCGCCCGCTTAGACCCGAAGGCGAAAGGGGGCAACCTGTGGGAAGGCGCGACGGACGAAAATCCACCTTCGTGGCCCCCGCGGTGGCGGGGGGGGCCGCGGGGGAAGTAAACCGGGGCCGATGACCCCCCCGGGTGCCCGGCCCCGCCGGGCGGGCGGGGGTTGCCGCCCCCCCCGCCCAGGCCGCGCGCCCCGTAG
>JBBSIZ010000052.1:0-16963 GCA_038257735.1 Sphingomonadales bacterium | reverse complement strand
CGAACGCTGGATTGCTTCGTCCCTCCCGTTCCTCGCAATGACGGGCAAGGGAAAAGGGCCGCCCCTCGCGGAACGGCCTCTCTAGTTCGCCATCCCCAACTTTTCCCTTTGAATCCGACCTGGCCAACGCCACACGATATTGAACAGCGGCGGGGGAGGGAGCAGCGATGATCGGGGGACCCTGGTACGAATGGCTAGGCTATCTCGCGCTCTGCCTCGGATTGATTGCAGTCGCCCATTGGCGGTTCAAGGTTTACACTTCGTTTTACAGCGTTGTGGTCATCCCCTCGGCGACCTTTACGATCGTCCTTATCGTTGAGGTCATTCTGAAGGGTTGGCACAAGTTCATGTTTGCGCCGCTCATCTGGTTTTGCATATCGATGGGATTGAGCTGGATTTACTTCTTGTTGGTCAACAGGCGTCGGTAGCAGGAACTTGTTTGTCCGAACGGCAGAGAGAGAGAGAGAGAGAGAGGGCGAGTGGCCCGAATTGGAAGCCTTGGAAGAATTGCCCTGATCGCGTCGGCGGTCGCTGCCAGTGCACCGGCCGAGGAGGAAGTTCTCATGGTCGGGCCCGGCACTTACATCTCCGAACGCTGCTGGTTCGACGCTGATGGAAACTTCGAAGGTTTCCTCGTGCTTGCGCGCGAAGGCGACCTCGCGGTCCCGTGGCCGATTTCCGGGAGATGCCTGAGAGAGGAGGGTGGTGTGGCGCTCGACGTGTTGACATTGGGGGAGCTGGGTCGGGTTGAAGTGCTCGACAAGCACCGGACGCTCCAGCGTGCCTTCGAAACCTCCGTGAACGATCGAGCCGTCGATCATCTGCCCGGTCCGACTTTGGAAAGCCGAGTCTACTATTTCCGCGCGCGAGTCACGGCGCTCCCAGTACCCGGCGGTCCCGCTTACGCGCCGCAGGAAGTTCTCCAGCTTGAGGACACCAACCTGGCCTTCGGGCGATTTCTGGAGCTAAACGCGGACGAGAGAAAAGCATTGTGGCGCGCTCGCCCTTCCTGACCCTCGCGTGCCAAAACAAAAGGGCCGCCCCTCGCGGGACGGCCCTCTCTACTTCGTCATCCCGGACTTGATCCGGGATCCACCTTCTTCGCCATGAAACAGTGCGGGGCACTGTTTCATCCTCGGTGATCGGGCCGTCAGCGCCCCGCGCTGCCGGCTGATCCGCTCACTCTCCGACGGCGGGCCTTCGGCCCGCCTCCCGAAAACGAAACGGCCAAAAAGAAAGGCCGCCTTTCGGCGGCCTTCCGTTTGCTTAACCGAGAAGCTCTTGTTCGAGCTTCTTGGCCATTTCCTCAATGTTTTCGGGAGGCCACCCAGGGATATCCATCCCCAGCCGCAGCCCCATGCTCGCCAGCACTTCCTTGATCTCGTTCAAGCTCTTGCGGCCGAAGTTCGGCGTGCGCAGCATCTCGGCTTCGGTCTTCTGGACCAGATCGCCGATGTAGATGATGTTGTCGTTCTTCAGGCAATTGGCGCTGCGCACCGACAGCTCCAGCTCGTCCACCTTCTTGAGGAGGTAGCGGTTGAGCTGGTTGGCGTCGGCTTCGGTCTCGGCCTGGGTCGGCATTCCGTGGCCGTGGCTCGGGACATGGGCGGCTAGGCTGTCGTCGAAGTGGACGAAGAGCTGCAGCTGGTCCTGGAGGATCCGGGCGGCATAGGCGACCGCGTCGTCGGGCGTGATTGTCGCGTCGGTCTCGACCGTCAAGGTGAGCTTGTCGTAATCCAGCTCCTGGCCGACCCGGGTATTCTCGACCTTGTAGCTGACCTGGCGCACCGGGCTGTAGAGCGCGTCGATCGGGATGATCCCGATCGGCGCGTCGGCCGGGCGGTTGGAGGCGGCGGGGACATAGCCCTTGCCGGCTTCCGCGGTCAGCTCCATGTTCAGGGTCGCGCCGTCGTCGAGATGGCACAGGACCAGGTCGCCGTTCATCACCTCGATGTCGCCGGTGGTGGCGATCTGGCCGGCGGTGACTTCGCCCGGGCCGGTGGCCGAAAGGGCGAGGCGGCGCGGCTGATCGCCTTCCATTCGAAGGGCGATCTGCTTCACGTTGAGGACGAGATCGGTCATGTCCTCGCGGACGCCCGCGAGGCTCGAAAATTCGTGAAGGACGCCCTCGATCCGGATCGAGGTGACCGCGGCGCCCTGGAGCGACGAGAGCAGGACCCGGCGAAGCGAGTTGCCCAATGTCAGCCCGAAGCCGCGCTCGAGCGGCTCGGCGACGAAGGTCGCGCGGCGGCGGCTGTCGCCGCCGCCCACCTTCTTCTCGAGCGCATTGGGCTTCTTCATTTCCTGCCAGTTCTTAGCGTTGACTGCCATATATTCCTCTGGGACTCTCGAGATCATTCAAGATGATCTCGGCTATTTAGAACCGGCACCCCGCGGCCGCGGGGTGACGAAACATCAGACGCGGCGGCGCTTGGACGGGCGGACGCCGTTATGCGGGATCGGGGTCACGTCGCGGATCGAAGTGATCTGGAAACCGACCGCCTGGAGAGCCCGAAGAGCGCTCTCGCGGCCCGATCCGGGGCCCTTGACCTCGACCTCGAGGGTGCGGACGCCATGCTCGGCGGCCTTCTTGCCGGCATCCTCGGCGGCGACCTGGGCGGCATAAGGGGTCGACTTGCGCGAGCCCTTGAAGCCCATCATCCCGGCCGAGCTCCAGGCGATGGCGTTGCCCTGGGCGTCGGTGATGGTGATCATCGTGTTGTTGAAGCTGGCGTTGACGTGCGCCACTCCGGCGGTGATATTCTTGCGTTCGCGCCTGCGAACGCGCTGCGGTGCTTGGGCCATTTGACTACCTTACCTGGTCTTCGTGTCTGCAAATCGTCGAGCGTGAAGGGTGATTGGATCCCCCGGATCGGATCACTTCTTCTTGCCGGCGATCGGCTTGGCCTTGCCCTTGCGGGTTCGGGCGTTGGTGTGGGTGCGCTGGCCGCGGACGGGGAGGCCCTTCCGGTGGCGGAGGCCGCGATAGGAAGCGAGGTCCATCAGGCGCTTGATGTTTATCGCGACTTCGCGGCGAAGATCGCCCTCGACCTGATGCTCGGCGTCGATCGTCTCGCGGATCTGGAGCACTTCCTGGTCGGAAAGGTCCTGCACCCGGCGTTCCGGCGCGATCCCGAGCTTCTCGGCGATCTGGACCGCCTTGGTCCGCCCGATTCCGTGGATGTAAGTGAGCGCGATGACCACGCGCTTGTTGGTCGGGATGTTCACCCCAGCAATACGAGCCATATATTTTTTCTCCTGCTCCACGGGGCGGGATGGCCGCCGCCCCATCTCTACGCGTCGATGGGCCCTTAAACAGGGATAGCCGACGAGCGCACGAAAGCGCCGCCGGACGACCGGTTATCGGGATGAGCGCGAGATAGGGTCGCGTGAGGGCGCTGTCAACGGTAAGCGGGGGGTGGAAAGCAGCTTTTTTCCGCTAGTCGAGTAGGCGCTCATGGACGATTTTCCCGTCTTGGGTCAGCCGAACTCCTTTGACGATCTCGTCCTCGTCGGGAAGGACCGGCCGCCTGGTCTCCTCGTCCCAGAAGGCTGAGAGGAAATTGTACAGGTTACGGGCGTAGAGGGCGGACGCATCGGCGGCGAGCCGGCTCGGCACGTTGCGGTGGCCGACGATTCGCACGCCGTGCCGCTCCGCCACTTCGCCCGGCGCGGACCCCTCGACATTGCCGCCCTGCTCGACGGCGAGGTCGACGACGACGCTTCCGGGGCGCATCGAGGCGAGCTGGGCGTCCGAGATCAGCCGCGGCGCCGGCCGGCCCGGAATGAGAGCGGTGGTGATGACGATGTCCTGCTTCGCGATATGGCCGGAGACGAGCTCGGCCTGGGCGGCCTTATATTCGTCCGACATCTCGGTCGCATAGCCGCCGGCGCCCTCGCCTTCGATTCCCGCCACCTTATCGACGAAGATCGCCTTGGCGCCGAGGCTCTCGATCTGCTCCTTGGTCGCCGCCCGGACATCGGTCGCCGACACGATCGCACCCAGCCGCCGGGCGGTCGCGATGGCCTGCAGTCCGGCGACCCCGACGCCCATGACGAACACGCGCGCCGCCGGGATCGTCCCCGCCGCGGTCATCATCATCGGGAAGGCCCGGCCATATTCGGCGGCCGCGTCGAGCACCGCCTTGTAACCCGAGAGATTGGCCTGGCTGGAGAGGACGTCCATCGACTGGGCGCGGGTGATTCGCGGCATGAATTCCATCGCCAGCGCCTCCAGGCCCGCCGACGCATAAGCGTCGACCCGCTCGCGCTGCCGGAAGGGGTCCAGAATGGCCACGACCAGCGCGCCCGGCCTGACGCCCTGAAGCGCCGCTGGATCGGGTCCCTGGACCCCCAGGATGGCGTCGGCGCCCGCAAGCGCCGCTTCGCGCGGCCCGACCGCCGCGCCCGCGCCCTCATAATCGGAATCGGCGATCGAAGCGGTGAGCCCGGCCCCGGACTCGACCGCGACCTCCCCGCCAAGGGCGATGAACTTCCGGACCGTCTCGGCCGTCGCCGCGACCCTTCTCTCGGAGTCGGCCGTCTCCTTCAGGATCGCCAGCTTCACCGCGTTTCTATTCGCGGATCAGCAGGACGACGATGAAGCCGAGGACGATGGAGATGATCGCGCCCCACTTCATCAGGAAGAGAAAGCTTTCATAGCCCTTCCTGTGGACGATGGTTTCCGTCTCGATCTCGCCTTCCGCCGCCATGTTTCCTGTGTCCCTGTTCGTTGCCGGAGGCCCTTCTAGCGCCGGAGCGGCGGGCGTTGAAGCCCCGATTAAGCCGAACTTTACCCGAGCCCGCTAGAGCCTGCTCACAAGCCACGAGGAGTGAAGATGCGGCCGGACCCGACTCGATGCCTGCTGCTGATCGACGACGAGCCCGCCCAGCGGCGTCTCGTCACCGCCATCGGCGCCCGCGCCGGCTGGTGGGTGCGCGGAGCGCCCGACGTCGATGCCGCGGCGAAGATGCTCACCGACGTCGACGGTCCGCCGGTCGACGCAATCCTACTCGACCATTGGCTGCCCGGACCGGAAGGCACCGGGGTAATCCGGCAGATAAGGGCGCTTTGCCCCGATCTGCCGCTGCTCGTCATGACCGCCCAGACCTCGGTCGCGGTCGCGGTCGAGGCGATGCGCGCCGGAGCCCATGATTTCCTGGTCAAGCCGATCGCGCCCGACAGCCTCCTCGCCGCACTCAATGCCGCCACCGACCGGCGCCAGCGCGGCGGCGGCGAGCTTCGGCCGCTTTCGGAAAAGATATCCAACCGGCCGCTCGCCTTCGAGGAGATAGTCGGCTCGGCGCCGCCGTTCCGCTCCGCCCTCGCGGTCGCGGCCAAGGCCGCCCGGGCCCGCGTCTCGGTGCTGATCGAAGGCGAGAGCGGCTCTGGCAAGGAAGTCATCGCCCAGGCGGTCCACACCGCCTCCCCGCGCGGCCGAAAGCCGATGATCACCGTCAATTGCGGAGCGATCCCCGAAAACCTGGTCGAATCGGTGCTGTTCGGGCATGAGAAAGGCGCGTTTACCGGGGCCTTCGACCGCCATGTCGGCCGCTTCGAGGATGCCGACGGCTCCACCTTGTTCCTCGACGAGATCGGCGAGCTCCCGCTGGAGACCCAGGTCAAGCTGCTTCGAGCGCTCGAGACCGGCGAGATCCAGCGAATCGGCGGCCGCGCGATCCAGATGGTCGACGTCAGGATCATCGCCGCGACCAACCGGCGCCTCGCCGAGGAGGTCGCCCGGGGACGATTCCGCGAGGACCTCTATTACCGGCTCAACGTCGTCCATGTGCCGATTCCGCCGCTGAGGGACCGCGCCAGCGACATCCCGCCGCTCGCCCGCCACCTCCTTGCCCGGATCGCCGAGCAGCCGGGGATGCGGCATCTCTCGATCACCGACGATGGGCTGGAAGTGCTGATGCGTTACGGCTGGCCCGGCAACGTCCGCCAGCTCCAGAACGCCTTGTTCCGGGCCGCGGTGCTGTGCGACGGCAATGCGCTGACCGCCGACGACTTCCCGCAGATCGCCCAGGAATCGACCCTCTCGCGCCGCTCCAGCGACTTCCATCGCCCGGCGCTGAACGGCGCCTCGCAGCAGGCGGCTTTGTCCAACGGGCCCGGAATCACCCTCTACGACCCCGACGGCAACCTCCGCCCGCTCGACGCGATCGAGGCCGACGTCATCCGCCTCGCCATCGGCCATTATCGAGGCCGGATGACCGAGGTCGCCCGCCGGCTCGGGATCGGCCGGTCGACACTATACAGGAAGCTCGGCGAGCTCGGAATCGGCGACGCCGCCTGATCGGTCGCCCCGGCGACGAGCCTTGGCGGGGTGACGACCTAGCGCAACCGCCTTACAACGCTTTCCATGCCCGACTTTACCCAAGCGATAATCCTCATCACCGGCGCCGGCTCCGGGATCGGCGCCGCTACCGCCACCCGGCTCGCCGAGGCGGGTGCGCGCAAGCTCATCCTTATGGACCGGGACGAGGACAAGCTGCGCGATTTCGCTTTCACTTTGCCCTGCGAGCGCCAGATCCGGATCGGCGACGTCGCCGACGCGCAATTGTGGGAGCGCGAGGACCTGACCGGCCTTACCCACGCCGTGGTCAATGCCGGAATCGGCGCGGGCGGCACGATCGCGGACACGAGCTTCGCCGACTGGCGGGAGATCATGTCGATCAACCTCGACGGCGCCTTCCTCACCCTGCAGGCGGCGATGAAGGCGATGCGCGATACGGGGGGCTCCATCGTCCTCACCGCTTCGGTGGCGGGCCTGAAGGCGGAGCCGGGCATCGCCGCCTACGGCGCGTCCAAGGCCGCGGTGATCCACCTCGCCCGGATCGCCGCCAGGGAGGGCGCCCCGCTCGGGATCAGGGTCAATTCGATCGCGCCTGGCGGAGTCGAGACCCCGATCTGGGAAGGGCTGCCCGCTTTCGCCGAAATGGTCGAGCGTCAGGGCAAGGAGGAGGCGTTCAAGGCGATGGCGGCCGGGACCCCGCTCGCCCGCTTCGGAAAGCCGGAGGAGATCGCCGCCCAGATCGCCTTCCTCCTTTCAGACGATTGCGCCTTCATGACCGGCGCCTGCCTGGTCAGCGACGGCGGCTATTCGCTGTAGCTTCGTCATTGCGAGCAGAGCGAAGCAATCCGGTCTTGCGTGCGAGGCCCATGGATTGCTTCGTCGCTTCGCTCCTCGCAATGACGATGCTATAAGCCGGTCTTGACCGCTCCCCATTTATCACAGCGGGCCATGAGAATCCCGTTCTTCCTCCTCCTGCTCGCCGCCTCGACGCCTGCCGCCGCCCAGCGCCTCGCTTATGAGCCAGTGTCGGACGATATGCTCGCAGCCCCCGCCCGCCTGGCCTACCAGGCCATCGACACTCCGGACCCGGCGGTCGAGGACGCCGATCCCGCGCGGAAGCCCCGTTGGCTGCGTTGGGCCCTGCTCGACCGGTTCGAATATGCCGCCCAGCGCGGGCAGGATGGCTATGCCTGGGATTTCTCGGCCCTCATCGGGGGCGAGCGCCACCGGCTCTGGCTCGGCACCAGCGGCGACGGCGGCGGCTGGGGCGGCCCGGACTATGTCGAGATCAACGCGCTCTACAGCCATGGTCTCGGCGGCGGGCCGGTCGACCTCAATGCGGGGCTTCGCCACGACGCGCGCCCGCGCCCGACCCGCACCTACGGCGTCCTCGGCGCCCAATATGACGACGAGACCCTGTGGCTGGGGGCCTGGGGCTATGCCTCGACCAAAGGCGAGCTGAGCGCCCGGCTCGCCGGCTATTACAACCAGCCGCTCGCCGGCCGCCTCATCCTCCAGCCCAGCGCCGAGCTGGATTATTATGGCGAGGACGTGCCCGGCCTCGGCCTCGGCCGGGGGTTCGGTTTCGCCGAGGCCGGGCTTCGCCTGCGCTACGAGATCAAGGAGGCCTTCGCGCCTTATGTCGGACTGAGCTGGTCCCGCGACCTCGGCCGAACCGCCCGGATGACTCGCGAGGAAGACGAGGATCCGGCGACGAAGAGCCTGGTGCTGGGCGTGAGGTCGGCGTTTTGACCGCGTCGTCCCAGCGACGGGTCAGGCCAGCAAATCCCGAAACTCCGGATGGGTCTCGATATAATGCTTCACGAACGGGCAGGCCGGCACCACATTCAGCCCCCGAGAGCGCGCGTCTTCAAGCGCGGCCTTGACCAGCTTAGATCCGATCCCCCGCCCCTCCAGCTCCGGCGGCACCTCGGTGTGGGTGAAGGTGATCCGCCCGTCCCGAAGCCGGTAGGCGGCGAGCGCCGGCCCGCCTTCCACCTCCAGCTCGTACCGCTGTTCCGCTTCGTTATTCCTGACTTCGCCGTCCAATTCGTCTCTCCTCAAGCCGCCTTCATAGGCGCGATCACTTGGTTCGCGAAGCGGTCCATTTCCTCCGCCTGCGGGCTCATCTGGAGAAGCAGCAGGCCGAGCCCGGCCGCTTCATAATCCTCGATCCGCTCGCGCAACTGTTCGGGCGTTCCGACCAGATTGGGCCTGAGGCCGCGGTTCGATACCGAATATTCTTGAAGCTTCAGCTCGCGCTCGAGCTGGGTGCCCGACAGCCACTGGTCGAAATTGTCGAAGCCCTTTGGCGGTTCCGGCGGAAGTGCGGTGATCCGCTCCAGCTCCCTCTTCGCCTCGGCCTCACTGTCGCGGACGATCGCATAGGCCGCCATTCCATAGTGCATGTCCGGCCCGCCCGCCTGCTCGCGCCTTGCCGCCATGTCGGCGATCTTGGGCGCCACCGCCTCGACCGGATCGCCGTGCATGACATAGGCGTCGCATTGCTCCACGATCATCGCCTTGGCCGCCTCGCTCTCGCCGCCGGCATAGATTGTCGGCCGCGGCTTCCGCACCGGCTTGGGCTCGCAGATCGCGTCCTTCAGCCGATAGCGCTCGCCCTCATAGGTGAAGCGCTTCTCGGTCCACAGCCCGTCGACGACATCGAGCCATTCCCGGGTCCGCCCGTAGCGATCGTCATGCTGGTCGAACTGGAGGCCATATTGGGTCGCCTCGTCCGCCCACCAGGACGAGACGACGTTCAATGACAGCCGCCCGCCGCTGATATTGTCGATGTTCGCCGCCTGCCTGGCGAACAAGGCGGGCTGGTGGAAATTGGGCCGGACCGCGACCATCAGCTCGATCCGCTCCGTCACGGCCGCAAGCGCCGCCGCCGTCGACCAGGCATCGAGCGCCGGTTCCTCAACGCCCTTGATGTCGTTCAGGTTCAACTCGGCGATCAGGCTCAGATCCCAGCCCGTCTCCTCGCTTCGAAGGGTCAGGCGCCGGACATAGTCCCAGCTCGCCTCCATCCCTTCGTCGGGCACGTTGCGAAGCCAGCCGCCGAACACCGGCATCCAGTAACCGAATCTCATGGCCTGCACTCCCGGATCGCGGTTTCGAGGTAATCTACGAGGCGCTCGTGCGGGTCCCAGCCGAGTACGTCCAGCGGCTTCGCGACGAAGTTGGAAAGAGCGTTGACGTCGTAGAAGCGGGCAATGCCGTCGCGGTCGTCGATCAGATATTCGACCCCGCCGACGTCGAGCCCGGCCGCCTGAGCGATCCGCTCCGTAGCCTCGATGAGCTCGGGCGGGGGAGTCGCCGCGGTCATCCGAACCGCCGCCCGCCCCGGCCGGGCGAGGCAGGCGTCGGCCGGGCACAGGTCGAAGCCGTCGCCGCCGCTCTCCACCTCGATCGCGTAGAGGAATTTGCCGCCCAGGGTCTCCACCCGGACGATCGCTCCGCCCCGCGCCGGGACATGATCCTGGACGAGGAGGACGGAATCGACGCTCTCCGGAACGCTCCCTTCGGCGATGGAGGCCGCCAGCTCGTCCTCGCTCGAATAGCGGGTGATTCCGGCGCCCGAGCCTCCGATATTCGCCTTGACCAACAGCGGCCAGCGCATCGTCCGGGCCGCCTCGATCAGGTCCCGGCGGCGATGGACGACCCGGGTTTCGGGCACCTGATAGCCGAGCCGGGCGATAAGCGAGAGCTGCCGGGCCTTGGAGCTGTCGACCGCGATCGTCGCGGCCCCGTTGAGAACCCGCGCTCCGTTCGCCGCCCAGTGGGCGAGCAGGGCCTCGGCGTAGAAGATTCCGTGCTCGGCCTCCCTCAGGAAGCCCGACATCGCGACCCGGCTGAGGATTATCGGGGCCGGGATTTCCGTCGAGGCGGGGTCGAAGCCGTGATCGGACAGCCGGATCGGCTCATAGCTCAGGCCGCGCCGGTCGAGCGCGGCGAAGAGCGGCTCGAACCAGGACGGATGCTCGTAGAGGATTGCGAGATCGGGGTGCATGGAGGGGGCCTTGGCGGAAGGATCGAGGAATGTGA
The DNA here is from genome assembly GCA_038257735.1 of Sphingomonadales bacterium. Lineage (GTDB taxonomy): Bacteria > Pseudomonadota > Alphaproteobacteria > Sphingomonadales > Sphingomonadaceae > Allosphingosinicella. The sequence goes on along the minus strand of JBBSIZ010000052.1, from coordinate 6,611 downwards.
AGTGGGTCGTCGCTCCGGCGAAAGCCGGGGCCTCCGGACGAGATTTCGCGGTAGATCTCCGCGAGGTCCCGGCTTTTGCCGGGATGACGAACAGGTCGGCCTCGCCCTCTCCTCCCGCCACCTCGGCTCCGTCGAACCGGATACAGGCACCCTACCGGTTGGGGGATCGGCATTTTCTACTCTCCCTGGGGATCGGCCCAGCCATAAGCGCCGATCAGCGGCACGAAGCGCACCGGCCCGAGATCCTCCTCTTCGAAATCCTCCTCGCCCCGGCGGGTGATCTTGACCAGCGTCTGGACGGAGTCCGGCTCTCCCACCGGCATCACCAATATGCCGCCGATCGAAAGCTGGCGGCGAAGAGCCTCGGGCACGTGGCTTCCGCTCGCCGCGCACAATATCGCCTCGAACGGGGCCTGGTCCGGGAGGCCGGCGGTGCCGTCGCCCTCGACGATCCGGACATTGTCGTAGCCGAGCCGCTCCATCCGGCCCTGGGCCAGGCGAACCAGCTCCGGGTGGCGCTCGACCGCGATCACCGCCTCGGCGAGGCGGCTCGTCACCGCCGCGGCATAGCCCGAGCCGGCGCCGATCTCGAGCACCCTGGCGCCGGGCGCGATTTCGGCGGCCGAGATCATCAGCGCGACGATATAGGGCTGGGAGACGGTCTGCTTGGCCTCGATCGGAAGCGGGCCGTCCTCATAGGCGAATTCGCGCACGTCTTCGGGCACGAAATCCTCGCGCGGGACCGCACGGAAGGCGTCGAGAAGCCGCGCGCCCTCGATTCCCCGGCCGGCGATCTGCCGCCGGACCATCTTCTCGCGCTCGGCGGCGAAATCCGCCATCTGAGCCTCCTGTCGCGGCCATAAACCGGCACGGCGGGAGCGCGTTCCAATTCTAGCCGCCTTCCCCACCTTCCCCGCCGGTCCGTCATTGCGAGGAGCGAAGCGACGAAGCAATCCAGCGCAGCGTGGAACGCCGCACTGGATTGCTTCGCTTCGCTCGCAATGACACAAGCGTCAGCCTGAGCCGGTCATGTCCTAGCCGCCGCGGGGGCCGCCGTCGGTGTCGATCCTCGAAGTTGCAGGCGCCTCGGGCTGGTAGCAGGTGGCGATTTCGCGGCCCGCCGGATAGTCCTCGACCCGGTCGCCGGGCAGCGAGGCCTAAGCCGTCACCTGCTTCCCGTTTTGGGCGTGCAATCGACAAGGTCTTGCCCGGCACGGCCGGCGCGACAGAAACCTCTTCACGTTCGTGAGAATGGGGGACTTATGAAAAAATTACTGAAAGGCTATCCTGATCGTCGCAATCGCCCCGGAGGATTTGTCAGGCTCCACTCCGGCGCTGGCGGATGACCCGGATGTAGGAATCGACCAGGGCCTGGTTGACCTCGTCCCAGCCGTAGCGGCGGCTGGCCTCGCAGCCGGCCCGGCCCGCGGCCCGGCGCATGGCGGGATCGCGGCAATAGGCCTCGAGCGCCCCGGCAAAGCCTTCGATCGCACCGGCGCGGACGAGCCGACCGGTCACCTTGTCCTCGACCAGGCTCTGGCTTCCAGTGGCGATGGCCGCCACCACCGGAAGCCCCGCCGCCATCGCTTCCAGAGTGACGTTGCCGAACGTCTCGGTCACGGACGGGTTGAACAGCATGTCCATCGAGGCGACCGCCCGCCCCAGATCGTCGCCCGCCTGGAAGCCCGCGAAAATCGCGTCGGGCATCCGCCGCTCGAACCAGTCCTTCGCCGGCCCCTCGCCGACGACGAGCATTCTGTGCCGGACCCGGCGGCGCTCGAGGCAGTCGATCGTCTCGGCGAAGACATCGAGGCCCTTTTCCATGACCAGCCGGCCGACGAAGCCGATCACCGGTTCCTCGTCGCCGATCCCGAGCCCGCGCCGCCAATCGAGGTCGCGCCGGCCCGGATTGAAGATTTCGCGGTCGATTCCGCGGGTCCAGATCCCGACATCGAAGCTCATCCGCTGCTCGCGGAGCAGCTGCGCCATGGAATCCGACGGAGCGAAGATGGCAACGCAGCGCCGGTAGAAGCGGCGCAATATCTTTTCCATCACGGGCTTCAGGAAGGGAAGCCCGTAATAGCGGAAATAGGTTTCAAACCGGGTGTGGACGGACGCGACGGCGGGAATGCCCATCCGGCGGGCGAGGGTCACCGCTCGGTGGCCGAGCATGTCGGGACTGGCGACATGGAAAATGTTCGGCCGGAAGGCCTCTATGTCGCGGCGAACCCGCCCCGGCAGCATGAACGGGAATTTATATTCCTCGCGCCGGGGGATTGAGAGGCTCGGGATATGGACCACCTCCCCGTTGGGCGGAAAAGCCGGCTCGGCGACGGTCGGCGAATAGATCCTGACCGCCGCCCCCTGCCGAAGCAGATATTCGACCAGCCTGTTGAGCGCCTGGCTCGCCCCGTCGCGGGTATAATTGTAGTTTCCGCTGAACAGGGCAATGCGAAGGCCGGTGGCGTCCATGGCGCCTCGTAGCGCGTGGGATGGCCCCGTAGAACCCCGCCCGGCATCAGGAAGGGGGTTTGTCCCTGTCCCGCTCCCTCAGCGCCCGCCGGTACCGGTAGGCCGCAACCGCGACCGCCGGAAGGATCATCAATGCGATGAGGAAAAAGGTGAAAGCGAGCTTCATTCGCCAATCAGCCGGTCAGTGCGTGGAAAATGCTCTTCGCCACGCGCTTGTGGGACAAATATTCGGTGATCGAATGAGCGTCCGCTCGGCTGTTGGTCACATCATCGAAGTTTTCGATATCCGGAGCGAAAGATGCGCTGTCCAGCCGGGCGTATAAGGCGACGTAATCTCGCTCGTCGGTCGCATTGACCCAGCGGGCGACGCCTTCCGGCCGGGCCAGAGGCCGGGGCGGCTGCAGCCGGCGCTTAACCGTCCGGATCCCGAGCGGTGAGCCCGCGGTGACGAACAGCGGAACGTCGCAGGCGGCGCCGGCCCTCCGGAGCAGCCAATAGGAAACCACCGTGCCGAGCGAGTGGGCGACGACGACGCAGCGTTGCCCCTCAAGCGAAGGACGCACGATATCGTCGACCGCTTCGGTGATGTGCGGCCTCGTCAGATACGCTTCGACCTGGCGGACGAAGTCCAGCGCCACCACCCCGAACAGCGGCACCCGCCGCTCCGCCAGGCGGGCGATCGCTTGCGTGATCCCCCAATTGGCTATGCCTTTCGAAGTCACCTCCGCCCGGACCTCCGCGGCCACCTGCTCGTCGGTGATCCCGAAGGCCTGGCCATATTCCCGAAGCATGTCGACTTCGTCGGCGCTGGGCGCCTCGCCGGCGCCCCCCTTCGGGACTGCCTGGCTGCTTCCACGCGCCTCCTGAGTCAACCGCTCGAGTTCGTCCCCGTAGAAGGGCATGTGCAAATCGTAAGCCGGAACAGCCAGGCCTTCCCGGGCCCAGGCCGAATGAAGCGCCGCGATCCAGGAATTGCGAAGGACGTCGGGGTCCTTTCCTTCCTGCCGCATGCCATGGACGAGAACGAGCCGCATCACATCATTGCCTCCGTTTGCCTGTGGGCGAGAGCGCCCGAGTGGACCATCTCCGCCAGCATCGCGCCATGTCTGGAATCGAAGGCGGTCCAGGGGGTCGCGAGCAGTCCCGGCCTGAGGTCCAGCAGACCGGGCGGGATTGCGTCCCGCCCCGCCTCGAGAAACGCCCAGCCGCGGGTCATTAGCGGAAACGCACCCGCCACCGGCGCGAAGGCGCTGCTTTCCCGCCACCGGAACTCGGCGATCGCTCCGGCTCCGCCAATTTGGGCCCGAGAAAGCAGGGCGACGTCGAACGGGACGAATCCGTTGCGATCGGCAAAATACCAGGCGATGCTGTCAATCTCGTCCTGAACGCCGGCGCGGTCATAGGCGTAGGCCGCGAGTATACCCAGCGTGGGGTTGGCGTGCTTGCTCCTGCGCGCCCGTTCGGCGAATTCGTTGAGCTTCTCGCGATCCGCTTCCTTGTTGGCCGAAACCAAAGCGAGCCATTCCGCCGCCGCCTCATCCTCGCCCAGCTGCTGATAATCGTAAAAGCCCGGACTGTTGCGCGCCGGCACGTAATTCACGCCCACCGGCCGTGCATCCAAAGTCGTGATCGTCGCGACGAATTCCGGCAGGGTCGTGACCCCTATCCAGCTCCCGCCGCTCAGCCTCACGGCGAGAGACTGCGGAACGCCCGTCTCCGTTCGAACGTGCCACGCGCCGTTTTCGGGAAAAGGCTGGGCGAGCAGCCCCGGCTCGCCGACGGCCTCCTCGATCTGGGAGCCGACGACGGTGATCCCCTGCCGAGTCTCGAACCCCTCGCGTCCCCGGCTTTCGAGGATGAGCCGGCGATTCTCGTCGACACGCTGGTCCCGGGCCCGCGCCGCCGCCCCGACCCGCTCGGCTGCGACGTCCCAGCTCGCGGACCCGGCTCGCGCCGGGCGGACAGGCAGGCGCGCGGACGCGGTCGTCCGTGCGGGTCCCCCCGGCCTGGCGGACCGCTTCGCCCGGCCGGCACCTTCGGACTTTGCGTATCGGGTCACCCGGGCGAGACGGTCCGCGACCTTCGATGGCGGGACGGAAGGTTCGGCGACCGCTTCGCCGAAATCGTCGGCCAGATCCTCGGGCTTCTCGCGCTGCTGCCATGTGTAATACCAGTCGTTCGGCCTGAACCAGCCCGGGCGGGCGTCGGGCCACTGCACCTCCGCTCCGGGAATCCTTCCGCTTTCCAGAGGAATGATCCGCTCGAGCCAGAGAGCGAGGCTTTGCGATGAAACCGCCGGGGGCTCGCGACCGCTTTCGAAAGCGTCGCGGGTCTCGCCATTGATCGCCTGCAGGACGTATTTGCCGAATATGCCGTAGGTCTTCGCCGCGGTTTCGTTCGGCACCTCCTGTGCGATCGAGCCCAGGCGGGTCGCGTAAAAGCTGTCCACCCGAGCGCCCCGCGGATCGTCATTTTCCGGATATCCGATCAAGTTGCGGGATTGGAGCCTGGCCGCCCAGGGAATTGTCGACCGGCACGCATCGGCGATAAAGGCGATCTGCTCGATCGGATGGCTGCGCGCCGCCCGCTCCGAGGCCGAGACGTTGATGGCCTTGAACTTCGATTCGGAATCGGAAACCAGCCAGTAATCGCCTTCCGCCAGGGCCGTGCCGTGCCCGGAGAAGAAGATTATCAGCCGTTCGACCTGGCCTTCGAGGATTTCGGCGACGGTTTCCTCCAGTCGCTCCACCGTCACCGGCGCGGAATCGTCGGTGACGAGGCGGGTGTCATAGCCGTTGCGCTCAGCCCACCCGGCGAAGCGCCTCGCATCCAGTCGTGCGCCGGGGAGGAGCGGCATCGTACCGACCTTGCCTATGCCGATGCTCACCGCAAACCACGCAGGTCGAGCCATTGCCAGCCTCCCCGTTCCGGCCAACTTCGCCACGGCCGAGCGGCCGATGTCCGATTGTGCCGCCGATTGCCGGGCCAAAGCAAGACGCCCCGCCAAATTTCTTTGGCAGGGCGTCCGCGGCTCGGCAGTCGACGAAGCCTCAGTTCTGCAGATACTCGCCGGCGTCCGCATCCGTGCCGTGGCCTTCAGCCTGTACCGACGCGAGCGGATCGTCGCCGATCGCCGCCTCGGGGCCTTGGGCCAACTCGGCGGCATGCTCTTCCGCCGCCGTGTTGGCCGCGATCAGAGACTCCTGCAGCTTGCGGTGCTGGGCTCGAAGCGCTGCATCGCGGCTGGTGGCGGCGATCCGCATCCGGCCCATGCCCGCGCCGGTACCCGCCGGGATGAGGCGGCCGACGATGACATTCTCCTTGAGCCCGTCCAACGTGTCGATCTTGCCCTGGACCGAAGCCTCGGTGAGCACCCGGGTCGTCTCCTGGAAGGAGGCGGCCGAGATGAAGCTGCGGGTCTGGAGCGACGCTTTGGTGATCCCGAGAAGCACCGGCTTGCCTTCGGCGAGGCGCTTCTTGCCTCCCTTCAGCTTGGCGTTGATCTCGTTCATCTCCTGAAGGTCGATCTGCTCGCCGGCGAGAAGGGTGGAATCCCCGCTCTCCGTGATCTCGACCTTCTGCAGCATCTGGCGGACGATCACCTCGATATGCTTGTCGTTGATCTTGACGCCCTGCAATCGATAGACTTCCTGGATCTCGGAGACGAGATATTCGGCGAGAGCGACCACGCCCAGCACTTCCAGGATGTCGTGCGGATCCGGCGAGCCGCCGATGAGGTTGTCGCCGCGCTTGACGAAATCGCCTTCCTGGACCTCGATCAGCTTCGACTTCGGAACCAGATATTCAACCGGATCCGAACCGTCCTCGGGGACGATCGCGATCTTCCGCTTGGCCTTGTAATCGCGCAGGAACGTGACCTTGCCCGAAACCTTGGCGATGATCGCATTTTCCTTGGGCTTGCGCGCTTCGAACAGCTCCGCAACGCGCGGCAGACCGCCGGTGATGTCGCGCGTACGAGCGGCTTCCCGCGGCATGCGCGCCAGCACTTCGCCGGCCTCCACCGTCTGGCCGTCCTCGACCGCGACGACCGCGGCTGCGGCGAGGCGGTAGACCCCGTCCTCGCCCTTGCCCTTGCCGGTCAGCGTCAGCCGCGGGGCCATGGTGTCCTTCTTCGACTT
>JBBSIZ010000051.1:0-17247 GCA_038257735.1 Sphingomonadales bacterium | reverse complement strand
TAGGTCACGTCCATGGAGAAAGTATAACAGAATCATGGGGTTAACCCACCCCCGTTAAGTGATTCTAATGACTCGGTTTCCGCAAAAAGTTCGCTGGTGGTGCCAGAAAGACTCACTGAGTCATGTATGTTAGTCCCATCGTCGATGGGGAGGCAAGATCAGGCCGCCGCCCGTCCCCCTTGGATCGAGGTCAGCTTCGGAGCGGCCAGCGCGGCCGCGGCTTCGGCGTTCAGTGGTGGCGAGAGCAGGAAGCCCTGCCCTTCGCGGCAGCCCATCTCGCGAAGCAGGCGGAGCTGCTCGTCGGTCTCGATATGCTCGGCGACGGATGGCAGGCCGAGCGCCGCGCACAGATCGAGCACGCCCTTCAGCAAGCGGCGGCTGCGCAGGGAATCGCCGACCGTGGCGATCAATGCGCCGTCGAGCTTGATCCCGTCGAACTGCATCTCGCGCAGATAGGAGATGGAGGCGTGGCCCGCCCCGAAATCGTCGAGCACGATCCGGGCGCCGGCGCTTCGAAGGGCCTGGAGATTCTCGCGGGCGACCTCGAAATCGGCGAGCAAGGCGGTCTCCGTCACCTCGACCTGGAGCCGGGCCGGGTCGAACCGGGCGCGGTCGAGCACGGCGAGAAGGCGCTGGGCGGAGCCCGCGGTGCAAAGCTGGACCGCGCTGACGTTGAACGAAAGGCGGACCGTCGTCGCCCAGCGCGAAGCCTCGGACGCGGCTTGGGCGAGCAGCTTGTCGCTGATCTGCTCGATGACGTTGATCTGCTCGGCGATCGGAATGAACTGGCCGGGCGGAATCGGTCCGAGTACATTGTCGTTCCAGCGCGCCAAGGCCTCCAGCGCCTTCAATTCGCCGGTGGCGAGATCGGTAATCGGCTGGAAGACGAGGCCGATCCGGTCCAGCGTCTCGGGCAGCCGCAGCGCCTTCTCGACCAAGATCCGGCGGCGGTGGATCTCGTGCATCTCGGGGGTGAAGACGGCGACTCCGGACCGGCCCCTTTCCTTGGCGCGATAGAGGGCGGTGTCGGCGCGGATCAGAGCTTCCTCGACGTCGCAGTCTCCGGGCAGGAGCAGGGTGACTCCGCAGCTGCCGGAAACTCGGAGCTCGCGTCCGTCGACCAGGAAAGGTTCCTGGAGCTCCGCGCAGACGGCGGCCCCGGCGCTGCTCGCCCCGGCCATCGAGCTTATGCCCGGCAGCAGCAGGGCGAATTCGTCGCCGCCGGTTCGGGCGATCACGGCTTTTCCGCCGGACGCTCGGGCGAGGCGGCTGCCGATCCCCTCCAGCACCCGGTCGCCGGCGGCGTGGCCGAATGTGTCGTTGATCGGCTTGAATCCGTCGAGGTCGACCGTCGCCAGAGCGAAGCCCTTGTTCGAACGCGCAAGGCCGGCGGCGCGGCGTCCGAGCGACCTCAGGAAGGCCCGGCGATTGGCGAGGCCGGTCAGTGGATCGGTGTCGGCGATCAGCCTGGCCTTGGCCTTTTCCGCCTTGGCGAGGCGCTCGGCCTGCTGGGCGCGCTCCCGCTCGAGGGTGATCGCCGTGCGCGATTCGACCAGTTCGCGAAAGCCTTCGTCGTGGAGCCCGAGCTGGCGCAGAAGGACGAGGATGATCGAGAAGAGGCCGACGCCCATTGCGACATGGGCGGCGTCGGAGGTGATTGCGAGCCGGGCGGACAAAGGCAGGCCGAGCAGAAGGAGCGGAGTTCGCGCCGCCGCCGGGTAGCGGCTGACCCCATAAGCGCAGCCGATCGCCGCGAGGCTGGCAAAAAGGATGATGAAATCGTGATCGGTGGAAGCGCGGGTCGCCATCAGGTGGAACGACCAGGTGCAGAAAGCGAGGCTGAAAACGACCGAGAAGGCCAGCATCTTGCGCAGCTCGTGCAGGATCCGCTCGGGCGAAAGGATTCGGTGGCGGACCTTGACCCAATGGACGACCCGGATGACGATCAGGGCACCGACCAGAAGCGGGAAGTCGAAGAGGGAATCGAACCGACCCCCGGATGCCAGATAGAGGCCGACCATGTTGGAGAAGATGACGATGTAGAGGAGCGGAACCTGGCGCTGAAGCGCCCGGAAGCGCTCCTCCAGAAGGACCCGCCCGCTTACGGTTTCCACTTCGCCGGCGTCCACCAACCGGCGCAATTTACCTAATGCCCGCCCCATGAACCGGGATTTACGCTGAAACGATTAACAGGTGGTTGGCACCGATCCAGTCGGTGCGAGAAGCGAAGCGACGAAGCAATCCAGCTTCCGGCGTCCGAACCACTGGATTGCTTCGCTGCGCTCGCAACGACGGCGGCTACCTGAGCGGAAGCTCGCGCTGGTCGGGGTCGAATCGGTTCCATCCGCCGGGGCCGAGCCGCTCGAGCGGGCGGAATCGCGCCTTGTAGGCCATTCGCGGCGAGCTTTCGACCCAATAGCCCAGATAGACGTAGGGAAGCCCCGCTTTCCCGGCCCGGACGATATGGTCGAGGATGATATAGGTGCCGAGGCCGGGGCGGGCCGGATCGTCCGGCTCGAAGAAGCTGTAGATCATCGACAGCCCGTCGGCCTGCTGATCGGTGAGGCAGGCGCCGACCAGCTTGCCCGGCCGGCCGCCGGACGAAGGCTCGCGATATTCGATGACATAGGTCTTGACCGGCGACTGCTCGATCATGTCCGAAAAGTCGCTCTCGTCCATTCCGACCATCCCGCCGTCCGGGTGGCGCCGCTTCAGGTAGCGGCGCAGGAGCGCATATTGCTCCTCGGTCGCCCAGGGCTTGCAGGCGGTCACTTCGAGCTCGCCATGCCGCTTCATCATCCGGCGCTGGCTGGCGCTCGGCTGAAACTCGGCGGCGACGACCCGGACCGAGACGCAGGCCGAGCAATCGAGGCAGGAGGGGCGGTAGGCGACCGCCTGGCTGCGGCGAAAGCCGATCCGGCCGAGCGCGTCGTTCAGGTCGGCCGAATGCTGCCCGGCAAGCTCCGTGAACACCTTGCGCTCGGTCTTGCCGGCCAGATACGGGCAGGGCGCCGGGCTGGTGACGAAGAAGCGGGGAAAGCGGAAGGGTGCGCTCAACGGGGCTCCGGGGGTTGAAGTCTTTGGTTGAGTTTCGGTTTATGCGGGTTTGCCGGCCGCTTGGGAAGGGCCTGGAGGCCCGGAAACCGCGTTAACCAACATGCGTTCCCATGCGGGACGGCGGCTCAGCGAATCTCAACGGGGTGGACGTAGAAGCCGGACTCGTCGAGAGCCTTGACGAGAGCCTCGAGATGCTCTGCATCGCGCGCCTCGCACTCGACGTCGATGAATGCGTCCTTCGCCGGAAGGGTGGTGAAAATGCGCTGGTGGTAGATTTCGATGATGTTCGCGCCATGGGCGTCGAACAATTTCATCACCGCGAGCAAGGCACCCGGCCGGTCCTGGAGCTGGATCCGGAGCCGCGCCATCCGGCCGGAACGGGCGAGGTCTCTAAGCAGGACTGTGGCGAGCAATCGGGTATCGATGTTGCCGCCGGTGAGGACCAGGCCGACATTGCGATCGCGGAAGCGGCCCGGATGAGCGAGCAAAGCGGCAAGCCCGGCCGCCCCCGCCCCTTCGGCCACCGTCTTCTCGATCTGAAGGTAGAGGCTGACCGCGATCTCGATCTCGCGCTCGTGGACCAGCAATATCTCGTCGACGAACCTTTCGATGATCGGCGGGGTCAGCCGTCCCGGCTTCTTGACCGCGATTCCCTCGGCTAGAGTGTCGCCGGCGGACGGCATCTCCTTGCCGCTGATCTTGCAATACATGCTCGGATAGAGCTGGGCCTGAACGCCGACGATGGTGAGATCGGGGCGAAGCGCCTTTGCGGCGGTGGCCATTCCGGAAATGAGGCCGCCTCCGCCGATCGGAACGACCAGGGTGTCGATCCCGGGAGCGTCGGCGAGAAGCTCGAGCGCCACCGTGCCCTGTCCGGCCATGATCTCGGGATCGTCGAACGGATGCACGAAGGTGAGGTCTTCAGCCTCGGCGATCCGGAGTGCCTCGCCATAGGCCTCGTCGTAAATATCGCCGTGAAGGACGATTCGGGCGCCATGGCCCTCGGTCTGCTTGACCTTGATGCTCGGCGTGGAGGTCGGCATCACGATGGTGACCGGTACTCCGAGCCTGCGCCCGTGATAGGCGACCGCCTGGGCATGGTTTCCGGCCGAGGACGCGATCACCCCGCGCGAGCGGATCTCGGGGTCCATCAGAAGCAATTTGTTGAGAGCGCCGCGCTCCTTGTAGGCGGCGGTGAACTGCAGGTTCTCGAACTTGACCCAGACCCTGGCGCCGGTCGCCTCCGACAGTGTCCGGCTGAGCAGGGTCGGAGTTCGCACCACGGCCCCTTCGATCCGCCGCGCCGCCGCTTCGATGTCGGCGAGGGTGACGGGGAGGTCGGCCATGAGCATCCGTTAGAGCATCTGGCGCGACCGCGAAACTACGCTTATCGCCCCCTCATGATTAGAAAGATTCTGGCGGCGCTGGCCGCCCTGTGCATGACCTCCGCGGCCGCGGCGGACGTTCTGGTCGACAACGTGAACGGCTATACGATCGGGGCCGACGGCCGGCTGATCCGGTTCGCGGCGATGCTGGTCGACGACGACGGCAAGGTCGAGCGGCTCTACCAGCGCGGCGAGAAGGTGCAGCGGACCCGCTTCCGCTTCGACGGCAAGGGGCGCACGCTCCTGCCCGGACTGATCGACGCCCACGGCCATGTCATGGGGCTCGGCCTCAACGCGCTCCAGCTCGACCTTTCCGACACCAAATCGCTGCAGGAAGCCCAGGCCAGGATCGCCGCTTATGCCGCCGCCAACCCGACCCCGCGCTGGGTGATCGGCCGCGGCTGGAACCAGGAATCCTGGGGCCTCGGCCGCTTCCCGACCGCCGCCGAGCTCGACGCCGCGGTCAAGGACAGGCCGGTCTGGCTCGAGCGGGTCGACGGCCATGCCGGCTGGGCGAACAGCGCTGCGATGAAGGAAGCGGGGATCACCGGCCGGACCGAATCTCCCGCCGGCGGCCGGATCGAGAAAGCGGGCGGCCAGCCGAGTGGAATTTTCGTCGACGCCGCCTCCTCGCTGATCGACAAGGTCGTTCCCCGGGCCCTCCCCCGCACCCGCGACCAGGCGCTCGATCGGGCCCAGGAGATCATGCTCTCATACGGCCTCACCGCCGCCGCCGACATGGGGACCAGCCCGGACGACTGGCTGGTCATGCGCCGCGCCGGCGACGACGGGCGACTGAAGGTCCGGATCATCGCCTACGGGGCGGGGGTCGACAGCGCCCTCGCAATCGCCGGCACCCGGCCGACGCCCTGGCTCTATGGCGACCGCCTCCGGATGGTCGGGATCAAGCTTTATTCCGACGGAGCCCTCGGCTCGCGCGGGGCCTGGCTCAAGCAGCCCTACAAGGACAGCCCCGGAACGCGGGGCCTGAGCTTCGTCACCGAGACCGAATTGCTCAACATCATGAGCCGGGGGGCGATGGACCGCTTCCAGCTCGCCGTCCACGCCATCGGCGACGCCGCCAACGCCCAGCTCCTTGGAGCGATCGAGGAGCTCGCCAACACCTACAAGGGCGACCGGCGCTGGCGGATCGAGCATGCCCAGATCGTCGATTCCGCCGATCTCGCGCGCTTCGGCCGCAACGGGATCATCGCCTCGATGCAGCCCGTCCACGAAACCAGCGACTGGCGGATGGCCGAGGCCCGGATGGGTATCGAGCGATTGGGCGGCGCCTATGCCTGGCGAAGCATGATCGCCAACCGCTCGCCGCTCGCCTTCGGCTCCGACTTCCCGGTCGAATCCCCAAACCCCTTCCCCGGCCTCGCCGCCGCGATCAGCCGCCAGGATTCGAGCGGCCAGCCCGCGGGCGGCTGGCTGCCCGAGCAGCGGGTCACCCTTGAGCAGGCCCTCGACGCCTTCACCCGGGGGGCGGCCTTTGCGGGCTTCGCCGAGGATCGGATCGGAAGCCTGGAGAAAGGACGATGGGCCGACTTCATCCTCGTCGACCGCGACATTTTCGACGTGCCGACGCCCAGGCAGCTTCGAGAGACCAAGGTCGTCGAGACGTGGATCGCGGGGAAGAAGGTGTGGCCGAACTAATGCTCCGCGAAATCCTTCCCTCTCCCCTGGGGAGAGGGAAATAGCGCGCGTATCAGCGTAACTCCCTCATCCTCCCTACCGTCAAAATCTGCGGCAGCACCTCCACCTGCCGGCCCGGAGCGTACCCGAGGTAGAGCGGAACCCCCGACCTGCCCTGCCTTTCGAGAAACCGCCCGATCGCGGCATCGCCCCGGGTCCAGTCGCCGACCAGCACAGCCGCTTTCTTGTCGCGGAAGGCTTGGGCGACCTCTTGCCTGTCGAGCACGGCGGCTTCGTTGACCTTGCAGGTCAGGCACCAGTCGGCGGTGAAATAGACGAAGACGGGCCGGCCTTCGCTTCGAAGCTGGGCCAGCCTCGCCTCGCTGAAGGGCTCGGCGCGCAGAGCGCCGCCGGTGCGGGCTTCGGCGGGTTCGGACGGGTTGGGAAGGAAGGCGACCGCCACCCCCGCCGCCAGCAAAGCGGGAGCGAGCGGAAGCCAGCCGTGCCGGCGTCCGGCCCACCACAAGACGGCTCCAAGCGCCGCCGCCGCCGCAAGTCCCACCGCCAGCCCGGCCGGCCCTGTCTGCCGCTCGAGGATCCAGGCCAGGCCGAGGGCGGTCACGCCCATCGGGATTGCCAGGATGTGGCGGAAGCGGACCATCCACGGGCCGGGCCTCGGCAGCCTTCGCCGCAAGGCCGGGACGAAGCCCAGCAGGAGGAAAGGCAGAGCGAGGCCGAGGCCGAGGCCGGCGAAGACCGCCAGTGCGCCCGCCGCGGGCAGGATCAGGGCGGCGCCCAAAGCCGCTCCCATGAACGGGCCGGTGCACGGAGTCGCGACGAAGGCGGCGAGGGCGCCGGTGCCGAAGGCCCCCGTCCGGCCGCCCCCCGTCCGGCCGCCGAGCGAGGGCAATTCGAACAGGCCGGCGAGATTGAGCGTGATCGCGGTGACGAGCAGAAGCAGGAACAGAATCACCCGGGGGTCCTGTAACTGGAATGCCCAGCCGACCGCGCTCCCTCCGGCCCGGACCGCCAGGAGCAAGGCGCCGAGCGCCAGGCAGGCGAGCACGGCTCCGGCGGTATAAGCCAGCGCCTCGCGGCGGACGGCGCGCTCGTCGCCGCCGGCGCGGGCCAGGCTCAAGGCCTTGAGGCTCAGGATCGGGAAGACGCAGGGCATGATGTTGAGAAGCAGTCCGCCGAGCAACGCTCCGGCGAGGGCGAGAAGCACGGACCCGTAGCCGCCGCCCGCGCCGGCCGCCGCCGGCCCCATCGGGGTGCCGGCAGGCCCGACCTCGCCGGGGAGTGCTCGGACCGACAGCCCCTGCCCCGCCCCGAGCTTGAGAACGCCTTCGATTGCGACGGGCGAGCCCTCCCCTGCCCGGGTCTCGACGATCAGCCGGTCGCCCCGCCGCGACACCGACTGGGGCGCCGAATAGTCGAGAGCGCGGTCGGTGACGGGATAGAAATAGGGATCGTCGAGAGCGGCGGCGGCGGGCAATGGTATGGCGATTCGAAGCAGGTCGCCGCGCCGCTCGAACCGGCCCGCCTCGGGCAGCGGTCTCGGCAGCGCCTGACGGTAGCGGTCGAAGCCCGGAGCGGCCGAGGCCCGTCCGTCTCCCACTTCGAGATCGGCCGACACTTCCGCCGATTCCGGAACGCAGATCCGGTCGGTGCAGACGAGATAATCGACCTGGCCGCGAACAGGCAGCTTCGTGCCCGGCGCGAGGCCGGAAGGCAGCTGGAGGTCGACGAGAAGGGCATGCTCGCCCTCGAACACATAGTTCATCAGGCCCTGGATGATCAGCCGCCCGGGCACCGGGTAGCGGATCGGACCGGCGCCGGCGCCCTCGGGAAGCTGCCAGGCGATCCGGGTTCCGACCCCGGCGTCGCCGGGATTCTGCCAATAGCCGTGCCAGCCGGGGCGGGGGCTCATGACGAGGGCGAGTGTGACCTTGGAGCCTGGGGCTGGGTTCGACGTCTCGGGGACGAGGCGGACGGACATAGCCTTCCGGCCCGGCGCAAGCTGGGCCTGCGCGGGAAAGGCGCAGAGGAGCAGGAGCAGAGCGAGCAGGAGGCGATTCACGAGGGGGGTATAGCAGGCAGTGTCGTCACCCTGAACCTGGTTGGCGCTTATCCCCTTGCGCCAAGGAGGTCTATTAGTGGTATAGAGGGGCAATGCGCTACCCGTCCATCCACACATTTCTCAAATGGGCGGGAACAACCGTCGTCGCCTTCTTCGGCGCAATTCTTACACTCATTGCGGTGCTCGCAGAGGGGTTTCCGCGAGTGCAACGATGGGCCGAACGCATATTCGACGCTTGGTGGCCGGTCGTGAATTCGGGCTGGTTCTTGGTATTCTGCGCCGTGGGGATTTGCGCCTACATATGGGCGATAATCTGGACCGGCCAGACCCCCAAAAAGAAGGCGACCAAGTCGCCGTCCGGCATCGCTTTGGTTGGCGAGGGACTAGACCATGTAAGGATTGAATACGGCTCTGGTGCTGGCCGCCAACATAAGACTCGGTTTTTCCCTGCCGAAAGGCATCTCGCGTCACGCGAGATGGAAGTTCGCCCGGCGGGTATCGGTAGCAAGGCCAAACCCACCCCTCGCCGGGCGACGATATGGGATCGTCTCGAGGATCGGACTCGCGGGTCGTTTCTGAGATACCTGTTCCAAGCCACGCACAGGGCCAACATGGACCGGGCAACCGAAGGGCTGGGCACGATAGGCACCTCTCCGCCCCCGCCAGAACCTGCGCCGACGAGCGAGGCACCCCGTCATTCTGGGGCAGACTTCCCACAGATCGGGAAGGCCATCCTTGACCGCTATGACGGCGAAGTCGAGGTTTTCCCTTACCGAAAGGCTGTGCTCCAGTTGAGTAAAGTCAAAGCAACGGCCATGCGGAGAGGGGGCGAAGAGCATCTCAGCAAAATTGAGTGTCATATGGACGTTGAGAACCATACTAAGCAGCAGTTTAGAAAATGTCGGGTTAGGTTGGCGGCAATTAACAGTCACCGGCTGGGCGACGACAAATTCTTGCGGATAGGGAGGCTTAGAGGCGAGGATACCGAGACGGAGTTCGCCGTTAAACCGGAGCATGGCAAAAGTCGTATCAATTTCATGAAGCGTGATTTGGACGATGTTGTAAGCAATCCTCCTTTTCTGCTTTGTCTCAACGACCGTGATTTTCCGCTTTCCGATGGAAAGGAATATAGATTCATCTTCGCGCTCGAATGCGAATACGAACATCCGACCTATGCGACAGTCCGTTTCTACGTCCCCGAAAGGGAAAAGGTCGAGATAGAGCTACTTAGCCAAAGCCTGGATATGCCCGATGACTGACAATCCAATGGACCGCTTCGACAAGCTGTTGAAGGCGATGGTTTCCGGCCCGCCGCCAGCGACCAAGGCCACGGGCGAGGCTCAGCAAAGCGCCGGGTTGCCGGAAGGCGATCGGCGGCAGAAGCGCGGGCCGCGCTCTTAATCGTGGCTCGGAAGGAGCGCTTATCTCACAAAAGAGTGCATCAGCCGATCAAGCATCAGGTGCGGGACGGCGCGCATGTTCCAGCGATATTCGAACTCGCCAAGGTACTTCGGCAGGTGCTTCCCGCTGACGTGGATGTGCGTCCCGTTGATGCCCCGCTTCAAGAGCGCCCAGAAGCCTTCGATCTGGTTGACGCCCGCGCCGTCCGGCCTCGCATATTCGCCGCGAGCGTGATTGACGGTGACGTGGCTGTAGCCGCTCTGGTCGATGTCCTTATAGCCGCCAAATTCGTCGGTATGGAGAGTCGAGCCGGGGAGGACGTGGGACAGGATATGCCCCCGCATGGCTTGCTTGGTGCGGCGCCCCGCGACCCGCGTAACCAGCTCGCCGCCCCGTTCCAGCATCTCGACGACACAGGTTTTGTTTCCCTTGTAGCCGCTTCCCATGCCGCTGATGGAACCGCCGATCAGGGTTTCGTCAATCTCGACAATGGAGCCGGGACCGCCGAGCGGATCGTCGCTGTCGAGGCTGGCCATGTATTGGCGGATTTTGTGGCACATCCGCCAAGCCGTCTTGTAGGTGACGCCCAGATCGCGCTCCACCTTCTTAGCCGCCACCCCGTTCCGCGTCGTGCAGAACTGGAACATCACGAAATACCAGTCGCGAAGCGGGGTGCGCGTGTTCTCGAAAGGCGTTCCGGCGGTCGGGAAAACCTGATGGCCGCACCAATGGCAGGCGTAGGAGCGCCGGTTGGTGACGCGGTGAAACTTCGCCATGCGCCCGCACTTGTCGCAATCGTGCTCAATGCCGAAGCGGGTCCGCATCAGGTGGTCGAGACACAGTTCGTCGGTCGGAAACCGCTCTTGGAACTGGCGAAGGGTGATGGCTTTGCTCATACCCATTGTATGCCACAGGAAACTCCTTGGCGCAAGGGGATAAGTGCCAACCTGGTTCAGGGGCCAGTTCTCCGCCTCCCCGGCGAGCGACCAGCTGGACCCTGAAACGAGTTCAGGGTGACGGCCTGCGGTGACGGCTAATCCAGGTTCGGCCTCAGCCACCTTTCCGCCTCCTGAAGCGACATTCCGCGCCGCCCGGCATAATCCTCCAGCTGGTCGCGGCCGATCCGCGCCACTCCGAAATACCGGCTGTCGCGGTGGGCGAAATAGAAGCCGGAGACGGCGGACGTGGGAAGCATCGCCATGCTCTCGGTGAGTGTGACCCCGGCCGGATCGCCGCCGAGCATATCGAACAGCATCGGCTTCAGGCTGTGGTCCGGACAGGCGGGATAGCCGGGCGCGGGGCGGATCCCGATATAGGTCTCGCGGATCAACTGCTGGTTGGTGAGATGTTCCTCGGCATAGCCCCAGACGCTGTTTCGGACATGGGCGTGGAGTACTTCGGCGAAGGCTTCGGCGAGGCGGTCGGCGAGCGCCTTGAGGAGGATGTCGGAATAATCGTCATTCTCCGCCTTGAAGCGAGCGAGATGCGGCTCGAGGCCGTGAATTCCGACCGCGAAGCCGCCGATCCAGTCCTCTTCGGGCGAGATGAAATCGGCGAGGCACATATTGGCCCGGCCTTCGCGCTTCTTGATCTGCTGGCGAAGGAAGGGGAGCCGGGTCTCTTCGTTTGAGGCGAGGACTAGGACATCGTCCCCCTCGCGCCTGCAGCGCCAAAGGCCGACCGTGCCTCGCGGGGTCACCCAATGCTCGGCGATCATCCGGTCGAGCATCGCATTGGCGTCGTTGAAAAGGCTCGTCGCGCTTTCGCCGACGATCGGATCGGTAAGGATTGCGGGATAGTTGCCGGCCAGCTCCCAGGCGCGAAAGAACGGCGTCCAGTCGATCGAGGCTCGAAGGTCGCGGATCGGCCATTCGCCGAACTGGTGAAGGCCGGGGCGCTTCGGCGGCGCCGGCTTGCCTTCCGGATCGAAGGGAAGAGCATTGGCCCTGGCTTCCCCGAGCGGCGACAGCTCGCTGTGGCCGCTTCGCGCCCGGGCCTGGCGGGTCGCCTCATAATCTTCGGCGGTCTTCGCGATCAGCGGCTCGGCCTGGGTTTCCGAGACCAAAGAGGAGGCCACCCCCACCGCCCGGCTGGCGTCGAGGACGTGGAGCACCGGGCCTTCATAGGCCGGGTCGATCCGGATCGCGGTGTGGACCTTGCTGGTCGTTGCGCCGCCGATGAGGAGCGGCAGAGTCATCCCGGCACGCTGCATCTCCCCGGCCACCGTCACCATCTCGTCGAGCGAAGGCGTGATCAGGCCCGAGAGGCCGATCATGTCGGCATCATTCTCGTTCGCCGCCTTGAGGATGTCGGCCCAGGGAACCATCACGCCCAGATCGATCACCTCGAAGCCGTTGCACTGGAGGACGACCCCGACGATGTTCTTGCCGATGTCGTGGACGTCGCCCTTGACGGTGGCCATGACGATCCGGCCCTTGCCCTGGGTGGCTCCGGTCCGCTCCTTCTCCGCCTCGATGAAGGGGATGAGGTGGGCGACGGCCTTCTTCATCACACGCGCCGATTTCACGACCTGGGGGAGGAACATCTTGCCCGATCCGAACAGGTCGCCGACGACGTTCATCCCGTCCATCAGCGGGCCTTCGATGACGTGGATCGGCCGCTCGGCGGACTGGCGCGCTTCCTCGGTGTCGGCGACGACATAAGCGTCGATTCCCTTGACGAGAGCATGCTCGAGCCTCTTGCCGACGTCCCAGCCGCGCCATTCGGCCTCGGCCTTCTCACGGACGGGATCGGAGCCGAGGAATTTCTCCGCGAGCGCGACGAGCCGCTCGGTGGCGTCCCCCCCGGCCTTGGGCTCGCGGTCGAGGATGACGTCCTCGCAAGCCTCGCGAAGCTCCGGATCGATCGTGTCGTAGACGTCGAGCTGGCCGGCATTGACGATCGCCATATCCAGCCCGGCGGGGATGGCGTGGAAGAGGAAGATGGAGTGCATGGCGCGGCGCACCGGCTCGTTGCCCCGGAACGAGAAGCTCAGATTGGAGAGGCCGCCCGAAATATGGACGTGCGGACAGCGCGCCTTGATCTCCCGGCAGGCGGCGATGAAATCCAATGCGTAGGTGCGATGCTCCTCGATCCCGGTCGCGATCGCGAAGATGTTGGGATCGAAGATGATGTCCTCGGGCGGAAAGCCCTCGGCGACGAGCAATTTGTAGGCGCGCTCGCAAATCTCGACCTTGCGCTCTTTCGTGTCGGCCTGGCCGACCTCGTCAAAGGCCATGACGACGACGGCGGCGCCATAATCGCGGACCTTGCGGGCATGGTGGAGGAACTCCTCCTCGCCTTCCTTCATGCTGATCGAATTGACGATCGGCTTGCCCGAAACGCATTTCAGCCCGGCCTCGATCACAGTCCATTTCGAGCTGTCGATCATCACCGGCACCCGGGCGATGTCGGGCTCGGCGGCGATCAGCTTCAGGAAAGTGGTCATCGCATATTCGGAGTCGAGCAGGCCTTCGTCCATGTTGACGTCGATGACCTGGGCGCCGTTCTCGACCTGCTGGCGGGCGACCTCGACCGCGGCGGCATAATCGCCGGCCATGACCAGCTTCTTGAAGCGGGCCGAGCCGGTGACGTTGGTCCGCTCGCCGATATTGACGAAGGTGGAGGAGGCGGCGGTAATATCCCCCTCTCCCCCTGGGGAGAGGGCAGGGTGAGGGGGTTCGGCATCTGAGGAAGGATTCGGAGGCCGAACCCCCTCACCCCAACCCTCTCCCCCTTGGGGAGAGGGGGCTGCGCCTGCATCGTTCGTATCCATCATGCCGCGAGCACCATCGGCTCGATGCCCGCCAGCAGCGTTCGCCGCGCGGGCTCCGCGATCTTCCTCGGCGCAAACCGTCTCGCCGCCCCGGCAATCGCCGCGATATGCGCGGGCGTCGTGCCGCAGCAGCCGCCGACGATGTTGACGATGCCCTGCTCGCACCATTCGCCGACCTGGGCGGCGGTCTCGGCCGGGCCCTCGTCATATTCGCCGAGATCGTTGGGCAGGCCGGCATTGGGATAGGCCATGACCAATGTGTCGGCGAGACCCGACAAGGCCGTGACGTGCGGCCGGAGCTGGCCGGCGCCGAACGAGCAGTTGAGGCCGATCGACAACGGCCTGGCGTGGCGCACGCTCGCCCAGAAGGCCTCGATCGAATGGCCCGAGAGATTGCGGCCGGACAGATCGGTGATGGTCATCGAAAGCATGATCGGAAGCTCGCGGTCGACCCGGCCGGCGGCGTGGATCGCCGCCTTGGCGTTCAGCGTGTCGAACACCGTCTCAATGAGGACGATCTCGGCGCCGCCCTCGACCAGCGCCTCGATCTGCTCGACATAGACGTCGGACAAGGTATCGAAGTCTATCTCGCGATAGCCCGGATCGTTGACGTTGGGCGATAGCGAGAGGGTTTTGTTGGTCGGGCCGAGCGCGCCGACGACCCAGCGCTTGCGGCCATCCTTCTCGGCCTCCTGAGCCGCGACCTCGGCGATGATCCGGGCGGCGGCGACGTTGATCTCGCGGACGAGATTCTCGGCCCCGTAATCGGCCTGGCTGATCCGGTTGGCGTTGAAGCTGTTGGTGGCGAGCAATTCGGCGCCGGCCTCGGCGAAGCTCCGGCAGATGTCGCCGACCAGCTCCGGCTGGGTGAGGTTCAACAGGTCGTTATTGCCTTTCTGGTCGCGCGACAGGCCGAGGCTCCCGGCATAATCGGCCTCGCTCAGGCGGCGGTTCTGGACCTGGGTCCCGTAGGCGCCGTCCTTGATCAGGATGCGCTCGGCGGCGGCGGCCCTAAGCTGCTGTGCGACGTTCATCTTCATCCTTCGGGCGAAGGCCGAGCAAATGGCAGATGGCATAAGCGAGCTCGGCGCGATTGAGCGTGTAGAAATGGAACTGGCGGACCCCGCCCGAGTAGAGCTGGCCGCACAATTCCGCCGCCACGGTAGCGGCGACGAGCTGGCGGGCGGCGGGGAGGTCGTCGAGACCTTCGAAGAGCCTGCCCATCCAGGCCGGGATGGCGGCGCCGCACATCTCGGCGAATTTGCGGGTCTGGGCGACGTTGGAGATGGGAAGGATTCCAGGGACCAGCTCCGCGTCTATGCCGGCCGCGGCGGCATCGTCGCGAAACCGGAAGAAGCATTCGGGAGAGAAGAAGAACTGGGTGATCGCACGGTCGGCGCCGGCGTCGATCTTGCGCTTGAGATTGTCGAGGTCGGCAGCCTTGTCCGCCGAATCGGGATGGGTCTCCGGATAGGCGGCGACGGAGATCTCGAACGGAGCGACCCGTTTCAGTCCGGCGACAAGGGCCGCGGCGTTGGCATAGCCGTCGGGCCTGGCGCAAAAGCCCTTGCCCGGCTCGGGCGGGTCGCCGCGAAGGGCGACGACGTGGCGGATCCCGGCCTGCCAATAGCCCAAAGCGACCTCGTCTATCTCGCTCCGGCTCGCCTCGACGCAGGTCAGATGGGCGGCGGCGTTGAGCGGAGTCTCCTGCTGGATCCGGACCACCGTATTGTGGGTGCGTTCGCGGGTCGAGCCGCCGGCCCCGTAAGTGACCGAGACGAAGCGCGGGGTGAGAGGCTCCAGGGTCTTGACCGACGCCCAGAGCGTCTCCTCCATCTTCTCCGTCTTGGGCGGGAAGAATTCGAAGCTCACTCCGATGTCGCCGGCGACGTCGGCGAAGAGCGGCTCGCGCCACCTGGCGATGTCGGGCGCTCCGCGGTTCATGCGACCACCTTCAATTTTTCCTTCGGGCGCTCGCCCTGCCAGAGGGTGACGGTCAGCTCGCCGCCCTCGAGATGCTCGACGACCCGGCCGCGAAGACCGGCGGAATCGAGATATTTGAGCATGACCTCGTCGGCGAAGCCGAGCCGGAGATGGGCATCCCTGCTGCGCAATTCCTCGCGCTCATGCGCAGCGAAGTCGACGATGAGCAGCCGGCCGCCGGGGCCGAGCAGTCGCGCCGCCTCGGCAATCGCCGCGGCGGGCTGCTGGGCGTAATGGAGGACCTGGTGGAGGATGACGGTATCGGCCGAGCCTGCGGCGAGCGGCAAGGCGTACATGTCGCCCTGGCGAAGCTCGGCGCCGGCGAGGCCGGCCTGGGCGAGCTTGACCCGGGCGAGACGCAGCATCTCCGGCGAACGATCCACTCCCAGCGCCCGCTCGGCGGCCGCACCGAATAATTCGAGCATCCGGCCGGTGCCGGTGCCGATGTCGACGAGTCGGCCTACGGGGCGATCCCCGAAAGCGCGGGCGCAGGCGGCCTCGACCTCGCATTCGGCGATATGGAGCGAGCGAATCTCGTCCCAGTCGCCCGCATGAGCGGCGAAATAGCGCTCGGCGGCGGCGGCGCGGTCGGCGCGGACCGCGGCCAGACGGGCTGCGTCGGCGGCGGCCCAGGGGTCCTCTCCGTCCAGGTCGGCCCACTTTTCGAGCGCGGCGAAGAGCGGTTCGACCCGGGCGGGCTCGGCGAGGCTCAGGAACACCCAGCTCCCCTCCTTGCGGCGCTCGGCGAGGCCGGCCTCGATCAGGATCCTGACATGGCGCGAAACCCGCGGCTGGCTCTGGCCGAGCACCTGGGCGAGCTCGCCGACCGAAAGCTCCATCGCTCGAAGCAAGGCGAGAATCCGCAGCCGAGTCGGATCGCCGAGCGAGCGGAAGATGTCAGCGGCGGCGGGGGCGGTCGGGAACATGGGAATAAGGATATAAAGATATCTTTATATCCTGGTCAAGCGCGGTGTCGCCCTTCTATCGTCATTGCGAGCGAAGCGAAGCAATCCAACGCGGCTTGCGAGGCCACTGGATTGCTTCGTCGCTTCGCTCCTCGCAATGACGATAGGATTTTCGGTTCGGCGCAATTGCTTACCAAAAGAGTAGACATACCGCAGCAGCTCCTCTACATCGCTTCATGCCGGAAGCCGGCGCGGGCCCGCCCGTGTCCGGACCTCGCCCGGTAAGCTCTATTCTCCCAAGGAGAGAATGTTATGAAGAAGATCGTCCTCACCGCCGCCGCCACCCTGGCGCGCGGCGTCGCCGCCTGCACCCCGGCCGCCAACGACGCCGGCAACAATGCCGTCGACCTCAACATGACCGTGAATGAGGCCGATGTGGACGTCAACGGCGCCGCCATGGACGTCAACGGCGCCGCCATGGACATCGACGGCGCCGCCGCCATGAGCAGCACCGACAACGCGCTCGACAGCGCCGGCAACGCCGTTGCCAACACGGCGAGCGACATGGGCAATGCCGCGATGGACACCACCAACGCCGCTTCGAACGCCGTCAACTAAGGCGCGCCGCTCAAAGCCGGATCGAAAGGGTCGCGTGCCGAAGGGCACGCGGCCCTTTTTATTTGCGCCGGGGTACGGCAAGCTGACCGTCGAAATGCCTGTCGGGAGAAAGACGGATGAAGAGATATGGTGCCATGGCCGCGTTGCTCGCCTGCGCTTCGCTGGTCGCCGCCTGCGGGCGGGAGGACGACGGAAGCCCGACGGCGGCCGAGAACGAACAGCTCAACAACATCTCCGAAGTGCTCGACACCTCGGCCGACAGCCTGGTCGCGGAAGAGCCGGCGCTCGGCAATGGCGAAGCGGGAGCCAGCGGAGAGCTTCCGGTGACCGGCGGCGAGACGGCGAACGGGATGTAAATAACCCCTCTCCCTGCAGGGGAGAGGGAGGGGCCCGCGAAGCGGGAGG
>JBBSIZ010000050.1:0-18901 GCA_038257735.1 Sphingomonadales bacterium | reverse complement strand
GCCGACGATTGGGCCGACGATTGGGCCGACGATTGGGCCGACGATTGGGCCGACGATTGGGCCGATTGGGCCGCGCCGCTTCCCGCCATCGCCGCAGTCACGGCGAGCAGGGCCGCCTTCGTCGCCGCTCCGAAACGCATCGCCTTCTCCCCTCGAAATCAAGCCGGAACAGGGGAATAGTGCGAGCCGGCGGGCGGCGCCAGTGGACTTCGGGCGCAGCTCTTGCTTGTTTGCGACCCGCGACGGCCGGCCGAGCGGAGCGCGGCTTCAGGCCCGCCGGGGCCCGGCGAGCAAATCGCGGGTCCGAGCCTCGGCCTTGTCCGCCCGTTCGGCCTGGCGGTCGTAATCGTTCGCCATGTGGTTGAGCGACAGGGCGGACCCCTCCATGCCGACGCCGGTCGCAAGCTCCCGGCACTGGCACGCGAGCGCGCGCAACGCGGTGGCGTTCTTGCTCATCCCGTCACGCGCGGGCGTAGAACATTGGCTGGCGCCATTCGTGGCTTTTCCCGTTCAAGGCTGCGGCGAAGCGGAGGACCGCTTCCGATCCCGTTACGCAGATCCGGCTTCACCGACGCGACCGAGTCTAAACTCTTTGATATAGATTAAGTTGCCATGTCCCAATCTGTTTATGCGCAGCCGGTCCCGATTTCGACCGGCGGACGTACGCCCTGGACCATGTCAATGTCGTTCCGGGGCGGGTCCGCCAGGTGCAAATAGTTCGGATTGAAGCCCGAGGCCGCCTCGAGCCGGCGGTAATCGTGGATCGTGAGCAGTCCGCCCTTGAGGCTGATCAGCTCCTCGGCGCGCATTCGCTGAAGCACACGGTTGACGTGGACCGGGGTGAGTCCGAGCGCGTCGCCCAATTCCTCCTGGGTCAGCGGAAGCTCGAAGCAATGATCCGAGGTGAGGCCGATATTGCGCATCCGGACGTAGAGCTCGCACATCAGATGGCCGATCGCCTCGAAGGCGTCGCGGCGGCCGACATTGACGATCCAGGCGCGAAGCACCGCCTCGTCGACCAGGGTCCACCACCAGAAGGCGCGGGCGATTCCAGGCCGCTCGGTCAAGGCGTCCATCTTCGAGCGGGGAATGAAGGCGACCTTGGCCCTCGTCAGCGTAGTGATCGAATGGTCCATCTCGCGAAGGATGGTGATGTGAAAGTCGCAAAAGTCTCCGGGGATGAGGAAGGCGGTGATCTGGCGCGTCCCGTCGGCGAGCAATTTATAGCGCGCCGCCCAGCCCTCGACCATCGGATGGACATGGTCGGGCCGCTCGCCCTCGCGGACGACGCTGCGCCGGGCGCCCATCTCGCGCGGATCGTCGCACGGGGAAACGAGGGCGAGACGGTCGTCGGCGGTGAGGCGGGCGACGCTCTCGAGCTTGGTGACGAGCGGGCTGCCGCTGCCGCATGATCGCCCTTCGGCCAGAGGGGCGGGTGCGGACATGTGATCCATGTTAGGCTCAGCGCGCCCTTACATCCACGCCTATCGCCACCCAATACCTAACCTATGTTAGAAGACTAGTAACTAACCTTTGTGAAATACAGCGTGACCATCCTGGTTTAAGGGGGAAACATCGCCGGTTCGATTCGGGCACCGGCGGCTGAGAGACTCGACAAGCTCCCGCCCTGCTTTGCGGAGAGCTTTTCATGACA
The DNA here is from genome assembly GCA_038257735.1 of Sphingomonadales bacterium. GTDB lineage: Bacteria > Pseudomonadota > Alphaproteobacteria > Sphingomonadales > Sphingomonadaceae > Allosphingosinicella. The sequence continues at coordinate 17,247 of JBBSIZ010000050.1, read as the reverse complement.
ATTCCCCCGGCCCTGGAGCGCGTCGTGCGCCGGCTGGAGTCGCGGGTACCGCTCGACTCCGAGGACCGCGCCGCCGTGATCGCGCTTCCGCTAACCTACCGGACGCTGGAGCCCGCAGCCTATATCGTCCGCGAGGGCGAGGTGGTCGAGGTCTGCGTCATCCTTCTCACCGGCTTCGCCTACCGCCACAAGGTGACCGGCGACGGCGAGCGCCAGATCATGTCGGTTCACATGCCCGGCGAGTTCCTCGATCTCCAGAACTGCCTGCTCGGGATCGCCGATCACAACGTCCAGACCCTGACCCGGTGCGACATCGCCACCGTGCCGGTCGCGGCCCTGCGCGACCTCGTCGATGCCCGGCCGAGGGCCGGGCGGGCGATGTGGATCGATACTCTGATCGACAGCGCCATCTTCCGCGAATGGATCGTCAATGTCGGCCGCCGCGATTCGATCAGCCGCCTCTCTCATCTGCTCTGCGAGTTCGCTCTCCGGCTCGAGGCCGCCGGTCTCGCCGAGAACCGCTGCTACGAGCTTCCGATGACGCAGGAGCAGCTCGCCGACTGCACCGGCCTCACCCCCGTCCACGTCAACCGGGTCCTGAAGGAGCTCGGCCGCCAGGGGCTGATCGAACGCGACAAGCGCTCTGTCCGGATCCTCGACTGGGACCGGCTCCAGCATATCGGCGACTTCAACACCCGCTACCTCCATCTCGAAGCCGGCGGCCCCACCAACCTCCAGTCGGCGCGGTGAAAAGAGGGGTAGCAGAGCCGCTTCGCCCCACACAGCTTTGCCGTACATCTCCCTCGTCCAACCACCGGAATAATCGCGATAAACCGCGCGACTTGATCTGGATAAAAGACGCGCGATTCGGCGCGAGCTTATGCAGGGGGCCACGAGGGGGACTACCCACGCGAAACCCGCGGCGGATATGCTCGTTCTGGGCAAGGAATGATCGTGCCGGACCTGCACCCGACTTTCGAGAAGATGGTGCGCCGCCTGGAGCGCCGCTCGCCGCTGGAGCATAGCGACCGGGAGGCGCTTCTCGGGCTCCCGTACAATCTGAAGAAGCTTCCGGCCAACGGCCATATCGTCCGCGACGGCGATTTGCCCGATTATTGCACCCTTCTCCTCTCCGGCTTCGCCTATCGCTACAAGCTGACCGGCGAGGGCGGACGGCAGATCATCTCGCTCCACTGCGCGGGCGAGTTTCTCGACCTTCAGAACAGCTTCCTCGGAACGGCCGATCACAGCGTCCAGATGCTGACCGAGGGCGAGCTCGCCTTCATCCCGCCCGGAATTCTCCAGGAGCTGGCTCTGACCAGGCCGGCCATCGGTCGCGCCTTGTGGATCGACACCCTGATCGACGCCTCGATCTTCCGCGAATGGGTGGTCAATGTCGGCCGCCGCGACAGCCGGGCGCGGGTCGCCCACCTGCTGTGCGAATTCTCGCTCCGGCTGGAAGCCGCGGGCCTGGCCAGGAACCATCAATATGAGCTTCCCATGACCCAGGAGCAGCTCGCCGACGCGGTCGGGCTCACCTCGGTCCACGTCAACCGGGTGCTCAAGCAATTGGGCGACGATGGCCTGATCCGCCGCGACCGCCGATCGATCATGATCCTGGACTGGAACCGGATGCGCGAGGCCGGCGACTTCAACGAGCGCTACCTCCACCACGACGCGATGAGCGCCCGGGACGTGGCCGCCTGAAATCACCCCCCCCCGCCTTCGCGTGACGGTCAGTCGCCGAACGCCGCCTTCAATTCGTCCAGCCACGGCTTGGCATTTCCGTCGGAAGGCGCCCGCCAGTCCCCGCGCGGGCTCAGAGCGCCCCCGGCGGAGACCTTTGGCGAATTGGGCATTGCGGAGCGCTTGAACTGGCTGATCTGGAAGAAGCGGTAGAGGAAGACCTCCAGCCACTTGCGGATGGCCGGAAGGTCGTAGGACCGCTTCAGGGCCTCGGGATAGCCGGCCGGCCAGTCCCCTTCGCCCGAATCGCGCCAGGCCTGCCAGGCGAGGAAGGCGACCTTGGACGGCGGCTGGCCGGAGCGCAGGATGTGGAACAGGAAGAAATCGTGAAGCTCGTAGGGGCCGATCATATCTTCGGTCGACTGCATCTCTCCCTCGTCGCCGGCGGGGATAAGCTCGGGCGAGATCCTGGTGGCGAGGATCGCCTCCAGGATGGAGTTGGTATCGCAGTCGAATTGCCCGGTCTCGATCGTCCAGCGGATCAGGTGCTGGATCAGGGTCTTCGGGACTCCGGCATTGACCGCATAATGGCTCATCTGGTCGCCGACGCCGTAGGTCGACCAGCCCAGCGCCACTTCCGAAAGATTGCCGGTGCCGATGACGAAGCCGCTTCGCTGGTTGGCGAGTCGGAACAGATAATCGGTTCGAAGCCCCGCCTGAACATTCTCGAAGGCGATGTCGTAGACCGGCTTCCCCTCGGCATAAGGGTGGCCCAGGTCCTTCAGCATCTGGATCGCGGCCGGTCGTATGTCGATCTCCTCGCCGACGATGCCGAGCGCCCTCATCAGCGCCCAGGCATTGCCCTTCGTGGTCTCGCCCGTGGCGAAGCCGGGCATCGTGAAGCCGAGAATAACCGAGCGCGGCAGCTTCATGAAATCGCACATCTTGGCGGCGACGATGAGCGCATGGGTCGAATCGAGCCCTCCCGAAACTCCGATGACGAGATGGCTTCCGCTCGTCGCCTGGAAACGGCGGGCGAGGCCCTGGACCTGGATGTTGAACGCCTCGTAGCAATCGGAATCGAGCTGCTCCGGCCGGTTCGGCACATAGGGAAAGCGGCGGTAGCGGCGCCTGAAGCCGATGTCCTTCAGGCTCGGCTCGTGCTCGAAATGGATGCGGCGGGCGCTCTTCTCGGGATGGCCGGCGGCGACCGCATTGTCGTTGAAGGTCGGCATCCGCATCCGCTCGAGCCGGAGGCGCTGGGCGTCGACGTCGGCGACGCACAGCTCCGGCTCCGGATCGAAGCGCTTCGAATCGCAGAGCAATTCGCCCATTTCATAGATCGAGCCCTGCCCGTCCCAGGCGAGATCGGTGGTGCTCTCTCCAGGCCCGGAGGCGGCGTAGACATAGGCGGCGCAGCAGCGGCTCGATTGCGAGGCGCAGAGCAATTTGCGCTCGTCCGCCTTGCCGATGGTGATGTTGGAGGCGGAAAGGTTGCACAGGATCAGGGCCCCGGCGAGCGCGCCCACCGTCGAAGGCGGCTGCGGCGCCCAATAATCCTCGCAAATCTCGACGTGGAAGATGAAGTCGTCGAGATCCCGGGCGGCGAAGACGAGGTCGGTCCCGAACGGGACCGTCTCGCCGGCCACGGCGATGTCCATGCCGTTGAGGCCGATCCCGGAAACGAACCAGCGTTTCTCATAATATTCGCGGTAATTGGGAAGGAAGCTCTTCGGAACGACCCCGAGGATCCGCCCTTTCGAGACGACCAATGCGCAATTGTAGAGGCGGCCGTTGCGCCTCAGCGGGGCGCCGATGGCGAAGACGGGGCCGAGCTTCGCGGTGGAATCGCGGAAGCGGGCGATTCCGTCCTCGACGGCGTCGAGGAAGGCCTCCTGAAGGAACAGGTCGTCGACCGCGTAGGACGAGATATTGAGCTCCGGATAGACGACGAGGTCGCAGCCCTTCCCGTGCGCTTCCTCGGCGAGGGCGATCGCCTGATCGACGTTGAAGGTCACGTCGCCCGACGAGCCGGTCGGGCTCGCGGCCGAGACCCGGACGAAGCCGTGGCGGTGGATCGCCTCGAAGGGTGGGCGCCCCTGCTTCCCTTGGGCCATCACAGCATTTCCGTCATCATCTCAACGGCGACCTTCCTGCATTCGACCGGGGTAGCACCTCTTCCGCCCGGACCGAAATGCTCCTCGCGGCGGGCGATGGCCCGGACCGCGCGGGCGGGCGCAGCCGAATTGGACGAGGCGGTCTCGCTATCGTTCAAGGCGTCTTCCCGGGTTCCTAGGGGATTTCGAGCGAATCGAGCGAAGGAACCGGTCCCTAGCGCCAGATGTTCCAGAGCCCAAATGAGGAGAGCTACGAGATGGTTACCGAACGCAAGATGGACGCCACCCACCTCCTGACCGAGGACCACCGCAAGGTGGAGGAGCTGTTCGAGCGGTTCTAGAAGGCGAGCGGCGACGGCCGCAAGGAGAAGATCGCCCGCCAGATCTGCACCGAGCTCAAGGTCCATACGATGTTGGAGGAGGAAATCTTCTACCCGGCGCTTCGCGGCAAGATCGACGAGGACGATCTCGATGAGGCCTATGTCGAGCATGACGGCGCCAAGATGCTGATCAACGAGATCGAGGCCGGCGGCCCCGACGAGCATTTCTACGACGCCAAGGTGAAGGTCCTGCAGGAGCAGATCGAGCATCACGTGAAAGAGGAAGAGAAGCAGCAGGACAATTTGTTCCAGCAGGCCCGGGCCAGCGACGTCGACCTCGAGGCGCTCGGCCGCCAGATGGCCGCGCGCAAGGAAGAGCTGATGAAGCTCGCCGACGCCGAGGGCCTGCCCCCGGCCCAGCCGGCGACGATGGGGCCGGCGACGATGGGGCCGGCGACGATGGGGACGGAGGGCTAGATGCGGCGCAAGGGGGCCATCCTGGCCGGAATCGCCGCCGCCTGCGCGGCGGGCGTCGGCTATGCCGTCTCATCGCTCCGGCGCCGCTCCGCTTTGGACGGCCACGAAGAGGGTGAGGGCGCACGGCCGGCGATCAGCGGTCCCGGCGCCGCCGGCGCGGTCGGCGATTCGGGAGCGGCGCGGTCCGCCGGCCCCGAAGCCATGCGCGACCCGCCCAGGGAATGGACCGGGGTGGATGAAGCCTCCGACGAAAGCTTCCCCGCCAGCGACCCGCCGGCGATCAATCCGCACGTCGACTGAATTCCTCCCCCTTGAAGATGGGGAGGGGGGTGTAGGCGGCTCGGCATGCCGGGGGCATGCCGAGAGCCGGAACCGGCTGCGCAGCAGCCGTCGGGCGAAGCATGGTGGACGGGTACCGCACAGGTCTCGCCAGCTACCCCTCAACCACCCTTCGGGCGCTCCCCCTCCCCACCGCTTCGCGACGGGGAGGATAGCGCGTCACTTCCCTGTCCGGCCCGTCCCGGAAAATCGTCTCGCGCCGTACAGGAAATGAGTGGCGGTGGTGACGTCCCTGGCGGCCTCTTCGGAAAGCGGGACGCCGAGCTGCTTCGATCCCGAATCGACGATCTCGCGCGGGTCAGCGGGTAGCGTTCCTCCTCCGGCAAGCGACGGTGGAGCCGGCGCATCGCCGCCGTCATCGCCATCGTTCAGACGAATCCGGCTATGCCGCCGATCAGGAGCCTGCTGGTGAGCTTCAGCCTGTCGTCCGTCACCCGCCGCCCCTGTCATTCGGATCATTCGTATCTCAGCGCCTGGATCGGATTGGCCCGCGCCACCCGGATGGCGTGGCTGGCGATGGTCGCGATTGCGATGGCGAAGGCGAGCAGGCCGGCGAGGAGGAAAGGCCCTGGGGTCAGGGCCATCCGGGCGTCGAACATGTTCAGCCAGTCGCGCATCGCCCACCAGGCGGCCGGCCAGGCGATGAGGTTGGCGAGGATGACCGGCTTCGAGAATTGCCAGGCGAGCAGGCGCACGATGTCGCGCACACTGGCGCCGAGCACCTTGCGGATCCCGATCTCCTTCGTCCGCCGCTCGGTGGCGAAGGTGGCGAGGCTGTAGAGCCCGAGGCAGGCGATCAGGACGGCGAGGCCGGAGAAGGCCGCGAACAAGGCGGCCCGCGCCCGCTCCGCCGAATAGAGCTCTGCGATCAAATCCTCGGCGAACCGACCCTGAAAGGGTATTTCGGGCTCGAACTTGCGCCAGACCCGGGCAAGGCCGTCCATCACGTCGCGCGGCCGGGCTTCGGCGTAGCGAACGAGGACCTGGTTCGTGCGGTCGGGGTCGTAGCGGTAGAGGAGGGGTTCGATGGCGTCGCGAGCGGTCCGGATCCGGGTGTCGCCGACCACGCCGACGATGGTCGAACGCGTGAGATCGTCGCTTCCGTCGAGCCCGGCCCTGATCGTCTTGCCGACCACCGCCTGCGGATATTGGAAGCCCATCAGCTTCGCCGCCTCCCGGTTGACGACGATGTTGAGCCCGCGTCCCGCCAACCGAGGGGGCTCATCCCCGTCCGTCCGGATTACCTTGTCCTCTGCGAAGCTGTCGCCGAGGAAGCGGCCGGCGAGAAGGCGAAGGTCCATCGTCCGGAAGAAGTCCGAGTCGACCGGGTAGTAGCCCATCGAAAGGACTTCCGCCGCGCCCGGCGCCCGGACCGCCTGGATGCTCTTGTTGGTCGCGGCGATTCCGAGATTGGTGCGCCCCGCCGCGACCACGCCCGGAATGGCGAGGATGCCGCGCCGCGCGGCTTCATATCTGGAGCTGTCGCCGGCGAAGCGCCAGGCGGAGTCGATCTGGATGAGGCCGTCGCGCCGGTAGCCCGGATCCACTTCCTGGACGTGGCGGGTCTGCCGATAGACGACCGAAGTGCAGACGATGAGGCCGATTGCGATCGCGAACTGGAGGACGACCAGAATCGCCCTCAGACGGCCGCTGCCCGGCGCTTCGGCCGAAGCCTTGTTGGCGCGGAGAACTTCAGCGGGCTGGAACCGGCTGAGATGGAAAGCGGGGTAGAGACCGCCGAGCAGGCCGGCGAGGAGGAACAGGCCGAGGGCCGGGAGCAGCATTCCGCCTTCGCCGAGATAGTTGACCTTGAGATCGGCTCCGATCCAGGCGCCCGCCCAGCCGCTTCCGATTTCGACGAGGGCCAAAGCGATGATCGTCGCGACTCCGGCCGTCAGGAGCGATTCTCCCAGCAGCTGGGCGACGAGCTGGCTCCGCCGCGCCCCGAGCACCTTGCGAAGCGCGACCTCGCGGGCGCGCTGGGTCGCCCGGGCGGTCGACAGGTTGATGAAGTTCATCACCGCCATCCCGAGGATGAGCAGGGCCACGATTGCGAAGGTGCCGAGCGTTCGCGGATCGCCGGTCGGGGTCAGAGCGCCCTGCACCGCGTCGCCGAGATGGACTGCGGTGATCGGAACCAGCTTGAGATCGAGGATATCGGCTTGGCTCGACGACTTCCCGTCGATCAGCTGCGGGGCGATCGTCCTTTTCTCCCAGGCCGGGAATGCGGCGTTGATCGCCGCCGGGTCGGCGCCCCGCCGAAGCTTGACGTAATGCTGCTGGTTCATGTTGCCCCAGCCCTTGTCGGCGGCCGGCCAGGAGTCGAAATCGGCGGGGTTGTGGCGCTGGATGACGGCGAGCTTCAGGCTCGAATTGACCGGCAGGTCCCTTATCACTCCGGAGACCGGATAATCCTCCCGCCCGGCGCCCGCGCCCAGGGTGATCGTCCGTCCCGCCCCCCTGGACGTTCCCAGAAGCCTGACCGCTTCGCTCTCGGTCAGGACGACCGAGCGCATGTCCGACAGGGCCCGGTCCGCCGAACCGTCGACGAACTCGAGCTCGAAGATGTCGAAGAAGCTCGGGTCGACCGCCGCATAGTCCAGGAACATGGGCTGGCCGTCGCGCATCAAGACCGTGCGGCCGGCGCGAATTACGGTGATCGCCTCGATCTGGGGAAAGCCGGCGGCGAGCGTGTCGCGGACCGGGAAGGGGCTGTTCTGGGATCTGGAAACCGGCTGCCCGGGCTCGTGCCAGGTCGCCTGCACCTGGTGGATCCGCTCATGGTCGGGAAGCCAGCTGTCGAAGCTCGATTCGTAGCGGACGTAGAGCAGGATCGTCAGGCAGGCGGCGAGGCCGAGGGCGAGGCCGCAAATGTTGATGAGCGCACAAGCGGGGTTCCTCGTCAGGGTCCTCAGGGCCACGGTCATATAATTGCGCCACATCTCTTTGCGTCCTGTCGGTAGTCGGAAAGCCCCGTCCCCGCCTAAAATTATCGCCTGCATTTCGCAGGAGACGGGGACCGTCCTGAAGGATGGTGGAAGGGCCTCAATGATTCCGGAGAACCCCTCCACCGAGCTTCGCGCGGTCCCGCTCCCCCGGAAATCCGGGGGAGGAATAGAAGCGCCCAATTTCCCCTCACGCCGCCCGCCGCCGCTCGATCAGGATCCGGCCGTCGAGCATGTTCACCACCCGGCCGGCATAATCGGCATGGGCGGGGGAATGGGTGACCATGACGATGGTCGAGCCCTCGCGGTTCAGGGCCTGGAGCATCTTCATCACTTCCTCGCCATGCTGGGTGTCGAGGTTGCCGGTGGGCTCGTCGGCGAGGATCAATTTGGGGTTGCCGACCAGGGCCCGGGCCACCGCGACCCGCTGTTGCTGCCCGCCCGAAAGCTGGCTCGGCCGGTGCCTGGCGCGGTGGGCGACCCCGACCTTGTCCATCACCGCCTCGACGCGCAAACGCCGCTCGGACGCGGCGACGTCGTGATAGAGCAAGGCGAGCTCGATATTCTCGCGAACGCTGAGCTCGTCGACCAGGTTGAAGCTCTGGAAGATGAAGCCGATATTCTGCTTGCGCACGTTGGCGAGCTTGGCCTCCGGAAGCCCCGCCACCTCCACCCCGTCGAGGACGTAGGAGCCGCTGGTCGGCGAATCGAGCATCCCGATCACGTTCAACAGGGTCGATTTGCCGCAGCCCGACGGGCCCATGATCGCGACGAACTCGCCGTCCGCTATGTCGAGGTCGATCCGGTCGAGCGCCGTCGTCTCGACGGTGTCGGCGCGGTAGACCCGCGACAGTTCACGCATGGTCAGCATAGGTTCGGCTCCTCAGTCATGTTTCGAGGTCCAGCCGATCCTTGTCGGCGAAACCGGTATAGGGCGAGGTGATGACCCGCTCGCCGGGCTCCAGCCCGTCGAGCACTTCGATATAATCGGCGTTGCGGCGGCCGAGGCGGACGTTGCGCTTGACCGCTTGGCCTCCGCCCGGGGAGACCACGAACACCCAGGCGCCGCCGGTCTCGTTGTAGAATGCGCCGTTCGGGATGAGCAGGGCCGGGGTCGGATCGCCGAGCGTCAGCTTGGTCTGGAGGGTTTGGCCGCGGTTCAGTCCCGGCGGCTCGGCGCCGACGAAATCGAGGTCCGCCTCGAACACGCCGTTCTTCACCTGCGGATAGATTTTGGCGACCTTCGCCCGATAGGTCTTGCCTCCGGATTCGACGGTGGCGGTCTGCCCGGGCCGGACCCGGCCGAGATAATATTCGTCCACGCTAGCGACCAGCTTGTTGCGCCCGGCGCTGTCGACCTGGCCGAGCCGCTCGCCGCGGCTCAGGGACTGGCCGACCTGGATCGAAAAGGCGGTGAGCTGTCCGGAAACCGGCGCGCGCAGGTTGAGCGCGTCGAGGGTCGAGCGGGCGATGTCGAGGCTCCCGCTCAGCGAGGCGTTGGACGCCCGGAGCTGGGCGAGCTGGCTGCTTTGGAGCCTTTGATTGACCGCGCGGGCGCGCTTCAGGACTTCGGCGCGGCGCTGGGTGGAGAGAAATTCGTCGCGGCTGTCATTATACACTTTCGCTGGCACATAGCCCTTTTCCATCAGCGGCTTCTGCATCTCATACTGGCGCCTGGCCTTGTCGGCGGCGAGCTGGGCGTCGATGACTGCGCGCTCGTCCCCGATGCTGGTCTGGGCGAGCGCGAGCTCCTGGCTTCGCATCGAATTGACCTCGCGCGACACGTCCGACTGGCGCGCCAGAAGGTTGAGCGCGAGGTCCGAATTGGACAGGATCGCGAGCAGCTGGCCCTGCTGGACGATGGCCCCGTCCTCGACCATGACCTTTTCCACCCGGCCACCCTCGACGGCATCCAGATAGACGGTGACCAGAGGCTCGACCCGGGCCCTGAGCGGCAGGAAATCGTCGAAAGTCCCCTTGCTCACCGCCGAGACCGTCAGCCGCTCGGCCGCAACCGTCTGGCTGCCCGCGCTCGGAGCGAACCACCAGAAGAGCAAGGCGAACAGAAGCAGGGCGGCCGCTCCGATGACGATCTTCGTGCGCTGCGACAGGCCGGAGGCGACCACCACCTTGTCCATGCCGGTGCCGCTTTCCGCCCGCGGCTCGCCGTCCGTCGATTTGATCCCGATCACGCTCATCCCAACCTCATGCCGTCCGATATCGGACACACCTTTGTACGCGGACGGACAGGTTCACAGCAGCATGCTCGAGCAGCCCATTGCCAGATGCGCGCTTCCGTCGTCGCAGGCGATGGCCGCGAGGCCGTCCCGGCCGGCTCGGGCGCCGGTGAGGCCCGCCGGCTCCAATGCCGCTGCCGCCGGCAGCATGGCGACCGCGAGAAGGGTCAGGCCGGTCAGCCAGGTTTCGAATTTGCGCATCGCCGACACTCCTCATCCTGTCGCCCTCACAGAGCATGAGACTCACAGAGCATGAGACGTGCCAATTGCGGAAAGGCGCGGTTTCCGGCGATTTCCGGCGATTGCGGGCACGATCTCGCGTCCACTTTCGAACGGGGCGGAGTCCGTCCCCGGACGCCGCGATCGGTTCCGGGCACCCTGGCACGATTATTGTTTGTCCGTTCCCGGACAGGCTTGTAGGAGATTATACGTGGCTGGGGAGGGAAAGCCGTTCTGGCGGTGCATCGTCATCGACGACGATCAGGACATCTTGCTGTCCGCCAGACTTCTCCTCCGCGACCTGTTCGAAGAGATCCCGACCTTTCAGGCGCCGGAAGAGGCCATGGCCGCGATCGAGGGGGGCGGGGCCGACGTGGTCCTGCTCGACGCGAATTTCGGCCGCGGCGCGACCAACGCCGCCGAGGGCTTCCTCTGGCTCGGCGAGATATTGGCGAAGGATCCGCAGGCCGTCGTGGTGATGATCACCGCCCATGGCGGGGTCAACATCGCGGTCGAGGCGATGAAGCGCGGCGCCACCGACTTCGTCTCCAAGCCCTGGTCGAACGAACGCCTGCTCGCCACCGTCCGAACCGCCGCTTCGCTTCGCACGTCGCGCCAGGCGGCCGCGACCGAGCGCAAGCGCGCCGTCGCCATCTCCGCTCCCGCGGCCGGCGGCGAGACCCCCTTGCTCGGCCAGTCGGCGCCGATGCGCCATGTCTATTCGCTGATCGAGCGCGCCGCTCCGACGGAGGCCAATGTCCTGATCCTCGGGGAGAACGGCACCGGCAAGGAGCTGGTCGCGCGCGAGCTCCACGGAAAGTCCCGCCGCGCGGGCAACGTCTTCGTCTCCGTGGATCTGGGCGCGGTCGCGGAGAATCTCTTCGAATCGGAACTGTTCGGCCATGTGAAGGGCGCCTTCACCGACGCCCGCGGCGACCGGATCGGGCGGCTTCAGGCCGCGGACGGCGGCACCCTTTTCCTCGACGAGGTCGGCAACCTCCCGCTCCACCTCCAGCCCAAGCTCCTCACAGCGCTCGAGCAGCGCCAGGTCACCCCGGTCGGAGCCAACAAGCCGGTGCCGATCGATGTCCGGGTCGTCGCCGCGACCAACCTCCCGCCCGAGCGGCTCGCCGACGAGAGCCTGTTCCGTCAGGACCTGCTGTTCCGACTCAACACCGTCGAGATCGAGATTCCGCCGCTTCGCCGGCGCTGCGAGGACATACCCCTCCTCGTCGGACATTATGTCGCCCTCTACGCGAAGAAATATGCCAGGCCCGCGCGCCAGCTTCCCGCCGAGGTGATGGCGGCCCTCGTCGCCTACGATTGGCCGGGCAACGTCCGCGCACTCCGCCACGCCGCCGAGCGTGCCGTAATCCTGGCCGGCGAAGGCGCCTTCACGTTCGAGGATTTCTCCCTCTCCCGCTCGACCGCGCCGCGCATGGCGGCGACCAGCACTCCGCCGCCGCTTGGCGCCGACCTCAACCTCGAGCGGGCCGAGAAGCAGATGGTCGAGCAGGCCCTGAAGCGCCACGCCTACAATATCTCGCTGGCCGCCCAGGAACTCGGCCTGACCCGAGCCTCGCTCTACCGGCGCATGGACAAGCATGGGCTTTGAAGCGCCCTTGATTCTTCCCCCGCATTTGCCGGCGAGGGGGATTTCGCCCGGTGCGCTTTAGGAGCCGCTTCATCGCCGGCCTCGGCTGGCGGGCGGCGATGCTGCTGGGCACGGTCTATCTGTTCGTCGCGACGCTGGGCATCGGCGGGCTCGGGGTGGCCCGGCTGCTCGCCGCCGGCCTGTTCCTTTGGGCGCTCTACGCACTGTGGCGCTACATCCAGCGCACCAACGTGGAGCTCGCCCGCTTCCTCGAGGCGGTGCGGCTCGGCGACCTCTCCCAAAGCTTCGCCCACCGCGCCGACGGAAGCGGATTCACCGAAATCGGCCGAGCGCTCGACGAGGGGATCCGCAATTTGCGCGACGAACGGCTTAGGCTCACCGAGTCGAACCGTTTCTGCGAGGCTGTTCTCGACGATGCTCCGGCGCCGCTTCTGACGGTCGACACGCAGGGCCGGGTCGAGCTCGCCAACAAGGCGGCCAGGCGCCTGTTCGTCCGCCACCGGGGAGTGCGGATCGAGGATTACCGAATCTACGGGGAGACGTTCGCCGCCGCGCTCGGCGGCGACTCGATCGGCAAGCCCCGCCCGGTTCCGCTGATGCTGGACGAGCTTCCGCAGACGGCGATGGTCAGCGCCGCTTCGGTCCACCGACTCGGCGGGATGGTGCGGGTCGTCGCCGTGCAGCCGATACAGGGCGAATTGAACGCGATCGAGATCGCCGCCCAGAGCGACCTCATCCGGGTCCTCACCCACGAGATCATGAATTCGATGACTCCGGTGACTTCGCTCGCGCAGAGCGCGGCGGGACTGATGGCGCAGGTCGACCGCGGCGACGATCCGCTCGTCGCCGATGCCAGGGCCGCAGTCGAAACGCTCGCCCGCCGGGCCGACGGAGTCATGCATTTCGTCGAGAGCTACCGCCAGATCAGCCGGACCCCGGTCGTGCGCCGCCGCCATTTCGAAATTCTGCCCTGGGCTCGGGAGCTCGAATCCCTGTTTCGCGCCGGCGAAGGGGCCGAGAATGTGGCCCTATTCCTCGACGTCACTCCAGACCGCCTCGCCCTCGACGCCGATCCCGACCTCTTGTGCCAGGTCCTGATCAACCTGCTTCGCAATGCCGCCGAAGCGGCCCGAGACCATGCCGAGGCGCCGGCCGTCTCGCTCTCCTTCGCCGCGGTCGCGGGCGGCCGGGTCCAGATCGAGGTCGCGGACAATGGCTGCGGAGTGCCCGAGGACCTCCGCCAGGACGTCTTCCTCCCTTTCTTCACGACCCGGGCCAAGGGCACCGGAGTCGGCCTCAGCCTCGCCCGCCAGATCGTCCTCGCCCACCGCGGCTCGATCGGGTTGGGGACAAGCGGGAGCGGCGGCGCGCTGTTCAGGATATTGCTCTAGGTCAGACGCTGCGGGCGACGAGCGCCGGCTGATCGTCGAAACCTGGAACATCATCGACCGCGCCGAGATCGAGAGCAAGCTGGCGTCGAAGGAGGTTGCGGTGGGCAGGAAGCCGCGCAACCGCCACCTGCACCGCGCGATCGCAATCGTCTTCACCCCGACCGTGGCCGCCAGCTTCGCGGCGATGCCCTGGGGTCAGCCGCCGGCGTGGCTCACCTACTCCCCGCTCCCGCCGCTTCTCGTATTGATGGCCACCGGACTCGCCATGCTCGTCTCGTCCTGGACGGCAACGGCGCGAGATACGCGCGCCGCAAGAGAGGGAGCAGAGCAATGAGCGACCCCGTCACGGTCAAGATCGACAGTCTGGGCGGCTGGCGCAGAGCGCTGCTCACGCGCATCCGGGAGGCAATCAACGACGCCGATCCCGAGATCGTCGAGGAGGTGAAGTGGCGCAAGGCGACGAACCCTCTCGGAGTGCCCACCAGGTCGCGCGGCGGAATCATCCGCGCGGGCGAAGCCTATAAGGACAAGGTCAAACTTACTTTCATGAAGGGCGGCGCCCTGGACGACGGCAGTGGGCTGTTCAACGTGCCTGCAAACAATGTCCGCCGAGCAATCGACCTGAGGGAAACCGATAGGTTCGACGCACCGGACGCGGACTCGCATGCAACGGTTCCAGCCCCTTCTCCAGCTAGCTTCGCGGATCCTCCCAGAGCCGCTCCTCCGGAATCGAATCCGCCAGGCTGAGGCCGTCGAGGATCCGTGCGGTCTCGTCGCGGACCATCAGCATCACCCGGTGGAGCCGGCACTGGTCTTCGGTGATGCAATTCTTGCAGATCTCATGGCGGAATCGGCTGGCGCAGGGGAGCAGGCCGAGCGAGCCTCGGGTGAGCCGGACGATCGATCCGTAGCTGATCTCGGCGGGCGGCTTCGCCAGCCAATAGCCGCCGTCGCGGCCGCGGCGGCTGGCCACCAGCTGTTCCCGGATCATCTGGGAGAGCATGACGGTCAGGAATTTGGAGGGGATGTTCTGCCGGGCGGCGATCTCGCTCAGCTGGACCGGCCCTTCGCCATAGCGGTCGGCAAGGTGGAGAAGCGCGCGGATTGTATAGCGCGTCCGTTGAGAAAGCATGGGCGCCTCATGAACCGTCCCATTCTACTTGGCAACCGGCCCCCGTCAGCGGTTCGAGCCCGCCGCCTTACGGATGAAATGGCCGGCGGAGACTCCCCGCAACAGGCTGAGGCGGTATTTTTCAGTCGTTGCGGGCCGATGCCACCCGCCTTCCGGCATGGTTTCGGCCAGTCCGCGCATCCTGGCGTGGTCGATCGTCGTCCCGGCCGCCTCGCAGGCTTCGATACGCCCAAGCTCGCCGACGAGCTCGTCGCGCCCGGCGGTCAGGCCTTCGTGCCAGTCGGCGGCCTGATAGCCCTTGCGGGTTTCGTCGACTATCCTGGCCGGCAGGCGGTCGGCGAAGGCGGTTCGAGCCAAAGCGCGGCGGACGCCCTTGCGAAGATACTGGTCGGCGGGAACGGTCAGGCAGAATTCGATCAGCCGGCGATCGGCGGTCGGATCGCGCACGTCGATCCCCCATCCGGCGAGATAGCCCTTGTTGTAATTACCGGTGTCGGTTCGCCGAAGCGCCCACAAGCGGGTTTCGAGCGGGTCCCGGCGGGGCCGGTAGCTGAAGTCGAGCCCCCGCTCGGCGGCCCGCTCGGCGATCCGGAAGGCCAAAGCGGCGTCGGGGCTGATCGCGCTATAGTCGGTCAGCTTGCGGCCCTTGCCGCGCATCCGGCCGATCGCCTGCCACAACGGCACCGGCACGAAGGGTCCGAGCGCCTGAGCGGCGACGCTTCCGACCCGGGTGCCGTTGCGGACCAGCGCCCAGGATTCCCGCGCCAGACTGAGCAGCCGGCCGCTCGACAGCATTTGGGTGAGAAGCGGCATTCCGTCATAGCTGAAGCTCATGTTGCCGCGCGCGCCGCTGAGCAGGACCCGGAGCCCCCGCTCCCGCGCGACGTCCATGATTCGGTGCATCCACACCGCGTTGCACAGGTTGAGGACCGGCCGCTCGTAGACGAAGAACAGCCGGTCGAGGTCGGCGAAGGGGGAGCCTCCGTTGCGGACGATGACGTGGTCCATATTGGGATACATGGCGGCCACTTCCGCCGCATAGGGGCCTTCGTCGCAAAAGGCGTTCTTCACTTCGCTCGAATCATAGCCTTCGCGCGGCACTCCGGTGAAGGCCGTGACCCGGCCGCCGGCCGCCATCAGGCGGGCGGCGGTCGCGGCGACGGCGCTGCTGTCCAACCCTCCGCTCAGATGGGCGGCGACGGCGGAATCGGCGCCGCGAAGGCGCACGGCGACGGCGCGGTCGAAATGCTCGCGAAGCGCCTCTGCATAATCGTCGGGCCGCTTCAGGCGGAGCGGCTCGATGGACGGCCGCCACCAGCGCGTGGCGCCGAGGCCGTCGCGGGTGACGGTGACGATCTCGCCGGCGCGGACCTTGTCGATGCCTTTGAAAAAGGTCTCGGATCCGTCCTCCGGAATCAGCGCGAGAAAGCTCGCCACGGCCTCCCGATCCGGCTCGGACGGTATTTCGGCGAGGGCGTGAAGCCCCTTTGGCATCGAGGCGAAGGCGAAGAAGCCGTCGCGCCGGGCGTAATGAAGCGGCTGATGCCCCAGAAAGTCCCGGGCCAGAAGCAGGCGCCGGCGCCGCGAATCCCAGAAGGCGAAAGCGAAATCGCCCTGCAGCCGTTCGACCGCTGACTGGTCCCAACGCTCGAGCGCGCGAAGGATTATCGCCGGGTCGGCCAGCCTGCGGCCCTCGGCGGCGGGAATGCCGAGCGAGTCGCAAAGCTCTTCGCGATTATCGAGCCGCGCGTCGGAGACGAGCAAGGTCGCGCCACCAGCCCCCGCGGCTACCTTCTGGCGGCGGCGATCTTCCGGAGCGATGCCGAACAGCCGCTGGCCGAGCGCGATCCCGCCGTCGCTCGCCACGGCCGGAGGCTGCGGACCGTAAATCTGCTGGGATTTGAGCATCCGCTCGCACTGCGCGGCGGCATCGGGACGGTGATCGAAGCTCCAATAGCCCGCGATCGCGGTCATGCAGCCCGGATTTCGACCAGACCGTCGGCCGCAAGCTCGTCGAGCAACTCCTTGAGCTGCGCCTCGCACGTCGCCGAATCGACCTCGAACTCGCGAACCAGCTCCTCGGTCAGCTCGGACAGGAGCCTGGGCTGCTCGATCATCGTCCAGATGCGCGTGGCCGTGCTGTTGAAGCCGTAGCAGGTGCCGTTGTCGACATGGAGTGCGACCAGCTCGCCATCGACCTCGGTCTCGATCATCTCGCCGCGCCGCTCCACCCGCATATCCTGGCTCACCTCGATCTCCATGTGCATGTCGCCCTGCCTTTACCGGCGGAGCGGGCCGGCGCGCAACCTCGGGGCCGGTTTTGTTTCGAAGTCCGTGGAATGTGCGGATTCTCCGGGCCGAAGTCCGTTTGACAGCGCTTACTCCAGCCGATATCGGGGGCAATTCGAGTAAGTACAGGGTAATATTATGACCGTTGCGCGCGAAAATCTGGAATTGGCTTTTGAGGCAGTCCGCCGTGAGTGGATTCGCCCCGCCGTTCAGCAGCTTGCTGCCGGAAGCGCGGAGGATTCGTCCGGTCCCGCAGTCGACGCGCTCAACATTTCCTGACGGCGATCGCTTCGTGAAAGAAGCCGCCGCGCGCTCTGCGGCGGTTTTTTTGCGTCCTCCGCCCGCTGCGCGGAGCCGACCGGGCATTTAAAAAGGGGCGCGGCCGCCGGCCGCGCCCCTTTTCCTGTCCGCCCTTCTAGAGAATGAAGTCCGAGCTGGTGATCGGATCGGCCGGGCTGATGACCAGCACCAGTTCGAAGT
>JBBSIZ010000049.1:0-19067 GCA_038257735.1 Sphingomonadales bacterium | reverse complement strand
TGTCGCTGCGATAGGTCCGCCCCGGCGCGATGATCCGCACCGGCGCGCCGTCGGCGACCATCTTGCGGATCTGCACCGGCGATGTGTGCGTGCGCAGCAGCATCTTGTGGCCGTCTTTATCCTCGCGGTCGAAATAGAAAGTGTCGTGCATCGCCCGCGCCGGATGGTCGGGCGGGAAATTGAGCGCGGTGAAATTGTGCCAGTCGTCCTCGATTTCCGGGCCGGTCGCGACCGTGAAGCCCATGTCGGCGAAAATCTCGGCGAGCTCGTCCATCACCTGGCTGACCGGATGGACGCTGCCTTGCGCCGCCGCCTCGGCCGGAAGGCTCATGTCGAACCCTTCGGTCGCAAGCCGCCGCTCAAGCGCCTCCGCCTCGAGCGCGGCCTTGCGGGCGCCGATCGCCTCGATCACCGCCTCGCGCAATGCGTGGATACGAGGCCCTTCCACCTGCCTTTGATCCGGAGTCATCCCGCCCAGGGTCTTGAGAAGCTGAGTGACCTGCCCCTGCTTGCCGAGCGTGGCGACCCGCTCGGCCTCGAGCGCCGCGAGGTCCGGCGCCGCCTCGATACGGGCGATCAGTGCGTGTCTGTCACTAGCCATAAGCGGCGCTTAGAGAAAATTTCCCGCCCTTTGAACCCACCGGTCGCCGTCACGCTGAACTTGTTTCAGCATCCAGGTCCGAACCGCGGCGGCGGCAAGGAGGCACAAGGGCACAAAGGCGCGACGTGATCGCGCTCCGCTTCGGCATGACGGCGCGCACGTCCTGCGCCGCCCTCGCCGGCACCGCCGGCACCGCCGGCACCGCCGGCTTCAGCCCGCCTTCTTCGCCGCGATCCAGTCGTCGATCTTCCTTTCCAGCACGGCGAGCGGGAGGGCGCCCGTCATCAGCAACTGGGCGTGGAATTCGCGTATGTCGAAGCGGGGGCCGAGCGCCTTTTCCGCCCGGATCCGCAATTCGCGGATCTTGAGCTGGCCGATCTTGTAGGCGAGGGCCTGGCCGGGGATCGCGATGTAGCGCTCGGTCTCGGCGGTGGCATTGCTTCGGCCGCGCGAGCTGTTGTCGAGGATGTACTGGATCGTCCGGTCGCGGGTCCAGCCCTTGGAATGGATTCCGGTGTCGACGACCAGCCGGATCGCCCGGAAGAGCTGCGAATCGAGATAGCCGAAATATTGATAGGGGTCGGTATAGACTCCGAGCTCGCGCCCCAGGGTCTCGGCGTAGAGGCCCCAGCCTTCGACATAGGCGGTATTGCCTCCGAACCGCATGAAATTGGGGAGCGCCTCATTCTCCTGCGCCAGGCTGATCTGGAAATGGTGCCCTGGAGCGCCTTCGTGGAGATAGAGCGTTTCCATCGTCGGAATTGTGCGCGAAGGCAGATCGTAGGCGTTGAAATAGAAGACTCCGGGGCGCGATCCGTCGACCGTTCCGCTCTGATAGGAGCCCCGCGCCGCGCCCTTCTCGGTCAGGGCCGGAACCGGCCGGATCTCGAGCGGAGACTTCGGGATGGTCGAGAACAGGGCAGGAAGGGTCGAATCCAGCCTCTCGCCGATCGCGACATAGCCCTGCTGAAGCTGCTCGCGCGATTTCGGCTTGAACTTCGGATCGGTCCTTATGTGCTCGAAAAATTGCTGGAGAGTGCCGGTGAATCCGACCTGGGCCTTCACCGCCTCCATCTCCTTCTGGATCCGGTCGACTTCGGAAAGGCCGATCCGGTGGATCTCGTCGGGCGTCAGGTCGGTGGTCGTGCTCAGCGCCGCCAGGTGGCGATAGAGGGCCGGTCCGCCCTTCATGTCCTGGAGCCCTACGGTCGGGCGAGCCCTCGGCAGATAGCGGTCGCGGATGAAGTCGCGAAGCCGGGTCACCGCCGGGCGGATTTCGGTTGAGATGGATGTGGCATAAGCGGCCCTCAGCCTCGCCCGTTCGGCCTCGGGCACCGCGTCCGGAAAGTTCGCGACCGGGCGGTAGAAGCTGCTGCCCTCGATCCCTTCGGCAAGCATCGAATCGAGTTGCTCGACGACATTGGCCATGACCAGCCTCGGCTGGACCACGCCGGCCGCGAGCCCCTGCTCCATCCGGGCGACGGCCCCGCCGGCCAAAGCGACGAAATCCCTGGCTCGGGCGAGGCCGTTCTCATAATCCTCGACCGTCCTGTAGGGCGCGATGCCCTGGCCGGAGCTCAGTTCGGCGAAGAAGGTGTGGAAGCCGTTGAAATGGTCGACCGGCCGGACCGCGGCGGCCTCGAAAATCTCGCCCTCCAGCCCCTTCAGGTCCATGGCGCGCTGCCATTTGAAGACGTCGTAGGCGACTCGCTCGTCGGCGCCGAGAGCGCTCCGGTCGATGGCCGCGAGCGCCGCCAGTTCGGCCCGGGCGGCCTCGCGCTCGGCCTCGTAATAGGAATCGCTGAAAAAGTCCCCCAAGCGGTCGGCGTAACGAAGGTCGCCGCGCGCGGTCGCCTGGATCGGGTTGCGGCGAAGGCTTGCTTCGTCGCTTTCGCGGAAGAGGTCGGCGAGGGCCTGCGAGGCGATCGCTCGCGGCGCCTGCGTCGGACTGGATAAAACCGGTTCGGGCGCCGGCGACGAAGCGCAGCCGGCGAGCAGGGCGGCCAGGAGAGTCGCCAGGACGGGAGATCTTCTCATCGTAAAGGTCCTCTGGTGCACTCCGTCATTGCGAGGAGCGAAGCGACGAAGCAATCCAGATTCCGAGGCCTGCGCCGCTGGATTGCTTCGCCGCACTCGCAATGACGGGCGGAATCAACCCTTCGTCGCCGCGATCCAGTCGTCGATCTTCTTCTCGAGCACCGCCATCGGCAGCGATCCGGTCATCAGCACCTCGGCATGGAATGCGCGCGGGTCGAACCTGGGGCCGAGCGCCGCTTGCGCCTTGGCGCGAAGCCGCTGGATGGTGAGCGCCCCGATCTTGTAGGCCAGCGCCTGGCTTGGGATGGCGATATAGCGCTCGACCTCGGCGGTGACCTCGGTTCGGCTCATTCCGCTGTTGGCGAGCATATAGTCGATCGCCTGCCCGCGGCTCCAGCCTTTCGAATGGATCCCGGTATCGACGACCAGGCGCATCGCTCGAAGCATCTCGTCGTTGAGGCCGCCGAAGCGTTGATAGGGGTCGGTCTCGAGCCCAAGCTCGTCCCACAGGGTCTCGGCATAGAGCGCCCAACCCTCCACATATGCGGTGTTGCCGCCGAAGCGCATGAAGGCGGGGAGTGCCTCATTCTCCTGGGCTAGGCTGATCTGGAAATGGTGCCCGGGCGCGCCTTCGTGGAGATAGAGCGTCTCCATTCCCCAAAGGCGGCGCGAGGGCAGGTCGTAGGCGTTGTAATAGAAGATTCCGGGGCGCGACCCGTCGGGCGTTCCCTGCTGGTAGGAGCCGCCGGCCTCGTTCTTCTCGCGAAAGGGTTCGACCGCCCGGATTTCGAGCGGGCTCTCTGGAAGGGCCGAGAATTGCTCGCCGATTCGCGAGTCGACCCGGCGAGCGATCGCCTCATAGCCCAAGCGAAGCTCTTCCCTGGTTCTCGGTGCGAATTTGGGGTCGGTGCGCAGATATTCGAAAAATCGGGGTAGCGTTCCCTTGAAGCCGATGCGGGTCTTGACCGCCTCCATTCCGGCCTTGATCCGGGCGACCTCGCTCAGGCCGGTCTCGTGGATCTCGACGGCGGTGAGCGGGAGGGTCGTCGTGCTTTCGATCAGCCGCTGATAGACTTTCGCTCCGCCCTTCATGTGAACGAGCCCGACCCCTTCGCGCGCCTTGGGCAGATAGTCGCTTTGAAGGAAGTCGCGGACCCGGCGGTGGACCGGATTGATTTCACCCTCGATCGAGGCCCGGTAGGCGGCGGTCAGGCGGGACTTGTCGGCTTCGGTGAATGTGGCCGGAAAGTTGCGAACCGGTGCATAAAATGGCGATTGCTCCACATTCTGGGCGATCAGCAGATCGAGCTGCTCGATGACGTTGCGGGTCGTCAGCTTGGTTTCGAACACGCCCGAGGCCATGCCTTCGCGAAAGCGGCCGATCGCCCGGTCGTGATAGGCGACATAGCCTTTGTGGCGCTTCAGATTATTCTCATAGTCGGCGACCGTCTTGAACGGCGCCGCCCCTTCGCCCGAGGCGAAGGAGGGATAGAAAGTGTGGAAGCCGGAGAAATGGTTGATCGGCCGGACCACTCCGAGCGCCAGCATTTCCGGCTCTAGATTCTTGAGCGAATCCAGGGTCTGCCATTCGAAGACGTCGTAGGCGATCCGGTCGGTGGCGCTCAGCTTCGATCGGTCGATGGCGCGCAATGCGGCGAGGTCGGCCCTCGACGCGGCACGCTCCGCTTCGAAATATTCGTCGGTGATGAAGTCGCCGAGCCGGTCGGCATAGCGAAGGTCGCCGCGGAAGATGGCCCCGATCGGATTGCGCCTGAGGCCGGCCTCGTCGCTCTCGTGGAACAACCGCTTCAGCCTCTCGGCTTCGCTCGCCGCGGGGGCGCTCGCCGAGGCCGCTCGCGGCTCGGCGGGGGTGGCGGCGCAGGCGGAAAGGCCGGCGAGGGAAGCGGCGGCGAGAAGGAGCGTGAATCTGTTCATGGCCCTGCTTAGCGGGCGGCGCAGACAGGGGGAAGCGGTCCGGTCCTCAGGACGCTCCGGCCGGCTTCACCCCGTGCTGGGCATACCAGCCCCAGGGGCGCTCGCGATACCATTTGGTGATGATATATTTGATCCCGGAATCGACCGGGCAGCCGGTGTGGAGCGAGAAGGTGTTGGGCTCGCCATATTGGTCGAGATTGTTCCAGAGCAGGAGGTTGCCGGTGCGCGGAGTCACCTTGACCTTCGCGTTGGGGAAGGAAGTCTGCCCGCCCGCCTCCGGCTGGTTGAGGAAGATCATCGCCGTCCAGGTGCGCTGGCCGCCCTGCTTGTCCATCTCGGGCCAGTAAGGCTGGTTGGTGTAGAAGAAATCATGGTGCGGCTTGAATTGCTGGCCGACCGCGTAGCGCTGGCCCTGGATGGTCTCGCCATGGGTCGGATCGATTCCGGTCAGCCGGTTGATCTTCGCCTCGACCATCTGGTTGGCGCGGTCCTCGAGGCGCAGATTGCAGCTCTCGCTGGTTCGGAAATCGGGATCGTCGGAAGGCGAGAGAAGGCCGGAAGGCACCCGGTCCTTGTCGATCAGGGCGATGACGTCGGCGCATTCCCTTGCCGACAGGAACTCGCGGACGACGAAGATGTCTAGGCCCTGTGCCGGCAGTTTGAAAGCGTTGGGGGCCTTAAGCACCCGGTCCCGAACGAAGGTGCCGATCTGCATCCGGTAGAGTGCCCCCGGGTCGCCGATCGTGCGCGGCCTGGTGCTCATTGGATCGCCTTTCCCCGAACCATCACAAAATCGACATGCTCCAGGGCGCGAACGTCGCGCAAGGGGTCGCCGCCGACGGCGATGAGGTCGGCGGAATAGCCCGGCGCTATCCGGCCGACCTCCCTTTCCATTCCAAGCAGCTTCGCCGCTCCGATGGTCGCCGATTCGATCGCCTCGGCCGGGCTCATCCCGGCAAGCTCGACGAGCAGGGCGAGCTCCTGGGCGTTTCGGCCATGCTCGAAGACCGCGGCGTCGGTCCCGAACACCACCGGCACCCCCGCCGCGCGGGCGGCTCGGGCCGCCTTGCCGACCTCGCTCAGGGTCTCGCGGACCTTGGCTTCGACCACCGGCGTGTAGATGCCCTTGCCGAGCCGCTCCCTGATTCCCGTAAAGGCCATCAGGGTCGGTACCAGCGACGAGCCGGAGGCCTTCATCGCGGCGATCGCCCTCGAGTCGGCGAACGTGCCGTGCTCGATCGAATCGACTCCGGCCCGAGCCGCCGCCTCGATTCCGCGGGCGCTGTGGGCGTGGGCGGCGACCTTGAGGCCGAGCGCGTGGGCGGTGTCGACGATCGCCTTCATCTCCGGGTCGGTGAAATGCTGGCCGAGGCCGCGCGCCTGCTGCGAGAGCACCCCGCCGGTCGCGGTAATCTTGATGAGGTCTGCGCCGGCGCGGGAGAATTCGCGGACCCGGGCGGCGCATTGCTCCGGCCCGGTGCAAATATTGTCGACTCCAAGCGCCCGGACCACCTCGGGACGAAAGCCCGAGACGTCGCCATGGCCGCCGATGATCGAGATGGCTGGGCCGGAGGAAAGGATTCGCGGACCCGGAATGATTCCCTCGGCGGTGGCGCGCCGAAGCGCGAAGCCGACCAGCGGCGGCGAGCCCAGGTCGCGTACCGTGGTGAAGCCGGCGAGGGCGGTGATCCGCGCATTCTTGGCGCCGACCAGGGTCGCCCATTCGTTGGGATCGACCGCCTCGTCGCGAAAGTCGCCGCCGGGATCGCCGGAGAGATGGACGTGCATGTCGATGAGGCCGGGCAGGACTGTCTTTCCGGAGAGGTCGATGAGCCGGGCGCCGACCGGGGCCGGGGTCAGGCCGGCGGCGACGGAGGTGATCCGGCCGTCGGTGACGGTGATGGTGGACGGGCCCGAGGCCGGCTTCGAAGCGTCGGTGACAAGTCGCCCTGCATGGACGATCACGATTTCCGCGGAGGCTGGAGCGGCGGCGAGGAGGCTGAGGCAGGCGAGGAGGCGAAGGCGCATCTTTGACCCTTTGGCTTGATGCATCTTGATGCTGCGCCGCCGGGGCGTTGACAAGCAAAAAGCCCGGAACGCTTCCGCGCCCCGGGCTTCTTGCTATGCCTCCGGCGGAGGCGACCGTCGGGAGATGCCCGGCTTGTCCCCTTGGGCCGCCTACCAGAAGAAGTTGTGGATCACGTCGATCACTTCGCCGGTGTAGGTGTCGACCAGGACCACGTCGTTATAATAGCGCACCCACTGGGTCCCGTATGGCGCATGCGGCAGGCGATACTGGTAAGGATCGTTCAGCCAATAGCGGTTCGAGAAGAACAGCGAGTCGAGGACGAACCCGATCGACAGCCGGTTGTACCGATAGTTGCGATAGGGCGCGTAATAGGCGCCGGAGCGGAACAGGTTGCGGTTGGAATAGCGGTAGCGCTGCCAATCGTAGCGATTGTCGTTGCGCCAGCCGTGGTTCCAGCTGCTGCGGCGGTGGTCGCGGCGGTCGCCGTAGCGATCGCCCCTGCGGTCGCGGTCCCAATTGCCCCGGCGGCCGTCGCGCTGGCGGATGCCGTAATCCTCGCGAAGGTTCTCCTCGACGCGCCGCTGGTTGCGCAGTCCCTCGCGGGCGTAATTGCCGCCGATCGACTCGTCGATGCTCTGCCGGTTGGCCGCTCGGGTTTCCCCGACGCGCTGGCGATAGGCCTCACGACTGGAATCGGTGCGACCGCCGCCCCAGCGCTGGCCGCGCCGGGAGTCGTCGCGCCGGCCGGACCAGGTCTGGGCCTGCTGCTGCTGCTGCGCGGGCTCGGCACGCTGCTGGCGCTGGGCGGGAA
The DNA here is from genome assembly GCA_038257735.1 of Sphingomonadales bacterium. Classification (GTDB taxonomy): domain Bacteria; phylum Pseudomonadota; class Alphaproteobacteria; order Sphingomonadales; family Sphingomonadaceae; genus Allosphingosinicella. Next base: position 11,654 of record JBBSIZ010000049.1, on the reverse strand, counting down.
CGTCCCGGCGGACCTCGCGGACTTCCTGGCGCTCCTCGCGAACTTCCTGCCGCTGCTCGCGGCGCTCGGAGCGCGCCTGGTTGCGCTCGCCAAGCTCACGATAACGCTCCGCGTTGCGCTCGGCCCGGGCGGCGGCCCTGTCGGGCTCCTGGGCCTGGACCGCGATCGGCATCGCCGCCGTTGCCGCCATCAAAATTCCGAATAGGGCTTTACGCATCTCATACTCCTCTTGCCCGGCCGCCTTTTCCGGCCCGCTCGACAAGGACGATCTGTGCCCCATGCAGGATGAGCCGTTGCTGAACCGCGACGATGCCCGAGGTTCATCGACGGCGGCCGAGGCCTTCGTGTCGAAGGGCCGGGACCTGCCGCGCGGCATCGGCGGGATCGATGGCGGGCGGCGGCGCCGCCGAGATCCAGCCTTCGCCGCCGCGCATCCTTCCGGCGCGGCGCACCGCCTCGCGGATCCGGGGATATATTCCGCAGCGGCAGATATTGGTGATCGCCGAGTCGATCTCGGCGTCGGTGGGCGCCGGGTTGCGGTCGACCAGCGCGGCGGCGGCCATGATCATCCCCGGAATGCAGAAGCCGCATTGCGGCACGTTCTCCGCCACGAAGGCCTGCTGGACCGGGTGCGAGCGGTCGTTCGAAAGCGCTTCTATGGTGGTGACGAAGCTGCCCTCCAGATCGGCGATCCGGACCCGGCAGCTCCTCGCCGCCTGACCGTCGACATGCACCGTGCAGGCGCCGCAATGGCCGGCGCCGCAGCCATATTTGGTTCCGGTGAGGTTGGACGCGTCGCGGAGCGCCCAGAGCAGGGGCGTCTCAGGGTCCATGCGATAGTGGACGGGCTGTCCGTTCACGGTAAAGCGGCTCATATCTCGGCGTTTCTAGGGGAGCCTGACGGAAGATGGGAAGCGAAAGGATATCGGTGGGCCGCGACGGCTCGGTCGCCCATGTCGAGCTCGCCCGCGAAGGCAAGTTCAACGCCATGGACAAAGAGATGTTCGAGGGCATCGGCGAGGCCTTCCGGACCCTGGGCGCCGATCCGACGGTGCGCGCCATCCTGCTCTCGGGCCGCGGCCGCCACTTCACCGCCGGCCTCGATCTCCAATATGCCGCAAGCCAGTTCCCGCCCGCGGACGATCCCGGCCGGGCGGCGGAGGCGCGGCTCAGGCACGTCAAATGGCTCCAGGACGCCTTCACCGCCGCCGAGGAGGCGCGCCCGCCGGTGATCGCCGCGATCCACGGCGGCTGCATCGGCGCCGGAGTGGACCTCGCCACCGCCTGCGACATCCGACTGGCCTCGGCCGGCGCCTTCTTCCAGGTGGCCGAAGTGGACGTGGCCATCACCGCCGACCTCGGCACCCTCCAGCGCCTCACCCACCTCATCCCGGAAGGCGTGGTCCGCGAGCTCGCTTATACGGGCCGGCGGATGGAATCGGAGGAGGCGGCCCGGCTCGGGCTGGTCAACCGGGTGCTGCCGGACCGCAATGCCCTGATCTTTGCCGGGCTGGAGCTCGCCCGAACCATCGCCGCCAAGTCGCCGCTCGCCGTGGCCGGAGCCAAGATGAGCCTCAATTACAGCCGCGGCCGGACGGTGGAGGAAGGGCTCCGCCACGTCGCCTTGTGGAATGCCGGCGCGCTGGTCAGCGCCGACCTAACCGCGGCCGTTCAGGGCCGGCTGAGCAAGCAGGTGCCCGAGTTCGGCGATCTCGACCCCTGACGGAGCGGCTGTGACAGGAGTCTGCTTAACCTGGGTTAAAGCGGGAACATTGAAGCCTCGGGACGGTTGGTCTGCCTGAAACCCCCAATCGATAAGGCACAATCTTGGCCACCTCCCTTCACGCCGACACCGGCGCCGTTCGTGCGTCGCACTTTTTCAACGACGATTTCCAGCGCGGCCTCGCCCGCTGGAACCGGGCGCGCCTGGCGCCCGCTTTTCCCGACCAGGACTGGCCGGGCGCGGAGGAGCGCGACTTCCGCCTGCGCCGGCAGGAGGGGGAGTTCCTCGACGCGCTCCGGGCCGGGGTAATCGCCGAAGCGGTCGCCGTGCCTACAGATCCCGATGGCTTCATCGCCTGGTTCGAGGGCCTTCGCGACCATGGGCCGGGCCAGAACGACCCGCTTTTTCCCTGGCTCGCGGAGGAGGCCGACCGCGGCCAGATGCGCTGGTTCCTGGGCCAGGAGGCGGCGGGCGAAGCGGGATTCGAGGATCTGCTTTCCTTCACCCAGGTCCGGATGCCGGCCCGTGCCAAGCTCGAGTTCGCGCGCAATTACTGGGACGAGATGGGGCGCGGCAACCCCAAGGGGATGCACGGACCGATGCTCGACGTCCTGATCGACGAGCTCGAGCTCGAAGCCGATATCGACGCCACCGTCTGGGAAAGCCTCGCCCTCGCCAATGCGATGACCGGCATGGCCACGTCGCGCCGCTACGCCTGGCATTCGGTCGGGGCGCTGGGAGTGATCGAGCTCACCGCTCCCGACCGTTCCGCCGCGACCGCCGCCGGGCTTCGCCGGCTCGGCTTCTCGGGCCGCGAGCGACGTTATTTCGACCTTCATGCCGTGCTCGACGTCAAGCATAGCGAGGCCTGGAACCGGGAGGCGCTGAGGCCTCTGGTCGAAGAGGATCCGAGGCGCGCCGTCGCCATCGCCGAGGGCGCCCTGATTCGGCTCGACTGCGGGGCCCGCTGCTTCGAGCGTTATCGCGCGGAGCTTTGGTGATGCTTCACGGATCCGCCCGCGGGGCGCGAATTTCGACGGCACCCGATTCGAAACGTGCCGCTTCCAACCGCTGGGGGGTCGATTCGGAAACGAGCCGACTGACCGATATCCTGCTGAGCCCGCCCACCCATCTCGCCATGGTGCCGTGCAACGCGGTCACCCGCGACAGCCTGGCACGCGGGCTCTCGTCCTGCGCCGCGAGCGCCGGAGCCCAGCATCGCGCTCTTGTGGAGCGGCTCGAGGCCGCCGGAATCGCATGCCACCTCGTTCCGGCCAAGCCGGGGCTGGCCGATCTCGCCTTCACCCGGGACAGCATATTCATGACTCCCTGGGGCGTGGTCGAGCTTCGCCCGTCGGAGCGGCATCGGCGCGATGAGCCCGCGCATCTGGCCGGAGTCCTCGATCGTCTCGGAATCGAATCGCTCGGGGCCGTCGGCCAAGGCAAGGTCGAGGGCGGCGACGTCTGCCTGGTTCGGCCGGGCCTGGTCATGATCGGCATTTCTGGGGAGCGCACCGACGAGGCCGGGGCCCGGGCGCTCGGCCGGATCTTCGAACGCCGGGGCTGGCGGGCGCTTTATACCCGGATAGACCCGCGCTACCTGCACCTCGACACCCAGTTCACCATGGTCTCGCGGCACCGCGCCGTGGCCTGCCTGGAAACTCTCGAATCGGGGTTCGCCGAGAAAATGGCCGACCTCGGAATCGATCTTCTCGCCGCCACCCCGGACGAGGTCGATCGCCTCGAAGCCAATCTCCTCAGCCTGGGCGGCTGCCGGGTCGTCGCGCCCGCCGGCGATACTCGAATCAACCGGGAGCTTCGGCGCCATGGATATGATTTGATCGAGGTCGGGATCGACCAGTTCGTCCGCTGCGGCGGCGGAGTCCATTGCCTGACCATGCCGCTGGCGCGGGGCGCCCCGCTGACGTGACCGTAAGCGACGAAAGTGGGCTGGAAAGCGGGCTGATCGATCTTCTCGCGGCGCTGGGCGCCTCCGGTTACCGCTTCGTCGCGGTGACTCCCGAGACTCATCGTCGGGTGCTGGAGCGCGGGCAGGGCAGTGCCGCGCTGGATCTTCGCGACGTCTTCGGCTGGAACCTGCCCTTCGAACGAGGCCTGCTGCCGGAGCCGGTTCGGGAGGCCCTGGATCGAAGCGGGATGGTGTCGGCCGAGGGCCGGCTGCTCAGGAGCCGGATTCGGGTATCCTCGCTCGACTCCAGGCTGTTCCTCCATTCCGCATTCCCGACCGACGAGGCCGACTCGGTCTTCTTCGGTCCCGACAGCTACCGCTACGTCCGCTTCCTCGCCGCCGAACTGCCGCGCCTCGGGCCGGTTCGGCGCCTCGTCGACATCGGCGCGGGCAGCGGAGTCGGGGCGATCGCGGCGGCGGCGATTCTGCCCGGCGCCCGGACCATTGCGACCGACATAAACCCGCTCGCCCTGCGATTCGCCCGAATCAACGCCCGCGACTCCGGAATCGCCCTGGAGACGGTCGAGACGAGTGGGCTCGACGGGGTCGAGGGGCCGGTGGACCTGGTCATCGCCAACCCGCCCTTTGTCGCCGACCCGGCCAAGCGCCTCTACCGAGACGGCGGCGGCATGCACGGCGCCCGCCTCTCCCTCGACTGGACCCTCGCCGCCGCCCGCCGGATCGAGCCGGGGGGAACGGTCCTGCTCTATACCGGGAGCGCGATCGTGGACGGGCGAGACGGCTTGCGTGAGGCGCTTGCCGGGCAGCTGCCCGGACTGGGTTGCTCGCTCGAATATTCGGAAATCGATCCCGACATTTTCGGCGAGCTGCTCGGCGAGCCGGGCTATGTGGAAGTCGAGCGGGTCGCCGCCGTCGGAGCCGTCATCCGCAAGGCGTGACTTGAAACCCCGAGCCGCCTTTGCTAACGGCCCCGGCGTGACGGCGCGGGTGCAGGCTCGCGACGAACCGATTTTTATGCTATCGGCATATTCCGAATGGGCGATCCGAGAGAGGTCGCCCGGGAAATGCAATTCGACGGAGAGTATTGGCCTTTATGCAAATCATGGTTCGCGACAACAATGTCGACCAGGCGCTGCGGGCGCTCAAGAAGAAGCTGCAGCGTGAGGGCGTCTATCGCGAGATGAAGCTTCGCCGTCACTACGAGAAGCCGTCGGAGAAGCGCGCCCGCGAGCGCGCCGCCGCGATCCGCCGGGCCCGCAAGCTCGAGCGCAAGCGCGCCGAGCGCGACGGCGGGGCCGCGACCCGCTAAGCATCGAGTCGGCCGCGAAAGCGGCGCTTGCACCACGCGAGGGCGGCGATGTATCGCCGCCCTTCGTCATTTGGGCCTTCGTCATTTGGGCCTTCGTCATTTGGGCCTTCGTCATTTGGGCCTTCGTCATTTGGGGATGTAGAAATGTCCGTCACCGCCGTTCCGCTGCACCCCATCAAGAAGGGCTCGGTCGCCAAGCTCTGGATCGCCCTGGCGGCGCTCGCCGCTTTGGCCGCGGCTTTCGCCTGGTGGGGAACGAGTGCCTTCCAGCCGGTGAGGACGGACAGCGGAGTCTCCATCCGCACGCTCGCCGCCGGATCGGGTCCCAAGATCACCGATCAGGACGTCGTCGCTCTCCACTATAAGCTCCACGCCAAGAGCCTGGACGCGCCCGTCGTCGAGGACAGCCGGACGCAGGGCCAGCCGTTCGTGACCACCACCCAGGGCGTCTATCCCGGCTTCGGCGAGGGCCTCCAGCACATGCGCCCCGGCGGCTCCTACATCCTCACCCTCCCGCCGGGGACCCATGTACCGGGGCCGATTCCGCCCGGCGCACCGTTCACGGCCAAGGACGATCTCGTCTTCGAGATCGACGTCCTCCAGGTCGAGCCCGGCGCCGGCCCGCGCTACATGGAGATGCAGCGAATGCAGCAGCTTCAGCAGCAGATGCAGATGCAGCAGATGCAAAGCGGCGCCCCAGCCGGCCCCGAAGGCGCACCGCCGGAGGTCGCCCGCTAAGGCGAGGCGGCCCGATTGGTGCGACGGGCGGGGCCAGGTTCGTCGGCCAATCCCGATTGTCCGGCGCCTCGACCTCTTTTTCAAGAGAAGGCGCGAAGGTACAAGGGAGAGCAGGCGCCTCTACCCGCGCGAAGCACAATCAGGCCGACGCGAGAAGGGGCGAAGCCTGAACCCTTCTTCTTATACCTTCGTGCCTTCTCTCAAAAAAAGAGTCGGGCCTGCGGCCGGGAGCAGTGGCGCGGGATGCGGCTGCGCCCAAGTTCAGCCTGACGGGGAGAGGCCGGGGGAGCCGGCAGCCTGGGGCAGGTCGCCCTCCTCCTCGTCCTCCTCGTCGTCGCGCGATTTCTCCTCAAGGGCGACCTTGATCATGGCGACGATGGGATCGGCGAGCATCAGGCCCATCAGTCCGAACAGGGCTCCGAACAGGAGCTGGGCGCCGAGGACCAGAGCGGGGGCGAGGTCGACCGTCTTTCGGGCGACGTAGGGTACGATCAGATAGCCGTCCACGGTCTGGACGATGAAGTAGACGGCGATCGCCCAAAGTCCGGCATTCGTGCTGACGCTGAAGCCGGCGAGGACGATCAGGACGCCGGAGACGATCGCGCCGATGTTGGGGATGAAGGCGAGCAGGCCGGTGAGGATTCCGAGCAAAGCCGCCATCGGCACCCCGCCCAAGGCGAGCAGGATCCAGGTGCCGACGCCCTCGACCGCCATTCCGAGCAGCCGCCCGGCCATCAGCCGGCGAAGGGTGAATCCCATATGCTCGGCGGTGCTGTAGAAGCGTTCGCGGCTGCCCAGCGGCATCATCCAGGCGACTCCGCGCTGGTAGAGGCGAGGCTCGACGGCGATGAAGATACCGATGACCAGGATCATCACCGTCGAGGCGACGACTCCGAGCGCGCTCGAAACGGCGGAGCTAAGGCGCCCCAGGCTCCCCATCACCTGGCCGCCTAGCTGGTCTACCTCGACTCCGCCCTGAACGATGCCGAGGCTGTTGCCCCAGGTCAGGATCCGGTTGCCCTGGGCGGTGATGACCTCGCGAAGCCGCTCGGCCTGGCCGGCCAGCTCGGTGCCGGCGAAATAGAACACCCATACGATGAAGGCGACGACGCTGAGAGTGACGATGGCGAGGCGCCAGCCGCGGCCGATCGGAAGGACCCGGCCGAGCAGCCTGGTTCCCCCATCGAGCATCGAGGCCAGGACGATCCCGGCGACGATGAGAAGCAGCGGCTGGGCGAGGAAGATGATCGCTGCGATGGCGAGAGCGAGGCCGAACCAGACGCTGGCCCGCTTCAGCTCATGGCGGATGAGCGGGTCGCGCATCTCGGCGGGGCCGGGCTGCTCGACATGACCGTCGGGACGACCGGACGAAGCGTGGGAGGCCGCGGGCGAGTCGGAATGCCGGACGGCCGGCGATGCCACCCCATCCCCGCTCACGGCGCCTTGCCCTCCTGCGGCCGGAGCGAGGTTCCGGCGCGGCCGCCGCGCATCGCGGTGATCCAGCTGATCGGATTGAGATATTGCGACGAGCCGTCGAGGGAAAAGGTGATGAATTCGGCGCGGCCGCCGATATTCTCCCAGGGGACGGCGCCGCCGAGCCCCTCGCCCGCCAGGGAGACCCGGCTGTCCGCCGATTTGTCGCGATTGTCGCCCTGGACCCAGACATGGTTCGGGGGAACGATCACCTTCTCGAAATCGTCGACGTCCGACAGGCCCATGTCGATCGTGTCGTAGCTGCGGCCGTCGGGCAGGGTCTCGCGGAAGACGGGCAGCCGGCAATGAAGCTTGCCGTCGGCGCCCTGAAGCCTGTGCTCGCCATATTGGTCATTCTCGCAGGGCACGTTTTCGTCCACCTCGACCAGGACCGGGGCCCGCCGCTCGCGCTTCACCTCGCGGCCGTTGATATAGAGGATTCCTCCCTGCATCTCGATCGAGTCTCCGGGAAGGCCGATTACCCGCTTGATATAGTCGGAGGTGCTTCCCGGCGGGGTGAGGATGACGATGTCTCCGCGCTCCGGCATCCGGCCGAACAGGCGCCCTTCCATCGGCTGCAAGATGTGGAAGCTGGGCGAAACCCAGGACCAGCCATAAGGATATTTGCTGACGACGAGCCGGTCGCCCTTGAGAAGCCCCGGCATCATCGATTCGGAGGGAATGTAGAAAGGTTTGGCGATGAAGCTGTGGAAGGCCAGGACGGCCAGGATCAGCCAGAAGATGGCCTTGAGCTCGGCCCACCAGTCGGTGCCCTCCTTCTTCGCCGCCGGCGCCGAATCGGGCGCGGGGGCTCCCGAGTCTGGCGTTTCGGTCATGGCGGAGTCGCTGCTGCTCACCCTGGGCTCCCTGGCAACGGGCTGGAGGTAATGATGACGAAGGCCTGCGCGAAAGGATAGTCGTCCGTCATCGTCAAATGGATTTGCGCGAGGTGGCCCTCCGGGGTCAAAGCGTCAAGCCTTGCCTCGGCCCCGCCCGTCAAAGCGAGGGTGGGAGCGCCCGACGGCAGGTTGACGACCCCGATGTCGCGCATGAAGACTCCGCGCCTGAAGCCGGTGCCGACCGCCTTGGAGAAGGCCTCCTTGGCGGCGAAGCGCTTGGCGTAGGTGCCGGCGCGAGTGAGCGGACGGCTTTCGGCTTTGGAGCGCTCCGTGTCGGTGAAGACCCGGTTGGTGAAGCGCTCGCCGAAGCGGGCGAGACTATTCTCGATCCGGGAGACGTTGCACAGGTCCGAGCCGATTCCGATGATCATCCGCCACCGCCCGTAATTTGGAGACAGCTACCGAATTCCGGTCGCGGACGCAGAGCCGCCCCCTCCCAGGCGATGAATTCGATAGCTGTCCCCAAATTCATCCCCTGGCCTCGTCCATCAGGCCGCGCATCCGTCCCACGCTCTCGCCAAGCCCGGTGAAGATTGCCTCGCCGATCAGGAAGTGCCCGATGTTGAGCTCCCTCAGTTGCGGAATTGCGGCGACCGGCTGGACGTTCGCGAAGGTGAGTCCGTGACCGGCATGGGGCTCGATCCCGTTCTTCGCCGCCAGGGCCGCGGCGTCGGCCAGGCGGCGCAGCTCCTCGGCCCGTTTCTCCCCCTCCAGATGGGCGTAGCGGCCGGTGTGGAGCTCCACGACCGGCGCCTTCAGGCGGATCGCGGCCTCGATCTGGAGCGGGTCGGGCTCGATGAACAGGCTGACCCGGATGTTCGCTCCGGCGAGGGCCTCGACGAAGGGCATAAGGTGATTGTCCTGTCCCGCGGCGTCGAGCCCGCCCTCGGTGGTGCGCTCCTCGCGCTTCTCGGGGACGAGGCAGGCGGCGTGGGGACGGTGGCGGAGCGCGATCTCGAGCATCTCCCCGGTCGCCGCCATTTCGAGGTTGAGCGGTATGGTCAGCCGAGCCATCAGCTCGGCGATGTCCTCGTCGCGTATATGGCGGCGGTCCTCGCGCAGATGGGCGGTGATCCCGTCGGCTCCGGCCTCGGCGGCGAGCAGGGCCGCGCGCACCGGATCGGGGAAATCGCCGCCGCGCGCGTTCCTTATGGTCGCGACATGGTCGATATTGACTCCGAGGCGGAGGAAGCCGGTCACGCCGCCTTGCGGCTTCCGGGCTTCTGAGCGGGCAGAGCGGCGAGCTCCGGCGGCAGCTCATCCTCGGAATAAGCGGGAACGTTGAGCCGGATGAGGGGGTAGAAGGCCAGACCGAGTTCGGCCGCGCCGTTGGAGCGATCGACGAGCGCGGCGGTCGCGATCACCTCGCCGCCCGCTGCCTCGACCGCGGCGATCGCCTCGCGAGAGCTGAGCCCGGTGGTGACGACGTCCTCCACCAGCAGGACCTTCTGGCCGGGCCGGAGGCGAAAGCCGCGGCGAAGCTCGAACGTGCCGGCCGGACGCTCGACGAACAAGGCCTCGACCCCGAGCGCTCGGCCCATTTCGTGGCCGATTATCACCCCCCCCATCGCGGGAGAGACGACGATCTCGACCGAAGTGCGGACCTCGCGCGGCATCGAGGCGACCAGGGCGAAGGCGAGGCGCGAGGCGCGCACCGGGTCCATCAGCACCCGGGCGCACTGGAGATAGCGCGCGCTGTGCAGGCCCGAGGAGAGGATGAAATGCCCCTCAAGCAGCGCCTCCGAGGCACGGAATTCGGCGAGGATTTCCTCTTCGTCCATGGGTCCTTTTCTTTCCGATGCGGCCGGCAGCCTGATAGTCCGCGAAAAGGGCGGCTTCAAGGCGATCCAAGAGCCTTGAGGCGCACCGGCCTCCTGCCTATAAGGCCCGCCAATCCGCCTCCCTGCCCGAATCCGTTCCGCTTTCGTCGTCAAGGTCCCGAAGGGTTTAGATGAAGACTCCGCTCAAGCTCATCCTCGCCGCCGCCGCCTTCGGGCTGGCGCCGGCCGCCGCTCTCTCTCAGGCGGCCCCGGCCACCGCGCCGGCCCAGACCGCTCAGGCCCAGACCGCTCAGGCGTCCGCGCCCGCCGCTTTGAATCCGCGCGACTCGATCAGCGCCGCTTCGCAGGCCGCGCCGGCCCAGCCCGAAGAGATGAGCCCGGCGGTCACGAGCGGGGAGGAGCCGTCCAATGCGAGCGTGCTCGCGACCAGCCCGGCCCGGACCGCGCCGGACGCGACCGTCGGCCAGCCGACCCACGCGATGGGCTTCCAGCCGCAGGTAACCCCGATCGGCGAGGAGGCTTTGTGGTTCCACAATGTGATCTTGATGCCGATCATCACGATCATCTCGGTCTTCGTCCTCGGCCTGCTCATCTTCGTCATGATCCGCTTCAGGCGCAGCGCCAACCCGGTGCCGTCGCGGACTACCCACAATACCATGCTGGAAGTGGTTTGGACCCTCGTCCCGGTCCTTATCCTGGTCGCGATCGCGGTTCCGTCGATCCGGCTGCTCGCCCACCAATATGCGCCGCCCAAGGCGGACCTGACGGTCAAGGCGACCGGCAACCAATGGTATTGGACCTACACCTATCCCGACCATGGCGGCTTCGAGCTCATCTCCAACGGCCTCAGCGACGAGGACGCGAAGGCGCGCGGCGAGCCGCGCCTTCTGGCCGTCGACGAGCGGATGGTGGTTCCGCAGGGCGCGACGGTGAAGATGATCGTCACCGCCGCCGACGTCATCCACAGCTGGGGCGTCCCCGCATTCTGGGTGAAGATGGACGCGGTCCCGGGCCGGCTCAACGAAACCTGGTTCAAGGCCGAGCGGCCCGGAGTCTATTACGGCCAGTGCTTCGAGCTGTGCGGCGCCCGCCACGCCTACATGCCGATCGCGGTCGAGGTTCTGCCTCCGGCCCAGTTCGCCGCCTGGATAGCCTCGAAGGGCGGGACGATGCCGGGCAGCGTCCCGGACGGTCCGGCAGTCGCCGCTCCGGCCGGGCCGGCACCCGGTACCGGTCCGCAGCCGACCGGCGGAGCGTCCGGAGCCACCGAGACCACCCCGGCCCCGCCGGCGATCACTCCGGGCACTATCGTTCCGCCCACGTCGAGCCAGGGCGCCACCAATTCGAAACGCGGATCAAATTGACATGACCGACACGACTGCCAACGCCACGCATTTCGAAGCGCATGGCGCCCATGCGGCCCATCATGACGACGAGCACACGCCCGGTTTCTTCGAGCGCTGGTTCATGTCGACCAACCACAAGGATATCGGCACCCTCTATCTGATCTTCGCGATCACCGCCGGGATCATCGGCGGAACGATCTCCGGCATCATGCGGGCCGAGCTCGCCTCGCCTGGCATGGACATCCTGCCGGCCTGGGCCGGAAGCATGGACCAGGCGGCCCATCTGTGGAACGTGCTGATCACCGCCCACGGCCTGATCATGGTCTTCTTCATGGTCATGCCGGCGATGATCGGCGGCTTCGGCAACTGGTTCGTTCCGCTGATGATCGGCGCTCCGGACATGGCCTTCCCGCGGATGAACAATATCAGCTTCTGGCTGCTCGTCCCCGCTTTCC
>JBBSIZ010000048.1:0-19331 GCA_038257735.1 Sphingomonadales bacterium | reverse complement strand
CCGCATCGAGCGATGCTTCAACAAGCTCAAACACTTCCGCCGCTTCGCAACGCGGTACGACCGAAGAGCCCTCCACTTCCTCAGCTTCATCCAGCTCGCCGCAGCCATGATCTGGATGCGCTGAATGTCGATCCGTCCTAGTGCGATTCACCCTGTCCCGTCCTTACGGGAGAGGAGGAGCCCGCCGCGAAGAGGTGGGAGGCGAGGGTCTGTACCGCTGAGTCAGCAAGACCCTCACCCCCCAAGCCTTCGGCCTGGGTCCCTCCTCTCCCGCGGAAACCGGGAGAGGAGAAGGCCGGGGTTGACCCGGCAAGGGGCAGAGTGCTTACGCCCCCTCATGACCGACATCGCCTCCCGCCTCGCCGAGCTCGGAATCGAGCTTCCCGCGCCCGCCGCGCCCGTCGCCTCCTACGTGCCGACGGTGCTGGCCGGGAACCTCCTCCACATTTCCGGCCAGGTCTCGTTCGAGAATGGCGAGCTTCTGACAGGCCGTCTCGGCGAGGATCGCGATCTCGAGTTCGGATTGCGCGCCGCCCGGGCCTGCGGGCTGATGCTGCTCGCCCAGATCGAGAAGGCGGTCGGACTCGACCGGGTCGAGCGGATCGTGAAGCTGGGCGTGTTCGTCAACAGCGCCGGAAGCTTCACCGATCAGCCCAAGGTCGCCAACGGCGCGTCGGAGCTGATGCAGGACGTGTTCGGCGAGGTCGGCCGCCATGCCCGCGCCGCCGTCGGAGTGCCGGCGCTGCCGCTCGGGGCCGCGGTCGAGATCGATGCAATCGTCGCCATCAAGGCGCTCTGAGCTCGAGCGGCTCGGCGCCGTACCCTTCGCCCATCGCGGCCTTCACGGCGCCGCTTTGGTCGAGAATAGCGCCGGCGCCATCGCGGCCGCCGTCGCTCATGGCTTTGGAGTCGAGCTCGACGTCCAGCTCAGCAGCGACGGCGAGGCGATGGTCTTCCACGATGAAGATCTCGACCGGCTGACGGCCGGGCAGGGGCCGGTCGCCGCTCGCACCGCAGCCGAATTGCAGTCGATGAGATACCACGCCGGGGCGGAGGCGATGCCCCGCCTGTCGGATGCCCTTGCCCTGATCGCCTGCCGAACGCCGCTTCTCATCGAGGTCAAGTCGCCCGGGCGGCGGGTCGCCCGGCTCTGCACTGGGGTGGCGCGGGCCGTGGGAGGCTATGTTGGTCCGTTCGCAGTGATGTCGTTCAACCCCGAGGTCGGGGCCTGGTTCGCCCGCAACGCGCCCCATGTGATTCGCGGCCTCGTCGTTACCGAGAGCGGCAGGCGCGGGGCGAGGGGCCGGGTCGAGCGCCCGCTCGCTCTGTGGCGGGCAAAGGCGGATTTTCTCGCCTGCGACATTCGCGACCTGCCCTCGCGCTTCGCGGCGGCTGCCCGCGAGCGGGGGCTTCCCATCTACACCTGGACCGTGCGTAGCGAAGCGGACCGCGCCACGGCCGGCGCCCATGCCGATCAGATCATCTTCGAGGCGCCGCCGCGATGAGCGAGATACTCGCTCGGCTGGGCAATGGAGTGGCGTCGTTCGATCCCGCCGATTGGGACCGGTGCGCGGGAACCGGCGACCCCTTCCTCAGCCACGCCTTCCTGTCGGCGCTCGAGGAATCTGGTAGCGCGGCGGCCCGGACCGGCTGGCAGCCCGTTCCGATCGCCATCGATGGCGGGGACGGGCGTCCGGCCGCAGTCATGCCCGCCTATCTGAAGAGCCACAGCCAGGGCGAATATGTGTTCGACCATGGCTGGGCGGCGGCCTGGGAGCGGGCCGGCGGCGATTATTATCCCAAGCTTCAGATCGCGGTGCCGTTCACGCCCGTGCCCGGCCGCCGGCTGCTCACCCAGAGGGAAGACCTGGCGTTCGGGCTGATCGCCGCCGCTGAGGCGGTGGTGCGTCAGCACCGGCTCTCCTCCGCCCACGCGACCTTCATCGCCGAACCGGAGGTGCCCTTGTTCGAGCGCGCCGGATGGCTGATCCGAACCGACAGCCAGTTCCACTGGCACAATCGGGGCTATGGCGACTTCAAGGAATTCCTCGCCGATCTTTCTTCCCGCAAGCGCAAGGCGCTTCGCCGCGAGCGGGCGGCGGCTCTGCAGGGGCTGGAGGTCCTGCATCTGACCGGCGAGGCAATCGCCGAGGCGCATTGGGACGCCTTCTGGGCCTTCTACCAGGACACAGGCTCGCGAAAGTGGGGAACGCCCTATCTCACCCGGAGCTTCTTCTCGCTGCTGGGCGAGCGGCTTGCGGACCGGATCCTCCTCATCTTCGCTCTGAGGGACGGGCGGCCGATCGCCGGCGCTCTCAATCTGATCGGCGCCGACGCCCTTTACGGCCGCTATTGGGGCACGACCGAGGAGGTGCCGCACCTCCATTTCGAGATTTGCTACCACCAGGCGATCGAGGCGGCGATCGAGCGCGGCCTCGCCCGGGTCGAAGCCGGGGCCCAGGGGCCGCACAAATTGAGCCGGGGCTACGAGCCCGTCCCCACCTGGTCCGCGCATTTCATTCCGGACGAGAATTTCCGCGAGGCCGTCGCCGATTTCCTCGCCGCCGAGCGGCGCGCCGTGGCGAACGAGATCGGAGCGCTTGCCGAAATGACTCCGTTCCGCAAGGAGTGAACCGACGACCGTCATTGCGAGCGAAGCGAAGCAATCCAGTACAGCCCCTGAAGCCCGCTAAATTGCTTCGTCGCTTCGCTCCTCGCAATGACGGAGGAAATCGACTGAGAGGGGCCGTTATGATCCGCCTAGCCTTCGCCGCCCTTCTCCTGCCGGCCGGTCCCGCCCCAGCCCAGGAAGGCCCGTCGCGCGTCTTCGAGGCGCGCGATCTCTTCTCGCTCGAGGCTGCGAGCGACCCGCGGATCAGCCCCGACGGCTCGAAGATCGCCTATGTCCGCCGCTCCGGCGACATCATGACCGACCGCATGCGGTCCTCGATCTGGCTGATCGACACGCGCAGCGGCGAGCAGGCGCCGCTCGCCGCCGGCCCCGGCGCGCACAGCCGGCCGCTTTGGTCTCCGGACGGCAGCCGCCTCGCTTATGTCTCGACCGCGGAAGGCGGGGCCGCGCAATTGTTCGTCCGATGGATGGCGAGCGCCGAATCGGTCCGGATCACCAGCCTCCCCGATTCGCCGACCAGCCTCGTCTGGTCGCCCGACGGCCGCCGGATCGCCTATACGATGTTCGTCCCCGGCGAGGGCGTGAAGCTCGGCGCGCTTCCGGCCAAGCCGGAGGGCGCGACATGGGCGCCGCCGCTCGAGGTCCACAGCCAGATCCAGTATCGAACCGACGAGGAAGGCTATCTCAAGCCCGGCTTCAGCCACATCTTCCTGGTCGCGGCCGACGGCGGCGCGCCGCGCCAGCTCAGCTTCGGCCCGGTCCACGACAACGGCCCGCTGAGCTGGAGCAAAGACGGCCGGACGATCGTCTTCAGCGGCAACCGCTCGCCCGACTGGGCCCTCGAGCCGGTGGAAAGCGAGGTCTATTCGCTCGAAATCGCCACCGGAGCGATCCGGGCACTGACCGACCGGCGCGGGCCGGACTCGGAACCGGTCGTCTCCCCCGACGGCCGGCTCGTCGCCTATACCGGCTTCGACGACAAAAGGCTCGGCTACCAGAACAGCGCTCTCTACGTCATGGATCGGGACGGCGGCGGCTCGCGCCTCTTGACCGGCTCGCTCGACCGGACCGTCGAATCCCCGGTCTGGGCGGCGGACGGCCGCTCCATCTACGTCGCCTATGACGATCAGGGGTCGCGCAAGGTCGCCCGGGTCGGGCTCGACGGCTCGATCCGCACCGTCGCCGAAGGCCTGAGCGGAGCAAGCCTCGACCGGCCTTATACCGGCGGCGGCTTTAGCGTCTCGAGCGACGGCGCGATCGCCGCTCCGAGCGGAAGCGCCCGGCGCCCGGCCGACATCGCCCTCTACCGCGGCGGTGTCAAACGGCAGCTCACCCGGCTCAACGCCGAGTTGCTGGACTCCAAAAGACTGGGCGAGGTCCGTCACCTGACCGCGACCAGCTTCGACAACCGCCGGATCGATTCATGGCTGACCCTCCCGCCGGGCTGGACGGAGGGCCGCCGGGTTCCACTGATCCTGGAAATCCACGGCGGTCCCTTCGCCGCCTATGGCCCGCACTTCTCGACCGACAACCAGCTTTACGCGGCCGCCGGCTATGCCGTCCTTTCGGTCAACCCGCGCGGCTCGACCTCCTACGGGGAGGAATTCGCCAATCTCATCCACCATGCTTATCCCGGCCGCGACTATGACGATCTGATGGCCTCGGTCGACGCCGCGATCGCGGGCGGTTTCGCCGATCCCGACCGCCTCTTCGTCACCGGCGGCTCGGGCGGCGGAGTCCTCACCGCATGGATCGTCGGCAACACCGACCGCTTCAAGGCGGCCGCCACCCAGAAGCCGGTGATCGACTGGGCGAGCTTCGCTCTCACCGCCGACAATCCCGCTTTCTTCTCGAGTTACTGGTTCGGTCAATATCCGTGGGAGAATCACGAAGCCTTCTGGGCCCGCTCGCCTCTGTCGCTGGTGGGGAACGTGAAGACTCCGACCTTGGTCGTCGTCGGAAGCCAGGATTACCGAACTCCGGTCAGCGAGGCGGAGCAATATTATACGGCGCTCCAACTGAGGGGCGTTCCAACCGCCTTGGTCAAGGTGCCGGGCGCAAGCCACGGCGGAATCGCCGCCCGGCCCTCGCAATCCGGCGCCAAGGCGGCCGCGATCCTCGCCTGGTTCGAGAAATATAAGGACGGAGCGCCGGCGAAATAGCGACGGGAGTCAGGCCGCCCGCCTCACCAGCCCCGCATCCGAAAGCCAGGCCCGCGCCTGGCGCTGAGCTTCGGCGATTTCGCGCGCGGTCATTTCCTCGGAAATCTCGGCCCGGCACTCCTGGCCGCGCCCGCTTCCGTTCAGTGCGGCGAGGTTGAACCATTTATGGGCTTCGATCAGGTCGACGTCGAGGCCGTGGGTTCCGGTCGAATAGGCGACGCCCAGCTCATAGAGTGCGTCGGGATCGCCCATGGCGGCGTCGGCGAGGCGGCTTTCGATCAGGAAAGTCGCGGATTTCAGGCTATTCCCCATTTGACATGCCCCTTGTTGTCTATCGCGTGTCGAGGACGGGTTTGCACAGGCGATCCCCAACAAATGGTTAACGCCGCGGACACCATTAAATTCATCCCGCATTCGCCGAGGAGGCGCCGGGCATCGCCAGGGCGGCCGATCACTCCGCTTCGAAGATCGCCTCGACCGGCAGGCCGAACAATTTACCTATCCGGAAAGCCAGTGGAAGGCTGGGATCGTAGCGGCCGGTCTCGATCGCATTGACGCTCTGGCGCGAGACTTCGAGCCGCTCGGCGAGGTCCCCCTGACTCCAGTCGCGCTCGGCGCGAAGCACCTTCAGGCGGTTCTTCATCGCGCCAGCCTGTTGACGCAGCTTCCGAGCCCGAGACCGGCGAACCAGAGGATCGCCGCCCAGTAGAAATCGGCGTGCGGGAGCTGGTCGAACGACTGCAGGAAGCCCCAGCAGGTGGTGACGATCAGCATGAAGCCGCTTGCGACCAGCGACTGCCGGGCCACCAGCGCCCGCAGATACTCGTCGCTCTCCTCGACCAGATAGCGGCCCATGGCGAGGAAGATCCCGACCAGCGGCAGAGCCGGGAGCAAGGCCAGCGCCCAGGCGATGGGGCCCGTGGGCGGATTGTCGCGGAACACGAAGCTGACCCCGATCAGGGCGCCGGCATAAGCGAGGCTGAGGCCGAGAACCCGATGATTGTAGCGGCGCTGGGCCGGATTGCGGACAGGCATGTCGAGGCTCCTTGAGTTTTAGTCAAGCACCCTTTACAAAAGTAGTAGACGAAGTGTCAAGCATCCTTGTCAGCCTTCAGGCCCTTCACGGTTTCGATCAGAAGCGCGATATCCGCCGCGCGGGAGAGCCGGTGGTCGCCGCCCTTGACCAGGACGGTGCGCACGGCGGCCGAACGGAGCCGCTCCATCAGCCGAAGCGAAATCCGCCACGGCACGTCGGCATCCTCCAGGCCATGGAGCAGGCGCACCGGGCAGTCGATCGCGATCTCGCCGCCCAGCAGCTTCAGCGCCTCGCCGCTCTCCCAAAAGGCGCGGGTGGTGACATAGGGCGCTTCCCCGTAAAGCGAGGGCTCTTCGAGCCGTCCCTGCTCGCGGATGACCCGCTTTTGAGCCTCGTCGAAGCCCCAGTCGGTGAAATCGGGCGCGGCCGCGATCCCGACGAGGCCGGCGATACGCTCCGGCCGCTCCAGCGCCGCGAGCAGCATCAGCCAGCCGCCCATCGACGAACCGACCAGCAGGACCGGTCCCTCGACCGAGTCGATCATCGCCAGCGCGTCGCCGAGCCATCCGGCCAGGGTCTGGGCCTCGAACTCGCCTTCGCTCGACCCGCAACCGGCATAATCGAAGCGAAGCATCGCCCGGCCCGTCGCCGCCGCCCATTCATCGAGCGCACTCGCCTTGCCGCCCTCCATGTCCGACATATAGCCCGGCAGGAAGACGATGGTCGGGCCGGTCCCCTCCCGGCGGCGGAAGGCGAGGCGCCGGCCGCCGCCGGAGTCGAGATGATCGGGCTCATCCATTCGCCATGTCTAGCAGAGGCGACCAAGCTGTCACGTCTCCACCGTCATTCCGGCGAAGGCCGGAATCCATGAGCACGATCCGTCGAAACCTCGCGCGATGGTGTCCGTGGATCCCGGGTCAAGCCCGGAATGACGAGTCGAGGGCGGATCTGCGCGCCGGGGGCTGGAGAAGGCGCGAACCTCTCGCTACATGCGCCCGGTCATGACAGAGCATTTCAACATTCGCCTTCCCGACGGCTCCGTGCGCGAGGTCGCGCCGGGCACCACTCCCGCCGACATCGCCGCGGCGATCGGGCCCGGCCTCGCCAAGGCGGCCCTGGCGGCGCGGGTCGACGGCGAGGTGCGCGACATCAACCGGCCGCTGGAGGGCGATTCGGACCTGGCGCTGATCACCGCCCGCGACGAGGCCGACGCGCTCGAGCTCGTCCGCCACGATTACGCGCATATCCTCGCCGAGGCGGTTCAGAACCTTTTCCCACGCACCCAGATCACGTTCGGGCCGGCGACCGACGACGGCTTTTACTACGATTTCGCTCCGGCCGCCGAGCGCGGACCCTTCACCGAGGAGGATTTGCCGGCGATCGAGGAGGAGATGCGTCGGATCATCGCCCGCGACGAGCCCCTCGTCCGGGAAGTGTGGACCCGCGAGGACGTGCGCCGCCTGTTCCTCGACCAGGGCGAGACGTTCAAGGCCGAGTGGGTGATGGAGCTGCCCGAGCATGAGACGATCACCATGTATCGCTCGGGCGAGTGGCTCGATTTGTGCCGGGGGCCTCACCTCGCCTCGACCGGCAAGGTCGATCCGCAAGCGTTCAAGTTGACCCGGGTCTCCGGCGCCTATTGGCGCGGCGACCAGAAGAACGCGATGCTCTCGCGGATCTACGGCACCGGCTGGCTCAACAGGAAGCAGCTCGAAACCCACCTGACGAGGCTCGAGGAGGCGGCCAAGCGGGACCATCGGCGGATCGGGCAGGACATGGACCTGTTCCACCTCCAGGCGGAGGCCCACGGTTCGGTCTTCTGGCATCCGGCGGGATTCGTGGTCTGGCGCCAGCTCGAAGCCTATATGCGCCGCCGGCTCGACGCCGCCGGTTATGCCGAGGTGAAGACCCCGCAGGTGATGGACGCGCGCCAGTGGGAGCAATCGGGCCATTGGGGCAAGTATCGCGAGGCCATGTTCGTCATCCCCGACGAAGTGCCCAATATCGAGGACGAGGGGCCGATCATCTCGGGCGAAGCCGACTGGATGGCCTTGAAGCCGATGAACTGCCCGGCCCATGTCCTCATCTTCCGCCAGGGCATCAAGAGCTATCGCGACCTGCCGATCCGCCTGGCCGAGATGGGCGTGTGCCACAGGAACGAGCCGCACGGGGCGCTTCACGGCATCTTGCGGGTCCGCCAGTTCACCCAGGACGACGCCCACATCTTCTGCCGAGAGGACCAGCTCGTCGAGGAGGTGCGGCAGTTCCTCGACCTGCTCGACACGATCTACAAGGATCTCGGTTTTCCGGATTATGCGATCAAGCTCGCCCTTCGGCCTGAAAAGAGGTTCGGAAGCGATGAGATGTGGGACTGGTCCGAGCAGTCGCTTCGCGACGCCGTGAAGGCGGCCGGGCGGGACACGGAAGAATATGGCTGGGAGGAGCTTGAGGGCGAGGGCGCCTTCTACGCGCCCAAGCTCGAATTCCACCTCACCGACGCGATCGGGCGGACCTGGCAGGTCGGAACCATCCAGACCGACACGGTGCTGCCCGAGCGGCTCGACGCGAGCTACGTCGCCGAGGACGGCCAGCGCCACCGGCCGGTCATGCTCCACCGGGCGATCCTGGGCTCGTTCGAGCGTTTCATCGGGATATTGATCGAGCATCATGCCGGCCGCTTCCCGCTCTGGCTGGCGCCGGTCCAGGCGGTGGTGGCGACGATCGTCTCCGACGCCGACGATTATGCGCACCAGGTGGTCGCGAAGCTGGCGGCGGCGGGCCTCAGGGTCGAGACCGACCTCAGGAACGAGAAGATCAACTACAAGGTGCGCGAGCACAGCCTCGCCAAGGTCCCCAACCTGCTCGTCGTCGGCAAGCGCGAGGCCGAGGAGGGGACGGTTGCGCTGAGGCCGCTCGGCGAGGGCGCCCGGCAGGAGGTGCTTGAGCTGGACGAGGCGGTGGCGAGGCTTCGGGCCGAGGCGCTTCCGCCGGATTTGAAATAGCGCGTCGCCCCAGCGGAGGCTGGGGCCCCAAGGGGTGAAGAACGCCGTACTTTTCACCCCCTGGGGTCCCAGCCTTCGCTGGGACGACGTGCAGGGCCGCAACAGCCACTTTACAAAAAGCGTCCGCGCGCCTCCCTCTCGTCTTTCATTCGCGGGCCGGAACCACTAGGTGATGGGCTGAACTTCAACCTCAGGAGACATTGTTATACGTCCGCCCATGATCCGGCGCCCGCAGGCGCCGCCCCTGAACGGCCCCCGCTTCAACGAATTCATCTCCGTGCCAAAGGTGCGCGTGATCGATGAGAATGGCGAGAATATCGGGGTGCTTCTGACCGCCGAAGCGATCGAGCAGGCCGCCGAAGTGGGCCTCGACCTCGTCGAAGTCTCGCCCAATGCAGATCCGCCGGTGTGCAAGTTCCTCGACGTCGGCAAGTTCAAATATGAGGCCCAGAAAAAGGCCAATCTCGCCCGCAAGTCGCAAAAGACGCAGGAGATCAAAGAGATCAAGATGCGTCCGAACATCGACGATCACGATTACGATACCAAGATGAAGAAGGTTTTCTCCTTCATCGGGGAAGGCGACAAGGTGAAGATCACCTTGCGTTTCCGGGGCCGCGAGCTGGCCCATGGCGAGCTCGGAATGCGGCTCCTTCAGCGGGTCCAGGCCGACGTCGCCGAAACCGCGAAGGTCGAGCAGCATCCGCGCATGGAAGGCCGCCAGATGCTGATGGTGCTTGCACCGAAGTGAAGCCGATCGGCTCAGGCCGGTCCGCCGTCATTGCGAGCGAAGCGAAGCAATCCAGCGTGGCCGCAGCGCCTCTTCCGGATTGCCGCTTCGCTTCGCTCCTCGCAATGACGGGCTTCAGGCACGACCGCCGTTACCGTCCTCTGCCACGCTTTACCGTTACGCAAACGTCTGCTTTCCGTAGCGGCACGGGATTATTGCAAGTTTCGTTTCGAAACTGGATTGTTGCGCGATTGCCATGAGGGCCGAAAACCCGCAGAAAAGTGCGGATTCCGGCTGGCAGGCGCGGGTCATTTTCATTAGCTCTGGCCCCAAACCCAAAAGGGAGAGGGGAATATGTCGAAGTCCGTCTGGCTCGTTTCGGTCGGCCTGTGCGCGCTCAGCGCCACGCCTGCTTTCGCTCAGGATCAGACTAGCCCGACCGGCGAGCCTAGCCCGCTCGAGGAATCGGCCGAGGTCAATACGAACGTCGACATAGAACCGACCGACAATCTGGCGACGGCCGAGGACGAGGGGATCGTCATCACCGCCCAGGGCCGCGCCCAGATTCTCCAGGATGTGCCGATCGCCGTCTCCGCGGTCTCGGCCCAGTCGCTTCAGAACAGCGGTGCCTCGGACATCCGCCAATTGAACCAGCTCGCGCCGTCGCTGCTCGTCTCCTCGACCGGAAGCGAGGCCAACGGCTCAGCGCGAATCCGCGGCATCGGAACGGTCGGCGACAATCCGGGCCTCGAAAGCTCGGTCGCGGTCTTCGTCGACGGAGTCTATCGCTCGCGAAGCGGAGTCGGCCTCAACGAGCTCGGCGAGATCGAGCGGATCGAGGTGCTTCGCGGACCGCAGGGCACATTGTTCGGCCGCAACGCCTCGGCCGGCCTGATCCACGTCATCAGCAAGAAGCCGAACATGAACCAGTTCGAAGGCTTCGGCTCGCTGACCTACGGCAATTACGATTATATCCGCGCCGACGCCGGAGTGACCGGGCCGATCGGCGACACTTTGGGCTTCCGCCTCGACGGGGTCTATGCGCGCCGCGACGGCTTCTACAAGGACGTCAACAACGACGAGCGGGTCAACGACCGCAACCGCTTCTTCGTGCGCGGGCAGTTGATGTTCCAGCCCAATTCCGATCTGTCGGTCCGGCTCATCGGCGATTATACGCGCCGCGAGGAATCCTGCTGCGGTGCCGTCTATCTCGACCGCGAGTTCAATCCGGCGATCGGCAATCTGTTCGAGCCCGCCAACCCGATCCTGGTCGGCGGCGCGGTCAATCCGAACGGCAACAACATCATCAACGTGCTTCGCGACCTCGGCACGCCCATGGCCGCCTTCAACGATCCGTTCAGCCGCGATATCTACGTCACTCCGGGCCGCACCTATGAAGGCGACACGCGCGACTGGGGCCTGTCGGGCGAGGTCAATTGGGACCTGGGAGCGAACGCGACCCTGACCTCGATCACCGCCTATCGCGACTATGTCTCCGGCCAGCCGGGCGACATCGACTACAGCCCGGTCGACATCCTCTACCGCTCACCGGTCAATGGCGGGCTGGAGCGGCAGTTCAAGACCTTTACCCAGGAGCTCCGGCTCCAGGGCAAGGCGTTCGGCGACAAGCTCGACTGGCTGGTCGGCGGCTATTTCGCCGACGAGAAGCTGACCGTCACCGACAATCTCCGCTTTGGCGCCCAATATGGCCGCTTCGCCGCCTGCCGCCTGCTTTCGGGAACCGGCCTCGCCGGCTTCTACAGCCCCGGCACCCCCGGCTGCATCAGCCCGACCGGACGCGCGGTCATCAGCAACGCGCTCGCACCGGGTATCCCGTCGCCGTTCGGCCCGGCCGGCGGTCTGATCCTCGCCGCCTTCGACCGGCTCGAAGGCGTGAACGACAAGGGCAGCACTCTCGACACCTATCGCCAGGACAGCCGCAATTACGCGCTGTTCACCCACAACATCTTCCACCTCACCGACAATCTCGCTCTGACGGTCGGCCTTCGCTACACCAACGAGAAGAAGGAGCTGGAAGCCACCTTCGGCAACGACAACGTGGCCTGCGTGGCCCAGCAGGGGGCATTGCTTCCCCTCCTCGCCAATCCCGGCCTGGCGCCGCTCGCCGCCGGCCTGATCGGCCTCGCCTGCCAGGGCAATTCGACCGCCGAGCTGAACGGAGTCAGCGTCTCCGACGAACGCAACGAGGACGAGTTCACCGGCACCGGCATCCTCTCGTTCAAGCCGAGCCGCGACCTCATGCTCTATGCGAGCTACTCGCGCGGCTACAAAGCGGGGGGCTTCAACCTGGACCGTTCCGCCCTCAAGGCCCCGGTGCTTCCGTTCGCGGCGATTCCGGGCGGCGCCCAGGCTCTGGTCGGCAACCTCCAGTTCGATCCGGAGATCAACACCGCTTACGAGCTCGGCGCCAAATTCTCGCGCGGCCCGCTCACCCTCAACGCCGTCCTTTTCCGCCAGGATTTCAAAAACTTCCAGCTGAACACCTTCAACGGCACCGTCTTCCTGGTGCAGACGGTGAACGGCTGCGGAGTCGATCTCGGCGGGGCGGATCGCGACCAGAGCACCCTGCCCGGCGCTCCCAATTTCGTCGCCCCGCCGCCGGCCAACCCCCTCGCCAATCCGGCGGCCGGGACCGGCGCCTGCCCGGCGAACGAGGTCGGCTACGGAGTGCGCTCCGAAGGCCTCGAGCTCGAGAGCGCCCTTCGGGTCCGCCGCGACCTCAACATGACCTTGGGCCTCACCTACGCCAATACGCGCTACCGGTCGCAGCTGGTCGGCAACGACAGCGGCGCTCCGCTCGATCCGGCGCTCCGCAAGCTGCCCGGCGACAATCTCTCCAACGCTCCGCAGGTCGTCGTCACCAGCTCGCTGGCCTGGACTCCGCGGATCGGCGCTACGGGGCTGAGCGGGCTCTTCTACGTCGACGGGCGACTGACCGACGGCTTCAACACCGGCTCGGATCTTTTCCCGCAGAAGGAGCAGGAAAGCTTCGCCATCTTCAACGCCCGGATCGGAATCCGCGGCGCCGGCGAGCGCTGGGCGATCGAGGCCTGGGCCCAGAACATCTTCAACACCGGCTACACCCAGGTCGCGTTCAACTCGCCCTTCCAGGAAGGCGCCCGCACCGCGGCCTTCTCCGATCCGCAATTTCCGGGCGGACGGCAGATCTTTTCCGCCTTCCTCGCCGAGCCGCGCACCTTCGGCCTGACCGGGCGGTTCCGCTTCTGACTATTCTGCCTCCCCATCGCGGCGCGATGGGGAGGCAAGTCAGCTCGCGAAGCCGGGGTCGAGACGGTACGCCTTGCGCAGAAGCGCCGGCCAGGCCAGAGCGCCGGCGGCGAGCTTCAGGCCCAATTTGCCCTGCTGGGCGGTCACTTCCGGGGAGCCTTGCGGCGGGTTGTTGAGATTGCCCTCGCCGGCGGACAAAGCCAGGATCTGGGCCTCGCAGGCCCGCTCCAGAAAATACATCCTGACGAACGCCTCGCCGACCGTCTCGCCGATCGTGAGGGTGCCGTGGTTGCGCAGGAGCATTGCGCCCCTGGAGCCGAGATCGGCGACGATCCGCTCCCGCTCGTCCAGGTCGACGGCGACTCCCTCATAATCGTGATAGGCGATTTCGTCGCGGATCAGCATCGCCGTCTGGGTGAGCGGGAGAAGGCCTTCGCCATGGGCGGAAACGGCCTGGCCGTGGGGGGTATGGAGGTGGATCACCGCCAAAGCGTCCTCGCGCGCCATATGGATCGCCGAGTGGATGGTGAAGCCGGCCGCATTGGTCATGAACGGCGTGTCGCCGACCGGATTGCCGTCCATTCCGACCTTGACCAGGCTGGACGCAGTCACTTCCTCGAACATCAATTGATAGGGGTTGAGAAGAAAATGATGCTCCGGCCCCGGCACCCGGGCCGAGAGATGGGTGAAGACGAGGTCGTCCCAGCCGTAATGCGCGACCAGCCGGTAGGCGGCGGCGAGATCGACCCGGATCTTCCATTCCTCCGGCGACACAAGGTCCTTCATCGGCGGGATGTCGAGGCTCGCCAGCGGCGCCAGATCCGCCATATTCTGCCCGATCGCGTCGACTCGGCCCATTTTCGCTTCTCCTAGGTCGAGGGACCTATAGCGTCCGGATGCGCCGCCGCGAAGGCTTCGAGGCGGCTCGCCTCGGCGTCAGCCCGAACCAGGGTCGGATAATCGTCCAGCGGCACCTCGAAGCGGCGGGCGTTGAACATCTGCGGGACGAGGCAGAGGTCGGCGAGGGTCGGCGAGTCGCCGAACAGGAAGCGGCCGGCTCGGGGCGCCGCCATCGCCTCCAGCGCGGCAAGGCCCTCGCTGACCCAGTGGCGGTACCAGGAATCGCGCTCGTCCCGCGGCCGGCCGAGCGGTCCCGACAGATATTTGAGGACCCGCAAATTGTTGAGCGGATGAACGTCGCAGGCGACGACGAGCGCAAGCGCCCGGACATGAGCGGCGTCGGCGTCGTCCGCCGGAACGAGCGGCGGCTCGGGCCGGGTCGAATCGAGATAGTCGACGATCGCGAGGCTCTGGACGAGAATATGGCCGTCAATCTCCAGCGCCGGAACCAGGCCCTGCGGGTTGAGCGCCCGATAGTCAGGGCCATTCTGCCCGCCTTCGAGCAGGTTAAGGGGCACGCTTTCATAGTCGATGCCCTTGAGGTTGAGCGCGATCCGCACCCGGTAGCTCGCCGAGGAGCGAAAATAGTCGAACAGTCGAGGTCTCGTCATGGCGGCGCAGGCTAGCCTTGTCAGCCGCGCCGTCAATCATCGACGCCTTGCGCTCGCTCCGCCCGCCCGGTTACGGCACGGGCTTCGACATCGGGAGCGCGCGACTTGGCTGAGGCGAAAGCGAAAAAGACGGTCTTTTCCGGAATCCAGCCGACCGGCGGCGGGCTTCATATCGGCAATTATATCGGCGCGGTGTCCTTGTGGGTGCGCGAGCAGGACCGGCACGACAATATCTTCTGCATCGTCGATCTGCACGCTTTGACCATGCCCGAGGCGATCCAGGCGGAGCGACTCAGGTCCAATTCCCTCGACGTCGCCGCACTCTACCTCGCCTGCGGAATCGATCCGGAAGAATCACTGGTCTTCATCCAGAGCCACGTCCGCCAGCATTCCGAGCTCGCCTGGATCCTCAACTGCGTCACGCCCATGGGCTGGATGAACCGGATGACCCAGTTCAAGTCCAAGTCGGAAGGCCAGGAAACGGTCGGGGTCGGCCTCTATTCCTATCCGATCCTCCAGGCCGCCGACATCCTCCTCTACCATGCCGATCTCGTGCCGGTAGGCGAGGACCAGCGCCAGCATGTCGAGATCACCCAGGATATCGCCCAGCGCTTCACCCATCTGTTCGGCTATGAGTTCACCCGTCCCGAGATCATGGTCCAGAAGGTCGGGGCCCGGATCATGGGTCTCGACGATCCCGAGGCCAAGATGTCGAAGAGCGCCGACAGGCCCGGCCATTCGATCGGGCTTCTCGATCCGCCCGCGTCGATCCTGAAAAAGCTCAAATCGGCCAAGACCGACTCACGCATCGCCGTTGACGCCGCCGACCTGTCGCCCGGAGTGAGGAACCTCGTCACCATCTACCACGCTTTCGCCGGTGGAAGCTGGGAGGAGGCATTGAAGCGCTTCGACGGCCAGGGCTATGGCAACCTCAAGACCGGAGTCGCCGAAGCGGTGATCGCAGGTCTCGAGCCGATCCAGAGCCGCTTCGCCGATATACGCGGCGACGAGGCCGGGCTCACCGCCTTCCTGCGCCGCTCGGGCGAGGCCGCCGCCGAGCGGGCCGAAGCAGTGATGAAGGACGTGAGGGCGGCGGTCGGGACCTGGTAGGCGGTGCGCCAGCGAGGGCTGGGGGCGGCGAGGCTGGCCAGGCGGGCCCCTCTCCCCGGCGGGGGAGAGGGGAAGAAACAAGGCGAATCGAGGGTCGGGGCCCCGTCACGCCGCCTGTGACTTCTCCATAGCTTCCGAAGCTTCGAGCCAGCGCTTTTCGGCGTCGGCGAGCCTGGACCCCGTCTCGGCGAGCAGCTTCATCAGCTCGCTCATCGTCCGCTTCGAATCTTCCGCACCGGCCGAGGCCGGATCGAACATCGCCCGCTCGATCCGGGTCTTGCGCGCCTCCAGCTTCGCGATCTCCGCCTCCGCGGCCTGCGCCGTCCTGCGAAGCGACTGGCCCTGCGCGCGCGCTTCCGCCTCGGCCCGGCGCTCGTCCTTTCGGCTCCGCTTCGACGCCGCTTTGTCGCCGCCGCTTTCCTGGTTCCGGCCGAGGATGAGGTCGGTATAATCGTCGAGGCTTCCGCCATATTCGCGCGCCGTTCCACCGTCGACGAGCACCAGCCGGTCGGTGGTGAGCTCGAGCATGTGGCGGTCGTGGCTGACCAGGACGACGGCGCCGCGATAGTCGTTCAGCGCCTGGACGAGGGCCTCGCGGGCGTCGACGTCGAGATGGTTGGTGGGCTCGTCGAGGATGAGCAAATGGGGCGCCTCGCGGGTGATCAGAGCAAGCGCGAGCCGGGCCCGCTCGCCGCCCGACATGTCGCCGACCCGCATCACCGCCTTCAGTCCGGAAAAGCCGAACCGCCCGAGCTGGGCCCGGACCGCGGCCGGAGCCGCCTTGGGCATCAGTCGGGCCATGTGCTGGAGCGGGGTCTCGTCCCCGTTCAGCTCCTCCACCTGATATTGGGTGAAATAGCCGACCTTGAGCTTGCCCGAAGCCCTCATCTCGCCGTCCATCGCCGGAAGCTGGGCGGCGAGCAGGCGCGCCAGCGTCGTCTTGCCGTTGCCGTTGCGGCCGAGCAAAGCGAGCCGGTCGTCCGGATCGAGGCGCAGGTCGAGCCGGGAGAGCACCGGTTCGCCCGGCGCGTAGCCGACCGCCGCCATGTCGAGCTGGATCAGAGGCGGTTTCAGCTCGGCGGGGCTCGGAAAATCGAAGCTCAGGCTCGGATCCTCGGCGGCGGCGGCGATCGGCGCCATCCGGGCAAGCGCCTTGACCCGCGACTGAGCCTGCTTGGCGGTGCTCGCCCGGGCCGAGTTGCGGGCGATATAATCCTGGAGCCGGGCGCGCTGGGCCGCCTGGTTGGCACGCGCCGATTCGAGCTGGGCGAGGCGCTCGGCGCGCTGGGTCTCGAACGCGTCGTAGCCGCCCGGATAGAGGGTAAGCCTGCCGGCCTCGAGGTGGAGGATATGGTCGGCGACGTTGTTGAGCAAATCGCGCTCGTGGCTGACGATCAGCATCGTCGCCCGATAGCCCTTGAGGAAATTCTCGAGCCAGAGCGTCGCCTCAAGATCGAGATGGTTGGAAGGCTCGTCGAGGAGCAGCAGATCCGGCTCCGAGAAAAGCAAGGCGGCAAGAGCGACCCGCATCCGCCACCCGCCGGAGAAGCTGTCGAGCGGCTGCCGTTGCATGTCCTCGTCGAAGCCCAGGCCGACGAGGATCCGGGCGGCCCGGGCCGGCGCCGCATGAGCGCCGATCGCGTTCAGCCTTTCGTGTATGTCGCCGAGCCGGTGGGCGTCCTCGGTCTCCTCCGCCTCGTGAAGAAGCCGAGCCCGCTCGACGTCGGCGGCAAGCACCGTCTCGAACGGGGTGGCCGCTCCGGCGGGAGTCTCCTGGGCGACATAGCCCATCCGCGCCGCCCGAGGCATCTCCGCCGCCCCGCCGTCCGGATCGAGAAGCCCCGCGACGACCCGCATCAAGGTCGACTTCCCCGCCCCGTTCCGCCCGATCAGCCCGACCCGCCCGCCCGGCGGCAGCGAAGCGGTCGCACCGTCAAGGATGGTCCTTCCGCCGAGGCGGACCGTGATCGCGTTGAGGTTGAGCATGGCGGTCCCTTAGCAGCCGGTCCCGCCGCTGTCAGTCCGTTTCCGGCGGTCGCCGGTGGAAGGAGGCGCTTCGCCATGCGTGCGGCCAGCGAATCCTGGTGCCATCGACGCCGAAGCTGAGATGCCGAGCTGGAGTAGTCTAAAAAGGTCGGCTAAAATGCCTCGTCTGTAATAGACGACGCAGGGCGCTAGGCCCGTTCGGGCCCGGTGAGCTTGGCTGCGTCCGCCGGCGAGTTTACCCACTTGGGCCCATCCGATATCACCGGCAAAGGTGGCAGCATGATTCCGCTCTGCTGCGTCAGCGTCGCGAAAATGGACCTGAAATATGGATACGCGGAGAAGCGTCCGACCCGCACTAGGAATTGGTGCCCAGCTTCCTCATCGCAAAGATCTGAGAGCCGGTAGGTCGAAAGATAGCGGCAGGTGACGCTAAGTAGCTTGCGCCGCCCCTCGATGCACGAAGCGACGTACGAGTAGACTCCGGTTAGCGCGGCCTTCTGATTATCGCACGTCCAATCTTCGAGCTGGTCGGCGAGCTGAAAGGTCCAGACTCGCTCGGCGAGCTCTACTGCGTCTGGCTTGAGATCGAACTTCGTGCTAAGAAGTCGGATGTCGCGGACCGTGGCATGCGAGACGAGACGGTTGTAGCTTTCCGCGTCCACCTTTGCCACCGCGGCGCCCTTTGTGTTGATCATGGTCCCTCTCAGGCGGCGAGCGCCATTTCCTGCACCGGTGGATCATATGAGGCGTACGCCCGAGCATCCGGCCGTCGCCGCGCCCTCTTGTTTTGGGGCGGCAGCTTGACCTCGCCCCACACATCCCAGAAGCGCGAGGAGGCGAGCCTGCTCGCAACGGCGGCCGCAGCTTTGGAATCGCGGACCGGCGCGTTGCCCAGGCTCGCCCCTGCATAGTCATCAAGGACAATAGCGGCCTTGACATCAAGGGCCTTCATGACGCGCGCGATGGTTCGCAAAGTGAGGTTGCGCGCCGAACCACCGAGCATCTGGCTCACATAGGATTCCCCAACACCGAGCTTCTCTGCGAGGTGCTTCTGGGTGATCTCACGATCGTTGAGGACGCGCTGAATCAGCATCTGAGCATGCAGAATCAGCTCTTCCTCGGCGACCAACTGCTCATAAGCATGGTCGTTTATGGGCTTGCTGCTATGACTATTGGTCATTTAATTTGCCTGTCGTTAGCGGTGTACTAGCTGATATGCTGCCTTTCCGGCGGCCTCGAGAATGTCTTGGTCGGCTTGATTCTTCTTCTTTGATAAGTCGGCGCCGGTGATCAGGAACATCGGCTTCCCGTCGATCTGGGCCGTTGTTCCGTAAAAGCGCACCTGCCAGCCTTTGAAGGCGTCGATCCGGGCGCTCTTTCCGCCTTTCTGATAATGCGTCTCGAACTTGAACTTCTGCGGCGGCAGGTCCCGGGGGCCAAATCGGCACCAAGCCTTCATCACCGCCTCCACTTGGGCGCGGGCCTCGAGCTTGATCTCCTTCTGGAACATTTTCCAGTGCTTTTCCTTGAACGCAACCGACCCATGCTCACCCGGCGGACCACCCTCTTTAGGGAATCGGATGGTATACCCGTCAGGTTTCAGCATAACTCGACCGTGATTCGAGTTCATATATATGTGAAGTTTCTTGTATGTCTAGGAGTGCTGAGAATTCTATAACGCGAACACACGTGTGAACGGTCCCACCGCACGATGATCGTGCAGCCGATCACTACCCAAAATCCATTAGGCTCGCGTGACGCGACAGTTTCTGAAAAATGGTCGGGGAGAGAGGATTCGAACCTCCGGCCCCTGCCTCCCGAAGACAGTGCTCTACCAGGCTGAGCTACTCCCCGACCGGATCCGGCTCGAAGGCCGCCCGGGAGACAGGGGGCGCTCAATAAGGGAGGCGCCCGTG
>JBBSIZ010000047.1:0-19645 GCA_038257735.1 Sphingomonadales bacterium | reverse complement strand
TGACCGCACTTCTTTTCGGCGGCGAGCTGGTCCTCGAAATGAACCGCGGCGGCCCCCGCCTCGATATAGGCTTTCATGATCTCGAAGCAGTTCAATGGCCCGCCGAAGCCGGCTTCGGCATCGGCGACGATCGGGGCGAACCAGTCGCGGGACGCGCCGCCCTCGCCATGCTCGATCTGGTCGGCGCGCTGGAGCGTGCGATTGATTCTGCGGCATAATTCCGGCCCGGCATTGGCGGGGTAGAGCGACTGGTCGGGATACATGGCGCCGGCGGTGTTGGAGTCGGCGGCAACCTGCCAGCCGGAAAGATAGATGGCCTTCAAGCCGGCCCGGACCATCTGCATCGCCTGGTTGCCGGTCACCGCGCCGAGGGCGTTGACGTAATCCTCGGTCTGGAGAAGCTCCCACAATCGGTCGGCGCCGCGGCGGGCGAGGCTGTGCTCGACGGCGACGGAGCCGCGCAGCCTGAGCACATCCTCCGGGGAATAAGGCCGGTTTATGCCGGTGAAGCGATGCGCCGGAGAGGGGACGATAGTTGAGAAATCGCTCATCTTTGCCTCGAATGTTCAGGAATCGTGTCCTTATGAAAGACCGGATCGGCGCCGAGTGCGCGCTTAAAAGGGTCGCGCTGTCACAGTACGACTTGCGACTCTTGTAAAGCTGTGACAATGTTCGGGCATGGCCGGTCCAGGACGAAAGCTCTATCTCGGCGGCCGGCTAAGGCGGCTCCGGCGCGAGCTGGGGCTCAATCAGAGCGCGATGGCCGGCGAGATCGGGGTCTCGCCCTCCTATCTCAATCATCTCGAACGCAACCAGCGGCCGGTCACCGCCCAGGTGCTTCTCCGCCTCGCCGAAGTCTATGATGTCGACCTCAGAGCCTTCGCCGCGGAGGGGGCGGACGGGACCGGGATCGACCAATTGGCCGAGATCTTCGCCGACCCGATGTTCGCCGACATCGGGATCCCGCGCTACGAATTGCTCGAGGTGGCGGACAATGCGCCGTCGGTGGCGGACGCGATCTCGAGGCTCTACGCGGCTTTGGTCGAGCGGCGGCAGAATCCGGCGGGAGGCATTCCGGACGAAACCTCTTCGGTCACGCCCGAAACCTGGGTGCGCGACCACATCCAGGCGCAGCGCAACCATTTCCACTATATCGAGGAAGCGGCGGAGTCCCTGGCCGGGGCGCTCGGCGACCCGACCGGTATCTTCGAAGCGCTCCGTCGCCGGCTCAAGGAGGGATTCGGGATCGAGACGAAGGTGGTTCCGCCCGAAATCGTCGATCCGACGAGCCAGGCCTTCGACTTCCACCGCAAGAGGCTGATGCTCTCGGCGATGCTGAGGCCGGAGAGCCGGACCTTCGGCGCCGCCTACCATCTTTCCCTCACCGAGTTCGGGCCGATGCTCGACCGGATGGTCGACACCGCCGGAGCGCCGGACGTCCCGACCCGCCGCCTGCTCCGGATGAGCCTCGCCAATTATGCCGCGGGGGCGATCATGATGCCCTATGCCGCCTTCCTCGCCGCGGCGCAGAAGCATCGCTACGACGTCGACCGGCTCTGCGCCGATTTCGGAGCGAGCGTCGAGCAGGTCTCGCACCGGCTCACCACGCTCGCCCGAACCGGAGCCCGGGGCGTGCCCTTCTTCATGCTGAGGGTCGATTCGGCGGGCAACGTCTCCAAGCGCTTCGCCGGCGAAAGCTTCCCCTTCTCGCGCTTCGGCGGAACCTGCCCGCGCTGGAACCTGCACGCCGCCTTCCAGACTCCGGGACGGGTCGCCACCCAGATCGTCGAGACTCCCGACGGGCTTCGATTCTTCACCATCGCCCGGACCGTCGACCGGGCCGTCCGGCTCGACCCGCGCGAGAGCTCCCAGCTCGCGATCGGCCTCGGCTGCGACGTCAAATTTGCGCCCGGGATCCTCTATGCCGACGGCAGCGACCTGGCCCAGCCCTTCGTCACTCCGATCGGCCCCGCCTGCTCCATCTGCCCGCGCCTCCGCTGCCCCCAGCGCGCCGCAGCTCCGGCCGGCCGGACGCTTGCCCTGAACGAGACCCAGAAGACGATCTCCCCTTATCCATTCCTGGGGTAGTGGCGGGCGGTTCCGGCGATCCAACCGCTTGCCCCGTGCGGCGCCAAGGCAGAATTGGTTTCACACAAAGGCACAAAGACACGAAGGGCTCGTCGCGGCGAAGCCGCAATGACTGTTCTCCAAAAGAGAGAATGAAGGGCGCTGCGCGCCAATCCCGCTCAGCTCCTTGGTGCCTTTGTGGCTTTGTGCGAACCAATTTTGCTTCTCGGGTAGCTGGACAATCCGCGGCGGCTCCAACATGATCGCCGTCCGAAGCGTCCTCCGGGGGGGGGGGGGAAGCGCTCCAGCCCGAGGACATGTGACGCCATGAAGCCGCTCGCAATCGCCGCCGCCTTCGCACTGATCGCTCTTCAGCCGACGCCCGGCCTCGCCCGGGCTTCCGGGGCGGCGCCGAGCGAGGCGCTGGTCGACCGCTTCATCGCATCTCTGCCCGACCGCGAAGCGATCACCGAGGCGGCCGAGGAGATCGACGCCGAAGAGCTGGCCAGGCTGGCAGCGCTCAACCCGGGCAAGGAGGCGCGGGTGCGCGCGATCCTGCGGACGAACCTCGCCTGCACCGGTCCCGCGATCACCGCCGGCAGCCTTCGAATGCTTCGAACCGTCGCCCGCAATCTCGGCGGGGACGGGCTTCAGAAGCTGGTCGGCTTCTACGAAGGCCCGGATTATGCCGCCTTCGCCGCCTTGGCCGCCCGGATGGAAAGCCAGGCGACTCCGAGCGCGGCCGACAGCGCCGCGATGGCGAAATTCATGGGCACCTACCCGCTCCAGGCCTTTCACCGGGAGATGAGCCGGGCAGGGGAGATCATCGCCGCCGATTCCGGCTTCATGAGCGCGGCGATGAAATGCGCCTCGGAGCAGATCGAAGCGCTGGAGGCGGCGGGGCTCAAGTCGGAATAGCGGCCTGAACTACCGCTTGCGTCATTGCGGGCGAAACGAAGCAATCCAGCCGGCACGGTGCGGGCGAAACTGGATTGCTTCGTCGCTTCGCTCCTCGCAATGACGAAGAGAACAACCCGATCACGCTCAAAGGGGGCGCGGGACTCCCGGGAGGCCGGGTCGGCAGTCCAGCGCCGCGCGGTCCCATCGCGCCAGATCGGCGGCGGCGCCGTAGGTGCTTTCCAGGAACTGCGTCAGCGCCGAGTCCGGATCGCCGGCCGAGCGCACGGCCTCATAGGCCAGGACGAACTCGCCGAGGCCGCCGTCGAACCGCGCCGCCTCCGGCTCCACCAGCGCCGAATCGAACCCGTCGGGAGACGGATAGGCGTAGGAATAGAAGAAGGGATCGCCGCCCCCGCCGGGCCAGAAGCCGGCGCTGGAGACCTGGTGGCTATAGGCTTCGCGGGTTACGTCGTCGGGCAGATTGGGGATTCCGCCCGGATGGAGCGGCGCCGGGCGGCCGGAGAAGCGGGTCACGGCGAGGTCGAAGCTGCCCCAGAAGAAATGGACCGGGCTCGCCTTGCCGAGAAAGGACGAGCGGAAGCGGCGGAAGACCCGGTCGGCGTTCAGAAGCGCTCCGAGCAGGCGCGAGGCGCTGCCGCGATCATAGGGGCGCGGCTCGCGATCCTGGGCGAAGGGCAGAGCCGGGTCGATCTCGTTGGGCCGGCCGTGGATCCGCACCGAATGGCCCGCCGCCTCCAGCAGCTCCGTCACTTCGCCGTGAAATCGAGTGACGGACATCGGCCGAAGCGGCAGGCGGCGGACGATTCCCCCGTCGGCGAAGGTGAATTCGTGATCGACGAGGTCCAGCCCGAGCTCGAACGGCCCGCCGGGGCCGTAGAGCGTCTCTGTCCTGAGGCCGCGGGGGTGGACCCGCAAGGCGACGTGCCAGCCATGGTTGCGCCACGGCAGCAAGGCCACGGCCGCCTTGCCGATTATCTGGCTGTAGAGATGGAGCGCGGCGATGGTCGGGCCGTCGCGGGCTTCGCTGAGATGGGGCCAGTTCATCGCCCGAGCTTGCCGCCTCCGGACCGGCAAGTGAAGCCCGGGCGTTACGCTGAATCCGGTTCAGGGTCCAAGGCCGGCATCCTTCCGGCGGAAGGCAGTCGAAGGCCCCGGCCCCACGTCCAACCTTCGGGAGGGCGGCGAGCCGGAGCCTGGAACGAGTACAGGGCGGCGCCGGGCGGAGGATCAGGCTTTGCGCTCGTCCTCCGCCGATTCCAGCGCCTCGGCGATCAGGCGGCGGCTGTTCTCCACTCCGTAGAGGGCGATGAAGCTGCCCATCCGGGGGCCCTGGTCGCTTCCGAGAAGGGTCTCGTAGAGCGCCTTGAACCAGTCGCGGAGGCGCTCCTTGCCATAATGTTTCTTGCCGATTTCGTAGACGTGGTTTTGAAGGGAAACGGCCGGATCCCCGTCCTCCTCGCCGGCGCCGTCTTCCCCGGCGAGGAGCTCGTCCAGCTCGCGAAGCGCCGGGACCTCCTCCGGGGTGGGCGGCCGGCGCCTGAGCGCGGGCGCGACGAACCGGGTTCCATATTCGACCGCATAAGCGACCAGCCTGTCGAGCTCCGGGCTCGCCTCGGGCGTCAAGGCGGGATCGTAGCGATTGAGGAAGCTCCAGATCGTTTCCCGGTCTCCGACGCCCGGAAGGCCGGCGACGTTGAGGAGCAGGGCGAAGCTGATCGGGAGCCGGACTCCGGGCACATCGCCGCCATGGACGTGGTGGACGGGGTTGCCGAGGCGCTTGTCCCACGCCTGCTCCGGATAAGCGGCGAGGAACTGGTAATATTCGTCGACCGCCTTCGGGATCACCCCGACGCTGAGCTGCTTGGCCCGCTTCGGCTCCCGGTAGATGTAGAAAGTGAGGCTCTCCTCCGGCGCATAGGCCAGCCATTCGTCGATCGTGACGCCGTTGCCCTTGGTCTTCGAGATCTTCTCGCCATTCTCGTCGAGGAAGAGCTCGTAATTGAAGCCCTCCGGCGGGCGGGCGCCGAGGATTCGGGCGATCTTCCCACTTTGGATCATTCCGTCGATATGGTCCTTGCCGGCCATCTCGTAATCCACTCCGAGCGCGACCCAGCGCGCCGCCCAATCGACCTTCCACTGCAGCTTGGCGCCGCCCGCGAGGATGGACTGTTCCACCGTCTCGCCGGTCTCCGGCTCGACATAGCGCACCAGCCCCGCCTCCGGATCGACCACCTCGATCGTCACCTGAAGGACCTTGCCGTTCACCCGGCTCACCGGCAGCAGAGGCGAATAGGTCCGGCGCCGTTCCTCGCGCAACGTCGGCAGCATGATGCCCATGATCTCGTCATAAGCGCGCAGCACCTGGCGCAGGACCGGGTCGAACCGGCCCGATCCGTAGCAGTCCGTGGAAGACAGGAACTCATAGTCGAAGCCGAAGCGGTCGAGGAACTGGCGGAGCAGATTGTTGTTGTGCGCCGCATAGCTGCCGTGCCCGCAGCCATAGGGGTCCGGCACCCGGCTCAGCGGCTGGTCGAGATGCTCGTGCATCATGTCCTGACGGGGGACGCCCGGCGGCACCTTGCGCATCCCGTCCATGTCGTCGGAAAAGGCGATCAGCCGGCTCGGCCAGTCGGTCATCTCCGAAAGGGCATTGCGGACCATCAGGGTTCGAGCCACCTCCTGGAAGGTGCCGAGATGGGGCAGGCCGCTGGGGCCGTAGCCGGTCTGGAACAGGATCTGGCCGCGCGGC
Source organism: Sphingomonadales bacterium (assembly GCA_038257735.1). Taxonomy (GTDB): domain Bacteria; phylum Pseudomonadota; class Alphaproteobacteria; order Sphingomonadales; family Sphingomonadaceae; genus Allosphingosinicella. The sequence goes on along the minus strand of JBBSIZ010000047.1, from coordinate 13,908 downwards.
GGGCCGTCGGGATAGCGCTTGAGGAGCTTGCGCGCTTCCTCATAGGGCCAGGCCTTGGAGACGAAAGCGGCGCCGCGGAGGGCCTCGGGAACTTCGGACTGGGGCATGAACCGTCTCATCGGGATTTCGTGGATGCCGCGCAAGTGTGGTAGGAGTCCGTCGTGACAGTCATCCAGCCGATAAACGTGCCTCAACAAGTGAAGCTCACGATCGAGCAGTTCGAGCTGCTCGACCGGTCGGGTGCGTTCGACCGCTACGCCAAAACCGAACTGATCGAAGGGGCGATCTACGGGATGCAGGGGCAGTTCAGGGCGCATTCCTTTGCCAAGAGCGAGCTCCACTTTCGTCTGCGGACGGCACTCGACGCTATCGGCTCGCCCCTGATGCCAATTGTCGAAGGTTCGGTCGCCATGCCGCCGCTAAGCGCACCGGAACCAGACATCTGCCTCACGGCAGCTCCTCGGGGGGAAGGCTATATCCCGCTCGCTTCGGTGGCCTTGGCGGTCGAGGTTTCTGATTCCACCGCAGCCTTCGATCTGAAAGACAAGGCTGCACTTTATGCCGGGAGGGGTGTACCGGAATATTGGGTTCTGGAAATTCCTGCCGCGACGCTTCACCAGTTCTGGAGCCCGGCAGAAACCGGCTATCGCGAAAGCCGGTCGATTGCGATCGGCGAGCGCATCGAGAGTCTCACCGTCCCGGGATTAGCCGTGGAAAGTGCCGGCTTGGTCTAACTATCCCACCGACCTTCCTGCTCCTCTCCCATCCTTACGGGAGAGGAGATCATCGCCGTTTCACTTTCGTTCCAGAGAATCTATAATCCAGGCGTGACTCCCGCCTTCCCCTATCCCGCGCTTCACGCGACCCATGGCGGGATTTGGATGGCGGCGCCGGGCGGCGAGGTGCGCGGTCTCGGCCGGGGCGAGGCGATCTCGCGGGCCGCGGAGACTCCGCTGGTCATGCTCAATGCGCCTCTGGTGGGGCAGCGGCTCGGTTATCCGGACGTGTCAGGGCTGGACCTGCTCGAACTTTTCGCCTTCATTCACCCGGCGCGCTTCGCTGTGCCGACTCCCAAGGGCCTTGCCGAGGCGCTCGGGATCGAGGCGCCGGCGAGCGATTCGGAGGCGGCGCCCTTCCTGCTCCGGGCGGCGGGCGCTTTGCTCGCGACCCTGGAGCGGGACTGGCCGGAGCGGGAGGGCGCATGGGCCTCGGCACAGGCGCTGGGGCGGCTGCGCTGGTCGTGGACTCCCGCAATCGCCCAGCGGCTGGGGCGGCCGGAGCGGGACGAGCGCTGGCTCTTCTCCAGGCTTCCGGAATGGGAGGAGAATGCCGCCCGTCCGGCGCCCCGGACCGTGCGGGTGCCCGAGGCGCAGGCAGTCGAGCGGCTCATCGGTCTGGTCGGACCCGGCGCCGAGGTTCGCGAGGGCCAGCGCGATTATGCCGCGGCGGCGGCCGGCACTTTCGATCCGCGCTCGGCCGAGGGCCAGCCCAACATGCTGCTCGCCGAAGCGGGCACGGGCATCGGCAAGACTTTGGGCTATCTCGCCCCGGCCTCGCTCTGGGCGGAAAGCGCCGACGGGACGGTGTGGGTGTCGACCTTCACCAAGGCGCTCCAGCGCCAGCTCGACCGCGAAGGCCTTCGCTTGTTCCCGGACGCGGAAGTGCGGCGGCGCAAGGTCGTCGTCCGCAAGGGGCGGGAAAACTATCTCTGCCTCCTCAACCTCGAGGATGCGCTCCAGGGCGGCTTCGCGGGCCGGGCCGCGATCCTCGCCCAGCTCGCCGCCCGCTGGGCCGCTTTCTCGAAGGACGGAGACATGGTCGGCGGCGACCTGCCGGGCTGGCTTCCCACCCTGTTCCGCCGCGCCGGAGCGACCGCATTGACCGACCGGCGGGGCGAGTGCGTCTATGCCGGCTGCCCGCATTACCGCAAATGCTTCATCGAGCGGTCTGCCCGGGCGAGCCAGGACGCCGACATCGTCATCGCCAACCATGCCTTGGTAATGGTCAACGCCGCCCGAGGCCGAGACGGCGGCGCGACCGGCAATGGGCCGCCCACCCGGATCGTCTTCGACGAGGGCCATCATTTGTTCGAGGCGGCCGATTCGACCTTCGCCGCCGCATTGACCGGGCAGGAGGCGATCGAGCTGAGGCGCTGGATCGTCGGGCCGGAGAGCAAGTCGCGCGGGCGGAGGCGCGGGCTCGCGGCCCGGCTGACCGACGTCGCCTCCTATGACGAGGCGGGAGCGCTGGCGCTCGAAATGGCGCTTCAGGCGGCGGGGCTGCTGCCGAGCGAGGGCTGGCTTCAGCGGATCGCCGAGGGCATGCCCTTCGGCCCGGTCGAGAAGCTGCTCGCGGCGGTTCGAGGCACCGTCTACGCCCGGGCGACCGCCCAGGACGCCGGCTACGGGATCGAGACCGAGATCGCCGAGCTGGACGGCGACATCGTCGCGGCGGCGGCGCCCGCGGTTGAGGCGCTGGAGCAATTGATCCGGCCGCTCACGGCGCTCGGCCGGCGGCTCGAGGCGGTGCTCGAGGATTCACCCGACTGGCTCGATTCGCAGGCCCGGGCCCGGATCGAGGGAGCGATTGGCGGCCTCGCCTGGCGGACCCGGACGATCGCCGCCTGGGTGGCTCTGGCGGCTCGGCTCGGCGGGCCGGCCGATCCGGACTTCGTCGACTGGCTCGCGGTCGAGCGGATCGACGGCCGCGAATATGATATCGGCCTCCATCGCCACTGGCTCGACCCGACCCGGCCGCTCGCGGAAACCGTCCTCAAGCCCGCGCACAGCGTCATCGTCACTTCGGCGACCCTGCGCGGCTCCGAAGACTGGGAAAGCGCGGAGGCCCGGACCGGAGCGGCGCATGTCCCCGGCCCGGTTCGCCGCTTCAGCGCGGCGAGCCCGTTCGATTATGCCTCGAACAGCGAGGTCCTGATCGTCACCGACGTCAAGCGCGGCGACATCGGCCAGCTCGCCGGCGCCTATTCCAGGCTGGTCGAGGCGGCCGAGGGCGGGACTCTGGGCCTGTTCACCGCAATCCAGCGGCTGAAGGCGGTCCACGCCAGGATCGCCGACCGGCTCGCCCGGGCGGGCCTCCCGCTCTACGCCCAGCATGTCGATCCGATCGATACCGGCACCCTGGTCGACATCTTCCGCGACGATCCGCACGCCTCGCTTCTCGGGACGGATGCGTTGAGGGACGGAGTCGACGTGCCCGGCCATTCGCTCCGGCTGGTGGTGATGGAAGGCGTGCCCTGGCCCCGGCCGACCGTGCTTCACTCGGCGCGGCGGGCCGCGGGCGGGGGAAGCGCCTATGACGACCGAGTGGTCCGGGCCCGGCTCGCCCAGGCCTTCGGAAGGCTGATCCGGCGCAGCGAGGATCGCGGGATCTTCGTCCTCCTCTCCGCCGCGACCCCGACGAGATTGCTCTGTGCCTTCCCGCCAGGAACTCCGATCCGCCGGCTCAGCCTCGCCGAGGCGGTGGAGCGGGTGCGCTCGCGGCTTTCAACCGGCCCGGCTTTCGGGCATCAGGCGCTCGAACAGAGGCAAGCCGAAGACGCCGGATGAAGACATTGACGCTGCTGCGCCACGCGAAATCGGGCTGGGACGATCCCGTCCGCCGCGATTTCGACCGGCCGCTCAACCCGCGCGGCCGGAGGGCGGCTCGAACCGTGGCTCTCGAGATGAAGGCGCGGGGCCTGGGCTTCGACCTCGTCCTCGCTTCGCCGGCGCGGCGGGTGATCGAGACTTTGGAGGAGGTGGCGGCCGGATTCGGAGCGATCGATCCGCAATTCGACCAGCGCCTCTATCTGGCCTCGGCCGCGACCTTGCTGGAGATGGTGCGGGCGACTCCGGACGATGTCGGGCGGCTGCTTCTGGTCGGGCACAATCCGGGGCTGGAGGAGCTGGCCTTATGCCTTTCCAGCCGCGATGGGGCCGGGCTTCGGGGCGAGGTCGAGGTGAAATATCCGACCGGCACGGTGGCCGGGATCGAGCTGGCGGTCGAGCATTGGGCGGAAGTGGACGAGGGGAGCGGAAGCCTGGTCCGCTTCATCAGGCCGCGCGATCTCGACCCGGAGCTGGGGCCGGATTCGGAATAGCCGCTCTTCGTCATTCCGGCGAAAGACGGAATCCATGAACACCGAAGTGCGAGCATCGACGATCCGCGTTCATGGATGCCGGATCAAGTCCGGCATGACGGCTCAGCGGTCCAGCGCTTCGGTCAATGTCCGCCGGATGGCCCTGAGCTGGTCGAGCGGTACGGCGCTCTGGCGGTTCGCAGGCTCCGGTATCGCCTCTATCGACCGGGCGGAATCGCCATCCCCGCCGCCCGCCAGCAATTGCTGGACCCCGCGGATCGTATAGCCGTCCTGGTTGAGGAGGCGGTGAATTCGGCGGGCCAAGGCGACGTCGGCCGGCCGGTAATAGCGGCGGTTGCCGGCGCGCTGGAGCGGCTTGAGCTGCGGGAAGCGGCTCTCCCAATAGCGCAATATGTGCTGGGGCACGTCCAGCTCGGACGCGAGCTCGCCGATCGTCCGGAAAGCCAGTTCGCTCTTGCCCGCGGCGTCCGCCATGGCGCCGTTCAGCCGCCCTTGGCGATCCGCTCGCGCATGATCTGACTGGCGCGGAAGGTGAGAACTCGGCGCGGCGCGATTGGAACTTCGACGCCCGTCTTCGGATTGCGGCCGACCCGCTCGCCCTTGTCGCGAAGGATGAAGCTTCCAAAGCCGGAGATCTTCACATTCTGCCCTTCGGACAGAGAGTGGCACATATGGTGAAGAATTCGCTCGACGATTCCGGCCGAATCGGCCCGCGAAAGACCGATCTCGCGATGAATGACGTCCGCAAGGTCGGCGCGCGTCAAGGTCCCGGCGTCTGTCCGCCTGATGGTTCCCGCGTCGGCCATTTTATCTCCCTCCCCCCGAGGCTATAAAAAAGCATAGTCCAGCTTGAACTTAGTTGCAAACCGGCATTGCGCCCAAAAGCCCTCCAGGCGCCTTCGGCTTCTACGTAGCCCGCTGCTCAGTAACGGACGACGGCGGCGCCCCAGGTGAAGCCGCCGCCCATCGCCTCCAGCACGATGAGATGGCCGGGCTTGATCCGCCCGTCCCTGACCGCCGTGTCGAGCGCCAGCGGCACCGAGGCGGCGGAGGTGTTGGCATGCTGATCGACGGTGACGACGACCCGCGCCGGATCGAGACCGAGCTTCTTCGCGGTGGCGTCGAGGATCCGCTTATTGGCCTGGTGCGGGACCACCCAGTCGACCTCGTCGGCGCCGTGGCCGGCGGCCTCGAGAGTCTCGGTGAGGACGGCCGCGAGGTTGACGACCGCGTGGCGGAAGACCTCCTTGCCCTTCATCCTCAGCTTGCCGATCGTCCCCGTGGTCGAGGCGCCGCCGTCGACGAAGAGGAGGTCGTTATGGCGGCCGTCGGCATGGAGCTTCGTCGCCAGCACGCCCCTATCCTTGCCAACTCCGTCCTGGGCCTCGACCGACTGAAGCAGGATCGCCCCGGCGCCGTCGCCGAAGAGGACGCAGGTCGTGCGGTCCTCCCAGTCGAGAATCCGGCTGAACGTCTCGGAGCCGATGACAAGTGCATATTCGGCCATTCCGCCTTTCAGCATATTGTCGGCGACCGAGAGGGCATAGAGGAAGCCGGTGCAGACGGCGGCGACGTCGAAGGCGATGCAATCGTCGATTCCGAGCGCGGCCTGGACCTTGGTGGCGCTGGCCGGAAAGGTCTGGTCCGGAGTCGCGGTGGCAAGCACGATCAGGCCGACCTTGCTCGCCGGAACCCCGGCCGCCGCCAGCGCCCTGGCCGCCGCCTCGGTCGCCAGCGTGGCCGTGGTCTCGCCGTCGGCGGCGATGTGGCGGGCGTGGATTCCCGTACGCTCGACGATCCATTCGTGGGTGGTCTCGACCCGCTCGGCGAGCTCGGCATTGGTCACCCGCCGCGGCGGAAGCGCCGATCCGGTGCCGAGGATGATCGAGCGGCGGCTCATTTGGCGGCGATCTCCGCCCGGTGCCGGGCAATGTGGTCGAGATCCTCGATGATCTTACGGGTGAGATCCTCCCGAACCATCCGGGCGGCGACCCGGATGGCGTTGGCGACGCCCTTGTCGGTGGCGCTTCCGTGGCTCTTCACGACGAGGCCGTTCAGGCCGAGGAAGACTGCGCCGTTATGGTTGTTGGGATCGAGATGGTGCTTCAGAAGCTCGGTCGCCGGGCGCGAGATGAGGAAGCCGATCTTGGAGCGGATCGAGCTGGTGAAGGCGCGGCGGAGAAGATCGGTGACGAAGCGGGCGGTCCCTTCGAGCGACTTCAGGGCGATATTGCCGGAGAATCCGTCGGTCACCACCACGTCGACATTGCCGCGCGAAAGCTTGTCGCCTTCGATGAAGCCGTCGAAGCGCATTCCCAGATAGTCGGCTTCGCGAAGGATGGCGGCGGCTTCCTTGATATCGTCGGTACCCTTGAGCTCCTCGGTGCCGATGTTGAGAAGCTGCACCCGCGGCTTGGGAAGCTCGAGCACGACCCGGGCATAAGCGGCGCCCATGACCGCGAATTGTACGAGGTTCCTCGGGTCGCATTCGGTATTGGCGCCGAGATCGAGCATGACGAGATCGTTTTCGCCGAGCGTCGGGAGCAGGGCCGCAAGAGCCGGCCGGTCGATCCCGGGCATTGTCCGAAGCGCCAGCTTCGACATCGCCATCAGCGCGCCCGTATTGCCGCCCGACACGGCGGCCTGGGCGTCGCCGGCCTTCACCGCGGCGACGGCGAGGCCCATCGAAGTGGTCCTGGCACGGCGGATCGCCTGGCTGGGCTTGTCCTCTGCGGTGATCACGTCGGGAGCATGGACGATGTCGCTGACCGCCCGAAGCGATTCATGCCTGGCGAGCTCCGGCTTCAGCTTCGACTGGTCGCCGAACAATATGAAGGACAAGTCGGGGCGCCTGCGGAAAGCGCGGGCGGCTCCGGCCAGCATCACCTCGGGCCCGACGTCGCCGCCCATCGCGTCGATTGCGATCCGCGGCCCGCTGCCCACCTATGCCGTCTCCCGAAAGCCGCGAGGCGCCGCGCTACGCCTTTTCGGCCACGATTTCACGCCCGTTATAATGGCCGCAGGCGACGCACAGATTGTGGGGCAGGTGAAGCTCGCCGCAATGCTTGCATTCCTGGTAATTGGCCGGCTTCAGCGCGTGATGGCTGCGGCGCATGTTGCGCTTCGACGGCGAAGTTTTTCTTTTGGGGACGGCCATCCTGGCACCTGTTCTAAATCTGGGTTCGTGATGTGGCGAGCACATTGCCGAGGGCCAACGGCATATGAAGGCCGCTGGCCGTGCGGCCGGGGTGCTCGCGTGAGCGGTGCCGCCTATAGCGGATTTCCTCGCGGTTGCAAGCGCGCGCCCCCCGTGCGACTTCGCGGGCAGGACAAGAGGAGAAGGCCATGCTGTTGCCGATCACGCTGACCATCGCCGGAGCCGCGGCCTTGCTCAACATCTGGCTGGCGCGGCGGGTCGGCCAGATGCGCCTCGCCCACAAGATATCGATCGGCGACGGCGGCAACGAGGCGCTTGTCGCCCGAATGCGCGCCCAGGCCAATTTCATCGAATATACGCCGTTCGTCCTGATCCTCATCCTGCTCATCGAGCTGGCGGAGGGTTCCAGGCTGTGGCTTTGGATCGTCGCGATGGTCTACATCCTCGCCCGGATCGCCCACGGTTTCGGAATGGACCGGCCCCGGCCCGACCCGCTCAAGCTTCGGATGATCGGTACCCTCGTGACGGCGCTCATCCTGCTCGGCCTGGCGGTCTACGCGATCGCGCTGCCATACCTCCACCGCGAGCCGGCGCGGGTCACCTACGCCGAGTCGCGCTCCTTTTCCCTGGGCGCGAAGCTGAGCTGAGCGAAGCGCCAGCTGCGTTCCGGCCTGCCGGGCCACAAGGCGTCGAGATCGACCGGTCCGGGCGGGGGGATCGCGCAGACCTGGGCGAGGCAGACCTGGGCGAGGATGAAGCGGCCCGAATCGCGAAGCCGCACGTCGGCGCCCGGATAAAGCTCCAGGAGCCTCGCCCTGAGCGCTTCGGCTTCCTCTTCCAGCCGGGCGCTGCCAAGCTCGCGCGGCGCTCCGTCGACGAGCTCGGCGGCCGCGATCCTGAGCGCGGTGATTCCGTCGCGAAGGATGCTGAACGAGATGATCCCGGCGGCGGCGGAATCGGCCCACCAATAGCCGAGCCCTATTCCGATTATCCCGCCGACCCCGGCGAGGCCGGTCATCCAGTCGGCCTTCTGCATCAGCGCGTCGGTATGGAGAACCTCGTCCTGGAGGCGGCGGGCGAGGGGAAGCTTCATCCGCCCGAGGATCACGGGCGGGACGATCGAGTAAGCGAGCGCCGCGATCATCAGCCAGCCGAGCCAGATCTCCTCGCCGAAGAGCCGCACCGGCGGGACCGTGACATGCTCGGCGCGAATCAGCGACACGGCCGATTCGAAGAGCAGCATCGCCCCCATGACGCAGAGGGCGACCGCGGCGACCAGGAAGGCCAGGCTGTTCACCCGATGATGACCGTAGGGGAAGCGGGCGCTCGGCGGCTTGCGCTCGAAATGGATGGCGAGGAGGAAGACGAGGGAAGGGACCAGGCTCAGCACGTCCTCGATCAAGGCCGTCCTCATCACCTGGCTGGAGCCCATGACCAGCCCCATCAGGAGAATGATCGAGGCCATCCAGGCGATCGTCCACCATTCCAGCCGGACGGCCCGCTCGATGTCGGACTCGATCTGGGCCGGGATGGACCTCCTCATCGGCCGGCCGGCGCCGCCGCCCGCGCTTCGCGATCGACGAGCGCGATCCAGGCATTCTCGCCGTTCCGGGCGGCGGCGGCGAGGATGTTGGAGCCGTGGGAGGCGATCGGCTCGCTCAGGGTCACTCGCGACTTCCAGGGACTCTTTTCGGTGAACTCGCCCAGCACCAGGTCGAGATCGCCTTCCTCGAGCCTCTGCAGAAGCGGCTCGGCGGCGCCTTGCTCGACGACAGGGCGAGCGCCGGTCGCGCTCGACAGTCGGCGGAGGAGATCGGCGGCGCCGTCCGGCCGCGGCGCCCGGGAGGCGATCAGGCCGACCCGGAACAGGCGCTCTTCGCGAATTTGCCGGAGGGTCCCCTCCGGGTCCGCGGGTATGGAGTCGCAGCCGGCGGCCAGAAGACTCATCGCCAGAAGGAGAATCCGGTTCATTACGGCGGCAGAACGCGGCGCCGCCATGACCGTTCCTCACATCTGACCCCCCTCCTGTCCTTACGGGCGAGGGGTTTCAGGCCGTTGCCAGCGCCTTGTCCCCGACGAACGGGTTGGTGGCCCGTTCGCGGGCGAAGGTGCTCATCGGGCCGTGGCCGGGGACGAAGGCGGTGTCGCCGCCGAGCGGCCACAGCTTGGTGGTGATCGCGTCGAGAAGATCCTGGTGATTGCCCATCGGAAAGTCGGTCCGGCCGATCGAGCCCTGGAAGAGGACGTCGCCGACGATGGCGAGCTTCGAGGGGGCGTGGTGGAAAACGACATGGCCGGGCGTGTGGCCGGGGCAGTGATAGACGTCGAAGACCAGGTCGCCGACCGTGGCGGTGTCGCCTTCGTCCAGCCAGCGGTCCGATTCGAACGGCCGGCCCATGATTCCGTAGCGGGCGCCGTCCTCGGCGAGCCGGTCGATCCAAAATTTGTCGGCGATGTGCGGCCCCTCGATCTTCACGCCCAGCTCGTCGGCGAGGATCTTGGCGGAGCCGCAATGATCGATATGTCCGTGGGTGAGGAGGATCTTCTCGATCGTCACCCCGTGCTGCTTCGCCGCCGCCTTCAACCGGTCGAGGTCGCCGCCGGGATCGGTGAAGGCGCCGAGCATCGTCTTCGTGCACCAGAGCAGGCAGCAATTCTGCTGGAGCGGAGTGACCGGGATGATCGCGGCCTTCATCGGGGGTTCGGTCATGCCGGCGGAGATGGCGGCGAAAGGCGCGACTTGCAACCGGCTCAGGTCGCTGCCGCCTCGCCGCCATGCCGACCGGGGCGCTGGGGTAGGACAAGGATCAGGACCAGGATGGCGGCGGCGAGCACGGCGGAGGCGAGCGGGCGGCTGAAGGCGAGGCCGCCGTCGGCGAGCGGCTTGTCGAGAAAGTCGCCGACCGCGGCACCGAGCGGCCGGGTGAGGATGAACGCGGTCCAGAACAAGACGACCCGATCGGCCCGGGTCCAGAAATAGAGCGAAGCGATAACCAGCAGCGCGGCGCCGAACAGCAAGGCGGCGCCGCCATAGCCGGGTCCCGAATCGGCGACCCAGTCGCCCAGCGCCGTGCCCAAAGTCTGCGAGAAAGTGATCGTCACCCAGTAGAAGGTCTCGGCTTTGGCCGTCCGCACCGTCTCCACCGAGATCGAGCCCAGGGCGGCATACCAGGCGCCAAGTGAGGCGAGGACGAGGCCGAACAAGAGCAGCGAGCCGCCGGCATAGCCGATCCCCATCGAGCGGGTCGCGAAATCCGCCATCGTCGTCCCGGCCGTGGTCGAGGCGATGATCGTCGCCCAGTAGAGGAAAGGGTGGAAGCGCCTGGCCGAGATTTGCCAGACGGCCAGGACGACCAGGACGGCGAGGAAGATCGCCGTCCCGATCAGATAGCCAAGGTCCATGGTCATGCTGACCGTGTCGCCGCCGGTCTCGCCCAGCGTGGTGGCAAGCACCTTGATGACCCAGAATCCGAGCGTCACCGCCGGGACCTTGCTCAGCCGACCGCGATCTTCGTCGCGAATCGTGGACCCTTTCACCGGAGTTTCGGACATGGACGCAGACATGGCGCGAGCGGCCGAAGGTTGCAACCGGGGGTGGGCCACGAGACGTCATTGCGAACGAAGCGAAGCAATCCGGACGCGCCGCCTCCCGACACTGGATTGCTTCGTCGCCGCGCTCCTCGCAATGACGGGTGAATTGCCGCCGATCACTCTCTAAGAGGACGCGATGACCCTCACCCATCTCCAGCGGCTCGAGGCCGAGGCGATCCACATCATGCGCGAGGCGGCGGCCGAGTTCGAGCGGCCGGTGATGCTCTATTCGGCGGGCAAGGACAGCTCGGTGCTGCTCCATCTCGCCAGGCTCGCTTTCGCTCCGGCCACTCCGCCCTTCCCGCTCCTCCACGTCGACACGATGTGGAAGTTCAAGGCGATGTACGCGCTTCGCGACCGGGCCGCCGCCGAGGCGGGGATGGAGCTGATCGTCCACCGCAACCCCGAAGCCGAGGAGCGCGGAATCAACCCGCTCGACCACGGTTCGGCGCTCCACACCCAGATGTGGAAAACGGACGGGTTGAAGCAGGCGCTGGGCCGCCACGGCTTCGACGCCGCCATCGGCGGTGCTCGGCGCGACGAGGAGAGGGTGCGCGCGAAGGAGCGAATCTTCTCCTTCCGCTCCGCCGGCCACCGCTGGGACCCGAAGCGCCAGCGCCCCGAACTCTGGCGGCTCTACAACGGCCGCAAGTCGAAGGGGGAGAGCTTCCGGATCTTCCCGCTCTCCAACTGGACCGAGCTCGACGTCTGGCAATATGTCGAGACGGAGAAGATCGAAGTCTCCTCCCTCTATTTCGCCGAGCCGAGGCCCGTTCTGGAGCGCGACGGGACCTTGCTGATGGTCGACGACGATCGGCTGAAGCCGGGCCCCGGCGAGACGATTGGGGAGCGTTGGGTCCGGTTCCGGACTCTCGGCTGCTATCCCCTTTCCGGCGCCATCGAGAGCCGGGCCGCGACCGTGCCGGAGCTGATCGAGGAGATGCGCGCCGGCCGCCAGTCGGAGCGGCAGGGCCGTCTGATCGACCGCGACGGGACGGCCTCGATGGAGCGCAAGAAGCGCGAGGGTTATTTCTGACGGGAAGCCGAAGCCCGGCCGCCGGAACGAACCCGCGCGGACAAAAGCTCGACCGTCACTCTTCCCCGGTCAGGTGAAGAGCGTCCCAAGCCCCACGGTCGGGTCGACGAAGCCTTCGTAGATCATCTTGCCGGCGACATAGACGATCACCAGCAAACCGATCCACGCGATCCAGCGATAGCGCTCGATATATTTGGCGAGGATGTTGGCGGCTATGCCCATCATGGCCACGGCCAGCAGCAAGCCGATGATGAGAATGGCCGGATGGTCGCGCGCCGCACCGGCCACGACAAGCAGGTACGATACATCCGAAATGGTTGCAACTGCGCGAGCATTTTCAGCGACGAAAGCGTAATCTGGAAAAGGCTTTACGAAACAAAATAAACGACGTCCTGCCGAAAAGTGGAGAAGATAATGAAAGATTCCACTAAGACTCTACTTGCAGCCCTAACTTTGGTCGCCGCATCGGTACCTGCGGTCGCTCTTGCGCAGGACGGTGGAGAACAGACTGTCTGTAACACTGACTGCAGGGCCAGCTTAACCTGCGCTATCGTTCAGTGGTTATTTTGCTAGCGTAGATCGCGGGAGGGTAGTTGTGCCCTCCCGCCTTAGCTACATTCTCGGCTCGCCCGGCTGAAGCTACGCTGGTTCTACCAACTCATGAGTCCCGGTAACAAGGCATCTAAATCGACGCTCAAGCCATTTCCCGATAGCAACAGCATGCTGAACTCGAAGAAGACTTCAGTGCGACATTAAGTGAACAGTCCGCCCAGGCCGGGAGTGTGCTCGTTGCCCGTCCAGCCGGCCCACATCATGTCGCCGGCGACCCACAGGATGAGGGCGAGGCCAATGAAAGCGATCCAGCGGTAGCGTTCGATATACTTGGCGATGATGTTCGAGGCGAGGCCCATCAGCGCGACCGACAGGATCAGGCCGACGATGAGGATCCCGGGATGCTCGCGCGCGGCTCCCGCGACGGCCAGCACATTGTCGAGGCTCATGGAGACGTCCGCGACGGCGACGGCCCAGGCAGCGGCGGCGAAGCTCTTGGCGGGTCTGAGGCCCGAAGTCTCGTCCCCGCTCACCTCCGGCGAACCGTGGCTCTGGCCGACCGGATGACGCAGTTCGCGCCACATCTTCCAGGCTACCCAGAGGAGAAGAAGCCCGCCCGCGAAGACGAGGCCGACGATCCCCATAAGCCAGGTAGTGATGAGCGCGAAGCCGATGCGGAGCACCAGCGCCGCAGCGATACCGATCAGGATGACTTTCTTGCGCTGTTCGGCCGGCAAGCCCGCCGCGAGTGCGCCGATGACCACCGCATTGTCGCCCGCCAGCAGCAGATCGATGCCGAGGATTTTGAGAAAAGCCTCGAGCTCGGACGGCTGGGTGATGTTCGAGAAGTCGCGGACGATATCCTGCCACATGGTAGCCAGATTTAGGTCCAGCGCGGGCGCGGCTACAGCCAGGAAAGTCATCAACATTAAACTTAGCCTTACTGGTTCATCGACGCAAAGAAGTCCTCGTTGGACTTGGCGTCCTTCATCTTGTCGAGGAGGAACTGCATCGCGTCGACCGTCCCCATCTGCATGAGGATCCGGCGGAGCACCCACATCTTGGAGAGGGTCGCCTGGTCGACGAGCAGCTCCTCCTTGCGGGTGCCGGACTTGCCGACGTCCAGTGAGGGGAAGATGCGCTTGTCGCTGACCTTGCGGTCGAGGACGATCTCGGAATTGCCGGTGCCCTTGAACTCCTCGAAGATGACTTCGTCCATCTTGGAGCCGGTGTCGATGAGCGCGGTGGCGATGATCGAAAGCGAGCCGCCTTCCTCGATGTTGCGGGCGGCCCCGAAGAAGCGCTTGGGCCGCTGCAGCGCGTTGGCGTCGACGCCGCCGGTCAGGACCTTGCCCGACGACGGCACCACCGTGTTGTAGGCGCGGCCGAGGCGGGTGATCGAATCGAGAAGGATGACGACGTCCTTCTTGTGCTCGACCAGGCGCTTGGCCTTCTCGATCACCATCTCGGCGA
>JBBSIZ010000046.1:0-22186 GCA_038257735.1 Sphingomonadales bacterium | reverse complement strand
CCCGGCAGCGGGCCGTCGACGGTGACCAGATTGCCGATCGCGTCGTAGGTCATCGTTGTCTGGGCGACGAGGGTGGCGCTGCCGTTGCCGGTCGCGGTCCAGTAGACATTGCCGTCCGGATTGTAGGCCAAGGCGGTCTTCACCTCGTCCGCGGTTCCGGCGCACGACGCGGTCGTCCGGCATTGCGAGATTTCGGTCACCCGATATTCGCCGTTGGTGAGAGTGTAGGTGTAGCGCGTCTCCGGCCGGACCGCGTTCGTCGTCGGGGCGGGGGCCTTGACCTTGGTCACTCCGCCATGGGTGGGATCATATTCATAGTCGGTGACGTTGCCGCGCGCGTCGGTGGTGGAATTGGGCCGGTTGCAGGTGACCGGATTGGCGCAGGTCGAATCGTAAGTCGCCGAGGTGACGATGGTCGCCCCGCTTCCGCCCTTCGGCACCGCCACAATCTGGGTGAAATTGCCGCGCGCGTCATAGCTGTGCTCGACATAATTGCCTTCATGCGCGGTAATGCGCTTCAGCCGGCCGTCGCTGTCATAGGTGAAGCCGGTCGAATGGCTCAGCGCATCGGTGACCGAGGTCGGCCGGCCGGTGGTCAGGTTTGAGACGATCGTCGTCGCCTGGCTGAGCGCGTTGGTGACGGTCATCGTCGCGGTCGAGCCCGAGACGCTCCGCGAATAATTGGTGGCGACGCCCTCCTTCGTCACCGACGTGACCACGCTCCCGCTCAGGCTCGCGCTGGTCGTGTTCGACGAGGCTCCGGGGCGGCGAATGGCGTAGGCGGTGCTTCCGCTGGTCACGCGCCACACATGTCCGCCCATGTCGGTTACGTCGACGACCCCGGCCGACACGGCGGAATAGGAAACGCTGGCCAAAGCCGAGCTGCTCGCATTGACGTTGTGGAAGCTCGCTCCGGTACGCTGGTGGAAGGTGGCGGGCACGCTTCCGCTGACGTTCGTCCCCGAAGCGTAGGCGAAGCGGATCTCATAGCCGTAGCTGTTGGTCACCGATTTGATCCGGGCCGTATTCTGGCACACGGGCGGCGCGGGCTCCTCGTCCGGATCGTCGGGGAGCGGCTGCCGGATGCAGAGGCTGGCAAACTCGTAATTGATGCTCACCACCTTGCCGTCGGGCGAGGTGATATTGGTCGGGAAGAGGACGCAGCCGGCCTGGGTCCCGCTGGAGTTGCAGTAAGTGAGGTCGTTGCCCGGGCTCGGATCGGTGAAGGCGATGATCGTGCCGTCGGGCGAGCGATATTGGTAGAAGTCGCCGCTTCCGGCCAGGCTCGCGCCCCGGCTTGCCGCGTCGGGGAATTTGTCGGTTCTCGAGCCGAAGTCGACATAGGCGTTCGTCGAGGTGAGGTTGAAGAGGATATGGTCCCACTGGCTGGAGCCCTGGGTGCCGTTGGTGCCGGTGGCGCCGATCATCCGCAGCAGGACGAGCTCGGCTTCGCCCGAGCCGATCGAGCCTTCCGGGAAGCTGGTCAGGAAGTCGCCCTTGACCAGATCGACCCCGTTCGAATCGAGGTTGCGGTAGGTCTCTATTGCCGCAGGCGTTGGTCGTGCTGTTCGGCCGTTTGCAGGTCAACGAGCTCGAAAACTTCCCCTGATGAACGCCTCACGAAAGCAAAAGTGATTTAGAAGACGGCCGCGGGCATCATAAACCTAGTAATCCAGGCTCGCCCGCACAAGGCTAACGAGCTTGTCGATACAAGATATAATTAACTAGAACTCTTACTGACGCACCGCTCATCACTGCTGCAGCGAGTACAATCAATGCGGCCACGACCAGTTTCATTTGCTCACCCTCGCTACATCCACCTTCAAAAAAACATGACCCTGGGATAAGGTGCACCACTGGCACTGCAAGAATTGCGGCCATAAAAATCCCCACGCCACACCCGATTTTGCTACCCAATGTTCCCATCTTTCTCTCCTTACATGTGTGATACTAGTTTTACAACTTTAACGGGTTTTCTGAAGGCATCCTTGCGCGAGAGCCATATTGGCTAATTCTTCTGTAGATTTACCTAGGTTGCTTGGGTCTTGCGCCATCTGAATCGCAACATGATTATTGAATGTATCCATATTTCGATCAGCGGCTGAGTTCTGGCCAGATACTTCAACTGCGTTCAGAATCTTCAAAGCCCGGGTCGCACCAATCAGTCTCGTGAGGGCAAAAGCACCGTAGAAATGGCGAAAGGCATCTCGTACAGTTCCAGCACTTGAAAGTGATGGAAAGCGTCGGCTAGAGGCCTCGTTCGCGAGGGTTCTTACGTCTCCCGCAATAATAACTCCCGTTGGATCGCGTAATGCCGCTCCCACAAGTCCGGTAGTTCCGATGGATCGAGAAGTTGGTACAGCAGGGCACTGATTAGCCTTGGCTTTACCCCTGCCTCCTGGCGGTCGTGGGTCAGCGCCGCCCGAGCTGCTTACTGTTCCTCCACCCTCATCGTCAATCCATCGACGACCGCACTTCAAATGCCCTGGTTCACCCACGCAAACCCTAACCGATCTTAGCCCGAACGGATCTACGAAGTTCACCGGATCCCCACCGACATAGGCGTACATATTCATCCCGCCATCATATCCGATCGGGTCGGTTTGAAGGAACCGCCCGAGCGTCGGCGAGTAGATGCGGGCCTTGTAGTATGACATTCCGAGCTCGGGCAGCCAGGTCTGGCCGGTATATTGGAACCGGCCGACATTGCCCGCGCTTGGGATGCCATATTCATTATAGCCGTTGACGTTGAGCGTGGTGCCGGAGCTGTTGGTGACCGCGACCACGCTGCCGCGCTCGTCGGAGTGGAGGAACCTCCGGTCCGTAGTGCCGGAGCCTTCGTACCAGACCAGGGGCTCGTCGGTGCCGGGGCCGTGGACGTAGCGGCGCAGCATGGCGTTGGAGCTGTTATACTCCGAGATCAGACCCATGCCGTCATAGGCGAACCGAGTGGTCCCGGCGCTTCCGCCCGAGGTCTGATAGAGCCGCATCGCCGGGTCGTAGGCCAATGCGATCCCGCCGCCGGCCGAGGTCAGCAGGTTCTCCGACGTGTAGGCGTAGGTCGTGGCCCCGGCGGAGGTGAGATTGCCCTTCGCATCGTAGGTCGGCGTGATCGAGGCGACGGCGCTGTACTGGTTGCGTCCGTTCGCGGTGTAGCCCCGGTTGAGGTTGTAATGCCCGGTCCAGGCGTAGGCGTCGTTGCTCCGCGTGTTCGACGCGATCTGGCTCGCCGGCGTGTAGCCGAACCCGAGAATCTGGTCATACGCCGTGCCGACCAGATTGTCGGCGAGGCTGGTCAGTCGCGACACCGCGTCATAGCTATAGCTCAGAACCGAGCCGTCGCCGCGGGTCAGCGAGGCCCGGCGGCCGAGATCGTCCCAGGCGTAGGTGGCGAGCAACCCGACGCCGGAGGTGGCGCCGTTCTCGCGGATCTTCCAGGTCTCTCCGGTGACCAGATAATCCTGGTCGACGTAGAAGGTGTCCGGATGCGTGATCCGGGTCCGGCGGCCTGCAATGTCCCAGGTCGAGGTGATTGTGCCGTGCGGGCCCACCTGGGTGAGGTTGCGCCCCAGAGCGTCCCAGGTAAACGAGAGGCTGTTGCCGGTCTGAGCGGCCGAGGTGATACGCCCCAGCAGGTCGTAGGCGTAGGTCACGTCCGGCTCACTGCCCGGCAGGTTCTTCGTCGTCACCCGGCCGAGCGCGTCCACCGTGTAGCCGATCGACTCCCCGGCGCGGTTGCGGAACGCCGTTACAATGGCCGAGGTGCGGGTGCCGCCGGCGGTGGTCTCGTAGGTGGGTTGCTCGTAATCGCCGCTGTTGCTTGTGCCGGCGCCCTTCGTCGCGCTTGGATATTGAGTCTGGTTCAACCGGTCGTGGCCGTCATAGACGTAGGTCGTCTTGTTGTTCTCCGCGTCGGTCACCGTCTGAACCAAGCCGTTCGAGCTGTAGGTGGCGGTGGCGTCGTCCGACTCCACTCCGGTCACCCCGAGCGCGCTCGTCGTCTTCGTCACCTGCCCGGCCGAGTCGCGGAAGGTCTTCACGATCCGGTCGGGGCCGAAGCTGCCGCTGGTGCCCAATGTGCAGGCGGAGGAGGGGAGCGATCCGAACGTTGCCGTGTTCATCCGCTGCGCAATGCACTCCTCCCGCCCGAGCGCGTCGTAGCTCGTCTGGCTGAGCGCGTAGGTCGTGCCTCCGGAGACCAGCCGCTGAACCACCGGCCGGGCATTGGAATCGTAATCGGTCCGCACTTCCTGAAGGCTCGAGAAAGCCGCCCAGTCGCCGTCCGACTGGCTGTCGACATTGCCTTGCTCCGCCTTGGTGAGAAGTCCGTTGGTGTAGGTGTTGCGCACCGCCCGATGCCTGAGCGCTCCGGAACCGTCGGGGTCCGGCGAGGCGCTGCCCACCGCTCGGCGCCGCGCATCGTAGCGCATCCGCGCCGTGTCCGCGGTGCCCGAGAGCGGGCCGTCCACGGTCAGCAAATTGCCGATAGTGTCGTAGGTCATCGCGCTCGCCGCGGTGAGGGTGCCGGCGCCGTTGCCCGCCGAGGTGGAGGTAAGATTTCCGCTCGAGTCGTAAGCCATCGCGGTCACAACCTCGTCCGCCGTGCCGGCGCAGCTCGACCCGGTCTGGCAGGTCGAGGTTCCGGTCAGCTTATACTCGCCGTTGGTCAGAGTATAGACGTAGCGGATCTGCGGACGCACCCCGCCAACCGCCGGAGCGGTCACCGTCAGCACGCCGCCATGGGTGGCGTCGTAAGTGTAATCGGTGACGTTGCCGCGGGCGTCGGTAATGCTGTTCGGCTGGTTGCAGGTCAAAGGGTTCGAGCAGGTGGAATCATAGCTCGCCGAGGTCACGATCGAAGGCAGGCCTGAGCCCGATTTGGGGACAGACTCGGTCTGGGTCACATTGCCGCGCGAGTCGTAGGTGTAAGCGGTGTAATTGCCCTCCGGGGCGGTCGTCCGGGTCAGCCGGCCGCTCGTGTCGTACTGAAAGGCGGTGGCGCGCGAGAGCGGGTCGGTGACCGAGGTCGGCCGCCCCGTCGTCAGGCTTGAGACGATCGTCGAGGCCTGGCTCAATGCGTTGGTGACCGTCATCGTCGCGGTCGAGCCCGAGACGCTCCGCGAATAATTGGTCGTCACTCCGCCGTTGGTCGCCGAGGTGACCACTCCGCCGCTGAGGCCGGCGCTGAGCGTGTCGGACGAGGCGCCGGGTCGGCGCACCGCATGGCCGGTCGCCGAGCTCGTCACCCGCCACACCTCGCCGGCCGTGTCGGTGATGTCGGTCACTCCGGTCGACGGATAGGAATAAGAGACGCTGGCCAGTGCCGAACTGCTCGCATTGATATTGTAGAAGCTTGCTGCGCTGCGCTGGTGGAAAGTCGCGGGCGGGGAGCTGGTGGAACCGGTGGTTCCGGAAACGTAAGCGAAGCGGATTTCATATCCGTAGCTGTTGGTCACCGATTTGATCCGCGGCGGGTTGCTGCAATTGGGCGGGCCCCGCTCCTCGTCCGGGTCGCTCGGAAGCGGCGCCAGGATGCACTTGGTGTAGAATTCGTAATTGATAGTCACCACCTTGCCGTTGGGCGAGGTGATCGAGATCGGCAGGAGGATGCAGTAAGGCTTGGTGGTGCCGTCGCAATAATTGGCGTCGTTGCCCGAAGTGGGATTTCCGAAAGCGATCGCGGTGCCGTCGGGCGAACGATATTGATAGGAATCTCCGCTCCCGGTCAGGCTCGATCCCCGGCTTTCCGCACCGGAGAATTTGTCGACCCGGGGGCCGAAATCGATATAGGTTCCGGAAGACGAGATGCTGAACAACATACGGTCCCACTGGCTCGTGCCCAGGGTGCCGTTGCCGCCGATCACCCCGACCATCCTCAGAAGGGCGAGCTCCGCGTCGCCCGAGCCGATCGAGCCTTCCGCGAAGCTGCTCAGGAAATCGCCCTTGACCAGATCGACTCCGTTCGGGTCGAGGGTCCGGAAGGTGGGCGCGCTTTGCGCCGCGGCGGGCGCGGCGGCGACCGCGCTGTAGATGGTGCCGGCAAGAAGCGCGCACGCCAGGGCGCGCGTCCGAAGGGACGTCGTCTTCATCAGCTCTCTCCAGAAAATTTCGGGCCGCTCGCGGCGGCCGGGTCTTCGTTTCGCGCCGGGCCGGCGCCGCGCTCAGGGCGGCGGCGGGTTGGGCGAGCCGGTGACCGTCACGTTGGTCCGATTGTCCGCCTTGTCCTGGCTGTAGTTGGTCGTGACGTTGTTGTTGACGGTGCCGCTGCGCTCGACCTTCACAAGCCGGCCCTTCGCGTCGTAGCTATAGGCGACCGTCTCGGCCGCGATCGCCGCCGCCGAAGCCGCGGCGATGACTCCGCCCGCGACCAGAAGCTCCCACGTCCTTCTTCTACTCATGCCCCCGCCTCTCCTTCGAGTCGTCTGAACATAAATAGAACATGGAAAATCCTGTTTTGCAAATTTTACTTTCAGGAAAGTCCCTTTTCTTATCAAGCACTTGGTCGGAAAAAACCGTATCGGATCAATCGATTGCGCGACTCGTCCGAATCGGCCGGGCGACCGCTCGTGATCGCTTTTAACGCTCAACCTGAGCAACATTCTTCGCTTCCGTCGATCACATTCAGCGCCTAGCGTTTCGTTCGAAACCAAAACCAAATCGAAACTGCGGAGAGGCCGGATATGGACGCGAAGACTGGGGAGATGGGCGGATGCCCGGTGGCGCGGCCGACGACGGTGCGCTCGCTGCTCGGACGGACCAATCGCGACTGGTGGCCCGAGGCGCTTCCGCTCGATATTCTGAACCAAAGCGGGCTTTCGCCCGATCCGATGGGCGCGGACTTCGATTATGCCGAATCGTTCGAGGCTCTCGATTACCAGGCGCTCAAGGAGGATTTGACGGCGCTGATGACCGAGAGCCAGCCCTGGTGGCCGGCCGATTACGGCCATTACGGGCCGCTGTTCATCCGGATGGCGTGGCACGCCGCCGGAACCTATCGCACGGCCGACGGGCGCGGCGGCGCCAATAGCGGCCAGCAGCGCTTCGCCCCGCTCAATTCCTGGCCCGACAACGGCAATCTCGACAAGGCGCGGCGCCTGCTTTGGCCGCTCAAGCGCAAATATGGCAGGCATATCAGCTGGGCCGATCTCTTCATCCTCGCCGGCAACGTCGCGATCGAATCGATGGGCGGCCCGGTCTTCGGTTTCGGCGGCGGTCGCCGCGACGTGTTCGAGGCGGAGCGCGACATCTATTGGGGCTCCGAGGAGCAGTTCGTCGGCGATCCGGACAACAAGACCCGGATACTGCCCGAGGAGCAGCTCGAGCTGGAGCATCCGCTCGCGGCGATCCAGATGGGCCTGATCTACGTCAATCCGGAAGGCCCGGGCGGAGTCCCCGATCCGCTCCAGTCGGCGCGCGACATCAAGGTCACGTTCGAGCGGATGGCGATGAACCACGAGGAGACGGTCGCGCTCACCGCCGGCGGCCACACCTTCGGCAAGGCGCACGGCGCCGGCGATCCGAGCCTGGTCGACTCCGCGCCCGAAGCGGCCGACATCGCGCTCCAGGGCCTGGGCTGGGCGAGCGCCCACGAAAGCGGCTATGGCGAGCATACGATCACCAGCGGGATCGAAGGATCGTGGGTGAACACGCCGACCGAGTGGTCGGAAAATTATTTCCGGCTGCTTCTCGATTATGAATATGAGCTCGTCCGATCGCCCGCGGGCGCCCGGCAGTGGCAGCCGATCGATCAACGCGAAGAGGATATGGCCCCGGCCGCGCACGATCCGTCGAAGCGGGTTCCGACGATGATGACGACCGCGGACATGGCGCTTCGGGAGGACCCCGAATTTCGAGCCATTTCCGAGAAGTTCCGAAACGACCATGAGGCGTTCAAGGATGCGTGGGCGCGCGCCTGGTTCAAGCTCACCCACCGCGACATGGGGCCCAAGGTCCGCTACCTGGGCCCCGAAGTCCCGGCGGAAGATCTGATCTGGCAGGATCCGGTGCCGGCGGGCAGCGCCCCCTCCGAGGCGGACGTCGCCGCCTTCAAATCGAAGATCCTCGATTGCGGATTGAGCGTCGGCCAGCTCGTCAAGACGGCCTGGGCCTCGGCCTCGACCTATCGCCGGTCCGATCATCGCGGCGGCGCCAACGGCGCTCGTATCCGGCTCGAGCCGCAGCGCGGCTGGGCCGTGAACGAGCCGGAGGAGCTGGGCCGGATCCTCGCCCGGATCGACGATCTGCGCGGCGGCCTCTCGATGGCCGACGCGATCGTGCTGGCCGGAACCGCCGCGGTCGAGAAGGCGGCGAGGGACGCCGGCTTCGATGTCGAAATCTCCTTCACCGGCGGTCGCGGCGACGCCGATCAGGATTGGACCGACTCCGAAAGCTTCGCGGTGATGGAGCCGGTCGCGGACGGCTTCCGCAACTATCTCAAGACCAGCCATTCGGTGAAGACCGAGGAGATGCTTATCGACCGGGCATCGCTGCTGGGCTTGTCCGTGCCGGAGATGACGGTGCTTCTGGGCGGCCTTCGAGTGCTCGGCGCCAATCACGAGGACCGGCCGGAAGGCGTCTTCACGACACGCAAGGGCCGGCTGACCAACGACTTTTTCGTCAACCTGCTCGACAACGATACTTTCTGGCAGGTGGTCGACGAGAGCGGCGACGAGGAGTTTATCGGCTACGACCGCGGCGCCTCCAGGGAGAATGAGCGGGAAGAGAAGTGGCGGGCGACCCGCACCGATCTCATCTTCGGTGCGAACAGCCAGCTGCGCGCCGTCGCCGAGATCTATGCCGAGAAGGGCCACGAGGAGAAGTTCGCGCGCGAGTTCGTCGCCGCCTGGACCAAGGTGATGAACGCCGACCGCTTCGACCTTCCGCAGAATTCCGACAGCGTCGAGCCGGTCGGAATCGCCGATCCGGCCGGCTCCCGGTGATGCGGCCCACCTCCGTCATTGCGAGGAGCGACGCGACGAAGCAATCCAGTCACCGGCGCCTGAACCGCTGGATTGCTTCGCTATGCTCGCAATGACGGCGAAGAAGAGACCCGATGCACCGACATGAAGTCGACGGCCTCGATCCCGCCCGGACCTATTGGGTGCCGGCAATCGTCTCGCCTCAGCGCAATTGGGCCGGTGCTCCCGGCTGTCGAAGGGGCGCCCGCTTCCTGGTGGACGGAACTACGTTCCGGCCGACACGCGACGATTTCGAGACTTTCGACAGCGAATTCGCCTGCCTCGGCTGGATAAAGCGCCACCGAAGCCGGCTCGACCGCAATCTGGGCGGGGTCAGGATAAAGGCGGTGCCTCTGGACCGCTGGCTTCTCGGCCTGGATTGAGCCCGCCGGTGATCCGGCCCAGCGCCGCGGCGAGCAACTGAAACTCGCTCTCGCGCGGGCTTGATCGGCGCCAGATCAGGGCGATCCGGCGGGAGGCGTGATCGGAGCGGAGCGGCTTCGCGTCGACCCGTGTGCCCCCGAGTATCCCCGCCTCGATCGCCATCGAGGGGATGAAGGTCACCCCGAGGCCGTTGTCGACCATCTGGACGAGAGTGTGGAGCGAAGTGCCCATCATCGCGGCATGTGCGCGAAGGCCCGGCCGGTTGCAGGCCGAGAGCGCATGGTCCTTGAGGCAATGGCCGTCCTCGAGAAGAAGCAGCCTGGTCTCGTCTATCGCCCCGGCCTCGACCTCCGCGCCGCCGGGCGCCTCGCCGCGGGGGAAAGCGACGAACAGCGGGTCCTCGAACAGGTCGACCGACGCGACGTCGCCGCAGGCGTAAGGCAAAGCCAGCAGGACGCAGTCGAGCTGGCCCCGGTGAAGCGCCTCGCAGGCCGCCTGGCTGGTCTCCTCGCGCAGGTAGAGCTTGAGCCTGGGCCATTCGGCGCGAAGCCGCGGAAGCATTGCCGGCAGCAGGAAAGGGGCGATGGTTGGGATGACTCCCATCCTGAGATCGCCGGTCAGCGGCTGGCCGGCGGCCCGAGCCATGTCGGCCAGCTCCTCGGCCTCGCGAAGCACTCGCCGGGCCTTGTCGGCGACCCGGGCGCCGAGCGGAGTGAAGCCGACGACCCGCCGGTTGCGCTCGACCAGGGTCACACCGATCAGCGATTCGAGCTCGCGAAGGCTCGCCGAAAGGGTGGATTGGGTGACGAAGCAGCTTTCCGCCGCCCTGCCGAAATGGCCGGTGTCCTGGAGCGCCACCAGATATTGGAGCTGCTTGAGAGTGGGGAGATAGACTGTCATCGCTTTTCCCGATCTATCTGATCGTTCTAAATGCCTTGAACGATCAATGCCAGCTTCCTACATGCTGCACTGCACAAGCGTGCAACCATCGAGCAATTCAGGCATCGAGAAATTCAGGAGAATAGAAGCAGTCATGCTCACCGTCGGCGATAAAATCCCAGCTTTTACCGTTCCCGTCCAGCAGGGCAGCGCCCTTCCCGCCGGGGAGACGCTCGATCTCGGCGAAACCAACGGCAAGTGGAAAATCCTCTTCTACTGGCCCAAGGATTTCACCTTCGTCTGCCCGACCGAGATCATCGGCTATGGCGAACTCGCCCAGGATTTCGCGGACCGCGACGCCCTTCTGATCGGCGCCTCGACCGACAGCGATTTCGTCCACCATGCCTGGCGCAAGGCGGACGAGCGGCTCGCCGCCTGCGACTTTCCCTGGCTCGCGGACAATAAGAAGGAGCTCGCGGAAGCGCTTGGAATCGTCGCTCCCGACGCTGGAGTCGCCTTCCGCGCCACCTTCATCATCGACCCAGACAACGTCATCCAGCACGTCACGGTGAACGGCCTCAATGTCGGCCGCAATCCCCAGGAAACCCTGCGCATCCTCGACGCGCTGCAGACGGACGAGCTCTGCCCCTGCAACTGGCAGGAAGGCGAGGAGGTCCTGCGCCCGGCGGCCTGAGCCCCCCTGGGGCCGCTGAGGCAGCAGACCTCGCGACGGGGGGCGCGGGAGCTTCGGTTCCCGCGCCCCTTTTCATACGAAGGGGCCGCAACCGCTCCATTCTCTCCGAAAGCCAAATCATGTCTCTCAAGCAGTTCGCCGACACCCTTCCCGATTATGCGAAGGACCTCCGCCTCAACATCTCCTCCATGCTCAACGACCAGTCGCTCGGCGACCAGCGCAAATACGGGCTTCTGCTCGCTTGCGCCCACGGCACCGGCTACCGCCCGATCGTTGCCGCCGCCGAAGCGGAAGCAGAGGGCAAATTGAGCGAGGAAGCGGCCAACGCCGCCCGCGCCGCCGCCGCGGTGATGGCGATGAACAATGTCTATTACCGCTTCGTCCACCTCGCCTCGAACCCGGAATACGGCACTCTTCCCGTCCGCCTTCGAATGAACGCGATCGCAGCCCCTGGCATAGAGAAGGAGGATTTCGAGCTGTTCAGCCTCGCAATCAGCGCGATGAACGGCTGCGGCATGTGCGTCGACAGCCACGAGCGGGTCCTTCAGCAGCACCAGGTCAAGGCCGAAACGATCCAGTCCGCCGCGCGGATCGCGGCGGTGGTTAAGGCGGTGGCGACGGTTCACTCGACTTTGTAATTCCTCTCCCGTTCTTACGGGAGAGGAGGCGCCCGCCGCGAAACGGTGGGAGGTGAGTTCTGTACGCCGGACTCAGCAAGACCCTCACCCCCCGAAGCCTTCCGCTTGGGGCCCCCCTCTCCCGCGAAAAGCGGGAGAGGAACATTTCAATCCCGCTCCGCCAGCGCCTCCCGCACCCTCGAATGCGCGGCCTCGTCGAGCGGCCAGCGCGAAGCGACCCAGGCGGCCGCGCACATCAATGCGACCGGCGCCGCCACGAACAAAAGGGTCATTCCGAGGATTGCGCCCTCGCTATTGGGGTCGCCCGGCTTCGGGTTGAAACCGATCAGGCTCAGGATAGGATAGATGATCGCGACCGGGAGGGCGTAGCTGATCTTCTGGGTGCTGGTGAGCAGAGCCTGGAGGATTGCGTTGCGGTCGAGGCCGGTTTCGAGCCGGTCGACGTCGGCGGCGTCGTTCATCATCGCCCTGAGCAGTGAAGGGGCGGCGATATAGGGCAGTCCCACGATCGCCATGGCCGGAATCGCTCCGGCCATGCCCAGCGACGGCGGAAGCAGGCTCAGGCCGAGCTGGAAGGTGGCGTAAGCGAGCGCCGCCGCGGCCAGCGCCCGATGCTTTCCGATCCGCCGGGAGAGCGCGATCCAAAGCGGCGCGGCGGTGAAGCCGGCGGCGAAATAGACGAGCAGGAGCAGGCTCGCCTCGCGCGCAGCGAAGCCCAATCGATGTTCGAAATAGAAGAGGAACATCGCCCCGGTGATTCCCGGCGCCATGCTGGTCAGGATATCCAGAACGACGAGTCGAAGGAGAAGCGGGTTCTTCGCCAGCGCCCTGATCTCCGCCCAGCTGGCATGGGGCCGTTCGCCGGCCCGCTCCCGCTCCGGCACCGCTGCTGCCATCAGGATCGCGGTCAGCGGCGCGGTCAGGATCACGAACCAGCCCATCGCATGGATCCCGCCGGCCGCGCCCCCGCCGGCCAGCGGCGGAAGCAGAAGTACGAGGATCATCCCGAGCACCTGCGCCGCCATCCACCAGGAGAAGATCCGCGAGCGCTGATGATAATCGTCGGAGAGGGTCGAACCCCAGCCGAGCTGCGACACCGCGGTCAGCGAATAGCCGAGATAGAGAAGCATCAGGAAGGAAAAGGCGGCGAAGGGGCTGAGGCCGGGCTCGGCCATGAACACCAGCCAGACTCCCGCGGCGAGGGTTATACCGCCGGCCAGCAACCAAGGGCGGTAGCGCCCGAAGCGGCTGCGCGTCCGGTCCATCCAGTGGCCGAGCAATGGATCGAGCGGAAGGTCGATGGCACGGACGAGGAAGAAGACGAGGCCGACGGCGGCGAGGTCGAGCCCGAGATGGCCGGCATAATAAGGCGGCAGATAGACGATCATCGGAAGGCCGACCGCTCCGATCGGAAGGCCCGGCCCGGCGAAGGCCGCCAATGTCCCGCGCTTCAGCATCAGCCTTTCCCCCGTCCCGCTCTCGCGAGGACTATGTCCTGGGCGCTTGCGAAGCAATTGAACTCGGTGTTAGCGCTCGCTCTTCCCATCGGCGTTTGACGGGCACGAGGAAGGGCGTGGGGCCGTGTCGCAGCCGGAAGTCCAGGGCGACGGGCCCGAACGGACCGCGGCGGCGCTAAGGGCAAGCGAGGAGCGCCTGCGCATCGCCCAGGCCGCGGGCGGAGTCGGCACTTTCGAATATATTCCCGATGGCGAGCGGATGCTCGTCTCCGCCGAATTCTGCCGGATCTGGGGGGTTGAAATGGTCGAGGAGGCGCCGATCGGCTTCTTCATGGCGCTCATCCACCCCGACGACCGCCAGCGGGTCGATTCCACCCACGACGAGCGTTCGGAGATCGCGCGAGACCCGATCGATTATCGGATCGTCCGTCCCGACACCGGCAAGACTCGCGACGACCGAAACCCTCGCCGCGGGCCGGATCGCCGGCCTCTCGTCCGGACGCTACGTCCTGCTGACCCTGGCCGATACCGGCATCGGCATGGACGAAGGGACTCTCGCCCGGGCGATCGAGCTGTTCTTCTCGACCAAGGGCGTCGGCCGCGGCACCGGCCTCGGCCTGTCGATGGTGCACGGCCTCGCCGCGCGATTGGGCGGCGCGCTTACTCCCGACAGTCGGCAGGGGGAGGGGACGTTCGCCGCCTTGTGCCTGCCGGTCTCGGACTCCGTGCCGGCGACCGCCGCCGTCCACCGGGAGCCGGAAGCGGTGCCGAGCGCCACGGCAGGCACCGTTCTCCTCGCCGCCGAGCGGCCGGGCCTGCCCGTCCTCATCGTCTCCGGCTATGCCGAGCTGGACGGCCTGCCCGCGGACCTGCCCCGGCTGACCAAGCCGTTCCGCCAGGCCGACCTCGCCGACTTCATCGCGAAGCTGCGCAGGGACCGCAGGTTCACGGCCTGAGCGTCAGGCGCACCGCACATCGAGAAAACGCTCCGGCGGCCGGTGCTCTCGGATGAAGTCGATGAAGGCGCGAAGCTTGGGAAGCATCTGGGTGCGGCTGGGATAATAGAGATAGGCGCCGGGGGACCAGGCGGCATGATCCTCGAGCGCGAGCTCCAGCCGGCCGGCGGCGAGATATTCCGTGACGAGCGGCTCGGCGAGAAAGGCGAGGCCGACGCCGCGAAGCGCCGCCGCCTTGGCCACATCGAGATCGTTGACGATCAGCGGCCCTTCCACGCTCATTTCGAGCGGCTGGCCGGCGACATCGAAATGCCAGCGGTAGATCGCGCCGGTGCTCGGCGCGCGCGAGCGGATGCAGCGGTGACGGCGCAGATCGGCGGGCAAGGAAGGCCGGCCATGCTTCGCGAAATAATCGGGCGTGCCGGCGACGACGAGACGGAAGGGCGGGGTAAGCCGGACCCCGATCATGTCGGCTTCCAGATAGTCGCCCATCCTTATGCCGGCGTCGAACCCGCGCTCGACGAGGTCGATCAATTCGTCCTCGCCGCATATCTCGACCTCGACATCGGGAAAAGCGGCGGTGAAGCCTTCCATCACCGGCTCGATCAGGAAGGGGATGGCCGCCCTCGGCACGTTGAGCCGGAGAAGGCCGGCGGGCCGCTCTCCGAAGCTTCGAGCCGCCTCGAAGGCGGCGGTGAGACCGGCGAAGGCGGGCAAGGAATGCTCGAGAAAGCGCTCGCCCGCTTCGGTCAGGCCGACGCTCCGGGTGGTGCGGGTCAGCAGAGGCACTCCGACACGGCCCTCCAGCGCCCGGATCGTCTGGCTGATCGCCGAGGGCGAAACGCCGAGATCGGCGGCCGCGGCGCGGAAGCTGCGCCGTTCGGCGACCCGAAGGAAAGCCTCGACTCCGTCGAGCTGGTTGCGCGCGATTATGTATTCCTGCTTCATGCCCCATCGACATTATAGCGGATTATAGAATAATTCCAGCGCGCCTATCCGGATTCCACGATTAAGGAAGGAACCCGGAACATGCGTAACACCATCGTCGCTCTCGCCGGCCTCGCACTCGCCGGGGCGCTGGCTCTCTCCGGAGCCCCCGCCTCCGCCGCCGACTCGCGCTGCGAAGCGATGCCCCGCCAGATCCGCAGCGCCCTCCCAAATGCCGAGCCCAAGGCCGCCCAGAAAGCCCAGCGTCGCCTGCACACCGGCGAGGCCCTGTGCCGCGCCAATAACGAGCGCGGCGCCGCCAGGGAGTTCCAGGTGGCCCTTAAGCTGCTCGGCGCGAGTGGGACGGGGACGAGCCTGGCCGGGAAGTAAATCCTCCCCACGGCATCGCCGCGGGGAGGTATAAAGACGTCCCAATGCGGAACCCTGTGGATTCGGGGACTTAGCGCCCGGTCGCAGCCATGCTATCGATCTGGCCGATGCCTTCGCGATCGCTCCTCGCCTGTGCGCTCCTCGCCTGTGCGCTCCTCCTTCCGCTCGCCGCCTGCGAGCAGGCGCCCGCGCGGGTCGAGCCCGTCATCCAGGCGGTCAAGGTATCGGCCCCGCTCCAACCCGTGCGCGTCTCCGCCGAGATCGCCGCTTTCTACCGCGAGCGCGGAGCCCGGCCGCTCTGGGTGGACCGGCGCGGCCCCAGGCCGGAGGCGCTTCGGCTCGCCGGCGAGATCGCCCGCGCCGGCGACCACGGGCTCGATCCCGCCCGCTACGGTGCCGCGGATCTCGCCGCCGCCCTCGAGGCCGCGAAATCGGGCGAGCCGGCCGCCCGGGCCCAGGCCGACCTGCTCCTCTCGCGCGCCTACGCCGCTTTCGTCCGGGACCTGCGAGTCCCCGCCCGCGGCAAGAACTCTGTCACCTGGGTCGACGAGGCACTCGCTCCCGAGCGTCCGGAGGCCCGCGCCCTGCTCGAAGCCGCCGCCGCGGCGCCCGACCTCGGTAGCCACCTCGCCGAAGCGACGGCAATGAACCCGCTCTACACGGCGCTGAGCCGGGGCTATGCCCACCGCCGCGCCGCCGGCCCCCGTCTCTCCGCGGCCGAGGAGGAGGCGATACGGGCCAATCTCGACCGCGCCCGGCTCATTCCGGCGCTGCCGGGACGCCACGTCATCGTCGACGCCGGCTCTGCCCGCTTGTGGATGATCGACGGCGGCAAGGTCGAAGGGCCGATGCGGGTCATCGTCGGCAAGCGCAGCATGCAGACCCCGAATATGGCCGGCTACATACGCTATGTGACTCTCAACCCCTGGTGGAACGTCCCGCCCGATCTCGCGCGCGAACGGGCGAAGCGGGTGCTGAAATCCGGGCCAGGCATCCTTCGCCGCGAGAATATGGAATTGCTGTCCGACTGGGGCGACCGGCCGCGCCCGATCCAGGCGTCGCAGGTGAACTGGAAGGCGGTGGCGAGCGGCAAGGCCAGCCTTCGGATGCGCCAGCGGCCCGGCGGCGCCAATGTCATGGGGGCGATGAAGTTCATGCTTCCCAACAGCCTTGGAATTTATCTCCACGATTTCCCGGACAAGAGCCTCTTCGCCCGCGCCGATCGTCGTGTCAGCTCGGGCTGCGTCCGGCTCGAGGACGCGCCTCGCCTCGCCCGCTTCCTGTTCGGCGGCTCCGCCCCCCGCCCGTCCGGCCCCGCCCCCGAACAACAGGTCGACCTGCCCGAGCCGGTGCCGGTCTACATCACCTATCTGACCGCCTTGCCCGATCCCGCCCGCGGAGTGGTGCTTCAGCGGGACGTCTACGCCCGCGATCATGCCCGGGACGCTCGCCGCCCGCCCGGGCGCCGGGCGTGAGCGCGGGCTTCACCGGCCGCTCCGCTTGGGCTATCGCGCCTCGAAATTGTCAGCGAGAGGGCATGAAGTGCGTAGATCCGGTTTAGCCCTGCTGCCCCTCTGCCTGCCGATCCTTAGCTTATTGGGCGGCTGCGCGGGCTATGCGGCGGATTATTGGAAGTCGAAGAACAGTCTGATCGCGCCTCAGCTTCCCCGCTACGGGATCACCGCCGCCCAGAGCAGCTGCGTCGGCAAACGGCTTACCAAGAATCTCAGCGTGTGGCAGCTTCGTCAGCTCACCGACCTCGCCCGGCGGCTCGACCCCAGATCGGGCAATCCGCTCACCCCGCGCGACCTTGCCTATGTCGCGGGCCTCGTCCAGGATCCGGAGGTCGGCCCGGAGGTGAAGGCCACTCTCGACGCCTGCGGCGCGACGGCGGCGGCCTCCGCTTCCGCTGCTCCGGTGCCGATTTCGGGTTTGCCCGGGCAAAGCGGGGCTCCGGGGCTCGAGCCCGGAGCGGCTTCGCCCCAGGCCTTGCGCTGGGTCGATCTCGGCGCCGCCGGCACCGGCCAGCGCATCGCCATCGACATCACCTCGGTGGTCATGACCGCCGAGAGGCGCGAAGGCTGGTTCCGCCTCTCCAACCCCGGCGAGACGGCGCCGAGCCTCGACGCCTATCGACTGAGGGTGGACTGCCCGGGCCGGACCATCACCCCAACCGCGGCCCGCAAATATGATTTTGACGGCAAGATCGCCCAGCATGAGGATTATACGGCGGCCTGGCAGCAGCCGCTTGCGATCGAGGCCGGGACGGTGATGGAGATCGCCTGGAAGCGCCTTTGCGAGTAAGGCGGCGCCATGCCCTCGCATTCGTTCGGCCTAACCCCTATATAGGTCGCCTCACCTGACCACGTTCCCGCAAGCGTCGAGTGACACGGAGACCCGAGTTCCCGCTTGCAGCCCCGAAAGGCCAGCCTTGCAGACAACACCTCCCCGCCGAACCACCGTCGAACGCGCCTTCGAGCTCGCAAGCTCGGGCGAATGCGACAATCTTCCGGATATCGTGGCGGTCCTGAAAGGCGAGCGCCACGAATCGGTCGACGCACACCTGGCCGGCCCGTCGATCCGCAAGGATTTGAGAAGGGCGTGGGAAGCGCAAGGCAAGGGCGCATCCGGCGAAGGAAGCGAAGCCGAGAGCGCATAATTCCTCCCCTGATCGTTGCCGGGGAGATTACGGATTCTCCACATGCGCCTTGAGCCGGCCGAGCGCGTCCTCCCACTGAGCCTCGACCTCGTCCAGCCAGGCTCGAGCCTCCGCGAGCCGTTCCGGCCGGAGCGCGTAGAGCGTCTCGCGGCCCTTGCGGCGGCGGGCGACGAGGCCGACGCCGCTGAGTACGGCGAGATGTTTGCTGACGGCCTGGCGGGTGAGGGCGCTCCCGGATGCGAGTGCGACGATCGGCCTCGCGCCTCCGTCCGCGAGCCGCTTCAAAAGCGCCAGCCGGGTCGGGTCGGCGAGCGCCGCGAAGAGCGGCGCCGCCGCTTCAGCGCTCGGCATGGGCCTTGACGTTCTTCACCTGCGCTTCCCAACCGCCGGTGTTCATCCTCAGCGCTTCGTCTCGGCGCTCCGCGGGAATGGAATCGAACCCGCTTTCGACGACGGTGAGGTTCGTGCCTCCACCGTCCGGCTCCAGCCGGAACTCGACCCGGGTCTGCGGGTCGGCCGAATAATCCCTGTCGGGATCGACCGCATAGGGATGCCAGGTGAAGGCAAACAAATGCGGCGCCTCCATCGCCACCACCCGCGCCTCCCACTTCAAATGTTCGTAGCCGGGATGGGTGATTCGCCCGAGCGATACTTCGCCCGGGACGAACGGCCCGTCCAGCTTGACCCGGAACCAGGTTCCGAACTCCTCATGGTCCGTCAGCGCCCGCCACACCCGTTCGACGGGCGCGGCGATGGCAATGCTCTTTTCGATACGATCGGTCATGACAGGCAACCTCCTGGTTGCGTAACTATTCCGAGCGACGGATATAGGCAACCAAAAAGTTGCGTTTCTCACCGATTGGCGAAAGATGCCCGACCCGATTAGGGTGCGCTCTCAGCGCCGTTCTCGAAAGGTACGCCATGATCACCGTCACCGCTTTCAAATGGGTACCGCCCTTCGCGCAGGGTCTCGTTCGCGACTTGCGCGTGCGCTGGGCGCTCGAGGAAGCCGGGCATCGCTACGAGGTGAAGCTCCTCGAAGGCGGCGAGATGGAGGGAGCCGAATATCGCGCCTGGCAGCCGTTCGGGCAGGTGCCGGCCTATGAGGAGAATGGGCTGAGGCTGTTCGAATCCGGCGCGATCGTGCTCCGAATCGCCGAGCGAAGCGAGACTCTTCTGCCCGGCGATCCGGCGGCTCGGGCGCGCGCGGTGGAATGGATGTTCGCCGCGCTCAATTCGGTCGAGCCGTCGATCCAGAATTTGGCGGGGATCGACCTGTTCCATGCGGAGCAGGAATGGGCGAAGCTTCACCGGCCGGACGCCGAGGCGGCGGCAAGGAAGCGTCTTGCCGAACTTGCGGCCGCGCTCGGCGACGGACCCTATATCGACGGCGCCCGATTCACCGCCGGCGACCTGATGATGGCGACGGTGCTGAGAATCCTGCGTCATACCGAGCTGGTCGCCGAGGCGGGCCTGGCGGATTATCTTTCGCTCTGCGAGTCCCGTCCCGCGTTCCAGCGGGCGCTTGCCGGACAGATGGCGGCTTTCGAAGAAAAATAGGAGACGGCCGGCCGCGAAGCTTCGGTCGAACGGGATATCCGGAACCGCCCGGCGGCGCCGAAGCGGCTGTGGCGGGTTGCAAATCCCGCTTCTCCCCGCAAGGAGGGGGCCGTCCCCAAGGAGGAAACCGACATGCAGATCACGAACGTTCGCGGCCGTGAGGTCCTGGACAGCCGAGGCAATCCGACGGTGCAGGCCGACGTTCGGCTCGCCGACGGGAGCGTCGGCACGGCCACCGTGCCGTCGGGAGCCTCGACCGGCGAACGCGAGGCGGTCGAGCTGCGCGACGGAGGAGAGCGTTATCTCGGCCGGGGAGTCCTCAAAGCCGTCGGAGGGGTGAACGGAGAAATTCGGGACTGTCTGATCGGGCGAAGCGTTTTCGATCAAAGGGATCTCGATCGGGCGATGATCGAGCTGGACGGCACGCCCAACAAGTCGAGGCTCGGCGCCAACGCAATCCTCGCCGCCTCGCTGGCCGCCGCGAGGGCCGCAGCGCAGAGCGCAGGCCATCCACTCTACCGCTATCTCGGCGGATTCAACGCCCACATTCTTCCGGCGCCGGGGATGAACATAGTGAATGGCGGCGCTCATGCCGACAATCCGCTGGACTTCCAGGAGTTCATGATCATGCCGGTGGCGGCGGAGAGCTTCAGGCATGCGGTTCAGATCGGGGCCGAGATATTTCACACCCTCAGGCGCCTTCTGACCGATGCCGGGCAGCAGACGAACGTGGGCGACGAGGGCGGTTTCGCTCCGAATTTCTCGAATGCCAGGGAAGCGCTCGACTTCGTCGTCACGGCCATCGAAAAGGCCGGCTATCGGCCGGGGGCCGACGTCGCTATCCTTCTCGACCCGGCCTCGTCTGAATTCTGGGAGGACGGCGCCTACCATTATCGAGGCGAGGGGCTGGTGCGCTCCGTCGAGGAGCATGTGCAATATCTCGTCGACCTGGTGCGGGACTATCCGATCATCTCCATCGAGGATCCGATGGCCGAGAACGATGTCGAAGGCTGGAAGATGATAACCGAGACGATCGGCGGCCGCTGCCAGCTAACCGGCGACGATAACTTCTGTACGAACGTGCGGCTGCTCGAGGAGGGGATCGCCAACGGGATCGCCAACTCCATCCTCGTCAAGGTCAATCAGATCGGAACTCTCACCGAAGCCGTCGACACGGTCGAGCGGGCCCACAAGGCGGGCTATACGGCCGTGATCTCGCATCGGTCGGGCGAGACGGAGGACACCACGATCGCCGATCTGGCAGTCGGGCTCAACACCGGCCAGATCAAGACCGGCTCGCTTTCCCGCTCGGATCGCACTGCCAAATATAACCGGCTGCTCGTCATCGAGGAGGAGCTGGGGGCGAGCGCGGTCTACGGCGACCGCGCCTTCCTTCGGGCTCAAGCTCGCACCCGGGCCTGACCGGTTTAGCCGCCGATCGAATATGCCCGCTGGAGCTTGGAATTGCCGGTCACATTCGTCCGATACGGCGTGCGGCCTCGTCGATTACGTCGATGACAGCGTTCAGCGCCTCTCCTTCCAGTGTGCCCCGATGCCTCTGTACCCGCACGGCGTTGCGAAGATTCTGCATCGCGCGGTGAACCTGCAGCGTCGATGCGGGCCGCCGGTTTTCGGCGAGGTCGGCCAGGCGATCCATGAGAGCGCGTGCCTCGGCCTCCCGGTCCGCCAGCTCGCTTTTTCCCCGCGCGGCGACGGCATAGGTCTTGCGGGTGCCCTCGTCATCCTGCCGCTCGGTGATCGCGCCCTCGTCGACGAGCAATTGCAAGGTCGGATAGACCGACCCCGCACTGGGCGAATATGCTCCCCCGGTCATCCCCTCGATCGTCTTGATGAGCTCATAACCGTGCCTCGGCTCGTCGGCGAGGAGCTGGAGCAAGGCCAGGCGCAGCTCTCCCGGCCCGAATATGCGAGCACGGCGGGATTCCCCGCCCGACGCGCCTTGTGGACCCCAGTCGCCGCCGGGAAATTCTTCGTCGTAGGCCCAAGGTTCCCGACGGCCGAACCCGTGCGAGCGCGCAATCTCCCTCCTAAGTTCGGGTCGCATTCCATCCTCCTTCGAGTGCATAAGGGGTTGAGCCCTCGGGGTCATGAACATGCTCGACGACAGGGCGTCGCCGTAGGTCGCCATCAACCGCTGGAGGCCACCATGCTCGAACTCGCTTGACCGATGCCAAGCCGTTGAGATGCCTCGGTTTTGGACGAATTTCCGATTGCCGGGGATTTTGAACCGGCGCACAGGTGCTCTTGTATTCGCGGTCCGCGATTACGACACCACGGAAGGGATTGAGCTGCTGCCGGTTTCGTGGACACCGAGATAAGGTGTTTTATGGGATCGGAGGGTATCGATGGGACGACGGAAGTTCAGCCGGGAGTTCAAGCTCGAGGCGGTGAAGCTGGTCCGTGAGCGCGGGGTGTCGATGGCACAGGCGGCGCGCGATCTGGATCTGCATGTAAACGTGCTGCGCAAATGGGTTCGGGATCACGAGGCGGATCCGGGGTCGGCCTTTCCCGGCCACGGCGTGATGAAGCCCGAGCAGCAGGAGATTGAGCGGCTTCGCCGCGAGCTTGCCAGGATGAAGGCTGAGCGCGACATCCTAAAAAAAGCGGCGGCCTACTTCGCGAGGGACTCGATATGAGGTTTGCCTTCGTTGCGAAGCACCGGGG
>JBBSIZ010000045.1:0-22965 GCA_038257735.1 Sphingomonadales bacterium | reverse complement strand
TTGAGCGCCATTACCTGGATCAGCAGGTCCGCGCCATTGGCGCCGCCCGAGCGGGTGATGCGGAGGTCGCCGAGCTCGATTCCGGCGCCGAAGACGATCTTATCCTCGCCCGCCGCCTCGACCGCCGTTATCGCCACCGGAGCGGCGAGGAGGCCGGTGCCCGTCCCCGTTGCCGCCTCGGCCGCGTCCCCGGCCGCCGCGTTGAGCATTCGCGCCCGCTCGATGTCCCAGCCGTTGCCCCGCCAGTTCCCGGCGATCGTACCCGCCGCGATGCCGGCATAGCGCGCCTTGCTACGAAACACCCTCGCTAATTCCCTTTTGTAAGTATAACAGAGGGTTGGGGATGTTGCTCGACCGTCGCTCCTGGGCTGGAGCCAGGACGGTCAGGTGGCCTGAAGGTGGGGCGGTGGACAATCCGATCGAATATAAGGCCGATCCGGCTTTGGCCTGCTTCGTGCTGCTTGCCAGGTTCCTCGGCATGCCGGCGGACCCGCGCCAGATTGCGCACGAGCGGGGAAAGGGCGACACGCCCTACACGCTCGAGGACCTGTCGCGCATCGCCAAGCAGCTGGGGCTGGTCGGCCGGGTGCGCCGCTGCGAAGCGGGCGAGCTTCACAAAATGCCTTTGCCGGCGATCGCCGAGCTGAACGACGGCGACTCGGCCGTGATCCTTAAGCTGGAGGACGACACCGCGCAGCCGCGGGCGCTCGTCCAGTTCGGCGACCGTGAGCGGCCCGAAGTCTGGACGGCGCAGGAGCTTCGCGAGCGTTTCGCCGGCCGGCTCCTGCTGATGACGTCGCGCGAGAAGATGGCGGGATCCTCCCGGCCGTTCGATATCAGCTGGTTCATCCCGGCGCTGGTCAAATATCGTCGTCCGCTCCGGGACGTGCTGATCGCCTCTTTCTTCATGCAGCTAATGGGGCTGGTCTCGCCGATCTTCTTCCAGCTCGTGATCGACAAGGTGCTGGTGCACCAGTCTCTTACCACTCTCGACGTGCTGGCCTTCGGGCTGGCGGTGGTGCTCATCTGGGAAACGGCGCTGTCGGGCCTTCGCAACTGGCTGTTCGCCCACAGCACCAATCGGGTGGACGCTGAGCTCAGCGCCCGCATGTTCCGGCACCTGCTCAACCTGCCGCTTTCCTATTTCGAGGCGCGCCGCGTCGGCGACAGCATCGCCAGGGTGCGCGAGCTCGAGAGCATCCGCGAGTTCCTGACCTCGAACGCGGTCACGGTGGTGATCGACCTGTTCTTCACCATCGTCTTCTTCGCGGTGATGTACCTCTACAGCCCGGTGCTGACTCTGATCGTGCTGGGATCGATCCCGATCTACGCCGCAATCTCGATCTTCATCACCCCACCGCTTCGTGCCCGGCTGGACGAGAAGTTCCGGCGCGGCGCCGAGAACCAGGCTTTTCTGGTCGAAACCGTGACCGGCGTCGGAACGCTCAAGGCGATGGCGGTCGAGCCCCAGATGCGCGAGCGCTGGGAAAAGCAGTTCGCCGCCTACACGCAAACGGGCTTCGCCGTCACCAAGCTTGCGAACTGGGGCAACCACCTCATTCAGATCGTCTCAAAGCTGACCACGGTCGCCATTCTCTATTTCGGAGCCAAGGCCGTGATCGCCGGCGATCTCAGCGTCGGCTCGCTGGTCGCCTTCAACATGCTGGCTGGAAGGGTCGCGGCGCCGATCCTTCGCCTTTCCCAGCTCTGGCAGGATTTCCAGCAGGTCCGGATCTCGGTCGACCGGCTCGGCGACGTCCTCAACGCCCCGGCCGAGCCGGAGCATAATCCCAACCGCGCCAGCCTTCCCGCGATCAAGGGCAATGTCGAATTCGACAAGGTGCGCTTCCGCTATCGCCCCGACTCGCCGGAGGCGCTGCGCGGGGTCAGCCTAACCATATCCGGAGGCGAGATACTGGGCATCGTCGGTCCGTCGGGCTCGGGTAAGTCGACCCTGACCAAGCTGGTCCAGCGGCTTTACGTGCCCGAGCAGGGCAGAGTGCTGATCGACGGCGTCGACCTCGCTCTGGTGGATCCGGCCTGGCTGAGGCGCCAGCTCGGGGTAGTTCTGCAGGAAAACATCCTGTTCAACCGCTCGGTGCGCGAGAATATCTCGCTCGCGGACCCGACGAGGCCGATGGAGGCGGTGCTCGCCGCCGCCCAGCTTGCCGGCGCGCACGAATTCGTGCTCGAGCTCTCGCACGGCTACGACACGATCATCGACGAGCGCGGCGCCAACCTTTCGGGCGGACAGCGCCAGCGCCTCGCCATCGCCCGGGCGCTCATCGGCGACCCCCGAATCCTGATCCTCGACGAGGCGACCTCGGCGCTCGACGCCGAAAGCGAGGAGATCATCCAGAAGAATCTGAGGATGATCTCCCAGGGACGCACCGTCATCATCATCGCCCACCGGCTCTCGGCCGTCCGGCAATGCCATCGCATAATCACCGTGGAGGCGGGGGCAATCACCGAGCAGGGCACGCATGAAAGCCTGCTGACGAGCGGCGGCCGCTATGCCGATCTCTACCGGCGACAGATGGGGGTCGCCGCATGAGCGCCATCGCCGAGCGCTTTCCCAACCTGTCCCGGCACTTCGCAGTGCTGCGAGAGGCCTGGCGCAACCAAAATCACGCCGACCGGAACCGAAAGCCGGTCGAGGAGCATGAATTCCTGCCCGCCGCGCTCGAGATCATGGAGAAGCCGCCAAGCCCGGGCCTGCGCCTGCTGATGCTGACCTTGTGCAGCCTTTTCGCCATCGCCTTGCTCTGGTCGTTCCTCGGCAAGGTCGACGTGGTCGCGGTCGCCAGCGGCAAGACGCTGCCGGTCGCCAACGTCAAGGTCATTCAGCCTATGGAGATCGGAGTGGTTCGCACGATCCACGTCCGCAACGGCGAGAGTGTCAGGAAGGGCCAGTTGCTGATTGAGCTGGACAATACTGTGTCCGGTGCGGACGAGGCGCAGGCGACCCGCGGCCTGCTCTCCGCGCGCATCGCCCGTGCCCGCAACGACGCCCTGCTCGCCCATCTGGCGGGCCGCCCGGCGCGCTTCGTCGCCCCACCGGGAACTCCCGCGCAGGTGGCGGAGACCCAGAAGATCGTCATCTCGAGCGCGGTCGCCGAATATGAGGCCGAGCGCGCCGCCCTCGGCCAGAGCCGGACCGAGCGCAATGCCGAGCTCACCGGTTCGCTCGCCGAAATAGAGAAATTGAAGCAGACTCTTCCGCTCATCGACCAGCAGCTCGACGCCCGCAGGCAGCTCAGCGCGCGCGGCCACTACCCCAAACTCAAGGTACTCGAATATGAGCAGCTCCGGGTCGAGCACATTCAGAATATCGAGGTTCAGCAGAGCGTCGCCGCCAAGGCTCGGGCCGCGATCGGCAATATCGACGCTCAGGTCGCCCGCCTGCGCCAGACCCTGACCAAGACCGCGAGCAGCGAGATGGCGACGGCGGAAGACGAATCGAGCCTTCGCGGCGAGGAGCTTCGTAAGTCCGAGCGGCGCCGCTCGCTTCAGCAATTGCGCTCGCCCGTCGACGGAGTCGTCCAGCAGCTGGCGGTCCACACGGTCGGAGGGGTCGTTCAGCCGGCCGAGCCGCTGATGACGATCGTGCCTTCGGGAAGCGATGTCGCCGTCGAAGCCCAAATCCTCAACAAGGATATCGGCTTCATCCGCGAGGGACAGGCGGTGCGGGTCAAGCTCGAGGCTTTTCCCTTCACCGACTACGGCCTGATCGAAGGTGTGGTCGAAACGATCAGCCGGGATGCCATCCAGGATGAGAAAATGGGCCTCATTTATGCGACCAGGATCCGGCTTGACCGGAACTACATCGCGATTCGCGGGCGCCGCCAGCCGATCGGGCCGGGCATGGCCGTCCAGGCTGAGGTGAAGACGGGCGAGCGCAGGATCATCCAATATCTGCTTTCGCCGATTTCGCAGGCGATGGACGAAGCGGGGCGGGAGCGCTGATTTTCGACGATCCGAATTGATAAACAACGAATGTAAGGGGACGATCAGGTGACGGGCGATAATCTCAGTGACATGCCGACCGGCGGAATCGGCGCCGACGACCCCCCGGTGTCAGTCGTCTTTCCGATCATCCTCGATCTCGACGGCGACGGCAACGAACTGCTCAGCGCCGGCGACAGCAGCGCCCGCTTCGACACCGACGGAGACGGCAAGCTGTCCGCGTCCGACGCCATGTTCGGCCAGTTCAGGCCCTGGCAGGACCGCAACGGCGACGGGGTCGCGGCCACGGCCGAGATCACCACTCTTGCCGCCTCGAGCATCGCAAGCCTCTCGCTTTCCGTGACCCCGACCAACGCGACCGTCACCCCCGGCAGCGCGGTGGCCGTCAATCCCGGCCGGCTCGCCCGCGCCGACGGCACCCAGGGCATGTTCTCGGACGCCGCTTTGGCCTACTTTTCGAGCGCGGCCGGCGCGACCGCCCCGATCGATCTCGCCCGCCAGTCCTTCGACGGGAGGAGCAAGAAATATCAAATCATGGCGCAGGGCGGGCAGCTCTTCGTTGCGCTCACCAAAGCCAAAGGCGAACTTGATCCGGGCTCCGGCCGGATCGGCCCCTCCGCCTTGCTCAGCTTCAAGGGCAAGACAATCGGAATGCTGGCACCGATCATCCTCGACCTCGACGGCGACGGCATCGAGATGGTGGCGCGCGGCAAGTCCAAAGCCAGCTTCGACATGGACGGCGACGGCAACCGCGACGATACCGGCTGGATCGGCAAGGGCGACGGCTTCCTCGTCATCGACCGTGACAATGACGGTCTCATCACCGGCGCGGCCGAGCTCAGCTTCCTCGCCGAAAAGCCGGGGGCTCGAAGCGACCTCGACGCCCTGGCGGCGCTCGACTCGAACCGCGACCGCAAGCTCGACCCCACCGATCTTCGCTTCGGCGAGCTCAAGGTCTGGGTCGATTCCAACCGCAACGGCTTCACCGATGCCGGCGAGCTCAAGACCTTCCAGGAGCTGAACATCGCTTCGATCGACCTTGCCGTCACCGCGACCCAGCAAAAGGCGAAGCTCGGCGACAACATCCTGCTGGCGACCGGCAGCTTCACCCTCAACGACGGCACGGTTCGCTCGCTGGGCGACGCCGCTTTGGCGTACAAGCCGGGCCGCGGCGCCGGCATCGCCGCCGGCTCGGCACAGGCGCCTGGAAACGCTTTCTTCGAACGTTCCCGTGACGGCGTGTCCGAGCGACTGACGCTTCCAGATCTTCGCTCCGCCGAACTGCCGGAGGACACGGACCCGCAATCGGAGCTGACTTCGGCGCTTCGTGCCGGCCTCGGCGAAAATCGTCTGTCGGTTGGCTCCGCCGGGCTTTCGCTCGGTGTGCCGGCCGGGGTGAACCCGTTCGATTACTTCGCGGAACGAACAGCGCGAACGGCCGCGGCGGAAGACGATTCAGGCGGCCCAGGTCCGAACCGGCGGGAAATGCCGGGCCTGCCGGCCGCGACGGGCGGCGGCGAAGTCGCCCCTGCCCTGCCCCTCGCGGGCGTTCCTTCAATCGACGAGCTGGTCGTCGCCCGAATGGTGCAGACCATGGCGGCGTTCGGCCGGTCGCAGGGCGAGGGCGAATGGCATAATCGCGATCGCGACGCGCCGCGGTTCGACTATTTCGCCTGAAATGCGGGCCAAGCCCGCTGGCGAGCGACCCGAAAGAAGCGCCTACACCTGGAGTTTTGCGAAGCTCACGAACGGCGTGGCGCGCGAGTGTCTGCGCGCAGTGGCGACACCTCGATCCCGGGCTGGCGGGTAGTGGGCGAGCTGAATGCTGCAGCAGTGCAAGGTGATCGCCGTGCGCTGGCTCCGAAGGCGTCTTTTGCATTCCGACAAATCGACTAAGCCGTTGATCTGCAACAGCGTGAATGAAGGGCAAAATGTCGGAATGACCATTGAAAACATTGGATCCGCACAGGACTCTTAATCAGCGGGTCCCAGGTTCGAGCCCTGGTGCGTCCACCACCTTCTTTCAAACATTTACGCTAGTCGCTCACTAGCAGTTGGAGCCTCGGACGGCACCCATTGTGACCACATTTGCGACCTGCCGGTCGCTGGCTTTCCAAGGGCTTAGCCTCTGTGACCGGAATATCAGACGATCGGCGAAAGGCCGAAGGTGCTTCACCGACATTTGCGCGTAACGGCGCTCCATCGATTCGCTCTTCCAGCCTCCCAGCTCCTGAAGCACCCACGGGGGCACGTCATTCCGCCGGAGCCACGTCGCCCAGGTGTGCCTCAGGTCGTGCCGGCGGAAATCCTTGATCCCGCAGGCCTTGAGAGCCCCGCGCCAGGCCCTGGTGTTCGGCGTCCGGGCCGCTTGCCCGCAGGCAACCACTCGCGAACGCCGGCGCCCGACCGGGCGCCCGACCCTCTCCGCCGAGCGAGTTCAGCGCGGCGGGGCGGGGCGGGCATCGTCCAGCTCCAGCCATTGCTCGAAAAAGCCGCCATAGCCCCGCTCCCGGTCGATGAAATGCACCTCGTAGATCCAGCTCCGCGGATTTCCGTCGCGGTCGTGCCCGGACAAGGGCAGGCGATTGCCGGGGTGAAAGTAATTCTCGCGGAGCTCACCCTGGACGATCTCATGCGGGAAGTTCCCGATGAGATGGCCGGCGTGCCAGTTCGCGTAGCTGTAGCCGTTCGCTCGGGCCGCTTCGACCGCGAGCTCGTACATGTCGGCGCCGGTGACCGACTCGCGATTCTTCCTGAAATAGTCGCGGCCGGCATACCAAGCGGCCTCGATCGAGTCCCGAAGCCTGATCCTGCCGGGATCGTCCCCGATCACATAGGTCCGGCCGACGTCCGCCTCCCAGGATTCGAACATCGGCCCAAGGTCGACGAACACCATGTCGTCGGCTTCGATCCGAAGGTCTGGCGGGGTGTCGCCGAAGGTCGAGAGGGTGTTCGGCCCAGCCCTCACGATCCGCTTGTGCCAGTGCTTGAACGTGCCGAACATTTCCTGGCCGAGCGCCTGAAGCTCCCTGCTCAGCTCAATCTCCGTCACGCCCGCCCTGAAGAGGCGCCGTTCCTCGGCGGAGGACAGCAGCTCCATCGCCATTCGATGGGCCTGCATCAGCCTTGCGTGGCGATCGGGGGCGTCGTTGTAGCTGTAGTTCATAGCCATCGCATTGGGCCAATCGGCGGTGTGGGAATCGAGTTTCCCGAATGCGGGAGCACCCCTGGAAGGTCAACTTCCGGCGGAACGGGCCGGCCCTTTTCGGCCCTCGACCGAGTCTGCGCCTAGCTCAGCCGCCGCCCCGCCCAAACGACCCTTCCGATGATGGTGAGCGTTGAAAGATCGATTTCCTTCCATTCCGGATAGGTAGGATTGTCGCTGGTGATAGTCGCCCGAGCCGCGAACGGATTGATGGCGAGACGCTTGACCATCAGTGTGTCATCGCGGCGCAGGACATAGATTCCGTCGCGAAGGCGGTCGGCTTCGTCCGAACCGTCGACCAGGATGTCGTCGCCGTCGGCCAGGGTCGGGCTCATCGAATCGCCCTGCACCCGAATGAAGGACAGTTTGTCGGTGCCGCCCTTGCACAATTGGCGCAACCAGGCCGGGTCGAAAGCGATGTGCGAGACGGCGGCTTCACCGTCGCTGATCGCGCCATGGCCGGCGGAGGCCCCTACGTCGAGGCGGGGCACCTTGATCATTCCCCCCGCCGAATCGTCCCTCTCCCGTCCGGGGGGCGCGCCGAGCAAGGCTTCGCTGACCCCAAGGAAGCGGGCGATGGTGCGGCGATCGTCCTCGTCCAGCTTGCGCGGCGTACCGCGCTTGATGAACTGCTGGATGTAGGCGGGATTCTTGCCGATCAGGCGGGACAGTCCGGCAAAATCCTCCCCCCGTTCCTTGAGAAGGCGCTCTAGCGTGTCGCGAGGGTCGTTGCGGTTCATAGGCCCTTTCTAGAGGCAGGAATTGTCCTAGACAAGTAGGATCTTTCATGCGAGAATAGGAATTCGACAGATACGGAGTTCCCCAATGATTCTCGATCGCATCGAGCACTATCTTCGCCGCTTTAAATCCGCTCCGTCCCGGCTCGGCGGAAATGCCGGCGGCGATTCCAATTTCGTGATGAACCTACGCGACGGGCGGCAGCCGCGCCAGGCCACCCCCAACCGCATTATCGCCTTCATCGAGCGGGATGAGGAGCGCATCCGATGACGTGGACGGAATTCGTGGCCGCCGGAGCGACCTATCTTATTATTGGAGCCGCTTTGGCGGCCGGCACCGCAGCATCCTACGGCCGCGAGCTCGAGGCCAACCGCCGTCCGAACGGGGAATGGTGGATCCGGCGCCTGCTCATCACGCCCCTGCTGGTCATAGCGGCGACGGCGGCGACCGAGCTTTTCGGCCTCAGCAAAAGCGGCTCGGCCTTCACCGCCGCTATGCTGTCGATCGGCGGCTACGACGTCATCAAGCTCATCGAGGCGCGCTGGCTGCGCCGGGTGGGCCTTGGCGACGGCGACCTTCGTTCAACATCCCGCACCAAAGAGGTCCCTTCCACGCCGGACGATGGCTGAAGCCCGGGAAGGTT
Organism: Sphingomonadales bacterium; assembly: GCA_038257735.1. GTDB lineage: Bacteria > Pseudomonadota > Alphaproteobacteria > Sphingomonadales > Sphingomonadaceae > Allosphingosinicella. The sequence goes on along the minus strand of JBBSIZ010000045.1, from coordinate 14,413 downwards.
GCGGCGCCGCCCCCAATTTCCGAGAAGCGGCCGATGGACGAGGTCAAGCGCTCCTTTCCGCCGGTGGTCGACGGCCGGACCCGGATACTCGTGCTCGGCAGCCTGCCCGGGGAGGAATCGCTCGCCCGCGCTCAATATTACGCCAACCCGCGCAACCATTTCTGGAGGCTGATCGGGGCCGTGGTCGGCGCGGACCTGGTGTCGCTCCCCTACGAGGCCCGGCTCCGTGCCCTGCTCGAAGCCGGGATCGGCCTTTGGGACACGGTCGGCGCGGCGACCCGACGCGGCAGCCTCGACGGCGCGATACGCGATCATGAAGCCAACGACCTCGCAGATCTCGCCGCCCGATTGCCGGAGCTGCGCGCGGTTGGCTTCAACGGCGGCAAATCGGCTTCTGTCGGAGCGGCCCGGTTGGCGGAAAGGCCCGATCTCACGCTCATCGCGCTGCCGTCGAGCAGTCCCGCTTACACCCGGTCTTTCGACGAGAAGCTTGTCCAGTGGATGAGGCTTGCTACTTATTTGTAGCCCTCGCCGTTACCCCGAACTTGTTTCAGCGTCCGGTTTCGAGCATCGCGACCGTCTCAGTACTGGATGCTGAAACGAGTTCAGGATGACACGAATGACCGAAGCCTTCATCTGCGATGCAGTGCGAACCCCGATCGGCCGTTACGGCGGCAGCCTCGCCCAGGTCCGCGCCGACGATCTCGCCGCAATTCCGATCCGGGCGCTCGTCGAGCGCAACCCGGATGTCGACTGGGAGGCGCTGGACGATGTCATCCTCGGCTGCGCAAACCAGGCCGGGGAGGACAATCGCAACCTCGCCCGAATGGCGGGCCTCCTCGCCGGCCTCCCGCACCAATCGGGCGGAGTCACCCTCAATCGCCTGTGCGGTTCGGGCATGGACGCCGTCGCCATGGCGGCGCGGATCATCCGAGGCTCGGAGGCCGACATGGTGATCGCCGGCGGCTCTGAGAGCATGAGCCGGGCACCCTTCGTCATGGCCAAGGCGACCTCCGCCTTCGACCGCAACGCCGAGATGTACGACACCACCATCGGCTGGCGCTTCGTCAATCCGAAGATGAAGGAGGCTTATGGCGACGACACGATGCCGTCGACGGCCGAGAACGTCGCCGACGAATGGAATATCAGCCGCGAGGACCAGGATAACTTCGCGGTGCGCAGCCAGGACAAGGCGGCCGCCGCTCAGGAGAACGGACGGCTGGCGGCCGAGATCGTGCCGGTCTCGATCCCGCAGCGGAAGGGCGATTCCGTTGTCGTCGATCGAGACGAGCATCCCCGCAAGACCAGCCTCGAGGCGCTTGCCAAGCTGAAGCCCTTCGTCCGCAGGGACGGCACGGTCACCGCCGGCAATGCGTCGGGCGTGAACGACGGCGCCGCGGCGATGATCGTGGCGTGCGAGGAAGCCGCCAGGCGCAACGGACTCGTTCCCCGCGCCCGGATCCTGGGCGGAGCCGTCGCCGGCGTCGAGCCGCGGATCATGGGCATCGGCCCGGCTCCCGCGTCTCAAAAGCTGCTCGCGCGCCTCGGCCTCACCATCGGCGAAATGGACGTCATCGAGATTAACGAGGCCTTCGCCGCCCAGGCCCTTCCCGTCCTTCGCGAGCTCGGGCTCCCCGACGACGCCCCGCACGTAAACCCCAATGGCGGCGCCATCGCGCTTGGCCACCCGCTCGGCATGTCGGGCGCCCGGCTGGCCATGACCGCGACGGAGGAGCTCCATCGCCGAGGCGGCCGCTACGCCCTGTGCGCCATGTGCATCGGGGTGGGGCAAGGCATAGCGCTGGTGATCGAGCGGGCTTGACCAGCACGTCGTCCCAGCGAAGGCCGGGACCCCGGCGGGTGCAAAGCGCCGCTCCCTTCACCCCACGGGGCCCCAGCCTTCGCCGGGGCGACGGAAATGCTCCTCGCGCGTTCATTGCCGCAAAAGGCGCTTCCTGCTAGGGCCCGCGCCAGGAGAAAATGCATGTACACGACCGAGCTCGGCAAGTCGAAGAACCTCGCTTCCATGGAGGATTCGGAGAAGCTCGCCGCCTTCGAGGCGCGGGTCGCCGCCGATGAGTTCATCGAGCCCAAGGACTGGATGCCCGAGGCCTATCGGCGCACCCTCACCCGCCAGATTTCGCAGCACGCCCATAGCGAGATCGTCGGGATGCTTCCCGAAGGCAATTGGATCGGCCGGGCGCCGTCGCTGCGCCGCAAGGCGATCCTGCTCGCCAAGGTGCAGGACGAAGCCGGCCATGGCCTCTATCTCTATTCCGCCGCCGAGACGCTGGGCACCAGCCGCCGCGAGATGATCGAGGCGCTTCATTCGGGCAAGGCCAAATACAGCACCATCTTCAACTATCCGACCCTGACCTGGGCCGATATCGGGGCGATCGGCTGGCTGGTCGACGGCGCCGCGATCATGAACCAGGTGCCGCTCCAGCGCACCTCCTACGGCCCCTATGCGAGGGCCATGGTCCGGGTCTGCAAGGAGGAGAGCTTCCACCAGCGCCAGGGCTATGAGATCTGCATGGCGATGATGGCCGGAACCGGGGACCAGCGGCGGATGATGCAGGACGCGCTCAACCGCTGGTGGTGGCCGTCGCTGATGATGTTCGGGCCGCCCGACGCCGACAGCCCCAACACCGCCCAGTCGATGCGCTGGCGGATCAAGCGCGACACCAATGACGATCTTCGCCAGAAGTTCGTCGACATCACGGTCCCGCAGGCGGAGGCGATCGGACTGACGGTCCCCGATCCGGACCTGAAGTGGAACGACGAGACGGGCCGTTACGATTTCGGCGAGGTCGACTGGGAGGAATTCTACGCCGTCGTCCGCGGTGAGGGCCCGGTCGCGAAGGAGCGCATGACTGCAAGGCGCCAGGCCTGGGAAGACGGCGCCTGGGTCCGCGAGGCCGCCACCGCTTATGCGGAGAAGCACAGCCGGAAGCAGGAAGCGGCATGACCCATCCATGAAAGACTGGCCGCTCTGGGAAGTCTTCGTCCGCTCGAAGGGAGGAATGTCGCACCGCCACGTCGGCTCGGTCCACGCGCCGGATCCGGAAATCGCGCTCCGCCACGCCCGCGACACCTATACGCGCCGGATGGAGGGGATCAGCCTGTGGGTCGTCCCGTCGGCCTCGATCGTCGCTTCCGACCCGGACCAGGACGAAGCCATGTTCGATCCGGCCGCCGACAAGGTCTACCGCCACCCGACCTTCTATGACATCCCCGAAGGCATTACGCACATCTGATGGCCTCCCTCCCACCCATCGACCTTCCCTCCGGCGCCACCGGAACGGGCGCCTTCGACACCCCCGCGCTGGAGGAAGGCCCAGCCCTTTTCGAATATCTCCTCCGCCTGGGCGACGACAGCCTGATCCTCGGCCAGAGGCTCGGCGAATGGTGCGGCCACGCGCCGTCGGTCGAGGTCGATCTCAGCCTCGCCAACATGGCGCTCGACCTGATCGGCCAGGCTACCCATTTCCTCGATCGTGCCGGCAAGGTGGAGGGCAAGGGCCGCGACGGCGACGCCCTCGCCTTCCGACGCGACGTGCTCGACTATCGCAGTTGCTGGCTGGTCGAGCAGCCGAACGGCGACTTCGCCCGGACGATGGCTCGGCAATTCCTTTTCTCGACCTGGCAGGAGCTGCTCTTCCGCGCGCTGGTCGGCTCGACGGACGCGCTGATCGCCGGAGTGGCTGAAAAGGCCGTGAAGGAGGTCACCTACCATCGGGAGCTGGCCGCGGAATGGGTGATCCGCCTCGGCGACGGGACCGAGGAGAGCCGGCGCCGGATCGAGGACGGCCTTGCCTGGAGCTGGCGCTTCGTCCCGGAGCTGTTCGAGATGGACGATCTCGCCGCCTTCATGGCGAAGCGCGGAATCGGCGCCGACCTCGCCGCTTTTCGGGGCGAGTACGAATCGCAGGTGGCCTCGACCCTCGCCGAAGCCACTCTCCAGCCCCCGCCCGATCAGCGCCCGATCCTTGGCGGCCGCCGCGGACATCATTCGGAGCATCTCGGCCACCTGCTCGCGGCGATGCAATACCTCCCTCGCACCTATCCGGACGCCAAATGGTAGCCGCCGCCCGCCTCGACGAAACCGGACCGATCTGGGCCGTCCTGGCCGAAGTCGCCGACCCGGAAATCCCGGTAATCTCCGTTGTCGAGCTCGGAATCGTCCGATCCGTCGAGCCGGACCGGGTCGTCATCACCCCCACTTATACCGGCTGTCCCGCCGCGCAGGTGATCGAGCGCGACATTCGCGACGCTCTCGACAGCGCCGGCTATCGCGACGTCGGGATCGAGACGATCCTCTCGCCCGCCTGGACGACCGACTGGATCACGCCCGAGGGCCGCCGCAAGCTCCACGCCTACGGCATCGCCCCGCCGACGAAATCGGCGGTGGAATGCCCGCAATGCGGCTCGGCGGACACGGAGGAGATCAGCCGCTTCGGCTCGACCCCGTGCAAGTCCCTGTGGCGCTGCCTGGCCTGCGCCGAACCCTTCGACCTGTTCAAATGCCACTAAGCGCGAGCGGATGAGCGTCAACTTCCACAGCCTCGCAATCGCCGAGATCGTCGAGGAGACGGCCGAGGCCAAATCGATCCGCTTCGAGGTGCCGCCCGAGCTTCGCGAAGCCCTCCGGTTCAGGCCGGGGCAGCACCTGACCCTAAGGGCCGAGCTCGGCGGCGAGGAGGTGCGCCGCAATTATTCGCTGTGCGTCGCTCCGAGCGAGGGCGAGCTCAAGGTGACCGTCAAGCGGATTCCCGGCGGCCTCTTCTCCAACTGGGCGAACGACACTCTGCGCGCGGGCGACCGGCTCGACGTGATGGAGCCGCACGGCAGTTTCACCTGGGATTTCGATCCGGCGGCCTCCAATCATTACGCAGCTTTCGCCGGCGGCTCCGGAATCACCCCGATCATGTCGCTCCTCAGGACCGCTTTGATCGAGGAGCCGGGGAGCCGCTTCACCCTCTTCTACGGCAATCGAGACAGCCAGTCGGTCATCTTCCTCGACGCTTTGGCGCGACTCAAGAACCGGCACATGGGCCGTCTCGAAATCCACCATTTCCTCGCCGAGGAGGCCGAGGATATCGACCTGTTCAACGGAATGCTGGACCGAGGCAAATGCGGCGAGGTGCTCGAGCATCTCATCGACCCGGCCGACATCGCCGCCTTCTTCATCTGCGGCCCCGGCCCGATGATGGATGCCGCGGAAGGCGCGCTTCTCGAACGCGGCATTCCGTCCGACAGGATCCATCTCGAGCGCTTCACCGCCGATCGCCCGCCCGAGGCGCTCCAGGCCCAGCTCGACGCCCTGTCCCGGGAGGCGCAGGGCGCGACCATGCTTGTCACCCTCGACGGCCGCAAGCGCCGGGTCCCGTTCGACGCCGAGGCCGGCAACATCCTCGACAGTGCCCGCCTCGCCGGCCTCGCCGCCCCCTTCGCCTGCAAGGCGGGCGTGTGCGCGACGTGCCGGGCGCGGGTGGTGTCGGGCGAGGTCGAGATGGCGGCCCGCTACGGCCTCACCGACGAGGAAGTGGCGGCGGGCTACGTCCTGACCTGCCAGTCGGTCCCGAAAGGCGAAGGCCTGGAAGTGGATTACGACGCATAAAATCCTCCCTGCCGCGAAGCGATGGGGAGCAAAATCAGCGGCTGCCCTGGTCCGAGCCGGAGCCGTAGCGCGCCATTCCGTAGCTGGTCATATTCTGGTCGAAGCTGATTACCGCGCGAACCGTGTTCTGCATCGCCGCCATCCGTTGGGCGAGCGGCGCGGAGGTACGGCGGATCATCACCGCCACCGCGTAGGAGCGCCCGTCCGGGCCGGTGACGATTCCGATGTCGTTATAGCCAGCCTGCTCGCCGCCGAGCACCTGGCCGGTGCCGGTCTTGTGGGCGAGCTTCCATCCGGACGAGAGGCCGCCCTTCAGACGTTGCGGGCCCGTCCGGGTATCGCCCATCATGGAAAGCATTTTCCGGGTGGACGCCGGCGACACAAGCTCGCCTTGCTTGAGCCGCGCCAGAGCCTCGACGATACCGTTGGGGGTGGCTCCGTCCATAGGGTCCTTGATATAGCGCTCGAACGCGGCCCTGCGCTGCGAGGCGGGAACCGCGGCCCGGGCTTTGTAGAAGCCGCCATCATAAGCGTAGCTCTGCTTCCACTCCATGCCCGCGATCCGGCTCTGAAGCAGCCGCTCGCCCGGCCCGAAGCGGATGCCTTCGATCCCGCGCGCCTTCATGAAATCGCGGACCGCGCCCGGCCCGCCCGCTTTCCACATCACGAAGTCGTTGCAAGTATTGTCGCTCTGAGTGATCGCCCGGTATATGAGCGTGTCGAGGGTCGTGTTGTAGCCGCTCGCGCCGAGCTGGGCGGAGATCGGCTGGTGGAATACGGTCATGTCGTCGCGGCGAACGGTAACCGGCGCGCCGAGGCTCAACTCGCCCCGATCGGCCTTGTCGAGCGCCGCGAGGGCCACCCAGAATTTGCTGACGCTCTGCTGCGGGAAAAAAGTGTCGCCGTCATAGCTGGTAGTCCAGCCGCTCTGGACGTCGCGCACCGCGATTCCGATGTCGCCGTTGAACGCCTGGCCGAGCGCTCGCACCTGGCCTTCGAGGATACGCCGAGCGGCCGCTTCCCGAGACGTCGCCGCCGGCACGCCCGGCGCGTGCGCGGAGTGACCCCGGACGGCGCCGGGGAACGAAGCCGCCGTCGACGATGCCGCGGACGCGGCGCTGCCGCGCGGCTGCGCCTGGGCGAGCGCCGCGGTGGCCAGGCCGATCGCGGCGATGCCGGCAATCGCGGCGCCTCGCGCGATCCGGCTCGATTCTTCGATAATCTGGTGGCGCGTCACCGTCACTGGCCCCTCCTAAACCCTTACCCCACAGTGGAATCACCATAGGGGATCGAGTCTTTCCGCCACCTTTACAAGCAAGCCGTTTCGGCGAGCCGTTCCACGTTTGCGACGGAATTCCTCGTCATTGCGAGCGAAGCGAAGCAATCCAGCCGGAGTTCGTTGCAAACGCCCCGGTTGGATTGCCGCGTCGCTTCGCTCCTCGCAATGACGAGATCAAAAGTTCAGCCGCGCCGTAACCCTGATGTCCCGTCCCGCGAGCGGCGCCACGTCCTTCAGAAAGCTGGCATGGCGCCGCGCGTCGACGTCGAAGATGTTGTTCGCGGCCAAGGTGACGCTCGTATTCCGGTTGTTTCTGAGCGGCTTGAACTGGAGCGAGGCGTTGACGAGGGTGAAGCCGCGGGTCCGGGTCTCGAACTCGGCAAGCCGGTCCTGCGCGGACGTCCACTCCACCTCGATCCGGCCCTGGACGCGTTCCGCCTGGGCTTCGATCCCGCCCATCAGCCTGAACGGCGGAATTCGCGGCGCCGGACCCGCGCCCTTGATCGTCGCCCGCACATAATCCGCGACCGTGTCGGCGACGATCGTCACCCCGCCTGTCCGCGCCAGCCGCAGGGAAGCTTCCAGCTCGACCCCCGAATAACGGGCATCGGCCTGGCTGATCCGGAACACCGGCAGGTCGTCCTCCGTGGCTCCAGTCCGTCGCTCGAATATATAATCGTCGAACCAGCTTCGAAAGACGGACGCCGACAGGCTGTAGCCGTCGCCCTCGGCGTTGAACGTCGCTTCGAGGCCCCAGCTCTTCTCCTTGCCGAGGCCGGGGTCGCCGATCTCGAAACTCTGGGTGCCGACATGGGGGCCGTTGGCGAACAGCTCCTCGGCCGAGGGCGCGCGCTGCGTGTGCGAGCCGTTCAGTCCGAAGCGGATCCCCCTGGCGAGCTTATAGCTCGCGCCGAGCGAGCCGGAAAAGGCGTCGAAGCTGCGCTCGAGCGCGGGATTGCCCAGGTCGAGGTCCGCCTCCGCGCTTACCGTCTGCCGCTCATAGCGGGCGCCGGCCTCCGCTCGAAGCGGGCCCGCTTCGTAATTCTGAAGCGTGAACAGCCCGATTTGCGAGGTCCGGCTCTCCGGCAGGAACTTCTCTTCGCCGATCACGTCGAGATGGCGTCGGAAATATTGAACTCCGAAGCCCCCGCCCCAGGCGCCGCGCTTCGACTGGATCACCTCCAGCCGCCCTTCCACGCCCTTGGTCAGGAAGGTGGTGCCGATCTCGCCCGTCTCCTCCAGCTCGTCGTGGCGATAATCGGAATAGCCGGCGCGGAAGCGTATCGAATCTACGAAGCCGTCGCCCGCGTCGAACTCGGCGCGGGCGTCGGCCCGGTTCTGGCGCACGTCGATCCGCGGCGCCTCCGCCTCCACCCCCGGATCGAGCGAGAATCGGACCGGGACTCCGTAGAGGCTGTCATAGCGGTTGACCGAGAAACCGAAATTACTGCCGCCGTCGACATAGGCCACGCCCAGCGCGAAGTCCGAAGTCTGGGCCGCCGTATTGGGAAGACGCCCCCGAAGGCCCGCAAGGGCCTGAACCTCCGGATCGCCGCTCGCCGCCGCCTCGGCCCGAAGCTCGCGGGAAAGGACGAAGCCGCCGATCCTCAGATCGTCCGATTTGCTGTAATTGCCGTCCGCGTGGATCACCCATTTCGCGCCGACCGGAACGTCGATCGTCGCGTTGGCCGACCTTTCGTCCGAGGCGGACCCGTAAGTGAGGATCCCCGCGAAATGCGCGCCCTCGTCAGGCACCCGGCGAGGGATTCGCGAGTCGATGACGTTGACCACCCCCCCGATCGCCGCCGAGCCGAAGAGAAGCACCGAGGGGCCGCGAAGAACTTCGATCCGGTCGGCTGTGAGGGGATTGATCGCGACGGCGTGGTCGACGCTGGTGTTCGAGGCGTCGAGGCTGCCGATTCCGTCGGTCAGAACCCGCACCCTTTCCCCCTGGAAACCGCGAAGCACCGGCCGCGAGGCATTGGGGCCGAACGAGGTCGCCGACACTCCCGGCTGGCGGGCGAGGGTTTCGCCGATCGTCGGGCGAAGCTCGCGGGCCAGCTCCGCGCCCGAGACGACGGAAGTGCCCGAAAGCACGTCCTCCCGGTTTCGGGCGAAGCCGGTGATGATGATGTCCTGGGTGTGGTCGGCATGCGGCCCGTCGGCCGCCGCCGTAGCCGGCTCGGCGGGAACGGCTTCAGGGGGCGCTTCGGCGGGGATATCCTGGGCGAAAGCAGAATCGGGAAGCAGCGCCATGGCGGCGCCGGCGAGAAGGATTGAGCGGAGCATTTGAATATTTCCAATTCTCGATAGCCTCGTGGGCATTCGATCTGCGCGTCGAGGACGCGCGGCTGAGCGGGTTTGAGCCGCACCCGAAGGTGCGGCCGGGGCGTGCCGGTCGGCACGCCGGCTCAGGCCGATGGCGGCTCAAGCAAGGGCCGCACCGAGCCTCCGACCAGCACCGGGACGTCCGCCGGGCTTCGCTCCGCCGGTTCGTGAGCTCGGAAGGGCGCGAGCAAGCCGGGCGTCGGGAGCATGTCGGAAGGTGAAGAGACCGACCCGGAATCCGCCGGAACGCTTTTCCTGGAGGCGGACTTGCCGGCGGCCTCCTCGCTATAAGCGGCCGCCGAGATGCCGGCGTCCTCGCTCTGAAGAGCGGCGACATGTTCCACCCCGTCCTGGTGGCGGCAAATGGCGGCCGCCACGGACGAGCCGTGGGCCAGCACGAGCACGAAGATCATGATCAGGGTCAGGAAACGGCTCATAATTTCGAGATCGAACCCAAAAGTGGCAAAGCCGAGAATCCTCCGTCGCCGCGGAGATAGCCGCTCGTGACATTATATCAAACCCACCTTATCGCAGGATGAACACAATTCCCCGCACATCTCGCCCTCTCCCGTGAAAAACGGGAAAGGGATTTTGTAGGCCCCGCCACTTCCGCCCTCCCCGCGCCAAGGCTAAGCCTCCGCCATGACCTACCGCACCATCCAATTCGCGAACCGAGACGGCATCGCCAGGCTGGTCCTCGACCGGCCCGAGCGGCTCAACAGCTTCACCGTCGAGATGCACGAGGAAGTGGCGGACGCGCTCTCGAAGCTGGAAGGCGCCCGGGTGCTGATCCTGACCGGCGCCGGCCGGGGCTTCTGCGCCGGGCAGGACCTCAACGACCGGGCCGTGGCGCCGGGCCGGTCGGTCGACCTCGGCGAGTCGGTCGAGAAGCGCTACAACCCCCTGATCCGCACACTGACCGGCCTCCCCTTCCCCGTTATAGCCCGGGTCAACGGAGTCGCCGCGGGCGCCGGGGCCAATATCGCTCTGGCCTGCGACATCGTCATCGCCGGCAAATCGGCGAAGTTCATACAATCCTTCGCCTCGATCGGCCTCATCCCGGACAGCGGCGGAACCTGGGTGCTTCCCCGGCTGGTCGGCCAGGCCCGCGCGCTCGGCCTCGCCCTCACCGCCGAGCCGCTTCCGGCTGAGAAAGCCGCCGAATGGGGCCTGATCTGGAAGGCCGTCGACGACGAGACGCTCGACGAGGAAGTCGACGCCCTCGCCGCCCGCTTCGCCGAGGCTCCGACCAAGGGGCTGGCGCGAATCAAGAAGATGATCCGCGAAAGCTGGGGCCACAGCCTGGACGAGGAGCTCGATCTCCAGCGCGACTCGATGCGCGAGCTTGGCTTCGGCGACGACTATCGCGAAGGCGTCGCGGCGTTCATGGAGAAAAGGAAGCCGAATTTCACCGGGAAGTGACGCCCGTCATTGCGAGGAGCGAAGCGACGCGGCAATCCAGCGTCGACGCCCACTCCACACGCTGGACTGGATTGCTTCGCTACGCTCGCAATGACGGGCTAAGGGACGAACAGATGAAAACGCTTAAGCTTCTCAATTACGCCCAGGACCGATGGTATGGCGCCGAAGGCGGCCTCGCTCCCGTCGAGAGCGCCGTGACCGGCGAGGTGGTCGCCGAGACGGGCAGCGGCGGCCTCGACTTCGCCGCCATGCTCGACCACGCCCGCAAGGTCGGCGGGCCGGCGCTTCGCCGCCTCACCTTCCACGAGCGAGCCCATATGCTCAAGGCGCTCGCCAACGCGATCATGGCGCGCAAGGAAGAGCTGTACGAGCTCAGCTTCGAGACCGGAGCCACTCGCACCGACGGCTGGATCGACATCGAGGGCGGCGCCGGCACCCTCTTCTCCTTCTCCTCCAAGGGGCGCCGCGAGCTTCCCGACGGCCGGATTCTGATCGACGGGCAGACCGAGCCTCTGTCGAAGGGCGGCAGCTTCGTCGGCCAGCATGTCTACACCTCGCTCCAGGGCGCCGCGGTCCACATCAATGCCTTCAACTTCCCGGTCTGGGGCATGCTCGAGAAGCTCGGGCCCACTTTGCTCGCCGGGGTGCCCGCCATCGTCAAACCGGCCTCCTCCACGGGCTATCTCGCCGAGGCGGCGTTCCGGATCATGATCGAGGCGGACATCCTGCCGCCCGGCGCCCTGCAGTTGATCATGGGCGGGGTCGGCGACCTGTTCGACCATCTCACGCTTCAGGACGTGGTCAGCTTCACCGGCTCGGCCCGGACCGCGATGAAGCTCCAGACCCATCCCGTGATCGCCCGCGAAAGCGTCCGCTTCATCGCCGAGCGCGACAGCCTCAACGCCTCGGTCCTCGGCCCGGACGCGGCGCCGGGAACCCCCGAATTCGACCTCTTCATCAAGGAAGTGGCGCGCGAGATGACGGTCAAGGCAGGGCAGAAATGCACGGCCATCCGCCGCGCCATTGCGCCGGCCGAGCATCTCGACGCCGTCCAGACGGCCCTTATCGAGCGGCTCGGCAAGGCCAGGATCGGCAATCCGCGCGAGGAGGGCATCACCATGGGCGCCCTCGCCAGCCGCTCGCAGCTGAGCTCGGTGCGCGAGGCGGTGGCGGAGCTGGCCAAATCGGCCCGAATCGTCTTCGGCGATCCGGAGCGCTCCCCGGTCGAGGGCAAGGGCGCCTTCATCTCGCCGATCCTGCTTCGCTCCGACGACCCCTGGGGTTCGGCTGCCGTCCACGACGTCGAGGCCTTCGGTCCGGTTTCCACGATCATGCCCTATCGCGACCTCGGCGATGCCGTCGCCCTCGCCAACCGGGGCATGGGCAGCCTGGCTCTGTCGCTCTTCACCTTCGACCCGCGGGTCGCGGAGGAGTTCGTGCTCGAAGCCGGCGCATATCACGGCCGGATGGTGATACTCGACCGGACCAGCGCGAAGGAATCTACCGGCCACGGCTCCCCCCTCCCCGTCCTCGTCCATGGCGGCCCCGGCCGCGCCGGCGGCGGCGAGGAGATGGGCGGGATGCGCGGGGTCGCCCACTATATGCAGCGCACGGCCCTTCAGGGCTCGCCGGCAATGCTGTCCGGCATCGTCAGGCAATGGCTCCCCGGCGCGCCCAAGCCGGAGGGGGACCGGCACCCCTTCCGAAAGCGGATCGGTGAGCTGGAGATCGGTTACACGCTCAAGACCGCGAGCCGCACCGTCAGCCTCGAAGATATCGAGCATTTCGCGGCCTTCACCGGCGACAATTTCTACGCCCATATGGACGAGGAGGCGGCGAAGGCGAACCCGATCTTCGACGGCCGGGTCGCCCACGGCTATCTGATCCTGAGCTTCGCTGCCGGGCTGTTCGTCGATCCCGATCCGGGGCCGGTGCTCGCCAATACCGGCCTCGAGGGCCTTCGCTTCCAGACCCCGCTCTACCCAGGCGATTCGATGAGGGTCGAGCTGACGGTCAAATCGAAGAGCGTCCGCAACGAGGAGATTGGCGAGGTGCGGTGGGCGGTCTATGTGTTCAACCAGAAGGACGAGGTGGTCGCTTCCTACGACCTCCTCACCATGAACGCGCCATGATGCCCCCCCCCCTCGCTCTGCTCCTCTTCGCTCTGGCCTCGTGCGGCGCATCGGCGACGGCCGAACCGCCGGTCGACTCCTACCGGGTCGTCAAGGAATATCCGCACGATCCCGCCGCCTTCACCCAGGGCCTCGTCTATCTCGACGGCAAGCTCTACGAGAGCACCGGGCTGAACCGCCAGTCGACGATCCGCGAGGTGCGCCTGGAGGACGGCGAGGTTCTCCGCTCGGTCTCGATCCCGCCGCAATATTTCGGCGAGGGCCTGGTCAACTGGGGCCCCGATCTGCTCAGCCTGACCTGGCAGGACGGCGTCGGCTTCCGCTGGAACCGCGCCGATCTCGAGCCGAAGGGCGAGTTCCGCTATTCGGGCGAAGGGTGGGGCCTGACACAGGACGGCAAGAGCATCATCATGAGCGACGGCACCAGCCGGCTTCGCTTCTTCGACCCCGCGACCATGAAGGAGACGAAGCAGATCGCCGTCACCTTCAAGGGCCAGCCGGTCGAGAGGCTGAACGAGCTCGAATATGTGAAGGGCGAGATTTTCGCGAACATCTGGATGGGCCGCCGGATCGCCCGGATCGACCCGAAGAGCGGAGCGGTGAAGGGCTGGATCGACCTGTCACGGCTCGCGGTGGAAAACGCCAATGGCGATCCGGACGCGGTCCTCAACGGGATCGCCTATGACAAGAAAGGCGACCGCCTGTTCGTCACCGGCAAGAATTGGGCGAAATTGTTCGAGATCGACATCGTCCCCGGGGGGAAAGAGTAGCCGAAGCGTGACCGGGCCGCGCCGGACGCGGCCGGCGGCCGGGAACGGCGGCACCCTCCCGCCGGTTCATAGGCTCGAACCCCGAAAAGGAGAGCCGCCATGAAGATCGCCGAATGCATGACCCGGGATATCGAGATCGTCACCCCCGACCAGCCGATCCGGGAGGCCGCGCAGTTCATGCTCCGCGCGGATTCCGGGATCATGCCGGTCGGCAAGGACGACAAGCTCGTCGGCCTGGTCACCGACCGCGACATCGCGGTTCGGGCGGTCGCGGAGGGGCGCGGGCCCGACACGCCGGTCGGCGAAATCATGTCCGGCGACGTCCTCTACTGCTTCGAGGACGAGGAGGTCGAGGCGGTCGCGATCAAGATGGGCGAGGCCCAGGTCCGGCGAATGCCGGTGCTCAGCCGCGATCGGGAGACCCTGGTCGGGATCGTCTCGCTCGGCGACATCAGCCGCTCCGAGCAGAGCGAAGCCGCCGGCGTCGCCCTGGACGGGATCACCGATCCCGGCGGCAAGCACAATCAGAGCCGCGAGGGGTAAGTTAGGGGCAGTCCGGAACCGTCATCCCGGACTTGATCCGGGATCCATGAACACGGACCCGAGCAGATAATCTCCAGTGGCGGCATTCATGGATTCCGGCCGTCGCCGGAATGACGGTCAACCCGCTTTATACTCCCCCACCCCATCGCCCAGATGCGGGTTGTTCTCCTCCCGCAGGCGGGCGGCTTCGTCGTCGTAGAGGAAGGGGAGGAAGGCATAGCGAGTGCCCCGGGTCACCGGGGTGGCTTCGTGGAGAAGCGAGCAGGAGAAGACCATTGCTCCCCCCGTCGGCGCCCGGTAGGTTCGGTCCCCGAACTCC
>JBBSIZ010000044.1:0-23770 GCA_038257735.1 Sphingomonadales bacterium | reverse complement strand
TCGGCCCAATCGTCGGCCCAATCGTCGGCCCAATCGTCGGCCCAATCGTCGGCCCAATCGTCGGCTCAGTCGCCGGCCCGGTCGTCGGCACCGGCCGCGAGCCGGATCGAGCTGCCGCCGCTCCAGTATAAGGAGCGCCGGCTCGCCAACGGGCTTCGAATCATCTCGATGCGCGACACGTCGACGGCCAACGTCTCGGTCTCGGTCTGGTACGAGGTCGGCTCAAAGCACGATCCGGAAGGCCGGTCCGGATTCGCCCATCTGTTCGAGCACATATTGTCGCGCAAGACCCGCAACATGCCCTACAATATGATCAACCGGCTGGTCGAGGATGTCGGGGGCAGCCGCAACGCGAGCACATCGTCCGACCGAACCAATTATTATGAGAGCGTTCCGGCGCGCTATCTCGAGACGATGCTCTGGACCCATGCCGAGCGGATGGCCCGCCCGGTCATCGACCCGCAAGTGTTCGAGACCGAACGCAACGTCGTCAAGGAGGAGTTCCGCCAGGGCATATTGACCCCGCCCTACGGCCGGCTTCGGCTTCTGATCACCGACAATGCCTGGGACGTCTCGCCGCACCGCCGCTCGACGATCGGAAGCATCGAGCAGCTCGACGCCGCCACCGTCGCCGACGCCCGCGCCTTCCACGAAGCCTATTACGGGCCGGACACCGCGACCCTGATCGTCTCCGGCAATTTCGAGCAGAAGCAGCTCGACAATTGGGTCGACCAATATCTCGGCCCGATCCCGGCCCGCGCCGGCAAGATGCCGCTCGCCATATCGGTGCGCGAGAAGCCTCGGACCCGGCCGCGGGCCGCGACCATGTATGCGCCCAACGTGCCCCTGCCGGTGGTCGGATCGGTCTGGCGGATTCCGGGAATGACCCATCGCGACACGGCCGCGATCGAGGTGCTGGACGGGATCCTCACCACCGGCGAAAGCTCGAGGCTCCACAAGAGCCTGGTCCGCGACAAGAGGGTCGCGACCCAGGCGGGCGCCCAGCTCGCGAGCTTCGAGGAGGAAGGCTATTACGCGCCGACCGTCATCCTCGCAGGCGGCCGGACGGTCGAGGAGGCCGAGGCCGCCCTCGCCGCCGAGATCGAGCGGGTCCGAAGCCGGCCGGTCACCGCGGCGGAGCTGGCCGAGGCGAAGAACGAACTTCTCGCCCAAGCGCTTCGCCAGCGCGAGACGTTCAGCGGCCGGGCCTCCGGGCTCGGCGAAATCCTGGTGCGCTCGGGCGACCCCGCCCAGTGGGACAAATCGATCGCGGCCTATCAGCGCGTGACCGCGGCCGACGTTCAGCGCGTGGCCAGGACCTATCTCACCCCGGCCTCGCGAGTGGACCTGCGCTACCTGAACGAAAGCGCCCGGCCGGCGGGCCAGGCGGATTCCTGGACCAACCCGGCGCCGATGCCGCGCTTCAAATCGGCCCCGCCCGCGATACGGCCGCCCAACGCGCTCGCCGGCGAGGGCGAACGCGAGGCACCGCCGGCGCCGGGGCCGGCGGTTCGGGCGACTCCGCCGGTCATTTCGGCGACGAAGCTTTCCACCGGCCTCTCCGTCGTCACCGCGCGCAGCGGCCAGGTGCCGCTCGCGACCATGACCCTGGTGGTGAAGGGCGGCGCCTCGACCGATCCGGGCGGCAAG
The DNA here is from genome assembly GCA_038257735.1 of Sphingomonadales bacterium. Classification (GTDB taxonomy): domain Bacteria; phylum Pseudomonadota; class Alphaproteobacteria; order Sphingomonadales; family Sphingomonadaceae; genus Allosphingosinicella. Next base: position 22,120 of record JBBSIZ010000044.1, on the reverse strand, counting down.
GCGGGTCTCGCGACCATGGCCGCCGGGCTTGCCGCCAAGGGGACCGCGAGCCGAAGCGCCGAGCGGATCTCGGCCGAGCTCGAGGCGCTCGGGGCGACCCTCGACAGCGGCGCCGGCGCAGACGGATCCTTCCTGTCGATCACCGCTCCGGTCGCCAATCTCGAGGCCGCCGGGCGGGTCCTCGCCGACATCGCCCAGAACGCCACCTTCCCGGCCGAGGAGCTGGAGCTTCAGCGCAAGCAGTCGATCGACTCGCTCTCCATCGCGCTTCGCAATCCCGGCCAGCTCGCCGCAATGGTCGCTTTGCCTCTGGCCTATGGAAGCGCGCCTTATGCGATTCTCCCGAACGGCACGCCCAGCTCGCTCGCCGCTTTGAGCCGCGAGGATTTCGTCCGGCAGCACCGCAAATGGTGGCACCCCGGCAACAGCGCCCTGGTCATTTCGGGCGGAATCGATTCGGCCCGGGCCGACGCTTTGGCGGGATCGCTGTTCGGCGGCTGGCGAGGCGAAGGCCCGGCCCCGACTCCGCCCGCCGAGCGCGCCGGACAGCCCCAGAAGGTCCGAACCCTGGTCATCGACCTGCCCGGGGCCGGCCAGGCGGCGGTGCTCGCGGCAGTTCGGGGCGTCAGCCGTTCCGACCCCCTTTACTACCAGGCCAATACCGCCAATGCCGTGCTCGGCGGCGGCTCGACCGGCCGGCTGTTCCAGGAGGTCCGGACCAAGCGCGCCCTTTCCTACGGCGCCTATAGCGGACTTCCGGCGCGGCTCGATTCGGGCCTTCTCACCGCCAGCGGGCAGACCAAGAACGAGACCGCGGCCGAAGTCGCCAAGGTCTTCCTGGACGAGCTCGACCGGCTGGCCGGGCAGCCGCTCGAACCCGGGGAGGTCGCCAACCGGATCGCCTTCATCACCGGGGCCTTCAACCGCCAGGCGGAGACCAGCGACGGCCTGGGCGGTATTCTCGCAAGCCTCCTCCAGCAAGGCATGGCCCCGTCGGAAGTCGGCCGGTTCGTCGCCAACATGGAGAGCGTGACTCCCGAGGGCGCCTCGGCGGCCGCAGGCCGGCTGGTCGGGGCCGACCGGGCCACCCTGGTGGTGGTCGGCGACGCCTCGAAGTTCATCGACAAGCTCCGCGCCGTCCGACCGAACGTCGAGGTGATCAGGTTCGACGAGCTCGACCTCGATTCGCCGACTCTTCGGAAGGCCGGCTGAGCTTCGTTAAGGCGGGGATCATGGGTCGGCGCTAGGAAGGACGAATGATCCGCCTTCTGATCGCCGGCGCCGCAGCGCTTCTCCTGCCGGGCTGCATCGCCAAAACCGCGCTCGACGTCGCCACCCTTCCGGTAAAGGTGGCTTCGGCCGGGGTCGACGCCGTCGTCACCACCCAGGCCGAAGCCGACCGGAAACGCGGCGCCCGAATCCGCCGCCAGGAGGAATGTATGGGCCGGGAGGAGCGCAAGGCCCGAAGGCGGGATCGCGAGCCGGATTACGACAGGTGCGAGGCGCGGAAGTAGGCCGCCCCGACGCACCTCAGGCCAGAATCGATCTCGCCACTTCCACCGTCTTGTCCGGGTCCGACCGCGGCGGGATCGTCACGCCCTTGCGAACCGCCGGCCGCTCTCCGATCGTCGCCATCCAGCGCTGGAGATGCTCCAGCCCCTCGACCGGCACGCCCGGCCATTCATGGGTGCTGACCCAGGCGAAATTGGCGATGTCGGCGATCGAATAATCGCCGGCCAGCCATTCATGTTCGGCGAGATGCCCGTCGAGCACCTCGAACAGCCGCCGGCTCTCGCGCCGGTAGCGGTCGATGACGCTGGGGATTTGCTCGGGAAAATAACGGGTGAAGACGTTGGCCTGGCCCATCATCGGGCCGACGCCGCCCATCTGGAACATCAGCCACTGCATTACCAGGCTCCGGCCCTTCGGGTCGGAGGGCATCAGCTTCCCGCTCTTCTCGGCGAGATAGACCATGATCGCTCCGGATTCGAAGACGGCGAAATCCCCTTCGTCCCGGTCGACGATGGCCGGGATCCGGCCATTGGGGTTGATCGCGGTGAACCCTGGCGCCTTCTGGGCGCCCGAGCGCAGGTCGAGGACATGAACTTCGTAGGGCAGGCCCAGCTCCTCGAGCAGGATCGAGACCTTCCAGCCGTTGGGCGTGGCGGCGGTGTAGAGGTCGATCATCAGGCGCTCCCGGACCAGTTAAGTTTCGGAATAGGACCGAATTATCGATCATTCAAGGACGGCCGGCCGGCCTTCGGGAATCGAGCCCCAGCAAAGCGCCGTCCAGCCGGCATTCGGGCGGTTGAGGCGATTTCGTCCTGACCGCGGCTCTGGCGGCCTCCTCCCGTCCGGCCCGGACCAGTATTTCGGCGAGAGCCCAGCGGCTTGGACCGATCTCGCATCTCCGGTCGCGGTCCTGGACCCTGGCGTCGGCCAAGGAGGCGACCTCCAGTGCCCTCGCGACACGGTCGTTGCCGACGAACATTTCGAGCTGCCTGAAGCGCACTTGCTCCGGCCCCACCGAATCCGGGTCCGGATTCGCCTCGAGGACCCGGATCGCGTCCTCGAACATGTTGCCCACCCGTTCGATGCGCCGGGAGTCGCCGCCGGTACGGGAGGGCAACCCCCTGACGCCGGCAAATGCATGCACTGCGGAGATCGTCTCCCGATCGCGGGGGCCGAGAGTCCGGACCCGAATCAGATAGGCTTGCGCCAGTGCCCGGTCGACCGCGCGCGGAGGGTCGCCAACCGAAGCCTGGCGGAGGGCGTCGCCATAGGTGTGCAGGGCCAGAGCCACTTCCGGATGGTCGGCCCCGAAGCGGGCGGCGGCGGCCGGGATCGCCCGCTGCAGATAAGGGAGCGCGGCCCGCCTGTGCCGAAGTTCCTCCTCATCGCTTTCGACGGGGGCCATGTAGATGCCGATCCCGAAGGCCGTCAGCAGATCGGACGCGGCATCCGGGTCGGATCGCGCCAGCAGGGCCTCGAACTCCCGTTGTGCGCGCGGCACGTCACCGCTTTCCGCATGGTGAAGCGGGGTAGCCATCATCTCCCGCAGCCGCTCCGGCGGCAGACGGTCCTGGGTGCGCGGCGGCGGCCCGCAGGCCGTCAGGGCCAGGGCGAGGGCCAGGGCGAGGGCGAGGGCCAGGACTGGGGCGAGGGCAAGGGGCAGCCGAATTCGGGCCATCGCCCTGTGTCTTCCCGTCCCATGACGGATTCAAGCGGCAAGTCGGCTCACAGGCTTCGAACCGCCCGCGCGGGCCTTGCCGCCAAGGCGGGCAGAGAGCCGAGAAGCCCGAGCGCCAGAGTCACCGTCGCCCCCAGCGCAAGCGTCGCCGCGACGACGGTCCAGTCGGGCGCCCAGTCGAGCTCGAAGATCTTCACCACCACCCACCAGCCCGCGGCGCTTCCGAGAGCGAGAGCGACGAGGCTGACGACGAGCGCCAAAGCGGCGAATTCGGCGGCCAAGGCGGCGAGAATCCGGGCCCTCGTTGCCCCAAGCATCTTGAGGATGACGCTGTCGTAGGTGCGGGCCCGGCGGCTGGCGGCGAGCGCTCCGACCAGAACCGCTATGCCGGCGAGGATCGCGACCGAGGCGGCGGCTCGGACCGCGACGGCGAGCTGCGAAAGCATGGCGCTCACCGTCTCCACCACCTCCTTGACCCGGATCGCCGAGACGCTCGGAAAGGCGCTCGACACGGCCCGGGCGAAGGGGCGCTCCCGAGCCTCGGGCATCGAGATCGTCGCCATGAAGCTGTGCGGCGCGCTCTCCAGCGTTCCGGGCGCGAAGACGATGACGAAGTTGAAGCCCATCGTGTCCCAGTCGATCTCGCGCAGGCTCGCGATTCTCGCCTCGATCTCGCGGCCGAGGATCGAGACGATGATCGTAGAGCCGACCCCCAGCCCCACCGCCCGGGCCGCCTCGACGTCGAGCGAGACCAGAGGCGGGCCGGAATAATCGGCGGGCCACCAGCGCCCTTCGACGATCCGGCTCCCCTCCGGCAGGGCGGCTGAATAGGTCAGCCCGCGGTCGCCGCGAAGGAACCAGGCGCCGGGCGGGATCTCGACCATTTCGGCGACCCGACTGCCGTCCACCGCCACCACCGAGCCTCGAAGCGAGGGGATCGCGACCAGCTCGCTTTGCGGCGCGACGCTCGAGGCCAGCGCCCGGAAACGGCCTATCTCCTCCACCGGAATGTCGAGCATGAAGAAGCTGGGAGCTTTGGCGGGGATGGCGGTCCGGATCTGGCCGGCGAGGTTGCTCTCGATCACCGCGAGGCTCGTGAACAATGTGAGGCCGAGGCCGAGCGCGACCACCAGCCGGCCGGTCTGGGCGCCTGGGCGGTGAAGGTTGGCGAGCGCGATCCTGAAGACGGGGTGTCCCGGCCGCGGCAGCCGCGAGGCGGTCCAGCGGATCAGCCCGCCGAGCAGGGTGAGGATGAGGACCAGGCCGAGCGCCGAGGCGATGAAGCCGGCTGCGAAGGCGGGCTCGCGGGCGGTGCCGATTGCGAGGCCGGCGATCGCGGTCGCGGCGGCGAGAACGATCAGGACCACCGCCGGTCCCGGCCGCCGCGACGGCTCCAGATCGCCGCGGAAGAGGGTTGCCGCCGGGACCGTGCGGGCCCGGGCGATCGGCACCAGAGCGAAGACGGCGGCGATGAGCAGGCCGTAGGCGGCGCTCGCGAGCAATGGCTGCCAGTAGAGCGCCAGGCGCGGCGGCACCGGCAGCGAGTCGCCCGCCAGTGCGACCACCGTGGCGGGCACCAGCGCGCCCGCCGCGAGGCCGGCCAGGGTCGCGGCCAGGGCGACCAGCCCGACCTGGAAGAGATAGGAGAGGAACAGAATATGGCTGGTCGCTCCGAGCATCCTCAGTGTGGCGATCGAGGAGCGCTTGCCGTCGAGATAGGAGGCGACCCCGTTGCCCACTCCGATCCCGGCGACGATCAGGGCGGTGAGCCCGACCAGGGTCAGGAACTGGCCGAGCCGCTCGATGAAGCGCCGGGTGCCGGGGGCTCCGTTGGTTCGGTCCTGCACCTGGTATCCGGCCGCTCCCAAGCTTTTCCTCAGCCGTTCCGCCACCGCCTTCGCATCGGCGCCTGCCGGAAGCGTGATTCGATAGGCGCTGGTGTAGAGGCTTCCGGGCTGGACGAGGCCGGTGGCGGCGAGGCCGGAGCGGTCGACTAGCGCGGTGGAACCGAGCGTGAACCCTTGCCCCACCCGGTCCGGCTCCTCGGCGATCAGGCCGGAGACCTGAAGCTCGGCGCCGCCGATCCGGATTCTATCGCCGACCCTGACGCCCAGCCGCTCGGCCAGCTCCGGCCCCACCGCTACCTGCGCCAAAGCGGGGCGGCTGCCGGGCACAGCCCGGAACGTCCCGTACATCGGCCAGGCCTCGTCCACGCCCTTCAGCTCGACCAGCACGCTCTCCGACCCGTCGAACCGGGCCGCCATGGCGCGCATCCGGGTGATATGGCTGACCCGGCCTTCGCTGGAAAAGGCGGCCAGCTCCGGCGCCGTCGCCTCGCGCTGGGAGACGGTGAGCTGGACGTCGCCGCCCAGTATCTCCTGCCCGCGCTCGGCCAGCGAGGCGGTGATTGCCGAGGAGAGCGAGCCCACCCCGGCGAGTGCGAGGACTCCGAGGAACAGGCAGATGGCGAGGAGTCGAAGGCCGGCGAGGCCGCCGCGAAGGTCGCGCAAGGCGAGGCGGAGTGGGATCAACCTGTCCTCCCCATCGAAGATGGGGAGGGGGACCATGCGAAGCATGGTGGAGGGGTATTTGGCGAGGCCTGTGCATTTACCCCTCCACCACCCTTCGGGTGGTCCCCCTCCCCACGAGCTTCGCTCGCAGGGAGGATCGATCGCGCCCCCCTCACGCCCCCGAATCCCTCACGATCCGCCCGTCCTGCATCTCCAGCACCCGGGAGCAGCGGGCCGCCAAAGCCGGATCGTGGGTGATGACGAGCAAGGTGGCGCCGGTGTCCCGCCGGCGCTCGAACAGCAGATCGAGGATGGCGGTGCCGGTGGCGGCGTCGAGATTGCCGGTCGGCTCATCGGCGAAGATCAGCGCCGGGCGCGGCGCGGTGGCCCGGGCGATCGCGACTCGCTGCTGCTCGCCGCCCGACAATTGGGCGGGATAATGGCTGAGCCGGTGGCCGAGGCCGACCGCTTCCAATTCGGCCCGGGCGAGTTCGAACGCGCCCTCCCGGCCGGCAAGCTCGAGCGGGACGGCGACATTTTCGAGCGCGGTCATCGTCGGAAGCAGATGGAAGGCCTGGAGGACGATCCCGATCCGCCCCTGGCGGGCCCGGGCCAGATCGTCCTCGCCGAGCGCGGTGAAATCGGCGCCGGCGATGTGGATCGAGCCCCCGGTCGCCCGCTCCAGCCCCGACAACAAAGCCATGAGCGAGGATTTTCCGCTGCCCGAGGGCCCGAGCAAGGCAACGCTTTCGCCGCTCGAGACCTGAAGCGCGACACCGCGCAAAATCTGGGTTCGGCCCGCTCCGGAGCCGAGCGCGAGCGTGACATTCGAAGCGTCGATAACGTAGGAGCCGGTCATGAAGGGGAATGAAATCCGATGGCGTTACGCTTCCCATATGGGGCGCTTCGACGGCTTGTCTACGCGCTGCTTCTGATAACCGCCTCCGCCGCACGGGCCGAGGCGAAGGACGTCCACGTCCTCGCCTTCGGAGACAGCCTCACCGCGGGCTACGGCCTTCCGCCGGGCCAGGGCTTCGCGCCTCAGCTTGAGGACATGCTCCGGCGCAACGGCGTTCGAGCCTTCGTCACCAATGCGGGAGTCTCGGGCAACACGGCGGCGCAGGGGCGGGCCAGGCTGAAATGGACCCTCGACGGCCTGAAGGCGAAGCCCGATCTCGCCATCGTCGCACTGGGCGCCAACGACATGCTCCGAGGACTGCCGCCAAGGCAGACCCGGGCGGACCTCGACTCGATCGTCGCCGAGCTGAAGCGCCGCGGCATCCCGGTGCTGATCGCCGGAATGCTCGCCGCGCCCAATCTCGGCGGCCGCTACATGGTGGAATATAACCGTATCTTCCCCGATCTGGCCCGGGAGCATGGCGCGGACCTGTATCCTTTCTTCCTCGCCGGAGTGGCCGGCAATCCGGCGCTGGCGCTTCCGGACAAGATCCATCCCAATTTCCAGGGGATCAGGAAGATGGTGAGCGGGATTGGTCCGGCGGTGCTGAGGGCGTTGAAGCGGTGACCCACCCGTCATTGCGAGCGTAGCGAAGCAATCCTGACGCAGCATCCGACACAGGCGCAGCGGCTGGACTGCTTCGTCGCTTCGCTCCTCGCAATGACGGACCGTGCCGTCAGCCCAGAACCATCTCGTGGCCGAAATTGAGGCCGATCCGGCCGTCGCGGACCCAGCGGACGAAGGCGTGGATCCGGCTGCATTGGGGAAATTCGACCAGGATCGTCTCGCCCAGCCGAGGCTCGAGCCCGCTTTCGATCATCGTGCCTCGGGTCGAGATGTTGAGGACCGGCACCGAATGGCGCTCGCCCCGGAAATGGATGATCGCGCTGTCGACGAGATCTTCGCGGCGCGGTTCGCGGCGGCGGTTTTCGAAGCTCAGCTCCTGGTGCTGGACTCGCATCGCGCTCTCCCCCGGACGTAAGGGGACCATGACCGAAAAGAGTTACCGAATTCCAAAGCAACCGTGAATGCGGAGAGCCTGCTTCAGGCAGGGTAAATCTCCCTAACCCGCATCGAATGCAGCCCCGGCGGATGGAACGCGGCTCGAAGCGGCGGGTTCGTTACTCGACCGCCACAAACGGATATCCACAAAGCATGATCGAAGACCGACGCGGGGCGGCTCCAGAGTTATGGGGAGGCGCCGAATACACCATCGTTCGACTGGACGAAGAGTTTCGGGACCAGTCCGTCGAAACCGGACACCGGGACCGGCGGGACGATATCGCGCTGATGGCGGAGCTCGGACTTACGACCGTCCGTTTTCCGATCCTGTGGGAGGCGATCGCCCCCGAACGCCCAGACCGGCTCGACTTCGACTGGACCGACGACCGGCTCGAAATGCTTCGCGAGCGCGGAATCGAGGTGATCGGCGGCCTTCTCCACCATGGCTCGGGCCCGAAATATACGAACCTGCTCGACCCCGACTTCCCAGCCAAGCTGGCCGATTACGCGGCTCGGGTGGCAGAACGCTATCCGTGGATCGAGATGTGGACCCCGGTCAACGAGCCGCTGACGACGGCGCGCTTCTCCGGCCTCTACGGCCATTGGTATCCCCATGGCCGGGACTATCCGACTTTCCTCCGGGCGCTCGTCAACGAGTGCAGGGGCACTCTCGAAGCGATTCGGGCGATCCGCCGGTCGGTGCCGGGCGCCCGGCTCATCCAGACCGAGGATCTGGGCAAGACCTTCGCCACCACGCCTTTGCTTCACCAGGCGGAGCATGAGAATGAACGGCGCTGGCTCAGCCTCGACCTGCTCGACGGACGGATCGACCCGAACCATCCCTGGCATTCGAGGCTCCTCGACGCCGGCATCGGCGCCGGGGAGATAGAGCGTTTCGCGAGCGGCGAGGCCCGGCCGGACATGCTCGGGATCAACCATTATCTGACCAGCGAGCGGTTCCTCGACCACCGCACCCATTTATACCCCTGGCTCCGGCCCGGCGGCAACGGCCGCGACACCTATGTCGACGCCGAGGCGGTGCGGGTGAAGAGGCTGGAGCCGGAAACCGGCCTCGAGCCGCGGCTCAGGGAAGCCTGGGACCGCTACGGCATCCCCATCGCGGTCACCGAGGTCCATCACGGCTGTCACCGGGACGAGCAGCTGCGCTGGTTCGCCGAGGCCTGGGAGACCGCGGTACGGCTTCGCGGCGAGGGCGTGGACCTTCGGGCGGTGACGATCTGGTCGATGTTCGGCAATGTCGACTGGCGCTTCCTGCTGACCGAGCGCAACGGCCATTACGACACCGGCGCCTTCGACGCTCGAAGCGGCACTCCCCGTCCGACCGCCGTCGCCCGCGCCGCCAAAGCCTATGCCGAAGGCGAGGCGTTCGACCATCCGGTGCTCGATTCCCCGGGCTGGTGGCGCCGCGCGCCGCGGCTCTATCCGTGGAGCGGCAGATGCAACAAGCCCTCCGGCGGCGGCCGCGAGCTTCTGATCGCCGGCGCGACCGGCACCCTGGGCAACGCCTTCGCCCGGCTCTGCGAGGAGCGGGCTCTGCCTTTCTGCCTGACGAGCCGGCAGGACATGGACCTGTGCGACCCGCGCTCGATCGCCCGGGCACTGGAGCGCCACGAGCCCTGGGCGGTGATCAACGCCGCCGGCTTCGTCCGGGTCGCCGACGCCGAGCGGGAGGCGGATTCCTGCATGGCGGCCAATGCCGACGGTGCCGGGGCGCTCGCGACCGCCTGCGCCGCGGCCGGGGTGCCGCTCGTCACCTTCTCGTCGGACCTCGTCTTCGACGGCCGCTTGGGCCGCCGCTACCACGAGGGGGACGAGACTGCTCCGACGACGGTCTACGGCCGGAGCAAGGCCGAGGCCGAGCGGCGCGTGCTCGCCGCCGGAGGCAAGCCGCTGGTCGTCCGGACCAGCGCCTTCTTCGGGCCCTGGGACCGCTACAATTTCGCCTGGCAATTGCTCTCCAGCCTGGCCCGGGGTGAAACGGTCCGAGCCTGCTCGAGCACCCTTGTTTCGCCGACCTACGTGCCGGACCTGTGCCATGCCGCGCTCGATTTGCTCATCGACGGCGAGACCGGGATTTGGCACCTCGCCAATGACGGCGAGCTGAGCTGGTTCGACTTCGCCCGGCGGGTGGCCGAGGGCTCGGGCTATGATCCGGCGCTGGTGATCGCGGAGGACGGGCCGGAGGAGACGAGCACGGCACTGACCAGCAGGCGCGGGATCATGCTGAGGAGCTTCGACTCGGCGCTCGAGGATTTCCTGCGGGAGGTGACGGTCGAGGAGGAGACGGCGGTCGCGGCCGAATAATCCTCCCCACCGCCTTCGCCGGCAGGGAGGATTTACGAGCTACTCTGCCGCTTCGGTCCAGACGGAGTTGCTGCCCGCCTCGGCCTCGCGGACCGAGTCGAGGCGGCGGAAGGCGGTGAGCGCCTGGCCCACCACCTGGTCCATATTGTAATAACGGTAGGTCGCCAGCCTGCCGACGAAGGTCACTTCCGGCGTCGAGTCCGCCAGCGCCTCGTATTTCTTGAACAAAACCTGATTCTCGGCCCTCGGGATCGGGTAATAGGGATCGCCCTCCGCCGACGGATATTCGTAGGTGATGCTGGTCTTCGAGTGGCTCTGGCCGGTCAGATGCTTATATTCGGTGATCCTCGTATAGGGTACCTCCGGGTGGGGATAATTCACCACCGCGACCGGCTGATACTGGCCCTTATCGACGATCTTATGCTCGAAGCGAAGGCTTCGATACGGCAGCTTGCCGAAACGGAAGCCGAAATATTCGTCGATCGGGCCGGTGAAGACCAAGTGGCCGGCGTCGACCTCGTCGACGATGTCCTTATAGTCGGTCGACAGAAGCACATCGATGTTCGGATGATCGAGCATCCTGTTGAACATGGCGGTGTAGCCGTTCTTCGGCATGATCTGATGCTTGTCGCCGAAATAGCGGTCGTCTGTGTTGGTCCGGGTCGGGATCCGGGCGGTCACCGCCTTGTCGAGGCCCGAAGGGTCGATGCCCCACTGCTTCCTGGTATAGCCCTGGAAGAAGAGCTCGTAGAGTTCCCGGCCGACCGCGTTGATCACCACGTCCTCTGAAGTCTTGATCTCGTCCACCGTCTCCGCCCGCGAGACGAGATAGGCCGCGGCCTGCTCGTCCGTCTGGAGGTCGAGGCCGAACAGCATGTTGAGGGTCGTCCGGTTGATCGGGATCGGCACCAGCTGGCCGCGCACCGCGGCGAGCACCTTATGCTCGTAGGGGCGCCACTCGGTGAACTTCGACAGATAGTCGACGATCTCGTCCGAATTGGTGTGGAAGATGTGCGGCCCATATTGGTGGATGAGGACGCCCGCTTCGTCGAGATGATCGTAGGCATTGCCTCCGACATGGGGGCGCCGGTCGACGACCAGCACCCGGGCGTCGTGCCGGCTCGCAAGCCGCTCGGCGATCACCGAGCCCGCGAAGCCCGCTCCGACGACGAGATAATCGTAGGATTTCTTCGTGGCCGACTTGACGATATTGGGCCCGGCGCGCGGTGCCGAGATCGACTCGTGGACCAGACCGGCCATTCGCGCATGGGTGATGTCCCAGCTCAGATTGGCGAGCTTGAGGTCGACCTCGTTCAGCCATTCGTCGCCGCCGCGGACCAGCTCCAGCGCCTTCTCGCAGCCCTCGATGAAGGCTTCGGAGCCGTCGGCGATGAAGACCGATTCCAGATCGCCATAATGGCGGATGACGTCGGTGATCGGAGTCGACACGACCGGCCGCGCCCCGGCGAGATATTCGGGGGTCTTGGTCGGCGAGATGAACTTCGTCGAATCGTTGATCGCGAAGGGCATCAAGGCGACGTCCCAGCCGGCGAGATAGACCGGCAGCTCCTCATAGGTCTTGCCGCCGAGATAATGGATGTTGGCCCGGTGCGGCAGATCGGCGGGATCGATCTTGACTACCGGACCGACCATCACGATCGACCATTCCGGATGGGCGTCGGCGACGGCCGCGATCATCTCCAGGTCCATCCGCTCGTCGATAACACCGTAGAAGCCGAAGCGGGGCCTCGGCAGCGAGCCCTGGTCGTCGGGCACCGCATCCATCGCCCGGGCCCGGCCGAAATGGGCGCGGTCGACGCTCGACGGGAAGGGATGGATGTTGGGGTGGAGATCCTTCTTGGCTTCGTAGAGGCTGTAGCCGCCGGTGAAGACGACGTCGGCGGTCGCCAGAAGCTCTCGCTCGAGGCCGAGAAGCTCGGCCGGCGCGAACCGGAAATTGGCGAGTTCGTCCATGCAGTCATAGACGGTAGCGACCACCGCGATATGCCTGGAGAAGGGCAGCATCATCGGCGTGTAATACCAACGTATGACGGGCCCCTGCTCGCCGGCGAGATAGGAATCGAGCAGCGACTTCAGGGTCGCCTCGCGCTCATCGGCCGAAAGCGCCTCGGGCAGCGAAGGGGTGACGACGATCACGCCCGTTTCCGCGCAGGTGCGAACGCCCAGCGCGGGCTCCATCTCCGGCAGGGCCGCCTCCGGCTCCTCCCAGAAGATTACCCGTCCCGCCTCGGCAAAGCGGCTCATCAGATGCTGCGGCCGCTGGAACACGAAGTTCCACCGGAGGTGCGAGAAGCAGATGAGGCTGTGGCTGGTGGACGGCTGGGGCGCGAAATGGCTCTGCCCGAGCGCCGAGGCGGTCGACAACGTGATCAACGCAATTATACCTTATGGTTTTGAAGGACTTTCCAAGAACGCCCGGCGCTTGTGCGAAGTTCCCGCAGTGCAGCATGAATCTCACTGATCCACTTAAGAATCGAGGCCGCCCGCGAGGCGGTGATGGAGAGGCCCGTCGTCCCGGCGAATGCCGGGAGACCAGGACAAGAGCCACCCCCGCCTCCCCGAGGCCCGGCTTCCGCCGGGTGCGAAGGAAGAAAAGGCGATGACCGCACCTGATCCATGTGATTGCGTGGCCGATCCGGAACGGTCCGAAAAACCTACGCCGATCATAATTTTAGCTAATGGTTGATCGAGGTGAAGGACGGCCGTCCGCGCATCGAGCAGGATGAGTATATGGACGAAGAGATCAGCTACCATTCGAGCCGCGCTTTGGCCGAGCTGGATCGGGCGCGCCTGTGCGCCGATGTCCATGCCGCGCGCTGCCACCTCCAGCTCGCCGGGCAGCATCTCGATCGAATGCGCACCCTCTGCCGCGGTGCCGAGGGCGACGCCTCCGCTCCGCCGCCCCTGGCGTAGCCTCAACCTTCCCCCTCTCCCCGGCGGGAGAGGGATTCCCGCCACCGCTTGCCCTGTGAGCAGGCTCGGCTAAGGAAAGGCGCTGAACCCGGAGTAAGTCGATGCGCCAGATCCTGCCCGCCGCCCTCGCCGCCGCCTTGCTCGCCGGCTGCGCGGCCGAATCCGGGACGGCGCCTCCCGAGCCCGCGGTCGCCAATTCCCGCTATTCCTTCTGGCGTCCCGCGCCGGTGATCGAAGCGCCCGATCCGAACAAGGTGGTCGAGGATGCTCCCGCCGAGGCGTGGCGGCCGGTCGATCCGTCCAACCTGCTCGTCATCGAGCTGAAGCAGGGCGGCCGGGTCGTCATCGAGCTCGCGCCCGATTTCGCGCCGGTCCACGTCGCCAACGTCCGAGCCTTCGCCAAAGCCGGCTGGTGGAACGGCGCCTCGATCTACCGGGTGCAGGATAATTACGTCTCCCAATGGGGGAATGGCGATGCCGGGACGCAGCTTCCGGCCGGCGTGGTCCGGCGGCCGCCGCACGAATATCACCGGCCGCTCGCCGGGCTTCAGGTTCGCCCGCTGGGCTTCCCCGACAGCTACGCCCCGATGGTCGGGCATTCCGGCGGCTGGCCGGTCGGCTACGATCCCGAGGAGGGGCGGGCCTGGCTGACCCATTGCTACGGCTATGTCGGCGTCGGCCGGGATCTTGCCCCCGACACCGGCACCGGCGGCGAGCTCTACGCGGTGATCGGCCATTCGCCTCGCCACCTCGATCTCAACATCGCCGTCATCGGCCGGGTCGTCGAAGGCATGGTCCTGCTCTCCGCCCGCCCGCGCGGCACCGAGGCGCTGGGCTTCTACAAAGAGCCGGCCCAGCATATCGCGATCGCCCGAGCCCGGCTCGCCGCCGACATTCCGGCCGCCGGGCGGCCCGCTTTCGAAGCCATGCGCTCCGACACGATGGCGTTCAGCCAATATGTGACCGGCCGGGCCAATCGCGGCGGCGAATTCTTCCAGCGGCCCGCCGGCGGAGTCGACATCTGCAACGCCCAGGTGCCCGTGCGCCAGCTCCGCCCCTGATCGTCACCCCGGCGAGAGCCGGGGCCTCGCGGCGAGACCCGCCGTGGCTCATGGTCATGAGGTCCCGGCTTTCGCGGGGATGACCGGGGTCTACCAGGGCACCACGTCGCCGGCTTCCGCCTCCGCCGGCCGGGGCGGGCGGCCGAGCACCTTGTTTCGGTGAGGAAAGCGGCCGAAGCGCTCGACGACGTCGTGATGCTTCCTGGCGAAGCCGAGCTGTTCGTCGTCGCCGAGCGCGGTGAAGAGAGCGAGCGAGCGGCGCTGGTCGGCGAGATCCTCGCTATGCTGGAAGGGCATGTAGAGGAAGCCGCGCTCCTGCCTGCTCATCGACTCGTCGAGCCCGCGGTCGACCGCGCCTTTGGCGATGGCCAGAGCGAGCGGATCGGTCGAATATTGGTCGGCATGGCCTCGAAACATATTGCGCGGGAACTGGTCGAACAGGATGACCGCCGCGACGGCGTCGCGGGCGCTTGCGAGAAAGGCCCCGGGCACATTCTCCCGCTTCGTCTCCCACAGATCGAGGAAGCGCTCGCTTATCTCGGAGTCGAGCGCCGGGTCGGCCTTCCACCATTGCTCCTTCGAAAGGCCGAACCAGAAATCCAGGACCTCGTCCCGCCAGGCCATCACGCCGCCGTGCCGCCGACGGTGAGGCCGTCGATCAGCAAGGTCGGCTGGCCGACTCCGGCGGGAAGGGACTGGCCGCTCTTGCCGCAAACGCCGACTCCTTCGTCGAGCGCCATGTCGTTGCCGATTCCGGAGACTTTGGTGAGGACGGTCGGACCGTCGCCGATCAGGGTCGCCCCCTTGATCGGAGCGCCGAGCTTTCCGTTCTCGATGAGATAGGCCTCGGTGCAGGAGAAGACGAACTTGCCGCTGGTGATGTCGACCTGGCCGCCGCCGAAGCTCCTTGCGTAGATTCCGTTGCCGGCGCGGGCCAGGATCTCGCCCGGATCCTCATTGCCGCCCAGCATGAAGGTGTTGGTCATTCGAGGCATCGGCGCATGGGCGAAGCCTTGGCGGCGGCCGTTGCCGGTCGGCTCGACCCCCATCAGCCGGGCGTACAGCCGGTCGTGGATATAGCCCTTGAGGATCCCGTCCTCGATGAGCGTGGTGCATTGGGTAGGCGTGCCCTCGTCGTCGATCGAAAGCGAGCCGCGGCGGTCGGCGATCGAGCCGTCGTCGACGACGGTCACGCCCGGCGCCGCCACCCGCTCGCCGATCCGGCCGGAGAAAGCGGAAGTCCCCTTGCGGTTGAAATCGCCCTCTAGGCCGTGGCCGATCGCCTCGTGGAGAAGAACCCCGGGCCAGCCCGGCCCGAGCACGACCGTCATCTCGCCGGCCGGGGCCGCGACCGATTCGAGGTTCACCAGGGCCTGCGCCAAGGCGACGTCGATCGCCCGGCTCCAGTTCGCTTCCTCGAACAGGCGGTCGTAGAGATAGCGGCCGCCCATGCCGTGATAGCCGGTTTCGCGCCGGCCGTTCTGCTCGACCACGAGCTGGACGTTGAGGCGCACCTGGGGCCTGACGTCGTGGGCGACGAAGCCGTCCGGCCGCACGATCTCGATCACCGACCAGGCGCCGGCGAGCGCCACCGTCGCCTGGACGATCCGGGGATCGCGGGCTCGGGCGGCGGCGTCGATCTCCTGGCACAAGGCGACCTTGCGAGCGAAGGGGATGAGGCTGAGCGGGTCGGAATCGGTATAGAGGGCGTTGTTGGTCCGGCGCGGGGGGCCCGGCCGCGGGCCCTTGGCGTGATCGAGAACCGCCATCGTCTCCCCGGCGCGGCGGATGGCGGCCTCGGAAAGCTCGTTGGCATGGGCGAAGGCGGTGGTCTCGCCCGAGACGCCGCGAAGCCCGAACCCCGCCTGGGTGTCGAAATCGGCGGTCTTCAGCCGCCCGTCGTCGAAGCCGAAGGATTCGGTGACGATATATTGGAGGAAGAGCTCGCCGTCGTCGCAGGAGCGGAGCGCGTCGGCGGTGAGGCTGAGCGCGGAGTCCGGAGTGAGGGCGTCGCTGCGGTAGAGGAAGCGGCGGGGGTCGGTATAGGTCATTGGAAGGATATAGGGATGCGGCGGGCTTCCGTCATCCCGAGCCTTCCCGTCGTCCCGAGTCTTCCCGTAATCCCGAGTCTTCCCGTAATCCCGAGTCTTCCCGTAATCCCGGCGAAGGACGGGATCCCAACGGGTGAAAACCACCAGCGCCTTTCACCCCCGTGGGCCCCAGCCTTCGCAGGGGCGACGAGGCTATTCGGGCCTGGGAAGCTTCCTGTCCGCCCGGCATTGCTTCAGCGGCCTGGGGCTGGCGTCGGCGATCCGGGTCACCTTCCCGCCGCCGTCGGAAGCGATGGTCATGCAGGCGCAGCCATAGCCGTAATGGCCGTTGGTCTCGACCCAGCCGGCGGTGCTCATGTCGGGCATCTCGTCCATCCCGGGCGCCTGATCGCCGCCCTGGGTGCCGATGATCCATTCGCCGTCGGCGTCGGTCAGCCACCAATTGGCCGGAGTCGGGTTGGAAAGCCAGCCGCAGCGGCGCACGCCCTTGGCGGCGGCGGCGACAGCGGAGCGGGCGGGCTCCGCCGAGGATGCCGGCACGACGGAATCCGAGGCGTTCGCCAGGGGCATCGCGGCCGCCGTTTCGGCTCGATCTTCCTGTCCGTCGTCCCGGGGCGCGGCGCCGGACGAGCAGCCCGAGGCCGCGAGCAGGACTGCGAGCGCGGCTAGCGGAAGACGCAAGTGGCGCCTCCCCACAAATGGACGACCTTGGCATCGGGCGCCTTCGAAGCGAAGATTCCGCTCAGGCCGCCGGACCGGAACTCCGTGCCGAGCGTACTTTCCTCCACCTCGAAGCCCGGAAGCGTGGTGAGCCCGGACCGGCTGGAGCCGACGCCGATTCCGTCGAGCGTCTTCAGCTTGCCCTCGGAAGCCCAGCCGGAGAAGCGGCCGTCCAGGAAATAGGCGATGAGCTCGTCCTTCCACTCGGCATATTGCATCCCGCCGCCGCCGCATTCCTCATTCTCGCCGCGCTCCGTCGGCGGGCGCCCCAGCGCCTTGCTCAAAGCGTCGACCGTCTCCGCCTCCGGCATGTCGAAGGCCAAGGTGCGCGGCGGCGATGCGCCGGGAATCCGAAGCCCCGAGCCCTCCAGGACGACAGGTGCGGCAGCCACGGCCGGCGCAGCGGCCGCGGCCGGTCCATCGGCCGGAATCGCCGAATTCGACCCGGCATTCGCCGCAATGTCGTTTCCGGCCGGAGCGGAATCGCAGGCGGCCAGCCCGAGAAGGAGCAGGCCGGCGGCAATCGTCAGTTTGTGCAAGATGAGGCCCTTTCGTGGTCGGACGCCCGATTGGACCTTGTCGAAGCTCATGGCAACGCTTTCGCTCCCCGACTCTAGCCCGCCCCGTCCCCGCTCTTCAGGACGAACCTCTTGTCGCAATAGCCGCAGTCGACGAAGCCCTTCTCGTCGATCTGAAGATAGACCCTCGGATGGCCGAGCGCCGGATGAGTCTCGCTCGCGCCGTCGCAGGCGACCCGCGGGGTGGAGACGTAGCTGATTTCCGGAGTGAAACGGTCCGTCTGCATGGCTCGGGCCTGTAGCAAGGGCCGGAGAGGGGAGCAACGCACCTTGTCCTCCCTGCCGCGAAGCGATGGGGAGGCAAGATCAGGTCTCCGCCATGAAATCCCCTATCGCGTCCGTCACGGTCTCCGGCTCCTCCCAGGTGATGAAATGGCCCGCCGTGGGGGAGATGACGATCCGCAGATCCTCGACCAAAGCGGAAAGACCCTCGAGCTGGACCGGGAGCAGGGCCGTATCCTTCAGCCCCCAGATTACCAGGGTCGGCATACCGAGCTTCGGGAAGGGAGCATGGGTCCAGAGCGGCACCTTCGCCTCCTCGCCCGGCGTAGGGACCATGATCTTGGAGGCCCGGTACCAGTTGAGCATGGCGGTGAGGGCGCCCGGCCGCGACCAGTCGTCGAGATAATGCTGGCGCTCCCCGGCCGGAAGCCTGGTCGAATCGGCATGGGCGAGCATCACTTTGTCGAGGAAATTCTCCAGCCCCATTCCTTCGATCGCCGCCTCCGCCGCGCGGGTGCGGAAGAAGCTGATATATTGCGACGCCTCGCGCTGGGCGGGGTCGTCGACCAGGCTTTTCTGGAAGACGAGCGGGTGGGGGGCGTTGACTATGATCAGCCTCTCGACCCGGACGGGATGGGTCAGCGCCGTGGTCCAGGCCACCGCCCCGCCCCAGTCGTGGCCGGCGAGCGAGAAACGGTCGAGCCCGAGCGCATCGGCGAGGGCGACGACGTCGGCGACGATCCTGTCCGTCTCGTAATTCTCGACTCCTTCCGGCTGGTCGGAAGCCGCGAAGCCGCGCTGGTCGGGCGCGAAGACGCGGTAGCGGCCGGACAGGCCGTCCATCTGGTGCCGCCAGGTCCGGTGCGATTCCGGGAAGCCGTGGAGCAGGATTATCGGCTCGCCGTCCTCGGGCCCGGCGGAGGCGACGTTGAGGGTAACTCCGGTGGCGAGGGGCAGACGCCGGCAGGTGAGTTCGGTCATGGCCGTTTCATTAGCCGTCATTGCGAGCGAAGCGAAGCAATCCAGTGCCGCGCCTCCTCCCGCTGGATTGCTTCGTCGCTACGCTCCTCGCAATGACAGCCTCACGGATAGCTCACCGTCTTGGGCTCGGTCTCCGGCAGCGGGATGAACTCGCCGTCGTCGTCGGGCGGAAGGATGAACCGACCCGCCCGCCAATCCTCCTTGGCCTGGTGGATCCGGTCGCGGCTCGAGGAGACGAAGTTCCACCAGACGTGGCGCGGCCCGTCGAGCGGGGCTCCGCCGCAGAGCATGACATGGGCCCCGGTTTCCGAGCGGAGGGTCGCCTCGGCCCCGGGCGCGAGGACGTAGAGGACTTGCCGCTCGAGCTTCAGCCCGTCGAGGCTGGCTTCCCCTTCCGCGACATAGACCGCGCGCTCGTCGGCACCGGCGTCGACCGGCATCGAGCCGCCGGGCAGAAGCTGGATGTCGGCATAGATGGTCTCGCTGTGGCAGGTGACGGGCGACGACGCGCCCCACAGCGATCCCATCACGATCCGAGCCGAAGCGCCGCCGCCGTCGACGACCGGAAGCCGGTCCCTTGGGACATGCTCGAAGGCGGGGTCGATCTCCTCCTTCGCCTTGGGAAGGGCGATCCAGGTCTGGATCCCGCTAAGCTCCGGACCGTCCGGACGAAGCCGCGCGGGCGAGCGTTCCGAATGGGCGATGCCGCGGCCCGCCGTCATCAGATTGACCGCCCCCGGCTCGATCGTCGCGAATGTGCCGAGCGAATCGCGATGGTCGATCGCTCCGGCGAAGAGATAGGTGACGGTGGCGAGGTTGATGTGCGGATGCGGCCTCACGTCGATGCCGCCGCCGGCGGGAAGATGGGCGGGACCCATCTGGTCGAAGAAGATGAACGGCCCGATCGTGGTCCGTTCACGGTGGGGCAGGGTGCGGTGGACCTTGAAGCCGCCGAGATCGTGGGTGGCGGGATGGAGCGTCTGGAGGATGATGTCGTCGGTCATGATTCGCCCTCAACCGTCAGGGCGAGCGAAGCGAAGCAATCCACTGCCGCGCCTCCTCCCGCTGGATTGCTTCGTCGCTACGCTCCTCGCAATGACGGCTATTCCCCCGGCGCCTTCGCCTTGATCGCCAGAGCGTGGATATGGTCCCTGAGCAGATCCGCCAAAGCCGAATTCACCGCCCGCTGCCGCTCGACCCGGCTCATCCCGGCGAATCGCTCCGCCACCACCTCCACCGAGAAATGGCTTTCGCCGCTGCCGTCGTCGCCGGAATGGCCTCGGTGGCGGGCGCTGTCATTGGTCACGACGAGCCGTGCGGGTTGGAGGGCGGCGCGCAGCCGGCGCTCGATTTCGAGGGCCATCGGGCCGGTGAAAGCTTGGGTCATCCCGCCTATATAGTCCGTTCGGCTTCGAAGGTGAGGGGCGTGGCGAGCGCGAGCGGAAGACAGACGAAATTTCACGGACGCGCTGAAGCGCGCGGCATCTGCGCCCATCCGGGCTGCGAGGCCGCGGGCGAGTTCCGGGCGCCCGCCGGACGCGGATCGAACTTCGACGGGCCCGGCGACTGGCGCTGGCTGTGCCTCGACCATGTCCGGGCGTTCAACGCCGGCTACGATTATTTCGAGGGGATGAGCAGCGACGAGATCCAGGCCGCTCACAATCCTTATGGCGGCTGGGACCGCGAAACCCGCGCCTTCGCCCATATGGGGGCCGACGGCCCGCCCAAATGGGCCGATTTCCAGGACCCGCTCGACGCGATCGGCGCCCGCTTCCGCCGGGCCGCCGCCGAAGGGCCGAGGCTCGACGGCCGCGAATTGAGTGAGCCCGACCGAAAGTCGCTCCGGATCCTCGGCCTCGGCACCGACGCCGACCGTCGGATCCTTCGCCGCCGCTACGCCGATCTGCTTCGCCGCTACCATCCCGACCATAATGGCGCAGACCGCGGCCACGAGAAGGCTTTGCAGTCGGTGATAGAGGCTTATACGCACCTCAAATCCCGTCCGGCCTTCGCCTGATTCCCGGGCTCGAAAAGAGTGACCTCGAAAAGAGTGACCATGTCCGATTTGCCCAATGCCAACCCCGCCGGCCGAGGCGCAGTGATCATGGATTCGCCCGACCAGATGCGGAAGGTGCGCGACCTGTTCGGAATCGACAGCGACATGGAGGTCCCCGCTTTCTCCGAGGCGGACGAGCGCGTGCCCGATCTCGACCCGGCCTATGTCTTCGATCCGGACACCACGCTGGCCATCGTCGCCGGCTTCGCCAAGAACCGCCGGGTGATGGTCCAGGGCTATCACGGCACCGGCAAGTCGACCCATATCGAGCAGGTCGCCGCGCGGCTCAACTGGCCGCTCATCCGGATCAACCTCGACGCCCATATCTCGCGAATCGACCTGATCGGCCGCGACGCGATCGTCCTTCGCGAGGGCCAGCAGGTTACCGAGTTTCGCGAGGGCCTTCTTCCCTGGGCGCTCCAGACCCCGACCGCGCTCGTCTTCGACGAATATGATGCGGGCCGGCCGGACGTCATGTTCGTCATCCAGCGCGTATTGGAGACGGAGGGCAAGCTGACCCTTCTCGACCAGAATCGGGTGATCCGCCCGCATCCCTATTTCCGGCTGTTCGCGACCACGAATACGGTGGGCCTCGGCGACACGACCGGCCTCTATCACGGCACCCAGCAGATCAACCAGGGCCAGATGGACCGCTGGAACATCGTCGTAACGCTCAACTATCTGCCGGCGGAGATCGAAGCCCGGATCGTCCTGGCGAAGAGCGGCGAATATGACCATGAAGGCGGCCGGGCCGAGGTCGAGAAGATGGTCAAGGTGGCGGATCTGACCCGCCAGGGCTTCGTCAACGGCGACATCTCGACCGTGATGAGCCCGCGCACCGTGATCAGCTGGGCCCAAAACGCCCTCATCTTCGACGACGTCGGCTTCGCCTTCCGGCTCACCTTCCTGAACAAATGCGACGAAGCGGAGCGGCCCCTGGTCGCCGAATATTACCAGCGCGTCTTCGGCAGGGACCTGCCCGAGAGCGTTGTGGGGAAGGGGTGATTGATAATTCCGAGCTGCTGTCTGGCTTGCGGTAGTCGGAGGGAACCGGTGAGCGAGTCAGCGTCAGGTGGAATAGCCTGGAGCTGTCATTCGAACCGAGGCGCCCGCGCCCTCGAACCAACGTTTCCACTCCTGTCGCATTTGATCACTCTGAAGCTTTCGTGCTTTCGTATTGCCGAGTTCGAAATACTCCACCTTTACTCCTTGGAGCAGACCCGGCTTCGGCTCCGGCAATCGTAGGTTCTTGCTCCAATAGATAGAGGATTCCAATCCGTCGCTGATCAAAACCAGCGTCCGTTCTTCACCTGCCCATTTCAGTATTGGATCGCTCGCCGCTCGAATGACCTGCTCGCGAATCGGAGAAGTCTTTGAGTCGGCGAGGCTTGCCAGCCTCTCTTTCAGACCCCCCAGAGATTCGTCAAATTCTTGGTACGCCTTGGCGACGTAAAGTGGAGACTCGTCTAACCCGGCTTCCTTCGCCTTTGCCGGAAGGCACTTGCTAAACACCACCGGCAGTGGAGTCGCTA
>JBBSIZ010000043.1:0-24049 GCA_038257735.1 Sphingomonadales bacterium | reverse complement strand
GCTTCTTTCCCCCTCTCCCCGGCGGGGAGAGGGTCGGGGTGAGGGGGCTCGGCAGCCGACACTTCTCGCAGACGCCGTACCCCCTCTCCCTACCCTCTCCCCGCCGGGGAGAGGGGGGGCGCCGTTTCGCGGAGAGGAACAGGTCGTCCCAATCGGGCAGCCGTTCGAACGCTGTTGAAAGACGAATGTTTGTGAGCCTAGAACAGTCGTCCAGTCGCCATTGTCAGGGGCCGTCCATGTTGAGTGCTTCAGTTCGCGCGTCGGCGATTGTCCTGCTTCTGACGCTTGCTCCCCAGCTGTCCGCCGCGCCTCCGGTCCCGCCGAGCGCCGCAGCCCCGCCGGAGGCGGCCGGCGGGGCGGCTGCGGCGGTCGACTCGTTCCATGCCGCCCTGCGCCGGGGGGACTCGAAGGCCGCATTGGCGCTGGTCGCCGACGACGCCCTCGTCTTCGAGGAAGGCCGGGCCGAGCGAAGCAAGGCTGAATATGCCGCCACCCACGCCGAGGCCGACGCCGCTTTCTCCAGGGCCGTCCCCTCGGTGCGGAGCCGCCGAACCGGCCATTCGATCGGGGACCTGGCCTGGGTCGCAAGCGAGAGCCGGACCAGGGGTCGATTCGAGGGGCGGGATATCGACCGGATCATGGTCGAGACGATGGTCCTTCGGCGCGATCCCGCCGGAGCCTGGAAGATCGTTCACATTCATTGGTCGTCGGCGGAGCCCTCGACGGAGTGACGGGTCAGCGCGTGCCGTAGGTCCGGTCGCCGGCGTCGCCCAGGCCGGGGACGATATAGCCATGGTCGTTCAAAGTCTCGTCCATCGCCGCCGTCCAGATCGGAACGTCCGGATGGGCCGCCCGGACGGCCTCGACTCCCGGCCTCGAGCAAAGCAGGCAGACGAAGCGCATGTCCTGGACTCCACCTTCCTTGAGCCGGTCGATGGCGGCGATGGCGGTGTGGCCCGTCGCCATCATCGGATCGACGATGATGACGAGCCGCTCGCCCACGTCCTCGGGAGTCTTGAAATAATATTCGACGCACTGGAGCGAGACCGGCTCGCGATAGAGGCCGATATGGGCGACCCGGGCGGAGGGGACGAGGTCGAGCATGCCCTCGGCCATAGCGAGGCCGGCGCGCATGATCGGGGCGAAGACCAGCTTCTTGCCGGCGATTGCGGGTGCGTCGGTGACTGCGATCGGGGTCTCGACCCTGACGAGAGCCGTCGGAAGGTCGCGGGTCACTTCGTAGCAGAGCAAAGTCGCGATCTCGCGGACCACCGTCCGGAAGAGCAGGATCGAGCTATGCTTGTCGCGGAGGATGGTGAGCTTGTGCTGGACCAAAGGGTGGTCGACGATCGTCAGTCCGTCCATGTCTAGAATACCGTTCCGTCGCTGATGATATCGAAGGGAGGACCGCCGCCGGGGCGGAGCTCGGCGGCGATCCGGCGGCCCGCCGCCCAGCTGCCGCCTTCGAGCATTCGGGCGAGCGGGAAGTCCCGAGCGCCGACGCCCAGCCGTTCCCGGACCAGCGGCGCGAGCCGGTCGAGCAGAGCGACCGTCATCGAGCGCCACGCCACGATCAGTGGATCCGACACCTGGTGGGCGCTCGAGGCGGGCTCCGGGTCGGTGAGCTTCAGCACGCCGCAATCGACGAACAGCCCGCCGTTGCGATATTCGGCGAGGCCGGTGAGACCGTCCACCTCGACCAATTCGATTCCCGCCGCTTCGAGCGGCTCGATCAGCGAATAAGCCAGCCATTGCGACAATTTGTGGAGCGGCACGAGGCCGTCGGTGGAATCGTCCCGGCGGATCGCGGGGTGGCGCCAGCAATCGCCGAGCGGCACCCCGTCGACAACCAGCCTGTCCGCCCAGATCGGCCCGAGCGCCTCAAGCAGGAGCTCCAATATGGCCGCCGCCGGCAGCTTTCCTCCCGCGGCTCGGGCGGCGAGCACATCGTAGAGCCCGCCCGGCCGCGGCTCATCGGCCCTTGCGAACAAATCGGGCCGTGCCAGGACCTGCTCGCCGAGCCGGCGCAGGAGGGCGGCACGGCCGTCGAGTCCGGCGAGCGGATTGTCGTCGGCGACCTGGAGCCCGGCCGCCAGCGTCGATTCTTCGAGCCGGGCGAGCGCTGTGCCTTCGACCTGCCAGGGACGATCGGCGGAGTCGGAAAAGATGCCCAGCTCGAACATCCACTGGCTCGCCACCGCCAGCCCCTCGGAGCGTCCGAGGATGACGCCGCTGAACGGGTCGCGATACCGCCAGCGCGGGCCGGCGCCGGCATCGAGGAGAACCGAAAGGATGACGAGGTCGAAGGCCGCCCGGGCGCGTTCCGGTCCGCCCTCGGGCAGCATCGGCGCCCCCGAGACGAAATGCCTCCAGCGGGCGTGAAAGGGGATATCGAGATCGGGATAGGCCTCCCGGGTCACCTTCGCGGTAAGCTCGGCCGCACCGTCGAGCCGGTCGAGGTCCACTGCCCAGCCCTCCACCCCGCCGTCGAGCGCGATCTCCAGCATCTCATCCGCCCGCTCGCGGACGGCGACGGCGCTGAGCAAAGCGAGGAGGGCGGGATCGGGGTCGTGCATGCCTGGCATCGTCATTGCGAGGTCATTGCGAGCGGAGCGAAGCAATCCGGAGCGGCCTCGAAGGTCCGCTGGATTGTTTCGTCGCTTCGCGCCTCGCAATGACGGCCGTCACCTCTAGAACTTCCCCAGATCCCGTCCGACGACTCCGCGAATATGCTCCGCGCTCGGTACGCCCTCGGGCGTGTAATAGCCGGCCGCCTTCTTCGCCTCCATCTCGACCCCGGCGTCGGGCGGAACCAGTCCCTCGGGAATGGGAACGCGCTCGCCGATCTCCACTCCGCCGGCGGCGAGGGCGTCGTATTTCATGTTCGACATGGAGACGAAGCGGTCGATCCGGCTGATCCCGAGCCAGTGGATGACGTCGGGCATGAGCTGTTGGAAGCGCGCGTCCTGCACTCCAGCGACGCATTCGGTTCGCTCGAAATAGGTCGCCGCCTGGTCGCCGCCCGGCTGCCGCTTGCGGGCATTGTAGACCAGGAACTTGGTCACTTCCCCGAGCGCCCGGCCTTCCTTCCGATTGTAGACGATAAGCCCGGTGCCTCCGGCCTGGGCTTGCCGCGTCGCCTCCTCGATTCCGTGGGTCAGATAGGGGCGGCAGGTGCAGATGTCGGAGCCGAACACGTCGGAGCCGTTGCATTCGTCATGGACCCGGCAGGTCAGGGTCCGGCTCGTGTCGCCGAGGAAGGCGGGGTCGCCGAAGATGTAGAGGGTCATTCCACCGATCGGAGGCAGGAAGACGGACAGGTCCGGGCGGGTGACGAGCTCGGGATACATTCCGCCGGTCTGCTCGAACAGGCAGCGCCTCAGGCTCCCCTCGGCGACTCCGAAACGCTCGGCCACTCCCGGAAGCCACCAGACCGGGTCTACCGCGATCTTGGTCACCGAGACGTCGCCCGCCTCGTGGACGATGTCGCCGTCGACCTCGAGCCGCCCGGCCGCGATCGCGCCCTGTATCTCGTGAAGGGTCAGCCGCGCCCTTGTGATCGCGATCGAAGGGCGGATGTCGATGCCCTCCTCGATCAACTCGCCGAAATCCTGGGCGACACGGTGTCCCCACGGATCGAGCGACACGATCTTGCCCGAATCGCCCCATTGCTCATGGGGGCCGATCTCGCAGACGGGAGAAGTGTCGTGAAGGTCCGGCCGCCCGTTGGGATCCATCGCGCCCGAGGAGATGGCGAGCGCCCGGTAGATGGAATAGGAGCCGCCATGCGCACCGATGGCGTTGCGGTCCGAGCGGGCGTTGACGGTGGCGATCACCGGCCCCCGCTCCGCCGCGGTGGCCGCGCCCCAGGTCAGCGGAAACCGGACCGGCCCGCGCGACCCGGGATGCGACGTCAGCCGGATATGGCCGCTCTTCCCGTCCGCGCTCATCGAATATCCTCCCGCTCGATCCGCCACTGTCCCGGCCTGCACGGACGCTACGCCAGCGGAAGCGGGGTGGCTAGGGTCCGTACCATCGAGACCCGCTCCCGCACTTGCCCGCCTCCCCGCGGGGAGAGGGATTTTACCGCGCGATGATCCTGAGGCATCCGCTCATATCGTCAGTCCCTCCCGAAGCGCCTGCTCGCGCATGTCGGCGAGCGCCTTGAGCACCTCCGTCCGAGCCGAGGCGGCCTTCATCCAGTGCGGCAGGCGCGCCATCATCGTCAGGCCCGCCACCGGACCGCGCTCGCGCAGCTTCGCTCCGAGCCATTCCTCCAGCGCGTCGAGATGGGCGAGATTGTGGACCACCAGAATATGCGCGCCGATCCGGCGGCTGAGATAGGGCGGCCCTCCGGGCGAGTGGCGGTAGGCGCGGAGCGCGGCGTGGGCTCGAGCGACGTCCAGCGGCTCGACCGGCACCGCGGGGTAGCGGCCGACATGACCGCAGGTCGGGCATTTGACCTTCGCCAGCAGCGCGTCCGCCGTTCCGGCGCGCACCGGAGGCCCGTGATTGGGAATGGCGCCGCCGCAAGCCTTGCGCTCGCCTCGAACATTCCCGACATTCATCGCGCGCTCCCGCCGTCACGCCGTTTCTCGTCATTGCCGCGAAAGCGAAGATCCAGACGGCACTTCCCGCCGCTCCCGCGAACCAATATCGGATACCCGCCTTCGCGGAAATGACGAGGGAGGAGAAAAGCGATGACCGTCACCGGAAGCTGCCATTGCGGAGCCGTCACCATCGAGGCGCCGGAGCCGCCGGAGTGGGTCGCCTCCTGCAATTGCTCGCTCTGCGCCAAGACCGCCTGGCTGGTCGCGTATTATCCGGACGGCGCCGTCAAGGTGGAGGGCGAGACCGTGGCCTACATCTGGGGCGACAAGTGCATCGGTATCCACCACTGCCCCACCTGCGGCTGCGGCACCCACTGGCGCACATTGGGGGAGGATTTCGGGAAGATGGGGGTGAATGCGCGGTTGCTCGACGGGTTCGATCCGGGGGCAATAGAGGTAAGGCTGTTCGACAATAAGGGATGATGCAGGGACGAGCGGCCGAGGTCGGGAGGGCCGCTGAAGCCGGCCTTCCCACTACGGGCGCCGAACCGGTCCGGTCGCTGCGCCGTTTCCCCGCCGGCCTGGGAGGTTCCCCTCGCATGCGCGGCATGCGGAGGATTATCCGGCCATCGCTTTTTCGAGGTTGGCGCGGATCGCCTCGAAGAATTGCTCGGTGGTCATCCAGCTCTGCTCCGGTCCGATCAGGATGGCGAGATCCTTGGTCATCTGGCCCCCCTCCACCGTCTCGATGCAGACCCGCTCGAGGGTCTCGGCGAAGCGAGTCACTTCGGGCGTGTCGTCGAACTTGCCGCGATATTTCAATCCCCCCGTCCAGGCGAAGATCGAGGCGAGGGGGTTGGTCGAGGTCGCCTTGCCCTGCTGGTGCATTCGGTAATGGCGGGTGACGGTGCCGTGCGCGGCTTCCGCCTCGACGACCTTTCCGTCCGGGGTCATCAGGATCGAGGTCATCAGGCCCAGTGAGCCGAAGCCCTGGGCGACCATGTCGGACTGGACGTCGCCGTCGTAATTCTTGCAGGCCCAGACGAACTTGCCGCTCCACTTCAGCGCCGAGGCGACCAGGTCGTCGATCAGGCGATGCTGATATTCGATCCCGGCTTCGTCGAACTTCGCCTTGAACTCGCTGTCGAAAATCTCCTGGAAGATATCCTTGAAGCGTCCGTCATAGGCTTTGAGGATGGTGTTCTTGGTCGAAAGGTAGACCGGCCAGCCGCGGCCCAGCCCGAAATTGAGGCAGGCGCGGGCGAAGTCGCGGATCGAATCGTCGAGATTGTACATGCCCATTGCGACGCCCGACGAGGGGAAATCGAATATCTCGTGCTCGATCTCCCGGCCGTCATCGCCCACCCATTTGATGGTAAGCTTGCCGGGGCCGGGGACCTTGAAGTCGGTCGCCTTATACTGGTCCCCGAAAGCGTGGCGGCCGATGACGATCGGGTCGGTCCAGCCGGGGATCAGGCGGGGCACGTTCTCGATCACGATCGGCTCGCGGAAGACGACCCCGCCAAGGATGTTGCGGATGGTGCCGTTGGGAGACTTCCACATCTTCTTGAGGCCGAACTCCTCGACCCGTGCCTCGTCGGGAGTGATCGTCGCGCATTTGACTCCGACGCCGTGCCTTTTGATCGCCTCCGCCGACTCGACGGTCACCCGGTCGTCGGTGGAGTCGCGATTCTCCATTCCGAGGTCGAAATAGATCAGTTCGACGTCGAGATAGGGGAGGATCAGCCGCTCGCGGATCCATTGCCAGATGATTCGGGTCATCTCATCGCCGTCCAGCTCGACGACGGGGTTTTTCACCTTGATCTTGGCCATTCAGGTCGCGCTTTCTTCCGGAGATTGCTGTCGACGGGGCCTGTAGGCGGGGACGAGGCGGGGATCAACCGCAGCCCCGGAGCGCGCCGGTTGTCTCGACCGCCGGCTCCGCCTAAAGGCAAGCTCATGACTTCCCTCGAAAAGCCGGACCTGGTCACTACCAACCTGCGCTACCGAATGCCGAGCGTGCATCCGGAGGGCCGAAAGTTCGTCGTGATCGCCGCCGCCGTCACCCTCTTCTTCTGGGCGGTGCTGGAATGGGAGATTCTCGGCTGGCTGTTCGCCGGGATCACGCTCTGGGTGGCCGCCTTCTTCCGCGATCCGATCCGGACCACGCCAAAGGGAGAGGGCCTGATCGTCGCTCCGGCCGACGGATTGGTGACGATGATCGCCACCGTGCCGGCGCCGGCCGAGCTGGTCGGCGACGACGGCCTTCCCTCCGGCCCCTGCCTCCGGGTCTCGATCTTCATGTCGGTGTTCGACGTCCACATCAATCGCGCCCCGATCGCCGGGGAGATCAAGCGGGTCGTCTACATCGCCGGCAAGTTCCTCAACGCCGATCTCGACAAGGCGAGCGAGGACAATGAGCGGCAGCATTTCCTGGTCGAGGGCCGCGACGGTTTGAGGATCGGCTTCACCCAGATCGCCGGTCTCGTCGCCCGCCGGATCGTGCCTTGGGTCAAAGCGGGCGATTTTGTCGCCGCCGGCCAGCGGGTCGGCCTGATCCGCTTCGGAAGCCGGGTCGACGTCTATCTTCCGGCCGGGACCTCGTCGCAGGTGCTGCTCGGCCAGCGCACCATTGCCGGCGAGACGATCGTCGCCCGCGCCGGCGTCTCCGAGGCGATGGAGGGAGTCGCGCAGTGAGGGCGGGGCAGTGAAGGGGCCGCAGCGGTCGAGCCGGCCGCCGCACCGCGGCATCCCGCTTCGGACCATCGTTCCCAATGCGGTGACGGCGCTGGCCTTGTGCTCGGGCCTGTTCGGAATCCGCTTCGGGATCGGCGGGGAGTGGGACAAGGCGGTCGCCGCGATCGTCATCGCCGCCATCCTGGACGGTCTCGACGGGAGGATCGCGAGGCTTCTCAACGGCCAGAGCCGGTTCGGGGCCGAGCTCGATTCGCTGTCGGACGTGACCGCTTTCGGAGTGGCGCCGGCGATCATCCTCTATCTCTGGGTGCTGGAGCCGCTGGCCGACCCGGGAGCCGATCTCGAGCGCTGGGCCCGCTACGGCTGGCTGTTCGCTCTGGCTTATGCGGTCTGCGCCGCGCTTCGACTCGCCCGGTTCAACGCCAATATCGATTCCGCCGAGCAGCCGCACAAGAAAGCGGGCTTCCTGACCGGGGTGCCGGCGCCGGCCGGGGCCGGACTGATGCTTGCGCCAATCTATCTTTGGGAGTGGACCGGTCATCCAATTTTCCGCGAAACCTGGCTGGCGGCGCCCTGGGCGGCGGCGGTCGGGTTCCTGATGATCTCGAACCTGGCCACATTCTCGTGGGGTTCGCTTCGGCTGCGCAGCCATGTCAGGCTGGGCGCTCTCGTCGTCATAGCTTTGGTGTTCGCGGCGCTCATCTCGGCGCCCTTCCCGACCCTGAGCGTGGCCGCCTTGCTCTACGCTCTGATGATCCCGTTCAGCATCGCCAGCTACTCGAAGGTCAGGCGGCAGCGCTCCGCCGAACCGGTCCGGCCGGAACCGCCGCTCGCGACAGGGGCATAGCGCCGAACTCGCCGCGAAGGGCGAGGAGGATTTCGGGCCAGTAAAGCCTCACCGTCACATGGATGGCCGCCAAAGCGAAAAGCAAGGCGAGGGTGAAAAAAAGCGCGGCAGTCAGATAAATCACAGCCTTATCCTCTTGCTTATCCACAGCCGCCCAACGCACGGGATGGAACTTTGATCCATCTCAAGTCGGTACGGCTTTGAAACAGCACAATGTTCATGCTGTGTTCGGTTGTCAAGTCTGCGGAACAGAAAGTGGACGCCGTTCGGCCGAGGCCTTGGCGGACGTAGGGGGAGGAAGGGTTTTCGCGAAGTGCCGGCTTTCGCCGGGCGACGTCATCGCAAAGAAAAAGCCCCAGCCCTTTCGGGCCGGGGCTCTGCGGTGTCGGCGGGGAGGGGGGAGGGTGCCGATCACCGCGGGGGGTACCTGCAGAACGTCCTCCCCGCATTCGGGTTCCGCAAGAATCTGAGGCCGGTGAAAAACGGGCCAAAATAAACGAAGCGCCCCGGATGCGTACCGAGGCGCTTCGCCGACAGCTGCCGTTTCCGGCGACTATCCCCCGTCCCCATTCCTCCATAACTCATTTCAGCGGTTCGGGAAAGCGCCCGGCCGCCAGGACGGACCCGGCTTCCGTTCTCAAGCCTCTTTTGAAGGAGTCCCGGCCTCATTTAATTAAATACCTTCCGTGGGTCTGGACAGCGGGGATGACGCACGTCAATCTTCGTTTCGGGGCAGAACAAGTCGGGGCGAGTCGAGCATTCGCCCCGCTCTCGATTGCGGGGTCCAGTCGAGATTTCTGAAAGAGGTTGTGCCGGGGGGTCAAGTCCGAGCCTTATCTGTCCGCTCATTGTCGGAAATGCTTGTGTCTGACTGCTCCCATCACCGAAAATCCGGGAGGAACATGAAATGAGCTGGGACCAGATCATCAAGGGCACCAACGGCGACGATGTTATCAACGGCGGCAGCGGCGACGACTTCCTGCAAGGCCGGGCCGGCGGCGATCTGCTCGACGGGGGCGACGGAGACGATCAGCTCCACGGCGATTCCGGCGACGACTTCCTTCGAGGCGGGGCCGGCAACGACCTCCTTCACGGTGGGACGGGTACGGACACCGCCGTCTATTCCGGCTCCATGCTGGAATATAGCTTCTCGACCAGCGGCGGCGACTATTTCGTCAATCACAGCGGCGGGAGCATGATCGACGGCCATGACCGGCTGATCTCGATCGAGCGGCTCGTCTTCGCCGACGGGATCATCGACCTCACCCGGAACAACGCTCCGATCGCCCGCGACGACACCGCCTCCACCGACGAGGACGCAGGCAATTATTCGAGCGGCTCGTCGAGCGTTCTCGACAATGATTTCGACTGGGAGAACGACAATCTGACCGTGGTCGCCGGCACCTTCAGCGGGGCGTTCGGGACGCTCGTCCTCAATTCCGACGGCACCTACACCTACACGCCCTACGCCTCGGCCCAGGCGCTGGCGCTCGGCCAGAACGTGCAGGACAGCTTCAGCTACGTCGTCACCGACGGAAGCCTCAGCGACACCGCCACGCTCACAATCACCATCGCCGGCCGCAACGATGCGCCTGTCGCCGGTCCTGACGTCGCGACCACCGGCGAGAATATGGCCGTCTCGGTGAACGTCCTCGCCAACGACGGCGACGTCGACAATGGCGCCGTTCTGACCGTGACGGCCGCTTCCGCCCCCGCCGGGCAGGGCAGCGCCTCGGTGGCCGGCAACCAGGTCCAGTTCGATCCGGGCAGCGACTTCGACTATCTCGCCTCCGGCGAGAGCGCCACCGTCCTGCTCAGCTACTCGATCGCCGACGAGCATGGCGCGACCTCCACCTCCACGGCCGCGGTGACCGTCACCGGCACCAACGACACTCCGACGATCGATTCGGGCGGCACCAGCGCCACCGGCTCGGTCGGCGAGCTTCCCAATGACGATCCCGGCGAGAATCTCGTCGTGCACGAGGCCGACGGTGTCATCGCCTTCGACGATCTCGACCTGTCCGACACGCACAGCGCCACCGCCACCGCCCAGGGCGCCGGCTATCTCGGCACCTTCACCCTCGATCCGGTCGATCAGGGGAGCGACACCGTCGCCTGGCATTTCGACGTCAGCGACGCTGCCCTCGACGGGCTCGAGGAAGGCGAGACGATCGTCCAGACCTATACGATCGCGATCGACGACGGGAATGGCGGGACCGTCACCCGGGACGTCACCGTCACCCTGATCGGCGCCGGCGATTCGGCCGGCCCGCCTTGGTATATCGACAACAGCGCGGCCGAAAGCACCAACGCCGGCTCGGCTTCCAATCCGTTCACCTCGATCGCCGCGTTCAACGCGGCGCAGGGGACGCCCGGTGGGCCGGCCGCCGGCGACCAGGTCTTCCTGCTCGCGGGCATCGGCACCTATGCCGAGGCGGACGGGATCAACCTGCTCGACGGCCAGATTCTGACCGGAATCGGCGATCCCACCATTGCCCCGACCGCCGGCGACGGAATCAATGTCGGCCTCGACAATAGCATTTCCGGGCTCAATATCGCCGGCGACGGCGGCGACGGCATTGCCGGCGGCGATGTCGGCGCTCTCGTCGTCAGCGGCGTCGACATCACGACCACGGGCGGAGTGGGGGTCGGGATCGGCTCGGGGTCAGGCGTGTCGATCTCCGGCACGACGATCGCTTCCGGCTCCAATTATGCGATCCTCGCCACCAACGTCGACGGATTCTCGCTCACCGACTCGGTCGTGAGCAGCGGCGCGGCCTCGGCCGGAACGGCGTCCTTCACCAATCTCACCGGCAACGCCCTATTCCTCGGCAACATCCTGAACGGCGGCGGCGGCGATACCCTCAGTGTCGCCAACAGCACCGGCAGCCTTACCCTCACCATCGCCGACAGCGCGAGCAACGCGGCAGTCGTGGGCGGCAACGACGCCGCCACCGGCGACGACGCAGTCAGCATCACGACCAACGGAGATTCGTCGCTGACCCTGGTGGTCGATGGAGTCGATTTCGAGGGCGCCCGCGACGATCTGCTCGAGGTCCGCGCAAACGGCTCATCGAGCCAGAATCTGACGATCACGGGCAACAACTTCCACAACATGCAGGATTCCGCAGCCGGCGGCGGCGTGGAACTGGGCGGGGGCGGCGCCGGAAGCGACATCGCCGTCGACTATCAGGTCGAGGGCAACAGCTTCACCGGCGCCTCGGGCACCGCGTTCAGCGCCGCCTACACCCAGCAGGCAGGGACGGTGCGCGGCTATATCGCCGGCAACGTCATCGGAATTGGCGATGGAGCGGCGGGAAGCCAGGGATCGGCCGGCGGCGACGGCATCAGCGCCACGCTCCAGAAGACCCCTGGAGCGGGCGACGCCACCTATCTGGTAACCATCGTCGGCAACGAGATATACGACGTCGACGGCGGCTCCGGAATAGCCGTGCGCTCCTCGGGCGGGGGCATCGCCGATGCCGCCGTGATGGAGGCGATCGTCAAGGACAATGTCGTCGACGAACTCGGCGACTTCGCGCTCGCCGGACTCTACGCGCTGGTCGGCGGCGCCTCGGCAAGCGGCGACTTCGCGCGGCTCGGCCTGGTGCTGGACGGCAACATTTTCGACGCGGGCGACGCCGATTTCGGAATCGACGCCATCTTCCTGGACCAAGTGTCGAGCGACGCGCATTTCTACGTGCCCGGCTATTCCGGCTCGGGCGATGGCGAGTTCAGCGCCGAGGCCGGCACGGCGAGCGCCGACCTCACCGCTTTCTGGAGCGTCAACAACGCTCTGGTGACGACGCCCTTCAACATATTCGGGGGCGTCGACGCCAGCATCGTCAGCGGCCTGACCGGCGAGCCGCTTACGCAGCCGGCCTTTTTCCCCTGATGGCCGATCGGGCGGCGCCGGCCGCTTCTGCCGGCCGCCGCCACGGCCTTGGCGGGGCGATCGACGCCCTGAGCCTGGACCGGAAGGACCAGCCTGAGCGGACTGCCTTCCGGGGACTCACGTTTCTCCGGTGAACCGCTTGACCTTTACCGGCAGCTTCTTTCCCTTCGTCCGGCGGGACGGGATCTGCACCGGGTTGCGTTTCTTCCATTGCGCCCAGGTCATTGGGCCGTCCGGGGTGTCGATCAGCTCATCGTCCAGTGACATGGTTGGAGCTCCGCGGCGAAGGTGGCTTCATTATCGTCCAATCTTCGCCGGCCGGCCATCCCTTTACCGCCGCCGCCGGACCTCGCGCTTCCAGTCCAGCTCCGAGGGCACAGGCAGGCTGTTGTCGGTCGGCGGTTCGTCGACCGGCTCCAGCCTGGGATCGCGAACCTTCGTGCCGCGCCGGTGAAGGCACATGATGCACAGGCAGCGCCGGCGGACCTCCCGAATCGTGTCCACCCATCCTTTCCGGTTGAACAGCCACCACAAAGCATGGCTGCTGAACACGATGCCGTGCCCGCATCGGGTGCAGGTCAGCCGGACCGCCCGGCTCCGGACGGCGACGTCGAACAGGTCGCGCAGGGGGTAGGCTGTCGGCAGATCGGACACTCAGAACATATAGTGAACATAATCGAGACTGGAAAGCCTTCTGCTCGTACCGAAGCGAAGGTCTCCAGGTGACGATCCGACCCGCAATCCATTGACGTCACGCCAGCCTGTGGCAGGAGGCTGGAGAATGGCCGCCACCGAACCGGAAAGCATCTGGAACGTCGCAGCGGAGCTCGGCGAGGGGCCGGTCTGGGTCCGGCGCGACCGCGCCTTGTGGTTCACCGACATCAAGAAGCGCAAGATCCACCGCTTCGAGCCGGCATCCGGCGAGCGCCAGACCTGGGTCGCGCCCGAGCAGGTCGGCTTCGTCCTTCCGGCCGCGGGCGGGGGGTTCGTCGCCGGGCTGATGAGCGGCCTTCACCGCTTCGACGAGTCGACCGGCCGCTTCACCCCGATCGCCGAGGTCGAGCCGGAGCGGCCGAACAATCGGCTCAACGACGGGGCCGTGGACCCGGCCGGCCGGCTCTGGTTCGGGACGATGGACAATGGCGAGACCGCCCGGACCGGCGCCTTCTACCGCTTCGAGCGCGGCTCGGTCGCTCCGACCGGCCTCGAGGGGATGGCGATCACCAACGGCCCTGCTCTGTCGCCCGACGGACGGATCATCTATTTCGTCGATACCCGCCAGGGCAGGATCGATTCCGCCGACGTGGCTGAGGACGGCACGCTCGGGCCGTCCCGGCCGTTCGCGCGCATCGATCCGTCCGAAGGCTATCCCGACGGCCCGACCGTGGACAGCGAAGGCTGCGTCTGGATCGGCATTTATGGCGGCTGGGAGGTACGGCGCTACTCCCCGGCCGGGGAGCTCGTCGGCCTCGTCCGCTTCCCCGTCGCCAATATCACGAAGATCGCCTTCGGCGGCGAGGATCTGCGCACCGTCTACGCCACCACCGCCCGGCAGCTTCTGTCTCCGTCGGAGATCGAGCGCCAGCCGCAGGCGGGCGACCTATTCGAGTTCCGGGTCGACATACCCGGTTTACCGTGCCCGCTGATCGCGGACTGATTTGCCGCCGTCCCGGCTCAAGGGTGGGCGATGACCATCAGCGTCCGCGCCCGTTTGAGGCTGCAATCCAGGCATAGAGCCAGGGTCTCGGGATCGAGAGCCGCGAAGCTTTCGTCCAGCACGGTCAGGTGCGCGTTCTGAAGGAGCGCGCGGGCCAGAAAGATCCGGCTGCGCTCGCCATGGGAAAGCTGCCACCCGGTTTCGCCGACATATTGGTTGAGGCCCCCCGGCATGCGCGCAATCAGCGGGCCGAGCCCGAGCTCCTCGCAAAGCTCCTGCGCCTCCAGGCTGTCCGCATGGGGCGCGGGCCATTGCCGTCCCATCAGCAGGTTGAAGGCGACCGACCCCGAGAGAATGTGGTTCTCGTGAAACTGCGGGGCCGAGGTGGCGAGGCGATGCCAGTCGTCTCCGAGCGTATGCCGGTCCAGGCCATTGAGCAGCAGAAGGCCCGATCTCGGCGTGTTGAGCCCGGTGAGGAGCGCGGCCAGGGTCGACTTGCCCCCGCCAGAGGCGCCTTCGAGAAGGATCCGGTCGCCGTGAGAGATTATGAGGTCGGTTGCCTCGATGACGGTCTCGCTGCTCGACGGATAGGCGAAGGACAGGGCCTGAGCGTCGATCAGCGGCATCCTGATCGCTTCATTCTCCATCTGCTCGAGCGTGACGTAGGTCTTCGACGAGGTCTTGTTGCGGGCGGCGTGGAACATGGGCGCAACTTGTGCCCACGCAACCCAGGCTCGTCCGGCGGCGGCCAGGCCTTCGGAGATTCCGCCGAAGGCGCGCTGGGCGAACAATATCCCGCCGAGGCTGATTGCGATCGCGGTCGAAGACACTTCCAGATTGCCCACGAAGGCCGGCACCAGCCCGATCAGCCCTACGATCACCCATCCCGACGACACGCCGAGGGTCGTCGTCACGGCCGTCCAGTCCATCACACCCGAAATCTGGAGGTAGTTCTGGAGAGCGCTGTCCTCGTCGC
Source organism: Sphingomonadales bacterium (assembly GCA_038257735.1). Taxonomy (GTDB): domain Bacteria; phylum Pseudomonadota; class Alphaproteobacteria; order Sphingomonadales; family Sphingomonadaceae; genus Allosphingosinicella. The sequence goes on along the minus strand of JBBSIZ010000043.1, from coordinate 9,427 downwards.
TATTGCTTCTGTTGGGCGGTTCCTGCGCCAGGCGCGTGCGGTGGCCGACCATGACCTCGATCAGCTCGTGAGTCATGTCGAGCCGGGTCATCGTCCAGTTGCGCAGCTTCCGGAAGAAATTCCAGCTGAGTGCGACGGCAAGCAGGGTCCAGCCGCCGAGAAGCAGGAGATGCGTGGCAGGGGCGACGCCCTGGCTGAGGATCCAGGCCGCGAACACCAGCGCGAGAAGCGAGCGGAGAAGCGCCATGCCGCCGTTGAGCGACAGAGATTCGAGCGCCTGCGACTCGACGACCCGGCTCAGCAGCTGGCCGACGCCCTGCCGCTTGATGCTGTCCGACGACATGCGCAAGGCCCCGGCCAGCAGCCGGGCCTTGAGGAGGCGGCCGGCGTCGAGAGCCAGGGTCGCCGACCACCAGCCGCCGATGGTCGCCAGGGGGATCATCGTGGCCATCAGCAGGAGCCAGGCCATGAACCAGCCCGGATCGAAGTTCCCGCCCAGCGCCGCCGAGCCGATCAGCGCCCAGCTCGCGATCTCGGCGACATAGGTCGCCGCGAAGATCGCCATCATCGCCGCGACTTTCTTGAAGGCGCCGATTCGGGACAGCTGCTTCCAGAAGCTCGCCGAGGGCGCCAGCCGGAGCACCCAGATTCGCTCGACCTGCCACTGGGCGAGCTGCTCGCGAAGCATGGCGGCACGGACCTGGGGCTCGCGGGCGGCATCGATTCCGGTCGCTCTTACCAGCCGGGTGATCTCCGGGATCAGGGGGCCTTCGCGCGGCCAGCATATCAGGCCTCGAAGATGCTCCGGATCGCAGGGGCGAATCCGGAGATCGGGAGCCAGCAACAGCGGCCGGCCGCGCCGCCATCCGACCAGCAGAAACACTCCGGGCGCCCCGAACAGGCCGACCGGGAAAACCGCGGGACCGCCGGCGCGCAGCAGATCGGGCATCTCGGATACGGGCGTCTGAACCAGATTGGCCTCTATGCCGAGATGCTCGGCCGCCCAGTCGAACCAGTCGGAGAGGTTGCGGGCATTGCCGGCCGCGATCGTGGCCGGCACCCTGACCGAATCGGACTCGAGCTTCGGACGCAGGCCGGAGCGCCGCGAAAGCTCCTCGATCCCTTCGCCGATCCGAGCGAAAGGCCACAGGAACGGACGCATCGCCTCCATCATTCGAGGATCGGGCTCGGCCGCGCCAACATCGATTCCAGCGTCGGTCATTAGAGTGTCTCGCTGGCCTTCAGGCGGCCGTCGGCCAGGGTCATGCGCCGCCAGAAATCACCCTTCCAGATCGACTCGCCGACCGCCGTTTCGGCATCGACCAGATCGCGGTAGCGGGATTCGCGCGCCAACAGGCTCGCGGGCGCGCCGTCTTCGATGATCCGGCCGTCCTCGACGACCAGGACCCGATCGAAAGCCATGGTCTCGGCGACATCGTGGGTAACGCAAAGCAAAGTCACCGGTCTCCACCACTGGCGCGCCTCGGTAAGAAGTGCTCGGCGCTGCGTACGGTCCATGCCGCGAAACGGCTCGTCGAGCAAAGCGAGGCGGGTCGTCGGGCTAAGCAAAGCGCGAGCGAGGCGCACCCGCTGGCCTTCCCCTCCCGACAGCAGGCCTCCGCCCTCGCCGAGCAGGGTCTGAAGCCCCTGAGGGAGCTTCTGGGTGACCCCGCGCAGCCGGGCGGCGGCGATGACGTCGCCGACGGCGAGCGCCGCATCGTCGTCCGATGCGTAGGTGAGATTATCGAGCAGGGAGCGATTCCAGATCTGGATGGCCGGATCGACCCAAGCGGTCTCATGACGCAGCGCTTCGATGTCGCGTGCCTGCGCCCGCTTGCCGTCGATCAGGAGATGGCCGGTCGCCAGTCGGTGCCAGCCGAGCAGAACACCGAGCAGGGAAGATTTGCCGGCCCCGGACATCCCGACGATGGCGACATGTTCCCCCGGCGAGATCGACAAATCGACCGACCGAAGGATCGTGTGACCCGCGGCGAGCACGCTTCCGTCGTGAAACTCCAGGGCGATCCCTTTCGATGTCGGGTTCGTCTTCCGGGTCGCGATCGCCGCCCGTTCCTCGTCGGTCAGCTCGAGGTCCTCCGGCGCGGACAGCGGCTCGAGCAGTCGCGACAGGACGTTGCGCTGGGCCGGATATTGATGGATCAGCCGGGCGATCTGGCCGCCGAGCGCGGGTAGCTTCAAGGTCCAGTAGACGAGCAGCAGATCGGACCCGGTGACCCGCCCGGCGCTGAAGAAATGCGTCAGAAGCAACGCTCCGACGAGGCCGGTGGTGACGATCGCCTGTACCGTATCGGTCGCGATCGAGAGGTTGATCAGGCCTCGGAGCGATTTGTACCATTCTACGAGCAGGCTTTCGTGCTGCCCCTGGACGCTGCGCTCGGCCCGGTGCGCCCGTACCGGCGCGAGGCCGAGCATGGCGTCGAGGTAGAAACTGTTGAGCGCGCCCGCGTGATTGCGCACCCGAAGGTCGCGCTCGTTGAGAATGTGCTGGGTGGTGAACGGGAAGCTGAGCGCCATCAGCGCAAGCAAGCCGGCGAGCAGCCAGCTGGCCGGGGCGAGGATCAGAACTCCGGCAAATGTGATCGCCAGCTCGATCACCGACTGAACCAGGCGAAGCCCGAGCCCGGGGACTCCGCGCACCGTCTGGATATTGTGATTGCGGTCGGCCATGTCCGAGATCGGCCGGCTGTGGAAATAGCGGTCGTTGAGCCGCGGCAGCTTGGCGAGCAGGGCCATCCTAAGCCGCGCCTCCAGCTTGCGTCCCCAGCGCAGCGTCCCAAGTCCCGTCGCATATTCGAGCACCAGCAGGATCGTGGCGAAGACGAGCAGCCCGATCGCCGCGAACAGCCGCTGGCTGGGCAAGGCGAGCTGCGCAGATATGTCGAAGAGGCCGCGAAACAGCAGCGCTTCGATCATCGTCGCGCTCACCGCGAAGGCGCCCGCGAGCACCAGGGCCAGCGGCGCCAGCAGACCGTCCTCGCCAAGCATCTTCCAAATGGCCGCGAGCGGCGGAACGGGCTTTTCGGTGAGCGCGGCGGAAAGCTCGAGCGAGAGCGGCCTGCGTTCCCCGGCGGCGGCCCCGGCCTCGTCCGAACGGAGGCCGGAGATCCCGAGCACGACCGCACCGCCGACCTTGAGAGTTCCTTCGGAGGATTCCGAGGGCGGCTGGTCCTCGGCGACCGACCAGAAGGGCTTCGGGATGAGCGAGTCGGCCCGGCCGGCGCGATGGCATTCGGCGGCTTCGCGGACCAGTGCCCGGAGCACGCCTTCCGCTTCGCCGCCGCGCCTTATGCCTTCATTGTCGATCAGCGACTGGACGAGGCGCGTGCCGGCATCGAGCGCGGCGAGCGGGTGCCAGCCCGGATCGGCGACGGCGTTCCCGACGAGCTCGTCGACGAGCGCTGGCCCCGCGCCGATGAGGCGCAGGCGTTCCCGAAGCGGGTCCAGCAAGTCTCCGGTGAAGGCCCATTCGCGCCAGTCGGCAATGGCGACCGTTTGCGTGTGGACATGGATTTCCCGCTGGAACTGGCGGAGGGAAACCCAGCGGCGGCCGACGGCTGGATCCATGACCTGCAGCCAGCGGCCGTGGCGTCGCCACGCGACCACGAAGTGGAGCGCGGCGCCGCGGTTCACGACGACGATCGCCGGAAGCATGTCGGCGCTGGCCAGGGTGACGTGGTCGACCGGAACCAGGGACTGCTCCGCCATCAGGCCGAGGTCGCTTGCGATCTCCTCGATCGTGTCGATCGAGGTGCCGTCGACGTCGGTCTGGCAGGCTTCGCGCAGTCGGCCGAAGCTGATCGGTACGTGATAGCCTTCTAGCAGGCATTTCAGCGCCGCCGGGCCGCAGTCCATCGTCGAAGTCTGGACGACCTCGACCGCGAGCCAGCGGCGCTCCTTCGGCTTGCCTTCGGCAACGTTCATCGCGCGGCGCCGGCCCCGGGCTCCGGGCCTTCGGTCATTCGTCCGGCCGATCTCAGCAGAAGCCTGGCGGGCGACACCGTCTCGACCCTGACCTCGATCCTGCCGGAAAGGCCGTGGCGAAGGACGAGGCCGCGGGTGGCGTCGCGCTTGATCCGGAACTCGGCGCGAAGCGACTGATCGCGAATCTCCCCGGCGACCCGGGTTACGGTAGCCTCGATCGTTCCGAACTGGACCCAGGGGAAGCCTTCGAGCCGGAACCGGGCCGTCTGTCCCGGCCGGATCCGCCCGAGCGCCGTCGTCGGGTCGAAATCGGCGACGATCAGCAGATCGCCCTGGGGAATGATGGTCGCCAGCTTCTGCCCGGGAGCGACATAGGCGCCGGCGCTGAGAGCGCGCATCTCGCCGACCACTCCCGAAACCGGGGCCCGTATCTGATGATTGGCCACTTCGAGGCGCAATTGCTCGATCAGCTCCCGGGTCGAGACGGCTTCCGCCTGGGTCGCCAGGAGATCGCGGGACAGCCTCTCCATCTGGACTCGCGTTTGATCGGCGCTGACGTTCGCGTCGACGCCGAGCTTCGCCAGATCCGCGGCGGAAATGTCCCGCTCGGAATCGGCCTTGCGGGCGTCCGCCGCGGCTCGGACGGCGTCGACGGTGGCCGAGCCTCCGGTCGCGGCGTCGCTCCGGATCCGGGCAGCGCTGTCGTTCGCGAACCTCGACGCCGCATTCGCGCCCTGCAGTCGGGCGCTTGCGGCGCGAACGGCGGCCTGGGTGGACCGCTGCTCATTGTCCATCACCCGGCCGAGATAGGCGATCTCCTTCCGGAGCGAGGCGACCTTCGCCGGATAGAGCGGGAGACGGGCCTGGGCCTCGGCGAGGCGAAGCTGCTGCCGGGTCGAATCCAGCTCGACCAGAACGTCGCCGGCACGGACTTTCTGACCGATGACGATGGGCGCCCGGGTCAGGCGGCCGGACAGCAGAGACGAGATTTCCATCGGCGCGCTGCCCACTTGGAGCCGCGCCTGGCGCGAGACCTCGTAGACGGTGACGTTCCCCAACCCGAACCATGCCATCCAGGCGACAAGCGCAAGCCCGGCAAGCCCCAGTGAGATCAGGACGATCCGCGATGAGTCGAGCGCCAGGGATTGGGTCGTCTTGGAAAACTGGAACGTCAACTCGCTCTCCCCGGAAGCCATCTTAAGCGCTTGGCCCCGCGCAGCGCAATGGCAGGGCGGGCCTTGGGGCAGCAGCTTATTGAAAGAGTTTTCAAAATCAAAGCACTGCGGCAGGCCCACCCCCACCGGGCACTCGCAGCGGCAAGTCGGCCTTGCGGGAAACCCCTATGTCATTGTCGGGCAACCGGTGTCATTATTAGTCCGAAACAGGTGCTTTTTCACCTGGAAACCGGTTTCCCGCAGAGGCAACTTAGCATTTCCGGAGATACATCCGAAATGCGACCCAAATCCGCTTGAGTTGGTCGGGTCGAGGCCTATCGTCACCAATGTCGGAGGCGCTCATCCATCGAGTCCCTCCGGCCAAGGGATCGACGGGGGAGCGATTTCCCCCGCTCGCAGTCTCGACGGAGTTTTGTCGACGTATGTCTACGCTTCCCAATCAATTGTCGGCAGTTGGTCCCGCGGATACCGCATTCGGCAGCGACTCATCCGACGAGGATGACACTAGCAAACAGCGCGCCCTGCATCAGGACGACGAGCTGCTCTTTCCGATGTCGAAAGGCGCCTTCGCCCAATATTGGGAAGACGAGGAGACTCCGCGCGAGCTGCGGGTCTATTTTCGGGACAAGGAGATCGCGTTCGACGATCCCGCTTTCTATTCCTTCGGCGAGACCCTGATCAAGCAGTCGCGCTTTCGGGCCGGCGACGCCCTGCAATGGGGCGACTATGAGTGGCCCAAGGTTCGCCAGATGCTCGAGGACCTCATCGAGGCCGAAGTGCTCAAATATTCGGACGAGGTGACCGACGTTCCCGCCGCGCTTCGCCATGAAGAGCGCGAGACGCTTCTGATGCCGGCGAAGATCGGCGAGGGGAAGACGTGGGATGACGCCGAGGAGATCATGACCCTGATCTCGGGCAGGCCCCTGGAGACGGGCTATATCGAGCTCGTCATCCCGATTTTCCGGGTCGCGCATATGTATATCGACGGCGACAACCGGCAGGTCGGCGAAGCCAACGTGTTCCCGCCGGCGATGCGGCTCGACCGACCCACTCTGTGGCGGACCTGCACCTATTCCGGGACCCGCTACCAGCCCGATCTCCCGATGAACGTCACGGCGCTGAGGATCATGCGCAACCAGTGGCGGCACATGATGGTGATCGTCCGGCGGATCAGCGACGTCTACCGCGCTCGCTTCCCGGAGGTCGACGAGCGCGGCTGGACGGTCGGCGACATCGAGCGGATGACGGTCTGCGTTCTCGCGCTCCCGACCTACCAGGTGATGCGGGTCGAGAACCGGGTCGAGAACGGCAAGCTTCATCCCGCGCTTTCGTCGGCCTTCCGGCTGACCGACGGTTTGCGTATGTTGATGCACCACATGCTGTTCGTTCCGTTCGGCGAGCCGACCCGGTCGGGGACGACTCCGATGACCGGATTCGAGGCGCATCAATATGCCGAGCGAAATCATTCGTTCCATACCGGGCAGGGCGTCTGCGCCGGCCCGCCGTCGATGGTCGACGATTTCCTCGCCGTCATTCTCGACCGCGCCGACCCCAAAGGCGGCTGGCCGGACGAAATCGATCCCGAAGTGCAGGCGGCGCTGGACGAGGCCGACCGGGCCGTGGACTATGGCCTGCTCGGGCTGCAGGCTTTCGGCTCCGTCTTCTCGCTGTTCCCGACCTCGACGGCCGGCCATGCGGAGTTGAGGGAGATCGTCACCGGCTGGACCAGGTCCGACTCGCCGACCCTTGCGACGCTGCGCGAGCGTTGCGAGAAGATCCATGAAGTCACCCAGGATGTGGGCTGGCTCAAATCGGATGCGTTTCGAAAGAGCCGCCTGATTGCCTATAATGAGATGTATCAGAAGTGCGGATTCGGCCTGACCGGCAGCTACCCGGTTCCGTCGCTGGAAGACCAGTATGAGAATTTGCCGCCGCTGCCCGAAGAGAAGATGGATCAGTTGAGGGCCGCTTTTGCCCGCCACTTCCACGATCTCGCGGACGGCGACGAGCTGTTCGCCAGGATGGCCGAGTGGCTGGGCCGGTTCATCAGCTTCGTCCAGGTGGCGACCCGGGTTTCGCTCGACGTGCAGGGGCGGATCAATTCCCTGCTCGGTCGGGAAGCGCCGAAGCGGACGTTCATGGGCCGCGATCTGGCCAAATATATCGGCCTCGACAAGAGCGTCGATTCCAAAGACGAGAGAAAAGAGGTGCCGTTCCTCATCGACGACATTGCGAGGGTGATCGGAGTCACGATCGACGTCACCGTCGACGAGATCACCATCACCGATGGCGTGAGGAATGTTACACCGGCACCGAGAGAGATTCCGCTGGACGAGCCGTCTGCGGTATGACGCGTCTTCGAACGCAAACGTGGAGGAAGCCAAGATGAAGATCAAAACCAATGTCCGCGCAGGAGCCGGCTATGATCGTTGCGGCGGCAGCACCCGCTGCGGTGGAAGCACCCGTTGCGGCGGTACGAACCGTTGCGGTGGCGGTTATTACGACACCTATGACGTTAACTAACTAACGAGAGTCCGGCGGGGGTTCCGGACTTCTGTTCGTCAGCCGGGCGGAGTTCAATCTTCGGGAGGGTGACGAAACGGTTCGGCGATAGTACGCGCCGGTCCTGAGAGTATCGGCGGACGCGAGGTCGGCCGGAAGATGCGCGGAAACGCGCAAACGTGGAAGGAAATTAATATGAAAATCAAAACCAACGTTCGCGCCGGCCTTCGCGACACCGGCGGCACTTACGATCGTTGCGGCGGTGCGACCCGTTGCGGCGGCTCGACCCGTTGCGGCGGCAGCACCGTTTACTACTAAGCGGTACGAAAGATTTGGCCGGCCCTCGGGGCGGTCGGATAATGCGCAATGAAGCGCAAAACTTGAAGGGAAGCCAATATGAAAATCAGGTCCAATGTTCGCGCCGGCCGCGACGTTTACGATCGTTGTGGCGGCTCGACCCGTTGTGGCGGCTCGACCCGTTGTGGCGGCTCGACCCGTTGCGGCGGCAGCACCGTTTACTACTAAACCCAATTAAAAGTTTCGGACGGCCCATCGGCCGGCCAGATACTGCGCAATGAAGCGCAAAAGCTGAAAGGAAGCCAATATGAAAATCAGGACCAACGTCCGCGCCGGCGCTGCCCTGCGCGACGATCGTTGCGGCGGCGCGACCCGTTGCGGCGGCACGACCCGTTGCGGCGGCTCGACCCGTTGCGGCGGCAGCCCCGTTTACTACTAAACCCTATTAAAAGTTTCGGGCGGCCCATCGGCCGGCCGGATACCGCGCAATCAAGCGCAAAACCCGAAAGGAAGCCAATATGAAAATCACGACCAACGTTCGCGCCGGCGCTGCAAGCACTCGTTGTGGCGGCACCACCCGTTGCGGCGGCAGCACCCGTTGCGGCGGCTCGACCCGTTGCGGCGGCACCCTCTACGCTTACTAAGCGTAGGAAATGGATTCGGCCGACCCCCGGGTCGGCCGGATACCGCGCAATGAAGCGCAAAAAGTGAGAGGAAGCTAAAATGAAAATCAGGACCAATGTTCGCGCCGGTATCGCCTATGATCGTTGCGGCGGCAGCACCCGTTGCGGCGGTTCGACCCGTTGCGGCGGTTCGACTCGTTGCGGCGGCAGCGTCCAGTACGTCTAACAAGACGCTGGAGAATGGATCCGGCCGGCCCTCGGGTCGGCCGGATACTGCGCAATGAAGCGCAAAAGTGAGAGGAAGCTAAAATGAAAATCAAAACCAACGTTCGCGCCGGCCTCGCCCCCAGCCCCCGTTGCGGCGGCAGCACCACCGCCACTCGTTGCGGCGGCGGCACTCGTTGCGGCGGCTCGACCTACTATTATTAATCCGCGGTAGGGCGAATGGCGCCGGGCTGCTTTCGCGGTTCGATGCGCCATTGCCAAGTATAGCCATCCAGCTTCGGCTGGGTGGCTATGCTCTTCAGGTCTGCCCTGCTTCGTGATTGGTCGGACGGTATGATAAGATCGGGCTTCAGTGCAAGACATACGGGGATGGCGCTGCTCCTGCTCCTGGCGGGGCTAGGCCCGGCGCTGGCGGCGAAGCCCGGCGCGGTCGAGCTTCCAAAGCCCACCATTCCCGAGCGCTTCAACGCCGCCGATCGCTATCCGGCCGCGACCGTCCCGGCGGTCAGCCTCGCCGACGAAGCGTGGTGGAAGATCTTCGACGATCCCGTGCTCGACGGCTTCGTCGAGAAGGCCCGCAAGAGCAACAGCAGCATTTACGAGGCCGCGGCCCGGCTCGAAAAGTCGAGAGCCTTGCTGCGCGGTGCGGCCGCGGCTCGAAAT
>JBBSIZ010000042.1:0-24944 GCA_038257735.1 Sphingomonadales bacterium | reverse complement strand
CGGCTCTTCCGAATGAAGACTGGACGCTTTCGAGTTAACGAAACGAAAGCACAAAAAGTCGTCCAGCCCCGGATGCCCGTGGCAAGGACGCGCCGGCCGTAATTTCCCCCATCCGGCAACGGAGGCACCAATGCGCCCGCCGCCTGTCATCTTTGGTGCCAGGCGCCAATCTCCCCGCCAAGCGAAAATCCCCTCTCCGCTTCTTTCCCCCTCTCCCCGGCGGGGAGAGGAATTGGCGGGAGCGAGGGGGCCATCGCGTCCAGGTCGTCCATCTCGTCCGGTAAAGGCCAGCTGTAGGGCCCATGTTGCACCTGCGAAAAAACCTGCCGGAACCCGCCAAAATCCTTGGGTTCCGGCCATTTCGTCGCTATATCTGGCAGATGGCAACACCCCCCAGCGAAAACGCCTACGGCGCCGATTCCATCAAGGTGCTGAAGGGCCTCGACGCGGTCCGCAAGCGGCCCGGAATGTATATCGGCGACACCGACGACGGATCGGGCCTCCACCATATGGTGTTCGAGGTTTCCGACAATGCGATCGACGAGGCGCTGGCGGGCCATTGCGACCTGATCCGGATCGTCCTCAACCCCGACGGATCGGTCTCGGTCGAGGACAATGGCCGCGGAATCCCGACCGGAATCCATGCCGAGGAAGGCGTGTCGGCGGCCGAGGTCATCATGACCCAGCTCCACGCCGGCGGTAAGTTCGAGAACACGTCGGAGGACAATGCCTACAAGGTGTCGGGCGGACTCCACGGGGTCGGGGTCTCGGTGGTCAACGCGCTTTCGGAATCGCTCGATCTCACCATCTGGCGCGACGGCGAGGAGCATAATATGCGCTTCCGCCACGGCGACGCCGAAGCGCCGCTGAAGAAGGTCGGCCCGGCCGGCGACCGGAAGGGCACGAGGGTCACCTTCCTGCCCTCGCCCGCCACGTTCAAGATCGTGGAATTCGACTTCGACAAGCTCGAGCATCGCTTCCGCGAGCTCGCCTTCCTCAACTCGGGGGTCCGCCTGATCCTGACCGACGCGCGGCACGAGGAGGAAAAGTCGGTCGAGCTTTATTACGAGGGCGGGATTTCCGCCTTCGTCCGCTATCTCGACCGGACAAAGGCCGCGCTCATCCCCGATCCGATCTCGGTCACCGGCCAGCGCGACGATGTCGGGATCGAGGTCGCTCTGGAGTGGAATGACAGCTATTACGAGCAGACCCTCTGCTTCACCAACAACATCCCCCAGCGCGACGGCGGCACCCACCTCGCCGCCTTCCGGGCGGCGCTGACCCGCACGCTCAACAATTATGCCGAGAAATCGGGCATGATGAAGCGCGAGAAGGTCAGCCTGACCGGCGACGACATGCGCGAGGGGCTGACCGCGATCGTTTCCGTCAAGCTTCCCGATCCCAAGTTCGGATCGCAGACCAAGGACAAGCTCGTCAGCAGCGAGGTTCGCCAGCCCCTCGAAAGCCTGATGGCCGACAAGATGGCCGAATGGCTCGAGGAAAATCCCGCTCACGCCAAGACCATCATCCAGAAGATCATAGACGCCGCCGCCGCCCGCGAGGCCGCCCGCAAGGCGCGCGAGGCGAGCCGCAAGAGCGTGATGGGCATCGCCTCGCTGCCGGGCAAGCTCGCCGACTGCCAGGAGCGCGATCCCGCCAAGTGCGAGCTCTTCCTGGTCGAGGGCGACAGCGCCGGCGGCTCGGCCAAGCAGGGCCGCAACCGCGAGGTCCAGGCGATCCTGCCGCTGAAAGGCAAGATATTGAACGTCGAGCGCGCCCGCTTCGACCGGATGCTCTCTTCGAAGGAGGTCGGAACCCTTATCCAGGCGATGGGCACCGGAATCGGCCGCGACGATTTCAACATCGAGAAATTGCGCTACCACAAGATCGTGATCATGACCGACGCCGACGTCGACGGCGCCCATATCCGCACTCTCCTGCTCACCTTCTTTTACCGGCAGATGCCCGAGATCATCGAGCGCGGCCACCTCTTCATCGCCCAGCCGCCGCTCTACAAGGTCGCCAAGGGCCGCTCCGAAGTCTATCTGAAGGACAATGCCAAGCTCGACGATTATCTGGTCGACGCCGGAATCGGCCTGATGCGGCTTGAGACCGCCGACGGCCCCCGGACCGGCGACGATTTGCGCGACCTCGCCGACCATGCCCGGCGGGTGCGAAGCCTGATGGCCTATGTTCCCCGCCGCTACGATCCCGGCCTGATCGAGGCCCTCGCACTGAACGGCGCCCTCGACCCGGCCTTGCCGGTCGCCGGACGCGCCGAGGCGATCGCCCGGGCCGCCGCCTTCCTTCAGGCCGGCGACGAATCCTCGACCTGGACCGGCGAGATCGGAGCCGACGGCGACTATGTCCTTCGCCGCCTGTGGCGCGGAGTGACCGACCATCATGTCGTCGACCACAAGTTCGTCGCCTCGGCCGAGGCTCGAAAGCTTCACGGCCTCACCGCCGAGCAGGCCCCCGCTTACGCCTCCGCGTCGCGCCTCGTCTCGATGAAGTCGGCCGCCGCGGACGTCGAGGAAGAGGCCGTTTTGGACAGCGACGATCCCAACGGCAAAGTGGAAGGCGTCCCCGATTCCGGCCGGGCGCCCGACGCCCGGGGCGTGCTCGTCCGCCGCCCGACCGAATTGCTCGACGCCATCCTCGCCGCCGGCCGCAAGGGCCTCGCCATCCAGCGCTACAAGGGCCTGGGCGAGATGAACGCCGACCAGCTCTGGGAAACCACCCTCGACCCCGACAACCGCTCCCTCCTCCGGGTCGAGGTCGCCCAGGCCGACGTCGCCGACGAAATCTTCACGAGGCTGATGGGCGACGTCGTCGAGCCGAGGCGCGAGTTCATCCAGGAGAATGCGCTCAACGTGGCGAATCTGGACGTTTAGGCGGAATGTATAAGATCGATCGCCAAGCCAACCGCATACTGCCCCTCGAGAACCGGTCCTTTGCCGAGCTGGGCTCTCAGGAGAGGCGTCATTTGCAAGAATGGATCGCGAGAGAGCCAGAGGCCCTCGGAGAGGAGCTGATGCGATGGTAAGGATGGAGCGCACCTTCAAACCGCGGCTCGGCGTCGTATCGCGGCATAAGGGCCTGCAATAGACAGGGAGATTACCCCACCAGCGCCAGCAGCTTCACCCTGATCCGGTCCAACTCAGCAACGCTCGCCTTGCCCTTCTTGGTCACCCCGCGCCCCCGCCAATCAATCGACCTCACATGGTCGATCAAGGCAACGTTGTCGCGGCTGCCCTTGAGCGGTACTTCGAAGGGATAGCCTTTCACCTTCGTCGTCACCGGGACGCAGATGAGGAGTCCAGATCGTCGGTTGTAGGATGCCGGAGTGAGGACCACCGCCGGCCTATGGCCCGCTTGCTCGCGGCCCACGCGCGGATCGAACTGGACCCAGACGATATCGCCAGCCTCCGGAACCCAGTTGGCGGCTACCAAATCTCTTTGCCCACTGGAGGACCCCAATCCGTCTCCTCATGCCGGTTCTCGGCGGTGATGCCAGCGATGAGCGCCTCAATATCGATGGCTTTCTTGCGGAGCGGCTCGATCACGATCCGGCCATTCTCTTCGCGCACATCCACCGGGTCGTCGGGTTTCAGGCCGGCGGCGTCGAGCGTCGCCGCCGGGATGCGGACGGCCGCGCTATTCCCCCACCGCCGCACATACATATTCATCGCAGTCTCCGTGTCTACATCGTAGATACGCAAGTCGGCGCATGTTTTCAATTCCTGGTCCGAAGCGATTCTATTCAAGCGCGCCCAAACGAAAAACGGAGGCGCCCAATCGGACGCCTCCGTTGCTCTACCGGTCGTATATCCTAGCGGCAGCGGCGCTTGCCTTTCGCGATCTCGCGGCCCGCGAGCGCGCCGGCTGCGGCGCCTACGACGGTTCCGACGGTGCGGTTGCGGCCGCCGTCGACCGCCCGGCCGACGAGGGCGCCGGCGGCGCCGCCGACGATGATTCCGACCGTGCCGTTGGAGCGGCGACAGCGCACCCGGCCCTGCGAATCGCGCCAGGTCTTGCCGTGATAATAGCCGTTATGATTGGCCATGGCCGGGGCCAGCGGGATGACGGGCATCGCCATCGTGGCGGCGCAGACGGCAAGGGTGAATTTACGCATGACTTGGGTTCCTTTCCCCGTGAAAACTCGGCTTAAGAACGAAGCGGATTGCGCCCGGTTTCATTAACCTGAGACAACGATCCCGGATAACCGCCATTTCCGCTCGATTGAGCGCGCGTGCAGAACCGTCCGCCCTTCCGCCGCGTTGGGCAGGCAGAGGAGAAAAACGAATGAGCAACGAGTGGGAGCTGCCGGTCCCCGGTGAGGATCCGGAAATCTACAAAGCCGGGATAGCTCGCAACGGCGATGGCGGAGCGCGGCTGGTTCCGTCGGACAATATGGTCGAGGGCGATATAGAGGATGACGGCCGCAAGGGCCCGGGAACCTGCCCCTTCTCGTCACCATGAACCTCGCCCGCGGGCAGGCTTACAGCACGTATTTCGAAAGATCCGTATCCCGAGCGATGTCGGCGAGCTGGGCGTCGACATAGGCGGCGTCGACGACGACCCGGTCGCCGCGGCGCTCCTCCGCTTCGAAGCTGACGTCCTCGAGCAATTTCTCGAGCACGGTCGAGAGCCGGCGGGCGCCGATATTCTCGACCTGGCCGTTCACTTCGGCGGCGATCCGGGCGATGGCCCGGATTCCGTCGTCGGTGAACTCGACCTCGACCCCCTCGGTGGCGATCAGGGCGATATATTGCTCGGTGAGGCTGGCCCTCGTGTCGGAGAGGATCCGGACGAAATCCTCCTCGGTCAGCGCCTTCAGTTCGACCCGGATCGGCAACCGGCCCTGAAGCTCGGGGAGGAGGTCCGACGGCTTGGCGACGTGGAAGGCCCCCGACGCGATGAAGAGGATATGGTCGGTCTTCATCGGGCCGTATTTGGTGGCGACCGTCGTTCCCTCGATCAGCGGCAGGAGGTCGCGCTGGACGCCCTCGCGGGAGACCGAGCCGCCGCGAACGTCCGACACCGCGATCTTGTCTATCTCGTCGAGGAAGACGATCCCGTTCGCTTCGGCGTCGGCCAGGGCCACCCGGCTGACGTCGTCCGGATCGAGCCTCTTGTCCGCTTCCTCCTCGACGAGCCGGCTCCAGGCCTCCTGGACCTTGAGCCGGCGGCGCTTCCTGGGCGCATTGCCGAGCGCCTTGGACATCATCTCGCTCAGATTGATCATCCCGACCTGGCCGCCCATTCCGGGGATCTCGAACGGGGCGTTCGGGACCTCGGAAAGCTCCAGCTCGACCTCGGAGCCGTCGAGATGGCCTTCCCGGAAGCGCTGGCGGAAGCTCTCCCGGGTCGCCTCGCTCGCGCCCGTGCCGGTCAGCGCCTCGATCAGCCTTTCCATCGCGGCGGTTTCAGCCGCGTCCCTGACCGCGAGCCGCCGCCGCTCCTTCTCCAGGCGGACCGCTTCCTCGACCAGGTCGCGGGCGATCTGCTCGACGTCGCGGCCGACATAGCCGACCTCGGTGAACTTGGTCGCCTCGACCTTGACGAACGGTGCGTCGGCCAGCTTCGCGAGCCGCCGGCTGATCTCGGTCTTGCCGCAGCCGGTCGGGCCGATCATCAATATGTTCTTGGGGGTGACCTCGTCGCGAAGCCCGTCCTCCAGCCGCTGCCGGCGCCAGCGGTTCCGGAGCGCCACCGCGACGGCGCGCTTGGCCTCCTTCTGGCCGACGATATGTTCGTCGAGAGCGGCGACCACCGCCTTTGGAGTGAGACTGTCGTTCATGCTGTGATGGTGCCCGTGCTTGCTCTCTTGCGGGGGTAGATGGCGCCGAGTGGACAGGAATCAAGCGGTGCAGTCCCCGTCGTCCCAGCGAAGGCTGGGACCCCAGCGGGTGAAGAACGCCGCGCCCTTCACCCGCTGGGACCCCAGCCTCCGCTGGGGCGACGCAAGGGGAGACGCCATGCTTCCGCGTCGCCGTCTCGGGCGTTACGCTGGCGGCGACGAGGGAAGAGAAGGCGCGAGCATGGCGAAGGACGATCTGGTCGAGCGAGTCCGGCAGCGCATGCCCGCCTGCGCCAAGGTGGGCGTGTTCGACATCGACGGGATCTTCCGGGGCAAATATATCGCGGCCGACAAGCTCGCCTCGGCCCTGGCGGGGGGCTTCGGCTTCTGCGACGTCGTTCTGGGCTGGGATTCCAGCGACCGGCTTTACGACAATTCGAGCTTCACCGGCTGGCACACCGCTTATCCCGACGCCGCGGTTCGGCTTCTTCCCGAAACCGAGCGGGCGATGCCGTTCGAGGGCGGAATGCCGCTCGTCCTGGGCGAGTTCAGGGGGGCGGCGGAAGCGATCTGCCCGCGCGGAACGCTTCGCCGGGTGCTCGACCGGGCCGCCTCAATGGGCTGCAAGGTCAAGGCCGCGGCCGAGTTCGAATTCTTCGTCTTCGAAGAGACTCCCCATTCGGTGCGCGACAAGGGCTATTGCGGGCTGAAGCCGATCACTCCGGGCCATTTCGGATATTCGATGCTCCGCTCCGGCGTGCATTCGGACTTTTACGACGATCTCTGGTCGACCTGCGACAAGATGCGGATCGAGCTGGAGGGGCTTCACACCGAGACCGGGCCCGGGGTGATCGAGGCGGCGATACGGGTCGACGACGCGCTCGAGGCGGCCGACAAGGCGGCCCTGTTCAAGACCGTCGTCAAGATATTGTGCCAGCGCCGGGGCTGGATGGCGACGTTCATGGCGAAATGGTCGAACGACTGGCCCGGCTCGTCGGGGCACCTCCATATGTCGCTGGTGGATTCCGAAACGGGAAAGTCGCGCTTCTACGATGAGGGCGGCGCGCATTCGATGTCGGAGGAGATGCGCCGGTTCATCGGCGGCCAGCAGGCACTGATGCCGGAGCTGCTGGCGATGGTCGCGCCCACGGTCAACGCCTTCACCCGGCTCATCCCCGGCTTCTGGGCGCCGACGGCCTCGCTCTGGGGCTATGAGAACCGGACCTGCGCGCTCCGGGTGATCGGCGGGTCGGACAGCAGCCAGCGGATCGAATATCGGATCGCCGCCGCAGACATAAATCCCTACATCGCCCTCGCCGCGGCGATCGGATCGGGCCTGTGGGGAATCGAAAACCGGGTGGAGCCGGACTCGCCGGTCGAGGGCAACGCTTACGCGGTCGAGTCTCGGGCGGAGCGGGCGCTGCCCTCGACCTTGTGGGACGCGGCGCAACGGCTTCGCGGATCGGAGGCGGCGCGCGAGCTGTTCGGCGATGCGTTCGTCGACCATTATGCCTCCACTCGCGAGTGGGAAGAGCGCGAGGCGCGCAAAGCGGTGACCGACTGGCAGCGCGCCCGCTATTTCGAGATCATCTGAGATGAACGAGTTGATCTGCCTCTCCCCCGTCGACGGCCGCGAATATGCGCGGAGGCCGCTCGCGACCGACGCCGAGGTCGAGCGCGCGCTGGCCGACGCGCGGCGGGCGCAGCGCGAATGGGCCCGCACTCCGCTCGACGAACGCCGCGCGGCGATGCTCCGCTTCCTCGCCGCGATGGAAACCCTGAACCCCGAGATAATTCCCGAGCTCGCCCGGCAGATGGGCCGGCCGGTCCGCTACGGCGGAGAGCATCGCTCGCTGGCGGAGCGGGTTCTGGCGATGGTCGACCTGGCGCCGGCCGCTCTGGCGCCCTTCGTCGCAGGGGTCGGACGCTCGGTGGTCCGGGTGCCCGCCGGCCTGGTGCTGGTGATCGCGCCCTGGAACTACCCCTTCCTCACCGCCGCCAACACGATCGTCCCGGCTCTCCTCGCGGGCAATGCGGTCATCCTCAAGCACTCCGCCCAGACTCCGCTCGCGGGCGAGCGCTTCGCCGAGGCGTTTCAAATGGCGGGACTGCCCGAGGGATTGTTCGCCAACCTCTTGCTGAGCCACGAGCAGACCGCGCGGCTTCTCCGCGCCGGCCATGTCGACCACGCCACCTTTACCGGCTCGGTCGAAGGCGGACGGGCGGTCGAACGGGCGGCGGCTGGGTCCTTCACCACCCTCACGCTGGAGCTGGGCGGAAAGGACCCCGCTTACGTGCGCGCCGATTCGGACTTGGCCGGCGCGGTCGGAAGCCTGGTCGACGGCAGCTTCTTCAACAGCGGCCAATCCTGCTGCGGGGTCGAGCGCATCTATGTTCATGAAGGGGTGTGGCAGCAATTCCTCGACGGATTCGTCGAAGCCGCGTCGCGATACCGCCTCGGCGATCCGCTCGATCCGGAGACCAGCCTCGGTCCGATGGCCGGCGCCGGCGGCGCGGCTTCGGTGCGCGGGCAGGTCCGGCAGGCGGTCGAGGCCGGGGCGGCCACGCACCTCCTGGCGCAGCTTTTCCCCGCCGACACCGGCGACGGCCTTTATCTGATGCCGCAGGTCCTGACCTGGGTCGATCATTCGATGGCGCTGATGCGCGAGGAGACGTTCGGGCCGGCGGTCGGAATCATGAAGGTGGCGGGCGACGAGGAGGCGGTTCGGCTGATGAACGACAGCGCCTACGGCCTCACCGCCTCGATCTGGACGAGCGACCTGGAGGCCGCCGAAAGGTTCGCGGCACAAATCGAGGCGGGCACGATCTTCGCCAATCGCTGCGACTATCTCGATCCCGTCCTCGCCTGGACGGGAGTCAAGCATAGCGGCCAAGGCGCATCGCTCGGGCGCTACGGCTTCGATTCGGTCACTCGTCCCAAATCCCTCCATTTGCGGAGCGCCTGATGGCCTTGCCGAACGCCGACTGGAATTATCCGACCGCCATCCGTTTCGGCGCCGGCCGGGTCGCGGAGCTCGGCGAGGCCTGCCTTCGGCTCGGCATCGAGCGCCCCTTGCTCGTCACCGATCCCGCGCTTGCGCGATTGCCGATGGTCGCGAGCGCCGTCGCCGGCGCGGGCGCCGGGCTCTTCCCGGACATCCATTCCAATCCGGTCGGCGCCGACGTCGAAGCCGGTCTCGCCGCCTATAAAGCGGGCGGGCACGACGGCGTAATCGCCTTCGGCGGCGGGAGCGCGCTCGACGTCGGCAAGGTGATCGCCTTCATGTCCGGCCAGGCCCGGCCGCTCTGGGATTATGAGGACCGGGCGGATTGGTCGTCCCGCGCCGATCCAGCCGGAATCGCCCCGGTCGTCGCGGTTCCGACGACCGCCGGAACCGGATCCGAAGTCGGCCGCGCCGGAGTGATTCTCGATGAGGTCGCCGGGGTGAAAAAGATCATCTTCCACCCCGGCATGCTTCCTGGAATCGTGATCCTCGATCCGGAGCTCACCCTCGGACTGCCGCCGAACGTCACCGCCGCCACCGGAATTGACGCGCTCTCCCATTGCCTCGAAGCCTATTGCGCGCCCGGCTTCCATCCGATGGCCGACGGAATCGCCGCCGAGGGGATGAAGT
Organism: Sphingomonadales bacterium; assembly: GCA_038257735.1. Classification (GTDB taxonomy): domain Bacteria; phylum Pseudomonadota; class Alphaproteobacteria; order Sphingomonadales; family Sphingomonadaceae; genus Allosphingosinicella. The sequence continues at coordinate 15,506 of JBBSIZ010000042.1, read as the reverse complement.
CGATCCGCGAGTGGCTGCCGCGCGCCGTCGAGGACGGCACCGACATCGACGCTCGCGGCCATATGCTGGTCGCAGCGTCGATGGGCGCGACCGCATTCCAGAAGGGGCTGGGCGGGATGCACGCTCTGTCGCACCCGATCGGCGCACTGCTCGGAACCCATCACGGCCTCACCAACGCGGTGCTGATGCCCTACATGCTGGCCTTCAACCGGGATGCCGTCGAGAAGCGGCTGGCCCGGCTGGCCGGCTATATCGGCCTCGAGGCGGCTTCGTTCGAAGGCTTCCTCGCCTGGATCGTGGAGCTGCGCCGGCGAGTCGGGATCCCCCACAGCCTCGTGGCTCTCGGAGTCGTCGAGGCGGACGTCGAGAGGATCGCGATCATGGCCGAAGCCGATCCTTCGGCCGGCGGCAACCCGGTGACGTTCGACTGCGCCGCGGCGCGGCAGGTGCTCGAAGCGGCGATGGCGGGCCGGGTCTAGCCCGTGCAGCGAAACCCCTTGAACAATTCCCCGTGCGACTCGACGATGCGGGCGATCGTCGCCGGCTCCGGCACCGCCTCCCACTCGTCCCGCTCGAACGTTCCGCCGAGCAGGATTCCGTCGGCGCGCGGAAACATGTAGCCCGCCCCGCCGGCGAAGGCGTAGCGGACCTCCGGCTGGGGGATCAGGATGGCGAGCTGGCCGCGAACCGGCTGCAATTCCGAGTCGCCGAACAGTGCCCGAGAGCCGAGGCCGGTGCAGTTGAACACCAATTGCTCCGGAAGCGCCGCGATCTGCGCCGGAACCGCGAATTTCCGAACCTCGATCCGGCCGCCGGCGATCTGGACGTCCCGGGTCAGCTGGCGCAGGAAGGGCCCGGTCTCGACATACATGGTGTTGTAGCGGACCAGGCTCTCGACGGGAAAGGGATGCTCCGCCGGGCTCAAGGCCCGGGCGTCGGGGTGGAATCGGTCCCGCCACCGCTCGATATTGGCCGATTCCTGGTAGGTCGAAAGCCAGCGAATGCCGTAATCGTCGCCGACCATGATCTGGAATCGCCGCCAGCTATAATCCATCGCCGCCGCGAACTGGGCCCGCCATTCGGGCGTGACCTCGCCGTCGCTATAATGGCCGAAGGGCGAGATCTGGCCGCCCGCGATGTTGGAGGTGGTGTCGGGCGGAAGCGCCTCGGTGTAGATCGTGACCGGGAATCCCGCTTCCTGGACGAGCCGGGCGGTCGTCAGCCCCATCACCCCGGCGCCGATCACCGCGACGGCCCCGCCATGGCCCTGCAGCCCGATCCGGGTGGCGAGCTTCGAGCTTCCCCAGCTCAAGGTGATTCCGACTCCGCCATGGCCGTAATTGTGGACCAGCTTTTTGTCGCCGAGCGCTTCCGCCCGCACCACGAAGCCCGAGCGCCGATAGGGCCGAAGGCCCGCGACCGTCCGGATGATCCGCCCGGGCGCGACGTTGACCGGCGGCAGGCAGCCCGAGCTGGAATCGGCGCCCGCGCCCGCGCCCGCGCTGGAAGGCTTGGGCGCCGTGACGCAGCCTGGCAAGGCGAGGCTGAAGGCGGCGGAGCCGATGAAGGCGCGGCGGTCCATGAGCGCCAGCCTAATCGTCGAAGGGCCGCTCGGCGAGACGTTATGTGGCCTACCCCCTCTCTCCCGCGGGGAGAGGGTTGGGGTGAGGGGGCTCGGCGATCGCGGCAATAGCTCAGCGCGGAGCGAACGCGACGATCTTGACCAGCTCGCCGGGCTTCAGGGCCTCGCCCGGGGACCGGCCGTTGAGCATCAGGAAATGGTCGAGCGGGTGCTCGCTCGCCATCAGCGAGGCGAGGCTGGCCGCATTCTGTCCCGGCCCGACCCGAACGGTCCGGATCAGCCTCGGCCTCAGGCTTCGCGCTTGCTCGGCGGAGAGCAACCGGAAGGATTCGAACAGGGCGCCGATCGCCGCGCTCGAGGAACCGGCGGGCGGCGAGACCATGATGAAATGATAGGCGTCGCCGTCTCCGCCGTCATAAGCGGCGATGTCGAGCTCGACCGTCCCCTGCTGGGTCCGAACCCAGACGGGGACGAGCAAGGCTGGAAGGCCGTTGATCCGGGCCGGCCGGGCGGGGCCCGTTTCGGCCGAGGCGCCGCGCAGCAGCCCCTGGATCAGCCCTTCAGCATAGGCCGGCAGCCCGCCCGGCGGCATCGGGTTGCCTCCGAACTCGCCGCGAAGTCCGTCCGATCCCTCGATCAATATGGCCTGCGGGCTGTTGGTGAGGGTGAAGCCCTCGGGCGCCTCGAAGGCGATCCGCATCACCGGGTGGGCGAAGCGGCGCCCGTCGACGAAGCCCTGCTCGGGATCGTCGCCGTAGAGCAGGCCGTCGAGCTCGCGCAGATAGGGGCCTTCAAGCTCCGGAATCGCGCCGTCGGCGATCCCGGTCGCCGACGCCGCCCGGGCCGCCCGCTCGACCCGGTTGCCGGCCAGCGGATGGGTCCGGGCCCATTCGGGGATTGCGCGCGCCTCGTCATGTCCGCGGTTCCGGCCCATATATTGCTCGTGCCGGCCGAGCGCGTCGAGCATGTCCCCCGCCGCATAGGGATCGTAGCCGGCGGCGGCGAGGTAGCGGATTCCAAGATCGTCCGCTTCATATTCCTGGGTCCGCGAATAGCGCAGGGTGAAATATTCGGCCGCCCGGCCGGCGATCCGGGTGAGGTCCTCGGAGCCGGTGACCGCGCCCACGGCCCACACGCCGATGCTCCGCAACAGCGACCGGTTTCGCTGGCGGCGGTTGTGGGCGGCGACGATATGGCCGACCTCATGGGCGAGCACCGAGGCGAGCTCGGCCTCCGAGTTGACGATGCCCATCAGCCCGCGGGTGACGTAGATGTAGCAGCCCGGGACGGCGAAGGCGTTGACGACGTCGCTGTTGACGAGCGTGAAGGTACATTCCCCTTCGAGGCCCGCCGCCGCGGCAATCTTCCCGCCGACCCGGCCCGCATAATCGGCCTCTGGCGCCCGATAGGCGCCTCCGAACTCCGCGAGGAGCTGCGGATGCTGCTCGGCTCCGATCTTCTTCTCGGCGGCCCGGACCTCCGGCTCGTAATCGCCGCCGCCGCCGCCACAGCGGGAGAGCAATGCGAGGACGGCGGCGAGCGGGAGCAGGGCCGGACGGGGCATCAGAGGCACGAGCCGAAGGCCGGGCGCGAACGCACGGTCCGCCCGGGCCGCTTGGTCGACCGGCTCAATTCGCGCTCTCCAGGCTCTCCACCGTCAGATTGCCGTTAGTGTAGACGCAGATCTCGGCGGCGATTGCCATCGCCTTGCGGGCGAGCGCCTCCGCATCCTCCTCGTAATCGAGGAGGGCGGTGGCGGCGGCGAGCGCGAAATTGCCGCCCGAGCCGATCGCCGCCACTCCGGAGCCGGGCTCGAGGACGTCGCCGTTTCCGGTCAGAACCAAAGTCACCTCCCGGTCGGCGACGATCATCATCGCCTCGAGATTCCTCAGATATTTGTCGGTCCGCCAATCCTTGGCGAGCTCGACCGCGGCGCGCATCAGCTGGCCGTGATGCTGCTCCAGCTTGCGCTCGAGCCGCTCGAACAGGGTGAAGGCGTCGGCGGTCGCTCCGGCGAACCCGCCGATCACCTTTCCGTCGCCGAGGCGCCGCACCTTGCGCGCGTTGGGCTTGATCACGGTCTGGCCGAGCGTGACCTGGCCGTCGCCGGCGATGACCGCTCGACCGTTCTTGCGCACCGCCAGGATCGTCGTTCCGTGCCAGCTTTCCATCGGATGCTCCCGCTCTTGGACGGCGGCGATATGGGAGGCGGAAGGGAAGGTTGCAACGAACCTTCCACCCCTCTCCCAGCAGAGAGAGGGTTTCGGAAGAAAAAGAATTTTCCTACAGGCTAATGTTCGTGCTATGTTCTTTCCTGCCGCGAATCGCGGCGATCGCGAAAGGAGAAGACCATGCCGACGAAAAGAAAATCCTTGCTGAGCCGCCTCTTAAGGGCATTGCCGGTCGTGCTTGCGGTGGCGCCGGGAGTCATCGACGCCGTTCAGCAGGCGCGCCGAGCGCTGCGCGACTCCCCGGACCGGGGGGCCGATCCCTCGGCGCCGTCCGCCTGAGGACGTCGGCGGAGGAGGTTTCAGTCCCCCTGGAAGCCGAAACTTCGAAACTTCGGCAAATGGCCCGGGCTCGAAGATTGAGCGCTGACAGGGGGACGCCGCAACGCTAGCGTCCCCGCGATGGAGCTTTTCCTTCTCGTCGGCTTGCTCGTCGCCAATCTCCACCTCTTCGATCGGGTGGCGCGGCTGGAGAAGCAGATAGGCGGAGCGGGCCGCGCCGCGGCCGATCGCTCCGGGCCGGTCCCCGATGCCGGCGAGGAGGCCGGCGCCGGCCCGGCGTCGCCGGCTCGGGAGACGCTGGCAAGCCTGTTCGAGCAGCTCGTCGGCGGGCGCCTCCTCATCTGGATCGGCGGGATCGCGCTGGTCGTCGCCGGATTCTTCCTGATCCGGCATACGATCGAGATCGGGCTCGTCACTCCCGGGCTTCGAATGGCCGCGGCCGCCCTGTTCGGAATGATGCTGCTCGCGGCCGGGGAATATGCGCGAAGGCGCAGGTTCCTCGCCGACGAGCCCCGGATCGCCCAGGCGCTGGTCGGTGCCGGAATCGTCGTCCTCTACGCGACGGCTTACGGAAGCTGGTTCCTCTACGGCCAGATCGGCGGGAGGACGGCCTCGGCCCTCATGCTCCTGATCAGCGCGGCGGCGCTGGGCCTGTCGCTGAGGCACGGGCCTGCGACCGCGGTCATGGGCATGGTCGGCGGCTTCCTGACGCCCTGGCTGGCCGGGGATCCCGAGGGGGGAGCGCTTCCGATCCTCGCTTATATAGCGCTGCTGAACGCGGCGATCTTCATTCTCGCGTGGAGGCGGGGCTGGGGCTGGCTCGCGGCCGGCTCGGTTGCCTTGAGCTTCGTCTGGACCGGCTTCCTGATCTTCGGATCTCCACCGGACGCGCTCGCCGCCGGACTGTTCGTCGTCGGACTTTCCGTCGCCGCCTCGCTGCTCCGGTCCGGCGAAGGCCGCCAGCCGGCGCTCATTCAGCCGCTCATAATCGGCCTCGTCGAACTGGCCTTGCTGGTGATCCGGCTCGACACCGACCCGCGCGCCTGGCTGCTCTTCGGATCGCTCGCGGCGATCGGCCTCCTGCTCGGCGCCCGGCGCACGGAGGCCCGCCTCGCTCCGCCCGTCGGCCTCCTGCTCGCCTTGCTCCTTCTCCTGATCAAGGCGCCTGTCGACAGCGACCCGTCGGTGCCCTGGATGGGCGCGGCGATCGCCTTGCTGTTCGCCGGAGTGTCGATCCCGATGTCGATGAGGGACCGGATACTTCGGACGCTGACCGCCTGCGGAGCTCTGGCCGGGCCGATCCTGATCCTTCGGCTGCTTCGGCCCGAGGCGCTCTCGCCGACCGGCTGGGGCCTCGCCGCCGCGGCGCTGGCGGCGGCGGCCCTCGCCTTGCTGTGGCTCCACAGGAAGGATTCGGCCGGCCGCAAGCTGCCCGATACGGCGATGGTCGCCGCGGGAGCCACGGCCGCCTTGCTTCTCGCAATGGCCGGCTACGACCTCACGGCCCGCGACTTCGTGTCGGCGACCTGGCTGGCGCTTGCGCTCGCCCTGGTCGCGGCCGGAATCCGGATCCCGGACAAGGCGCTTCGCCTCGCGGGACTGATTCTCCTCACCGCGACGATCCTCAAGGTGTTCCTGCTCGACGCCGCGGAGCTTCGGGGCGTGCTCCGAATCCTGTCCTTCCTCGGCCTGGGAATCGCGCTGATCGCGATGGGCAAGCTCTACGGCACCGTGCTTCGAGCGGAAAGTAAGGTGCGCGAGGCGGGCTGAGCGGTCCGGCCGCGCCCGGCCGGCATTCTAAAAAATGGTCGGGGCGAGAGGATTCGAACCTCCGACCCCCACACCCCCAGTGTGATGCGCTACCAGGCTGCGCTACGCCCCGACCGAGACGCCGTGTTTCCGGCGCCCAAGGCGCGCGACTTAGGCCCTGCCCCACCCGAAGGCAAGCCGGCCCGGTTACATCGCGTGCGCCGCCCTCGATAGCCCGCGGGCCAATAGCGCTGACCCGCGCCGCGCGCTTGCGCTGCCCGCGCAACGCATGTTAGTCGCCGCCGCCTTCCTCCGGACGCTTGCGTCGGCGCCGGGCCCTCACCAGGTATAGCCCATGTTCTCATCACCCGCTTACGCATCGACCGGCGCGGCAGCCTCCGGAGGCTTTGCATCCATCGTCGTTCAGTTCGCTCCGCTGCTGCTCATCTTCGTCATCTTCTACTTTCTCCTCATCCGGCCCCAGAGCCGGCGGGTGAAGGAGCATCAGGGCATGATCGCGGCGGTGAAGCGTAACGACGTCGCCGTCACCAGCGGCGGGCTGATCGGCAAGGTCATCAAGGTCGACGAGGCCGAGATCGAGCTCGAAATCGCTTCCGGAACCCGGGTCCGGGTGGTCAAGTCGATGCTCAGCGAAGTTCGCCCGCACGGCGCCAAGCCGGCGAACGACTGACCGCCATGCTGGACTTTCCCCGCTGGAAGATGTGGGCCGTCAGCCTGTTCTGCCTCGCCGGCATCGCGATGGCGATCCCGAGCTTCCTCCCCGAATCCACGGTCGCGAAATTCCCGGGCTTTTTGCCGAGCTCGCAAATCAACCTCGGCCTCGACCTCGCCGGCGGAAGCCATTTGCTCCTCGAAGGCGATACGAGCGATGTCGCCAAGCAGCGGCTCGACCAGATGGAAGACATCATTCGCAGCGAGCTGCGCCGGGCCAAGATCGAGGTCGGCGACATGTCGACCGCGGGCGGGCGACTGTCCTTCCTGGTCCGCGATCCGTCCAAGGTCGACGCCGTCCGAGAGATCGCCAACAACCAGACCCAGCCGGTGGGGCTGACCGGGCAGCGGACGTTCAACATCTCGGTCGTGGACGGAAGCCGGATGGTGCTCGCGCCCACCCAGGCGGGAATCGCGGAGGCGCTGGACAATGCGATGAAGACCGCCCGCGAAGTGGTCTTCAACCGGGTCGATCCCGAAGGCACGAAGGAAGTCACCGTCATCAGGCAGGGTAAGGACCGGATCCTCGTCCAGGTGCCGGGGCTCCAGGACCCGGAAGGGCTGAAGGCGCTTCTCGGCAAGACCGCCCGGCTGGAGTTCAAGCTGGTCGACCTTACCGCCAACCCGGATCAGGTCGCCCAGGGCCGCGCCCCGGTTGGAAGCCAGGTCCTGCCGATGGCGGGAGGCGGCCGGATCGCCGTCCTTCGCCGGGCCATGGTGAACGGCGACCAGCTCGTCGACGCGCAGCAGACCTTCAATGAGAATAACGAGGCGGTGGTCAGCATCCGCTTCGACGGGCGCGGCTCCCGGTCCTTCGCCCGGGTCACCCAGCAGAACGTCGACAAGCCGTTCGCCATCGTCCTCGACAACGTCGTCCTTTCCGCGCCCAATATCCAGGAGCCGATCCTCGGCGGCCAGGCCAACATTTCCGGCAGCTTCACCGCCCAGACCGCTACCGATCTCGCCATCCAGCTTCGCTCAGGCAAGCTTCCGGTGGAGTTGAAGGTGATCGAGGAGCGCACCGTCGGGCCGGATCTCGGCCGCGATTCGATCCGCAAGGCCGTCATCGCCGGAATCGTCGGCACCGTCGCGATCCTGCTCTTCATGTTCCTGACCTACGGCCGCTTCGGTATCTACGCGAACATCGCCCTCGTTCTGAACGTCATCATCATCCTCGGAATCATGGCGCCGTTCGCTACCCTCACCCTGCCCGGAATCGCCGGCTTCGTCCTCACCGTCGGCGCCGCCGTCGACGCCAACGTCATCATCAACGAGCGAATCCGCGAGGAGCACCGGCGCGGGCGGCGGGTGATGGAGGCGGTCGAGCACGGCTATAACGAGGCCCGCACCGCCATTTTCGACGCCAACATCACCAACGTCATCGCCGGCTTCCTGCTTTACTATTTCGGCTCGGGGCCCGTGAAGGGCTTCGCGGTGGTGATGATGATCGGAATCGTCACCTCGGTCTTCACCGCCGTCACCCTGACCCGCATGTTCGCCTCCATCTGGCTGCGCAAGCGCCCGACGGAGCTCCGGATATGACGCGCATCTCGTCATTCCAGCGAAGGCTTGAAACCCAGCGAGTGAAATGCACCTCGCTCTCCACCCTGCGGGGCCCCGGCCTGCGCTGGGGCGACGGAGCCTGATATGCGCCTGATCAAACTCATCCCGGACGACACCAACCTCGATTTCCTGCGCTGGCGCAACGCCGCGATCGTAATATCGAGCCTGCTGATCATCGCCTCGATCGCGCTGATTGCCGTCAAGGGCCTCAATTTCGGAGTCGACTTCGCCGGCGGCCAGGTGATCCGCACCACCTTCGCCCAGCCGCCCTCGCTCGACCGTCTGCGCACCGAGATCACCGATCTCGGCCTCGGCGATCCGAGCGTATCGGAGTTCGGCAGCCCGCGCGAAATCTCGATCCGCTTGCCCTTGCCCGAGGGCGGCGAGGAAGGCGCGAACCAGGCGGCCTCCAAGGTCCGCCAGGCGCTTCAGCAAAAACATCCGGGCGTTCGAATCGACGCGGTCGATACCGTCTCCGGCAAGGTCTCGGAAGAGCTGGTCTGGGACGGGGCGCTGGCGCTCCTGCTCTCAGCGATCGGGATCGTCATCTACATCTGGATCCGCTTCGAATGGCAATTCGGAGTGGGCGCGATGTTCTCGCTGTTCCACGACGTCACCCTGACCCTGGGCTTCTTCGCGCTCACCCAGATGGAGTTCGACCTCAACGTCGTCGCCGCCTTGCTCACGCTGATCGGATATTCGCTCAACGACACCATCGTCATCTACGACCGGGTCCGCGAGAATCTGCGAAAATACCGCAAGATGGAGATCGTCCCGCTTCTCAACCTGTCGATGAACGAGACGCTGTCCCGCACCGTCGCCACCAACTTCGCGATGCTGCTCGCGCTCGGCTCGCTCATGGTACTCGGGCCGGACATCATCCGGAGTTTCACCACCGCGCTTCTGATCAGCGTCGTCGTCGGCACCTATTCGACCGTCTACATCGCCGCGCCGTGGCTGGTCTGGCTGAAGGTCGATTCGGACAGCTTCCTGCCGAAGACCAATAATACGACATCCGGCGGCAAGCGCGTGACGAGCCACAACGAAGGCTATTGATGGCTCGCTTCGAGCGCGACCCCGCCGCCGAAGGGCCCCTGGTCACGGGCTTTTCGGGGGGCGGCTTCGTGGTCGATTCCGGAGTCTACCGCGCGTTGCTCCTGACCCCGCTCAGGGCCGGCGAATGGGCCGCTCCGGCCCTTGCCGACCTCGCCCTGGCGGATTTCGAGCCGCTGCTCGCGCTCGATCCCGCCCCCGAATTCCTGATCCTCGGAACCGGCCCTCGCCTCACCCATCCGCCAAGGGCGTTGCGGGAGGCGCTGGAAGCTCGCGGCATCGGTCTCGAAGTGATGGACAGCCGGGCCGCCGCCCGAACCTGGGGCCTTTTGCGCGGCGAGGAACGCTGGATCGCGGCGGCCTTGATGCCGCTTCAGTCCGCCATTACGAGCGAGGCGAAGCAATCCAGCGCGGCCTCCGACTGAGGCTGGATTGCTTCGTCGCTTCACTCCTCGCAATGACGTTCAGCTCACCAGCCCGACCAAATGCTCGTGAAGCTCGGCGCCGTTGCGCTCCCAGCTGAATCGCTCCGCCGACCTCCGCACCGCATCCGGATCTGGCGGCGAAGCCAGCATCTCGAGCGCGGCGGCGGCGATCGCCTCGGCATCCCGCTCCACCACCCGCCCCGCCTCGGGCCGGTCCAGCACCTCGCGCGCTCCGCCGACGTCGGCGATCAGGATCGGAGTTCCGGAGGCGAGCGATTCGATCCAGACATTGGCCAGACCCTCGCGCTCGGAGGGCAGCACCATCAGATCGGCGGCGGCGAGAAGCTCCGGCATGGCCTCGGGCGGCACGCTTCCGAGAAGCCGGACGCGCGCCGCGAGGCCGCGGTCGGCGATCAGGGCCTCGAGCGCCGGCCGCTCCGGCCCGTCGCCCGCGATCAGAAGAGTCGCGCCGGGAAGCCCGGACAACGCCTCGACGACCAGCCGGTGGCCCTTGAGCGGCACGAGGTTGCCGGGCGCGACGATCAGCGGCCCGTCCATCCCCAGGAGTCTCTTGGCCGGACCGCGCTCCATCGGCCGGAAACGCTCCAGGTCGACGCCCGTATAATGGACCCGGATCTTCTCGCCGGGCATTCCCATCGCCGCCATGTCGGCCTTCAGCCCGGCGCTTACGGCGAGCAGGCCGCCGGCCTTTCGTCCCGCTTCGAGCATCTGGGCGGCGACCTTCGGCCGGCCGCCCCAGAAATGAACGTCGCTCCCGCGCGCCTTGACCGAGAATGGAAGGCCCAGCGCCTCGGCGAGATGCATCGCCGCGACTCCGTCCGGCCAGAAGAATTCGGAGTCGATCGCGTCGCAGCGCAGGGTGCGGGCGAGCGGAAGCACCGCCGCCGCGAGCGAACGGGCGGCGCCGGCCCCGCTCAGGCCCGGCCAGATCCGGAAGCGGGGGCGGTGGACGGGGAGTCCCTTGCGGATCTCCTCCGCCGCAGGTCCGGCCCTCGTCCGGTAATGGGGATGGAGCGTCAGCGGCCAGGGGGGCAGGCCGACAGAAGCGACCACTTCCACCTCGACGCCGTCGCGCGCCGCGAGCGCGAGGGTCTGCCGCTCGACGAAGATGCCGAAGGACGGGCGTCCGGAATCCGGGTAGAGCGTCGAGAGCGTCAGAACGCGCAGCATGGCCGTCCCCTTACAGGCCAGACATTAAACCGCCGTTCATCCGCGAAAGCCACTATCCGCCCTCTCCGCCGTCCCCCAGTCCGCGCTTGGCCTCGTCCCAACCCTCCGCTAAGAAGCCCCCCATGCTGCTTCACCCCGCCCGCCTCACCGCCGCCGCCGTCCTGGCGTGCATCGTCCTTCCGCTCGCCGGCTGCGCCAGCGGGGGCAAGACGACCAGGGCCGACACCCAATATGTCGCCCGCGACGTCAACACCCTCTACAACCTCGCCAAGAAGCGGCTCGACCAGCGCGATTACGCCACCGCCGGCCAGGTGTTCGACGAGGTCGAGCGCCAGCACCCTTATTCGGTATGGGCGCGCCGCGCCCAGCTGATGAGCGCGTTCAGCTATTATGCGGCGAAGGACTATACCAAGTCGATCGAATCCTCCCGGCGCTTCCTCTCCATCCATCCGGGCAACCGCGACGCGCCTTATGCTTATTACCTGATCGCGCTCAGCTATTACGAGCAGATCACGGATGTCACCCGCGACCAGGCCACCACCCGGCAGGCGCTCGACGCGCTCGGCGAGCTGGTCCGCCGCTATCCGGACACGCGCTACGCGGCCGATGCCCGGCTCAAGGTCGATCTCGTCCGCGATCATCTCGCCGGCAAGGAAATGGAGATCGGCCGCTTCTACCAGCGCCGCGGGCAGTGGCTCGCCTCGGTGATGCGCTTCCGGACCGTGGTCGACCAATATCAGACGACCAGCCACACGCCCGAAGCGCTGATGCGCCTCACCGAATCCTATCTCGCCCTCGGAATCCCGGCCGAGGCGCGCCGGTCGGCAGCGGTGCTCGGCGCCAATTATCCGACCACCAAATGGTATCAGCGCGCTTATTCGCTGGTCCAGAGGCACGCGCCGGCGGCGGCGGCGGCGTCGCCCGCGGCGTGATGCCGCGCCCACGTCAGCCCGGCGGAAGCCGGGACCTCGTGACCAGAAGACACGGCAGGCGGCCCGAGCCCCCGGCTTCCGCCGGGGTGACGAATTAAGGGGCGGGCCGGTGCTCACCAGCCTCTCCATCCGCGACGTCGTCCTGATCGAGAGCCTCGACCTCGAATTCGGCCCCGGCCTCGGAGTCCTCACCGGCGAGACCGGCGCCGGCAAGTCGATCCTCCTCGACGCGCTCGGCCTCGCCCTCGGTGCCCGCGCCGACAGCGGCCTCGTCCGCCAGGGCCAGGCGCAGGCGGTCGTCACCGTCAGCTTCGACCTTCCCACCGATCATGCCGCGCTCGGCCTGCTGAGCGACAATGGCCTCCAAGGCGGACCCGGCGAGCCGGTCGTCGTCCGCCGGATAGTCCGCGCCGACGGCGGCAGCCGGGCCATGGTCAACGATCAGTCCGCGTCGGTCGCATTCCTCCGCGATCTCGGAGCGCTGCTCGTCGAGATACACGGCCAGCATGACGATCGCGGCCTTCTCAATCCCCGCGGCCATCGCGCCCTGCTCGATTCCTTCGGACGGATCGACAGCGGCTGCGCCGAGCGGGCCTATCGCGCATGGGGCGAGGCCGAGGCGGCTCTGGCCAAGGCGCGGGAGGATCTCGAAGCCGCCGCCCGCGATCGCGAATGGCTGGGTCATGCCGTCGCCGAGCTGAGGCAGCTCGCCGCCGAGCCGGGCGAGGAGGCGGCGCTGGCCGGACTTCGCTCCGACATGCAGAAGGGCGCCAGGCTGGCGGAGGACATCGCCGCGATCGGCCGGCTGCTCGACGGTTCCGAAGGCGGCCTGTCGCTCTGCCGTCAGGCCGCGCGCCGGCTCGAGCGCGTGGCTCATGAGCATGACCGGCTCGCCGAAGCGCTCGAAGCGCTGGACCGAGCCCTGGCCGAGGCCTCCGAGGCGGAAGACCGGCTCGAAGCCGCATCGGCGGCTCTGGCCTTCGACCCGGCCCGGCTCGACCAAGCCGAGACCCGGCTTTTCGAAATCCGCGCCGTCGCCCGCAAGCACCGGGTCGATCCGGACTCGCTTCCGGCGCTGGCCGAGGATCTGACCGCGAAGCTCGCCGCGCTCGAGGACGGCGCAAAGAGCCTCGCCGGCATCGAACATCGGGTCCGCGACGGCCGGTCCGCCTATCTGGCCGAGGCCGAGCGGCTGACCGGGCTTCGGACCGCCGCCGCCGCCCGCCTCGACAAAACGGTGGAGCGCGAGCTCGCGCCGCTCAAGCTCGATTCCGCCCGCTTCCACACCCTCGTCGAACCGCTGGCCGAGGCGCAATGGGCGGCGCGCGGCCGCGACCGCGTCGAGTTCGAAGTCTCGACCAACCCCGGCGCCCCCTTCGCGCCCCTCACCAAAATCGCCAGCGGCGGCGAGCTCGCCCGCTTCATCCTCGCGCTCAAGGTCGCCTTGGCCGAGCGCGGCGACGCCCGGACGATGATCTTCGACGAGATCGACCGGGGCGTCGGCGGCGCCGTCGCGAGCGCGGTCGGCGAGCGCCTCCACCGGCTGGCGGAAGGAGCGCAATTGCTCGTCGTCACCCACAGCCCGCAAGTCGCCGCCCGAGGCGCCCGCCACCTGCTGATCGAAAAGAGCCACGAAGGCCTGGTGACCCGAACCAGCGTCCAGATGCTGGACGAGGGGCGGCGAAGGGAGGAGATAGCGAGGATGCTCTCGGGGGCGCAGGTGACGGACGAGGCGCGGGCGCAGGCTGTCAGGTTGCTGGAGGCGGCGTGAGGGAGCGCAATCTTTGCCTCCCCATCGTGAGATGGGGAGGGGGACCATGCGAAGCATGGTGGAGGGGTAGCTGGCGCAGGATCAGGAGGTTCGCGAGCGATCCTCGGAATCCTCGCATTCTACCCCTCCACCACCCTTCGGGTGGTCCCCCTCCCCATGCTGAAGCATGGGGAGGCAAAACATGACGGAAGCCGACCCAGCCGCCGAACTTGAGCGTCTCGCCGCCGAGATCGCGCGCCACAACCGGCTTTATCACAGCGAAGACGAGCCCGAGATCACCGACGCGGATTACGACGCGCTCGTCCGCCGCAATTCGGAGATGGAGGCGCAATTCCCCCACCTCGTCCGGGAAGACAGCCCGTCGCGCCAGGTCGGCGCCGCTCCGGCTGCCCATCTCTCCAAGGTCCCTCACGCGCTGCCGATGCTCAGCCTCGAGAATGCCTTTTCCGAGGACGAGGCGGCGGACTTTATCGGCCGGGTGCGGCGCTTCCTGAGCCTCGCTCCGGACGAGGAGGTCGCGCTCACCGCCGAGCCCAAGATCGACGGCCTGTCCTGCTCGCTTCGATACGAGAAAGGGGAGCTGGTTCTGGCCGCCACCCGCGGCGACGGCGCGACGGGCGAGGTGGTGACCGACAATGTCCGGACCATCGCCGAGATCCCGCTGGGGCTGAAAGGCAAGGCCCCGGACGTCTTCGAGATTCGCGGCGAGGTCTATATGTCCAAGGCCGACTTCGCGGCTCTGAACGCCCGTTTGCTTTCCGAGGCGGAGGATCCGGCCAAGGCGCGCCAGTTCGCCAACCCGCGCAACGCCGCCGCCGGTTCGCTCCGCCAGAAGGAGGCGGCGGTGACCGAAACTCGGCCGCTTCGCTTCTACGCCCATGGCTGGGGGGAGGTGTCGGCCCTGCCGGCGGACACCCAGCTCGGAGTGATGCGGGCGATCGAGGCGTGGGGGCTTCCGGTCGCCGATCATCTCGAACGATGCGTCGATTTCGAAGCCCTGATCGCCCATTACCGGAAGATCGAGGCGAAGCGCGCCGATCTCGGCTTCGACATCGACGGTGTCGTCTACAAGGTCGACCGGCTCGACTGGCAGCGCCGGCTCGGCCAGGTGGCGCGGGCGCCGCGCTGGGCGCTGGCTCACAAATTCCCCGCCGAAAAGGCCGAGACGTTGCTCGAGGCGATCGACATCCAGGTCGGCCGGACCGGCAAGCTCACTCCGGTAGCGCGCCTCAGGCCGGTCAGCGTCGGCGGAGTGACGGTCACCAATGCGACCTTGCACAACAAGGACGAGATCGAGCGGCTCGGGGTGCGGGTCGGCGACCGGGTGCGGATCCAGCGGGCGGGCGACGTCATCCCGCAGGTGCTGGAGAATCTCACGCCCGGCGAGGAGCGCCCGGTCTTCGTCTTCCCGACCGCCTGCCCCGAATGCGGGTCCGACGCGGTGCGTGAGGAAGGCGAGGTCGACGTCCGCTGCACGGGTGGCCTCGTCTGCCCGGTCCAGCGGGTCGAGCGGCTTCGCCACTTCGTCTCGCGCCACGCCCTCGACATCGAGGGGCTCGGGATCACCCATATCGAAAGCTTCTTCCGCGACGGGCTGCTCCAGTCGCCCGCCGACATCTTCCGGCTGACCAAAGAGACTTTGCTGACCCGGGAGCGATGGGCTGAGATTTCCGCCGCCAATCTGATCGCCGCGATCGACTCGAAGCGCGAGCCGCCCCTCGACCGTTTCCTCTACGGGCTGGGGATCCGACATGTCGGCGAGGTCACCGCCCGCGACCTCGCCCGCCGCTACCGGAGCTGGGACGATTTCCAGGCGATGATCGACAAATCCATCGCGATCCGCTCTTCGATGCAGCCCGTCCTCGGCGAGGAGGATCGCAAGTTCCACCAGCGCCGCGACAAGGCGGTGGTCGAAGCCGTCGAAACCCCGAATATCGGCCCCGAAGTCGCCAACGCCCTTCTCGATTTCTTCGAGGAGGCGCATAATCGCGAGGTCCT
>JBBSIZ010000041.1:0-25993 GCA_038257735.1 Sphingomonadales bacterium | reverse complement strand
CGCGAGCTTGCCGGTGCGGATCACGGACTGGCTGTGGCCCTTGGAGCGGCGAACCACGGCGTGGATCCGGGCGACCAGCTCGTCCCTATGGAAGGGCTTGGTCACATAATCGTCGGCGCCGAAGCCGAGCGCTCGGACCTTGGAGTCCATCTCGCTGATGCCCGAGAGGATCAGCACCGGAGTCCCGACCTTGGCCAGCCGAAGCTTCTTCAGCACGTCGTAGCCGTGCATGTCGGGCAGGTTCAGATCGAGGAGGATGATGTCGTAATCGTAGAGCTTGCCGAGATCCAGGCCCTCCTCGCCGAGGTCGGTGGTATAGACGTTGAACCCTTCGCCGCTCAGCATCAATTCGATGCTCTTGGCGGTGGTCGGCTCGTCTTCGATCAGCAGAACGCGCATGGTGCCTGGCCCCTCTCACTCAGCGGCGCGGGGCCTTGTCGCCCCGAACTCCCCTGATGAAGTTCATTAACCATGGGATAAGTGAACGCAAAAGGTTAATTTCGAATTAAACGAGGATTCACAATCACGTCCGCGAAACGTTGCGCCGCCGCAACAGGCGCCTCGGGGGCAACGCTCTCGATGAACGGAAACGGGGGAGCGGAACGAAAAGGCATGATTCATCGACTTCGATGCACAATATATCGAGGCTCGTCGCCGGCGATCAGTCGATGTCGACGATGGTGCCGGTCCCGGCCCCCACGTTTATCGTCGCCCCGCCGGTCGGCGACGAGAGATTCAGGGTGAAGGTTTCGTTGGGTTCCCGGCCGCTCGAATAGACCATCAGAACGGCGACGGTCTTGCTCGTCTCCGCTGCCGAGAAGCTGAGCGTTCCGGACTTCGCGTAGAAATCGGACGGGGCCGTGGCGGTGCCGTTGGCCGTCGCGTAGCCGACGCTGTGGCTTCCCGAGGCGGTGCCGCTCTTGGTGACGGTGAAGGTTATGTAGCCATGCTCGTAGCCGGTGACATTGTTCACTGAGAAGGAAACGCCGGCGGACGGAGGCGGCGGCGGAGGCGGCGGAGGAGGCGGCGGCGGCGGCGGCGGCGGCGGAGGCGCAGGCGGAGGCGGAGGCGCAGGCGGAGGCGGAGGCGGAGGCGGGGGCGGAGGGGGCGGCGCCGCAACGCCTGCGACCGTCACGTTGCTACGGTTGCCGAGAGGATCGTAGGTGTAGGACGAGGATATGCCGGCGCTCGGACCCGTTACGTGGTCCGCTTTGACCAGCCGGCCGAGCGAATCGTAGGTGTAGTTGGTGGTCCCGGCGGCATGGGTGACCACCGCTATCGTCAAGGCCGACGTCGCGAAAAGCAACTTGGCGCCTGATCCCATACCCATGTGCAGTTCCTTCAAAATTATGTGGTGCGCACAGCTAGGCAATGCCAAGCTTTGACCGAATTGCGCTCGCGCGACTGATGATGCTCTCTAAAGGCTCCGACTCGAATATGCGAAGGTCACTGTAGAGACTGGCCCTCTCTGTCGGAGCCACTCTACTGTCCTTGGCAAATTGGATGAGCTCCTCGAGGGTTTCGTCCTCGGCGAAGTCATCATTGTCGATCACGAGCGTGCTCGCTTCCGTAGCCAGTTGAGAATGGTCCTTCCCCCCTGTCTCTATGTAGCCGCCGCCTACTCTGTACCCCAAGCTCATGTGCAGGAACTCCACATCTTGGAACAGCGGCACGTAGTACTTCCAAACGTAACAGCCGCCCGGAGGCATGTCGAAAGCAAAACCACGCACCATAAGGATGGGATCACGATGATAGAGGAAAGATCCGGACGCGCGGAACTTCGGTAAGAGGGCGGAGACGGCCTTTGCGAGGGCATCTGATTTTTTGGTCACGGAATGATGATCGCCTGAAGGAGAGTGGTTGGAGGAAGATTGGCGTTATACGCGGCCCGCTCGTTGGGAGTAATGAAAGCTAGACCCGTTTTCAGCTCGATCGCAAAAAGTGGCGCCGCAGGGTTCCCGACGACTGCATCGGCCCTGATCGAGCCCGGCGTCCCATAGGGTACAACTCTCCCTCGAAGATATGAAACCTCGGCATGGTATATCGGTGAGTTCATTGCCCGGATCATGCTCGCGAACTTGCTGTGGATCAGGATTCCCCGAAGCCAGCCGAAGGCGGCTCGGCCGAGCAGGCTATGGAAAAATTTTGGGATGGAGTTGGCGGCCCGTTCCGCCGTGCCCACCAATATCCGGTCTCTCGACAGGCGGACTCCACCCGACCTGCCTTCGCCTCCGCCCCCGGGGCCGGCCCCAAGGCCAGCGGGGATGGCGAACAAGCTGTCAGGTATAAAGAGAATGGTGGACCGTGAAATCTCGTTGTGAAGACCGTCGAACTTCACCAAATCGTAATACGTACCGGCAAGCCCACTCGGATTTTGTGCACGATCGCCTTTTTCGCGTTCGCTGCTGTCGCCCGTAACTGAAAACACGCCCCAGTCCGAGCATGACGGGCAGCCGAAAGCTCCCGGAATGTTGGTTCCGGTCGCCATGTCGCTTGCAGTCCCGGACGGGTCTCTTCCGTTTATTGGATCGTCGCCAACGTAATTATACCAGTTCAGGCCGTCGTCGTACCCGATGGGGTCCGTCTGCAGGAAACGGCCCAGCGTCGGCGAATAGCTTCTCGCCTTGTAGTGGTACATGCCGAGCTCGGGCAGCCAGGCCTGGCCGGTATATTGGAACTGGCCCAGATTGGTGGGGGCGGGGATTCCGAACTCGTCATATCTGTTGATGGCGAGCGCGTTGCCGGAAACATCGGTCACGGCGACGACGGAGCCTCGCTCGTCCGCGGCGAGATAGCGCTTGTCGCCGGTCCCGGAGCCTTCGTACCAGACAAGCGGCTCGTCTACCTCCGGACCCCAGACGTACCGCCTCGCGACCGCGTTGCCCGAGGCGGGACTGACCTCGGTGACGATGTTGGCGCCATCATATTGGAAGGCCCTGAGCGCAGCTCCGCTGCTGCTCAATATAGAGTCGAGACGGCCGGTGGGATCGAAATAGAACTGCTTCCCGGTATCGCTCGCCTGCACGAGTTCGTTCTTGCTGTTGTAAGTGTAAGTGACCGGGCCCGCCGAGGTCACATTGCCCTTGGCGTCGTAGGTCGGCACCACGGCGCCGGTGGCGGTATATTGGTTCAGCCCGTTGGAGGTGTAGTTTCGGCTGACATTATAGTGCCCGTTCCAGTCGTATGAGTCGTTCGACTGGGTCCGCTGCGTAATCTGGGCCGCGGGATTGTAGGAATATGTATAATTCTGGTCGTTGGCCGTTCCTGCCAGATCGAGGCCGAGGGCGCTCAGCTGGGAAGCGTTGTTGTGTCCGTAGGTGCTGACGACGCCGTTGCCCCGGGTCAGCTTGGTGCGCCGCGCGAGGTCGTCATATTCGAACGTCGCCAGAGCTGTCGAGCCATTCTCCCGGATGGCCGTCATGCGGCCGGTCACGTCATAGTCGTACGTCACGTAAAAACCGTCAGCCCAAGTCAGCCGCGTTCGCCGGCCCGCAGCGTCATATTGGATGGTCCGAGACGAGATCGAGTCACCTTGGCTCGTCAGGCGGCCGAGCGCGTCATAGGCGAAAGTACTGCTATGCCCATTGCCATCCGTCACCGCGAGCAGCTGGCCGAGATTATCGTAGGTATAAGCCCTGTCGCTGTCCGTCAGAGCCGTGCCGGGATAATCGACGCCCGTCGCTCGGCCCAGGAGGTCGTAGCTGTGACTGACCACTGCCGCCGAGGCATCGCCTCGCAGTTTCTCGGTCACGACCTTGCCTGTTCCAGCCCCGCTCGCGCCGTAGGCGACGGTGACATAATCGCTTGGCGAGCCGGCCGTGCAGGTGGCTAGGGTACTGTTGAAGCAGGTTCTCGAGAGGCGGTCGAAGCCGTCATAGGCGAATGCGGTGACGTTACCCTTCGCATCGGTCACGCTGCTCGACCGGCCGTTGGCGGTATAAGTGAAATTGCTCTCATTCTGCACCAGGGCGGTGCCGACGCCGCTCTGAACGGTGTCGATCGCACCCCTGTAATCATACAAGGTCTTGCCGATACGGTCGGGCCCGTTCGCGCCGGGAGCGGACACCTGGACGCATGCCGCAGGCAGCGACCCATAGGTCGCCGGCGTCATCCTCATTGCCACACACTCCACACGGCCGAGCGCGTCGTACCCATATTGCGTGAGCGAAAAGGCGGCCGTAGCCGAGGGGTTGCCGGCGTCGTTGAGGCGCTCGGTCACCTTCCGGCCGTAGCTGTCGTAACCGACATGAGCTGCTTGAAGCCCGCTGAACCCGCTGCCGTCGGAGTTGGACGTGCCCTGGGTGACGACGTCGATCTTGCCGTCGGCCTGATAGTGCGTGGCCGTAGCGCGCGGACGGCTCGACCCCGCACCGTCGGGATCCGGAGTCCAGCGGGCTATCTCCTGGCGGGCATCGTTGAAGCGGATCTGCGTCGTCTGGCTCAACGGGTCGGTGACACTCGTGAGATTACCCACGGCGTCATAGCCGTATGATGTCGTGGCGCTGGGCGTGCCGGCGCCTGAGCCGTTCGTCACGGACGACAGCAGAAGGTTGCTGCCTGCCGAATAGGAGCCGCTCTGATAGGCGTAGCTCGTCTTCACCGCGTCCGAGCTGGTGTCGACGCAGGCGGCGGTGGCCCGGCAGGTCCAGCTCTTGACCGGCAGGACCACCGGACTTGCGGCCGTGGTGAAGCTGCCGCCACTCGTCTTGGTCCAGGCGTAAAAGCTGCCATAGCCGTAGCGAGTGCGCGGACGGGGGGCGCCCACCGACGGCGCTGGCGCCTCGAAATAGTCCAACGACCCGTCGGCATTGTAATAATAATTGGTGACGTTACCGGCCTCGTCGGTCGTGGTGACCGGCTTGTTGCAGGTGAGAGCGCTGGCGCAGCTGCCCGGATAGGTCGCGTATGCCGCCATTGCGGGGAGGCTTGAACCCGGCTTCGGAGTCGCGACGGTCGACGTTCGGTTGCCTCGCGCATCGTAGGCGTAGGTGACGTAATTGCCCTCCGGAGCGGTGACCTTCTGGACGTGTCCCGCAGGGCCATATTCGTAATCGGTCGTGTGGCCGTTTTCGTCCGTGTCGGAGGATAGCTGGCCGTGCACTGTATTCGACACCGCGACCCGGGTGCGCGACAGCGGGTCGGTCATGGTCACGGTGCGGGTGACGGCGTTCCAACCGCTCAGCACGTTGCCGTAGGTCCAGGTCTGCCCTCCGCGCTGGATCGAGCTGACGAAGGAATCGGTCGCGTAATTCTGGATGACCACGTCGGGGCTCGAGGCTCCCGGGCGGGTGATCGTGTTCAGCCTGTCGACCTCGTAGCCATATTGCCACGTCCGGTTCGCGGGGTCCGTGACCGACGTCAGGTTCACGTCGCTGTAACCGGCCGAATAGCCATAATCGGCATGCGGCCATGCATTGGCGAGCGTACAGGAGTCGGCCGCCGGATCGCAATGTTCGACCGCGTTGTTGATTGCCGTCACCCGGGTCGGATATTTCCAGGCCGCCTCATTCCCTTGGCTGAGAAGGTTCGTCCCATAGGTGAACTTCAGCTGGTAGCCGTGGTTGTTCGTCACCGACTGCAGGCGTGCGTAGGTGACCGTGGATGTACCGCCTCCGGGCGGATACACGATATAGCTGGCATTCTTGTAGGTGAAGGTCATGATCGTGCCGTCGGGCGACTTGATCCACCGCGCCCGTCCAAGCTCGGAATCGTAGCCGGCAAGCATTGCTCCGCCGGCCGGCATGAACCGCACGGTCGTGCCGTCGCGGCCGGTATAGACGTAATCCCCTGAAGGCTCCCGGAACAGGGAGGAGCCGTTGGCGAGATCCGCCGTGTAGGTGCTGCCGGTGCTGGTGACGGCCACCCGCGTGAAGGTTTCCGAAGAACCGGCGATGCTGACGGTCGGTGTGAGTCCGCTCCCGCTCATCGTCACGATCAGCGAGTGCCGCCAGCCGTGGCCGGCCCAGTATCGGGTGTAGGCCAGGCCATGGAGGCCGGCCGGGCCTATCGTGACGTCTGTCGGGTTCGAATTATAGGTGCCTCGAACGAGATCGACGCCGTTCGAATCGACGGTTTGGCGCACGGGCGGGGCCGGGACGTCGGCAACCGCCGCGGTCACGGCGAAAAGCGCGGCAAGCAATGCGATCCCGCCCCGGACGCCTCGAGCGGGGCCCAGGCGCCTCATCGCGCCGACCCTGCGCCGGCCGTTTCGGGATCGGCCCGGCGCCGCTCCGCCGCGGGTGGAGCATAACGGTCCGCGGTGAGCCGGGCGCCGGACTGCGACTGCCCGGAGCCCGGCGCCGCAAGGCTTCCGTCGGCAGCGAAACGGCCGAGATCGGGGGCGAGGCCGCGGAGCTCGACGTTGAAGGGCTGCCCGGCGAGCTTCGCGAGGTCCCGCGAAACGTCCTGCACCTCGACGGTGCCGTCGACGGCCGAGCGGACGACCAGAACCCGGGTCCGATCGCGCTCCCGGACGACCATTGCAAGGGTGGCCAGCCCGGGATTGTAGCTGGACCGGTGGGATTCGACTCTGCCGATCCGAGCCGCCGACTGGCCGCAGCCGACATAGAGGATAGCGCCTTCGCCTTCGTTCGCCGATCCCGTCTCGAACGTCCGGCATGAGGCCCGCGGCGCACCTGGCGGGGACGAAGCCTGGCCGCCGGGCACGGCGGCGGACTGCAAAAGGAGGAGCAGGCTGGCTATCATCGGACCGTTCCTCGAAGGACCGAGAAATGGGCGGCACGGCCGATTTCCAGGCAGAGCGTAATCGGTATCGTTCTTAATAACCGGTCGATCGGGAATAAAGGATCGTTCGATCCATTATGACTGAAAGGATCGAACCTGCCCGATGCCCCGGACCGGCGGTCGGGCCGAGTCCTCTCAAGCGGTGATTCAGCTTTTGCGCCGCCGCTGCGGGCGTGGCAGGGCGATACCATTCGATGAAAGAGAAGGCCGTGTGGGATAAATATGTCTTGTTCATCGACGGCGAAGCGATCGTCATCGACAAGCCGGCGGGCCTCGCCGTCCATCCCGGCTCGCGCACACCCGAGAGCCTCGAAGACTATCTGAAGCATTTCCGCTTCGGCTTCAAACGCGCCCCGCTCCCGGTCCACCGGCTCGACCGCGACACTTCCGGCTGCCTCCTCCTCGCCCGCAATCCCAAGGCCCACAAGCGGTTCCAGCGCGCCTTCGAGGAAAAGAAGGTGACCAAGACCTATCTGGCGGTGCTCGACGGAGTGCCCGACTCGAAGGAAGGCGCGATCGACATGCCGCTCTCCAAGACGTCGAGCGAGGCCGAAGGCTGGCGGATGGTGAACGACCCGGAGGGCCGGCCTTCCCGGACCCGCTGGCGCAAGGTGGCCGAGCGCGACGGCCGGGCGGTGATCCTCTTCTCCCCCGAAACCGGCCGGACCCACCAGATCAGGGTCCATGCCTCCGACGGGCTCGGGATCCCGATTTCGGGTGACCCGGTCTATGGCGGCTCGAACGGGCCGATGCTTCTCCACGCATTGTCGATCCGGGTCGACCGCGACGGCAAGCCTCCGGTCGAGGCGACCGCCCCCCTGCCCCCGACCTTCCTCAACGCGGGCCTGGGCGATGTCCTGGACGGCGAGCCGCTCCTCGCCGCGGCGGCTTCCCTTCCCCCGATTTCCCCCAATGCTCGGCCAAGCGAAGAGCTGGGCGATGCCCTCGACGGCTGAGCCCTTCGCCATTCCCGAGGAGGCTCTGGAGGAGAAGTTCCTCGCCTCGACCGGCCCGGGCGGCCAGAACGTCAACAAGGTCGCCACCGCCTGCCAGCTGCGCTGCGATGTCTTCAAGCTCGGCCTCGCCCCCGCGGTCTATGCCCGCTTGAAGCGCCTCGCCGGAAGCCGGATGACCATCGAAGGCGAGATCATCCTCACCGCCCGGACCCACCGCAGCCAGGAAGCGAATCGCGAGGAAGCGAGGGCTAGGCTCGCCGACCTCATCGCCAAGGCCCATATCGCGCCGCGCCGGCGGGTGAAGACGAAGCCGAGCCGGGCCGCAAAGGCGCGGCGCGTGGACGAGAAGAAGGGCCGCGGAGCGGTGAAGCAGGGGCGGGGGAAGGTTCGGCTGGACTGACCGGTCATTCGGAACTTGCCTCCAGCCTCCGACTGCTTCGGACCGTCGCCAAGATCCGATCGAGGACCGCGAGGACGAGGAGAGAGACTCCGAACAGCGGCAGAAGCACGCCCGCGACGACGAGGGCCACGATCACCCCCCATCGAAGCCGGGCGCAGTCCCCGGTTTGCGACGGGGCACCCAGCTCTCCTCGCGGGCGCCGCCTCAGCCACATCAGGACTCCCATGATGCTGACCGCGATCAGCGCCAGGGCCGTCAGCACTCCGAGGAGCTGGTTTGCCCAGCCGAACAATTGGCCTTCGTGCCAGGCGATTCCGGTATTCACGACCCGGTCGACCACATGCGTGTCGGCGAAGCCGCGGCGTCCGGTTTCGGCGCCGGTGGCCGGATCGTAGGTGACCTGCCGGGTGAGCGGGCGGTTCTGGGTCTCGGACTTGACGGTCCACTCGTCGCCGGTCGGCGCGGCGAAGCGCACCGGAGCGCGCGGCGGGAGAACCAGGACCGGAAAGGCCATTCGCTCCGCTTCCGCCTTCGCGACGAACGCGGAGAGCGGAATATCTCCGACGGGGGCCGCGGGCGCGACTGACATCGCGGCGCCGTGATTGCCGGCGCCGTGGCCGAGATGGCCGCCCCCTGCGCCAATCTTCCATTCCTGCGGCCCCTGGACCAGGCCCAGCTCGGTCCTCACCCATTTGAAGGCGCCGCCCCAGGCGGCGGCCCAGGGAAGGCCGCTGACGAGCATGACCAGGACCAGCCCGGCGACCCAGAAGCCGGTGACCCGGTGGAGGTCCTTGAGCAGGGGCCGCCCCCTCAGCGAGAGGCGGGGCCACAAGGTACCCGCCAGCTTCAGCGGGCGGGGCCACCACATGTAAAGGCCGGTCAGGATCATCACGATCGTCCAGCTCGCCGCAAGCTCGATCAGCCAGTCCCCGGCGGTCCCGAGCAGCAGAGTGCCGTGAATTCGGGCGACGGTCGCCGAAATCCGTGCCTCGGGATCGAACGACCCGAGCACCTCGCCCCGGGGCGAGACGAAGACCTCGCGCCGGCTACCGTCCGCCAACCCAATCTGGACCATCGCCGAATCGCCGGAATTCTCGGGCAGACGATAATGGTTGAACCGGGCGCCTGGATTGGCGTCCATCGCCGCCGCCACTTGCCGGTCGGGCGACACCGCGGCCTCGGTCCCGAAATCCCGATAGGCCCGTTCCTCCCACCGGTCGATCTGCGGCTTGAACAGGTAGATCGAGCCGCTCACCGACAGGAGCAGGACAAAAGGCAGAACGAACAGGCCGGCATAGAAATGCCAGCGCCACACAGCGCTGTAGAGCCGGCCGCCGCTCATCGCGCCATTCCAGGCGTGTCGAGAAAGAATGAAGCCGCGGACGCGGCAAGTGCGATCTTCATGTGTTTTCCCCTGAAACACAGCCCGAATCGCGCCGGCGACCAGGCAGAACCACGATTAGGCGGCTCGGGAGCTCACGCCTTTCTCGAAGCTGAGGCGAAGGCCGGATGACAGCCGACGCCACGGTCCGAGGGCGCATTCCGAGCGTCAGGCGGGGAGAGGCGGCCCTCGCAGCGGCGGACGCAGGCGCAACATTGCCCGCGGCGGTAATATGGCCGCGAAAAACAGAGCCGCGGCGGCGGCGAACAGCAGCGCCGCCGTTAGCTGGACCGAGTCGGCGCCGCCGATCAGCGGCAGCGCCAGATCCGCGAAGGCGCAGTTATTGTCGGCCCTGGGCTTGCCCTCGTCATGATGTTCCGCGCCGGCCGGGGCCGCCCCGGCGGCAGGCTGCGACTCCACCGCGGAGCCGGAGCAGATCGTCAAGGTGAGCTGGCCGTGCTGCAGCACCGGCATGAACCCGGCCGGCACCGCCAGACGAAGAATCAATCCGGCGAACCCGATCGCGAGAGCGAGCATGGGATGATCGAGCAAGGCGTAGCGGAGCAGTCGCACTTGCGAATGACTAATTGGCGGCAATCGGTATGTCATTATATTTATATGTGCTTTTCTTGCCCGGCAGCTCGGCTGCGCCGCTTCGATCGGATTGCCCGTCCCCCGGCTTGCGCCTGGGTCCGTCAATAACGACATGACTGGAATGTACGACTTCAAGATCGACTCGGCCGACAAGCGTGAAGCCTGGCGCCAGATCGCCGCCGCCGCCGACGCGCTCACCGAGGGCGAGGTCGACGCCGTCGCCAATATGGCAAACGTCGCCGCCCTGCTTTTCGATTCGCTGCCCGAGCTCAACTGGGCCGGCTTCTACCGCAATGTCGGGGGCGAGCTGGTGCTTGGGCCGTTCCAGGGGCGGGCGGCCTGTATCCGGATACCGTTCGGCAAGGGGGTTTGCGGCGCCGCCGCCGCAACGCTCGAGGCTCAGCTGGTCGAGGATGTCGAGGAATTTCCGGGGCATATCGCCTGCGATTCCGTCTCGCGGTCCGAGCTGGTGGTTCCGCTGGTGCACGGGGGCGAGCTGATCGGAGTGATCGATCTCGACAGTCCCGAAATCGGCCGGTTCGACGAGGAGGACCGGGCCGGCTGTCTCGAATTGGCACGCCGCCTCGCTCCGCGCCTGGCCGCCGGTAGCAAAGCCGTCCCGCAAGCGTTAAAAAAGTCTTAACGAGCCCCGATTCCTGCCGGGGCTTCATGAAGCACTCGCGCACAGGGGACGAACATGAGCAAGCTCTGGCTAATCGGGTTGGCCGCATCGGCGGCCTGGGTTCCGGCGGGAAATGCGAAAGGCGCACCAAATCCTCCGTCCCCGCCGCCCATGGTCCATGGCGCCCACGCGCCCGGGCACGGCGCTCATGCCGGCCCCGGATATCATTCCATGCCTCCGGCCGTGCAAAGCAGTGGCCACATGAAGGGCATAAAGGGCTGGCAGCGTTTCGACCGCGGCCATGTCATCCCGCCGCAATTCCGCGGCCGGCAATATTTCGTCCGCGACTGGCGCTCGCTCGGCTTCCCGGCGCCGATGCCGGGCGGACAGTGGATCCGATATCATGACGACGCCCTTCTGATCGACGGATACGGCCGGGTCATGGACAGCCGCCACGACTGGGACTGGGACCGCCGCGGCGGTCACATGGCGTATGACGAGGGCGGATATGACGATTACGGCCGGGACGATTATGGCCGCGACGACGATTACGGCCGGGACGATTACGGCTATGACGACGGCGGCGATTGCCGAAGCGATTGCGGCCCGGCGCGCTACCTTCCGCCGCCGCCGCGGCATCCCGGCTACGGCCAGGGCCACGGCTACAATCCGGGCTACGGTTCGGCTTACGGTTATGGAGCGGGCTGCGCCTGCGGCCCGGTGGTCGCCACCGAGACGATCACGACGACCGCTCCGGTGATGGAGACCCGCGTCTATTACGAGACGGTGATCGAGCACCGCGCCGCGCCTCGCAGGCATTACAAGAAGCCGGTGGTCCGGCATTACAGCAAGCCGGTGGCTCGCCGCTACGTGAAGCCGGCGCCCAGGCCGGGCGAGCGGGGCTAGGGCCTCCATTCAGCCGGGATCGGTCCCTTCTTAAACCCTCCCCGGCATTTGCCGGGGAGGGTCCAGTCAGCTCAACCTGTCCAGCTCCTCGTCGCCGAGGCGGCCGGGGACGATGACCAGGGGGCAGGGCAGGCATCCGGCGACCGTGCCGGAGAAATGACTGACCAGCGGGCCCGGCCCGCCCTCGGCGGCGGCACCGAGCACGAGGGCGGCGACGTCGTCGCGTTCGGCGAGCAGGTCGGCGATCGCTTTCTCGGGCTCGCCCTGGCGCACCAGGATGGTCGGCTCGATTCCCGCCTCCTCGACGATCGCGCCCGAGGCCTGGAGCACCATCGCCTCAGCGCGAAGCGTCGCTTCCTCCTCCATCGCCGCCTGGACCCCGCCCCACTGGACGAACTCGGCGGGCTCGACGATGGCGAGCAATATGACCCCGCCGCCCGTGCCCGAAGCCCGGCGCGCGGCGTAGCGAAGAGCGGCGCGCGCCTCGCTCGTCTCGTCGATCACCACCAGATACGAGCGCATTCGGCCTCCGTTTCGATCGCGATGCTGCGCCAGATCGGCCGGTGGCGCAAGCTCGGCCCCGGCACGGCCGTTCGCTCAGGACAGGCTTGACCCGGCCCCTCCTGTTGCTGTTTGGCGTAACGGCACTTTCGCCGGGAGCTTCGCGCGCCATGCCGATTGAATTGAAGATGCCGGCCCTCAGCCCGACCATGGAGGAGGGCACGCTCGCCAAATGGCTGGTCAAGGAGGGCGACACGGTCGCCGCGGGGGATCTGCTCGCCGAGATCGAGACCGACAAGGCGACGATGGAGTTCGAGGCCGTCGACGAGGGCACGATCGCGAAGATCCTGGTCGCCGAAGGCACGGACGAGGTGAAGGTCGGAACGGTCATCGCACTGATCGCCGAAGAAGGGGAGGATGCCGGCGCCGCCGCTTCCGCTCCGGCCGCGGCGAAGGAGCCGGTGGCGAAAGACGGTGGCGAGACCGGCGCCGGCCAGCCCGCGACGCCAACGCCCGCGACTCCGACTCCGGCGCCCGAGGTGAAGGGCCATGGCGCCAATCCGAGCGAGGAGAGCGGCGAAGCGGATCCGCGGCCCAAAGCGGACCCGGGCGACCGGGTGAAGGCGAGCCCGCTCGCCCGCCGGCTCGCCGAGCAGCGCGGGATCGACCTGACGGGCCTCGCCGGCTCCGGCCCAGGCGGGCGGATCGTCAAGGCCGACGTCGACGCCGCCGCCGGGAAGTCCGCCGCTTCCACCCCGGCCGCGCGGGCGCCCGCCCAAGCCCCGGAGGCCGCGCCCGCGCCCAGCTACGGCGTGCCCGAAATCCCGCACGAGGTCGCCAAGCTCTCGAACATGCGCAAGACGATCGCCCGGCGCCTCACCGAGTCGAAGCAGAACGTCCCCCACATCTACCTGACCGTGGACATCCGGCTCGACTCGCTCCTGAAGCTGCGCGGCGAGCTCAACGCGACGCTCGAGCCGCGCGGTGTGAAGCTCTCGGTCAACGACCTCCTGATCAAGGCGCTCGCCGCTTCGCTGATCGAAGTGCCCGAGTGCAACGTCCAATATACCGGGAATGAGCTGATCACGTTTCATCGCGCCGACATCTCGGTCGCGGTTTCTATCCCGGGCGGCCTCATCACCCCGGTCATCGCCGAGGCCGATACCAAGCCGCTCTCACGGATCGCCACCGAGATGAAGGACCTCGCCGCTCGGGCCCGCGAAGGTAAGCTCAAGCCCGAGGAATATCAGGGCGGGACCGCGAGCCTGTCGAACATGGGGATGTTCGGAATTTCGGTCTTCTCGGCGGTCATCAATCCGCCCCAGGGCATGATCATGGCGATCGGCGCCGGCGAGAAGAAGCCTTGGGTGATCGACGGAGCGCTGCAGGTGGCGACGATCATGACGGCCACCGGAAGCTTCGACCACCGCGCCATAGACGGAGCCGACGGCGCCCGGCTGATGCAGGCGTTCAAGCAGCTGGTCGAGGCGCCGCTGGGAATGCTGGCCTGACATGGCGCTCGGCAAGGCGGTCCTCGGCGGTCTCGTCGCCTCGATCGCCATCCCTTATGTCCTGCGCAGCAACGCCGGCCAGCTCAGCGACTGGGTCCGCCGCGGCCTCATCGACTTCGAAATCGCCGGGCACCAGATATACTGGTCCCTGCCGCTCTTCGCCGGAGTGACCCTGATCGCCTGGCTGCTCCTGTCCTGGGCGGAGTGATGAGGGCGCTTGGACGGGCAGGCCCAAAAGTGCTACCTGTGATGCGCACTTTTACGGACCGCGGATCATGAAGCTGGGCGTCAAGGAGTTTCGGCATCGCCTGACCGAGGTGCTGCACGGCACCGAGACGGTGGATGTCACGCATCACGGCCGAGTCATCGGCACCTTCCGGCCGCGCAAGGTCGATCTCGAACGAGCGCGGGCGGCCGCCGAGTCGATTCAACGCTGGCAGGAAGACATGCGCGCCCGAGGGGTGGACCTCGATGATGTCCTCGCCGACATGGGCCTTGATCCTTGGGGCGTGCCGCTGAATGACTCGTCTGATCGTTGACGCCAACGTGATGATCGGAGCGGTGCTCGGCCGATCCATGCCTTTGCTCCTCGATCTGGTCGACCGCGACGTCGAAATACTGGCGCCCGTGCAAATGCTGATCGAGACGCAGGTTCGTGTCGGCCGGGCGCCGAAGCTGATCGAAGGAGAGGCGGACCGTCGGCTGACGGAGCTTCTCGAAGTCGTGACGCCGCTCCCGGTCGAGGATTTCGGCGGCCTCGAGCAAGTCTCCAGGAACCGGCTCGAGCCCCATAGCCAGTCCGATTGGCCGCTGCTCGCGGCCGCGATGGCGCTCGAGGCAGCCATTTGGACGGAAGACCGGGACTTGTTCGGGACCGGGGTTACGGTATGGGCGACCCGCAATATCCGCTTCGTCGAGGGAGATGAAGTATGAGGAGCTGGCTTGATGGTTCCTAGCGACTGGCAGGAGTGGATCGCGTGGGCCGGCCTAGCCCTTCCTTTGATGGCCTTGGCTTGGGCTGCTCTTTGGTATGTGAGCACAGGACGCCGCGAAATTCGACATCAGGAATTTGAGCGCTTCTTCTACGGCATGGACAAATCGGCCAGCCGGAAGGGAGCATCGCCTCGAAGGTCGCGGCAGTCTACGAGCTATGCAAATATCCTCAATATCGCGACGTCATCGTTGGAGTCCGTGACAGCGCGCAGCAACACGTCGTTGGTGCCTCGGCGAATATGCTCAGAGAAGAAATGGCGCTCACTGCGGAAGCGATGAGGAATGACAATGGCTGACCAATATGACCTCATCGTCTTGGGCTCCGGGCCCGGCGGCTATGTCGCCGCGATCCGGGCGAGCCAGCTCGGGCTCAAGGTGGCGATCGTCGAGCGGGAGAAACTGGGCGGGATCTGCCTCAACTGGGGGTGCATTCCGACCAAGGCGCTGCTTCGCACCTCCGAAATCTACCATTATATGACCAACGCTTCCGCCTATGGGCTCAGCGTGGAGAAGCCGGGCTTCGACCTGGCGAAGATCGTCGACCGCTCGCGCAAGGTCGCGGGGCAGCTCAATGCCGGCGTCAAGGGGCTGATGAAGAAGAACAAGATCGCCGTGGTCGAGGGCGACGGGGCGCTGAAGGGCAAGGGCGTGCTCACCGTCACCAAGGACGGCAAGGTCACCGAGCTCCACTCGAAGCACATCCTCATCGCCACCGGCGCCCGCGCCCGCGATCTGCCCTTCGCCAAGGCGGACGGGGAAAGGATCTGGACCTACCGGCACGCCATGGTGCCCAAGGTCATGCCGACCAAGCTGCTGGTGATCGGATCGGGCGCGATCGGGGTCGAGTTCGCCAGCTTCTATTCGGACATGGGCGCAGAGGTGACGATCGTCGAGATGCTGGACCGGATCCTGCCGGTCGAGGACGAGGACGTCTCCGCCTTCGTCCACAAGGCGCTGACCAAGCAGGGGATGAAGCTCCACGTCTCGTCCGGGGTGGAGAAGCTCGAAGCCGGGCCCGACGGAGTCAAGGCGACGATCAAGGGCGTGGGAGTCCAGGATTTCAGCCACGCCATCGTCGCCATCGGGATCGTGCCCAACACCGAGGCGATCGGGCTCGAGGCCCTAAGCGTGAAGACGGAGCGCGGCCACATCGTCGTCGACGGTTTCGGCCGGACCAATGTCGAGGGCGTCCATGCGATCGGCGACGTCACCGGCCCGCCCTGGCTCGCCCACAAAGCGAGCCACGAGGGCGTCGTCTGCGTCGAGGCGATTGCGCAGCTGAAGCCCCATCCGTTCGAGACCTGGAACATCCCGGGCTGCACCTATTCGCGGCCGCAGGTGGCGAGCGTCGGCTTCACCGAGGCGAAGGCGAGGGAATTGGGGCACAAGGTGAAGGTCGGCAAATTCCCCTTCATCGGCAACGGCAAGGCGATCGCATTGGGCGAGGCCGAGGGCTTCGTGAAGACGGTGTTCGATGCGGAGACGGGGGAATTGCTGGGCGCCCATATGGTGGGAGCGGAGGTGACGGAGCTGATCCAGGGCTATGCGGTGGCGAGGCAATTGGAGACTACGGAGGAGGATCTGATGCACACGATCTTCCCGCATCCCACGCTGAGCGAGATGATGCACGAGAGCGTGCTCGATGCTTATGGGCGGGCGGTGCATTATTGAGGCGAGCTTGGTCCGAGGCCGCTGTTTCACCCGATGCACTAAAGGACCGAAGAGGCCCGGGCCGCGCGTAAGCTCAGCCGGACGGGCAGGATTTGTTGAGCGACGCAGTCGCTCCTTCATGCCCAAGAAAGCCAGCGACCACATGCAGCCGGCTGAACCGCTTCGACGCCTTTGGGCCTTTGGTGCTTTGGGTGGAATCAACTACCCGACGGCGCGACATAATCGCTTCGGTTGTTGACGACCCGCTTCAAGCCGTTGCGAAACATGTCCGCGCCGAAAATCATGAGCAGTCCCAAGGGCTGGTCCATCAGACGAAGATAGGTGAGCAACTGCTTGGCATGGACCGGCGCGAGCCGCTCTACTGACTTTATCTCGATGACGAGCCTCTGCTCGACGAGGATGTCAGCGCGGAAGGCGTCGCGGACCACAACGCCGCGATAGATGACGGGCACGGGTTTCTGCACTTCCACGCGGAGTCCGCGGTCCGCCAAAAGCGCCGCGAGGAAGGCTTCATAGGCGGTTTCGAGCAAACCGGGCCTATGTCGTCATGCACCTGAAACCCGCAATCGATTGAGGTCTTGGCGAGCCATTCGATGTCGCGCTGTTCGATCCGCATCGCGCCCCGCCTGAATCTTCTGGTGCGTTGGGCGACTAACCGGAAAGCGCAAATTATACCAGATGATAAGCGCGAATGGTGGAGTGACAGCCACTAATGCGGTTATTTTTCTGCGTACTCGCTTGTTTCACCCAAAGCACCAAAGGACCAAAGGCGCTGCGGCGTGCGTCGGCCGGGGCTGGACTGTCGCGACCAGCGGAGCGACCTGATCGCTTCCCGCATGGTGCAAGCCGCTCCTGAGTACACACGATTTACTCAGGATCGGGACAGTCACTTGGGACAGTAACCAGTGACTGTCCCCTCCCCGCCCGAGGCCGGCTTCGAGGAAGGTGCGCAAGTCGCCCGCGGCCGCGCACCGCGCCGGTGTCGGTGGGGATCATGGTGACAGTCACGTGACGGTCACCAGAGTGTCGAAGGCTAGACTGGCAGAGCGAATTGCTCGCGGCTGAGAGCCGAGACGCGGCGTGACAAGCCGATCTTCTGTTCTGCCTTGCTGCGCGCGCCTTCGGACATCAGGTCGACGAGCTCGATGAGGCCTGAGACATCCTTGACGGTGACCAGGCGCTGTTCCTTGTTGACGAAGACCCGGCTGGTCCGGCCGCGCTTCAACAGCTCGATGACGTTGCTGAGCGTACCCGTGCTTTTCGCGTCCCACATCATCAGGCCGTAATCGGCGGCCTCGGCCATTTCGATATCCTTGGCGGTGAAGAAGGCGCGCGAGCCGGGCTCGTGGCTCGTTTCGACCTGGTGGACCGGCCAATCCCCGACGTTGTTTCGCGGCCGTGAGCCGCTGCAATAGACCGTGACCGAAGTCACGCCCCGGTCGGCCAGCGCATTCTGGATCGAAGTGTCGGCACCGTCGGCGTCGCCGACCACCACCGACAGGTTCGAAGCCACGATCCGGTCGATGCATTCGAGGAATCGCGGATGGAGGCGTTTGATGGAGAGCGAGCTGGCGACGAACACGGTGTCCATTCAATTCACTTCCAGGTCAGGGCCGCGACGAAAATCTTTCCGATCTTATTGGTAGGTCCGCAGCTTGGCGCAAGCCGCCTCCATCGAGGCGCCGGTGTCGAAGAGGTCGTCCACGAGCAGAGCGTTCCAACAGCCCTGCGGCTCGATGCCGTCCTGAATCGTGAAGCGGTCTTTCAACGCCTCGACCTTCGCCTCCTTCCCGGCCAGGTTCTTCAGCGCCGGCGCCCCCGCGGTCCCGGGGCGCTTCATAAGGATATTGTCAAAGGAGTTTACTTTCAGCCGCTTCGCCAGCGCCTTCGCAATCTCGTCAACAGGCTGCCCATGAGGGGGACACGTACTTTTGGCCCATGAGGGGGACACGTACTTTTTCGCGAAAAAGTACGTGTCCCCTTTTCTTGGTCCCTTTCTTGAGTCCCCGGCGCCCGCCTCGATGTCTTGCGCGGTTATCGCGGAAATGGGGTGATAGATTGCTCGTTTTCCGCTAGGCTGGCGGCATGCCGCGTACCGCCCGTCTCGTCTTTCCGGGGATTCCGCACCACGCGACCCAGCGCGGCAACCGTTGCCAGCGGACATTCTTCGGGGAAGAAGATTACGCGCTTTATCTGAGGCTGCTCCGCTCCTGGTGTCGAAAGGCCGACACCGCGGTCTGGGCCTGGTGCCTGATGCCCAACCATGTCCATCTCGTGCTGGTGCCGACTCGGCCGGACGGACTCGCCACGGCGCTTGCGCCGGTGCATCGGCGCTACACCTGGACGATCAACCAGCGCGAAAGATGGCGCGGCTTCCTGTGGCAGAGCCGCTTCGCCTCGGTTCCGATGGACGAGGCGCATCTGCATGCCTGCCTCCGCTACGTCGAGCTCAACCCGGTTCGCGCCGGGCTGGTCGAGAGGCCCGAACAATGGCGGTGGTCCAGCGCCCGGGCGCATCTCGGCCTCGCCGGCGACAATATCACCGACCTGGCGCCCGCCCGCGAGCGAATCGACGACTGGCGCGCGATGCTGGACTCCGGCCTCAGCGACGGCGAGCGAAACGCGATCCGCGCCGGCGAACGAACCGGGCGGCCGCTCGGGGGACCGGCATTTCTGGACCGTCTGTCAGCGCTCGCAGGACGCCGACTCCGGCCCGCGCCTGCCCGATAGAGGAAGGCCGTCCAGGGTCTTCTCACAAAAGCACTGATCCAGATCCAGAGGGGACACGTACTTTTTCGCGAAAAAGTACGTGTCCCCATGCTTGCGGCAGCGAAATGGATACTGGGGTGCGGGGTTAAACGCTTGTTTTGTTGAACTAAATCCCTGTTATCAAATCCTATTTTTTCTATGCGGGCTTGACGAACCAGGAATGTTCCTATAATGTTCCTCGAACGGCGAGGGGTGCCGATTCGGGGAGCGTGGGACATGGATAAGACGGGGGTACGAAGCCGCAAGTCGATGCGTTTTACCGCCTTGCGGCGGGAGACTTATCTGGAGATGCTGGCGCAGACCGGCAACAAGAGGGCGGCCGCGGAGGCGATCGGGTTCCGGCGGAATCGGATGGACGGCCTCCGCAAGCGCGACCCCGCTTTCGCGGCGGATTGCGAAGCGGCGCTGCAGGCAGCGGACTCGCGGCTGAAAGACGCCGAATGGCAGTTCGAAAAGGTGGACGAGCCCGAGTTCCAGACGCTTCGGCAATGCCGTAACGGCCGAGTGCAGATCATCGCGGTGGGACCGGGGCGCTGGTCGAAGCGGGTCGAGGACCGGTTCCTCGCAATTCTCAGCCAGTGCGGCAATATCGAGGCCTCCGCGCGGGCGGTGGGCTTCGCCGGAACCGACATCTGCCGGAGGCGGCGGCAATGGCCCGGCTTCGCTCGCCGGATGGAGGATGCGCTGGAAGAAGCCGACGTGCGACTGGAGTTTCGGCTGGCCTGCCACGGCAACGTCGTGTCGCCCGACGGAGTGCCCGCCGGCGACTGCCCGGAAGTGCCTTTCGATCCCGACTTCGCGTTGAGATATCTCAAATGGCGGCAGGAGAAGAAGGCCGGGCGCGGACGGCGGGGGCGGGTGCCGGAGCCACCGAGCATCGAGGCGGTGACGGAGAAGATCGTCAAGCGAGTGCAGGCGATCAAACGGCACCGGGAGCGAGGCGGGTTGCCGCCCGCGGCAGACAATCGGGAGGGGGAGGGGGCATAGGGCGCCGAGGAGTGTCGCGCCTCTCGTGCGAGCCTTTGCGGGGTCGGCGCCAGTTACCCCTCCACCAGGCTTCGCCTGGTCCCCCTCCCCATCGAAGATGGGAGGGATAGATATGAAGCATCATGCTGTGCGGGCGCTGGAGGCGCTTGGCGAGGACGAGATGCGCGCCGTGCTGGCCAGCCTGACGGAGACGGAGCGGCGGGCGTTGGAAGGGCATTGGCCGTCATGGGCGCACCAAGGGCAGATGGCGCCGGCCGGGCCGTGGCGGACCTGGACCATGCTTGCCGGACGCGGGTTCGGAAAGACCAAGGCGGGGGCGGAATGGGTGAGCGACTTCGCCCGGGCCAATCCGGACGGAGCGATCGCCCTGGTCGCGGCGACTGCGGAGGAGGCGCGCAACGTCATGGTCGAAGGGCGAAGCGGGCTGCTCGCGGCGGCCCGGTTCGACGAGAGGGAGGCGATGCTGTGGCAGCCGAGCCGGCGGCGGCTCGTCTTCGCCTCGGGAGCGCAGGCCTTCCTATATTCGGCGGCCAATCCCGAAGGCCTGCGCGGGCCCGAACATCATATCGCCTGGTGCGACGAGCTCGCGAAATGGCGCAATGCCGAGGCGGCGTGGGACAATCTTCGGCTCGGGCTCCGGCTCGGCGAGCGACCGCGCACCCTGGTCACGACGACTCCGCGCGGGGTGGCGGCGCTGAAGCGGATACTGGCGGCGCCCGGGACGGCGGCGACCGGCGGGCCGAGCTGGGCCAACCCGCATTCGTCAGAGGATTTCGTCGCCGGGGCGGTGGCGGCCCATGGCGGCACCCGGTTCGGGCGGAGCCGGTGGCGGTATTGTTCGAGAGCGGCAAGGCGAAATTCGCCGGGCGTTTCCCCGATCTCGAGGACGAATTGGCGGGGCTGACCTATGGCGGCGGCTATCAGGGGCCGGGGCGGAGCCCGGACCGGGCCGACGCGATGGTCTGGGCGATGACCGAATTGCTCGTGAAGAGGCGGCCGGAGCCGCGGATCAGGAGCCTGTGAGGCGCGAGCGAATTTGCCGGGGCGCCTCAATATCTCCGCAGCTTCTTCGTCTTGAGCTTGACCCGGCCGTCTTCGCGGACGGTGCAGGTAAAGGCGCGGGGGGCATAGCCCCGGCGCCAGCCGTTCGAATCGCCGATGGCGGCGCCGCCGACGGTACCGTAGACGCGCCAACGGCTCCGGCTGTGGCGGCGGACATCGTCGACGCGCATCACGCCGTAGCGCTCGACATAGGGCGCGCAGCGCTCGACGGCGAAGCGCTCCGGGCCGCGGAAGCGAAGGGTGTCGACGCTTCGGTGGACCGAATCGGTGACGGTTCCAAGCGCCCCGGCGGTGGCCTCGACCTGGCGGGCGATCTCGTCCGCGATCCGCTCGGCCCGGCTTCGCCGGTCGTAATCCTGGGCGGCGGACGGCGCCGCTACGGCCAGTGACAGGACAAGAAACGCCGCGAATTTACCCGCCGACATGATCAGCCTCCTACGCAAAGCATATGAGCGGCCGAACGGGCCGCCCGCAGAGAACGGATGTACGAGCGGAACGATCCGGGGCCGGGGGGTCCGGGCTCGGGGGAGGGGCTCGGGGACACGTACTTTTTCACAAAAAAGTACGTGTCCCCTTTCGCTCCAAAAAAGTACGTGTCCCCTTTCGCTCCGCCGAAACGATCCGGCGGGGAGAGACGCACCGCCTCCAAATATGGCCGACCGGTCGCCGGCCCCCGGCGAGGCGCTGGCCATGATCAGGGGCGACGGCGTCTTACCGGAATGGGCGGTCCGCTGGAGGAAGTGGAGGGCGGCGCCGGCGCGCGGCGGCTAGTGACTGTCCCCGGCCGGGCGGCTAGTCACCGGGGCGCAACCCAGTCCGGAGCCCGCCGATGCGCCATTTCCTCACCGCCCTCCTCCTCGCCGGCGCCGCGCCGGCCGCAGCCGAGACCGTCGTCGTCACCGCCGACCGGATGGTCGACGTGCTCGGCGGTAAGATGGTCGAGGAGCCGGTGGTGGTGATCACCGACGGGCGCATCGTCTCGGTGGTCGGGCGGGGCGGAGCGCGGCCGGTCATCCCCGCCGGAGCGAAGAGGATCGATCTGCCGGGCAAGATATTGCTTCCGGGCCTGATCGACATGCACGTCCACCTCGATTCCAACCCGCGCTACGGCGGCTATTCGGGGCTTCGGTTCACCGACATGTTCTGGGTGGCGCAGGGGGTCGGCAACGCGCGCGACATGCTCGAGGCCGGCTTCACCACGGTCCGCAACGTCGGCTCCGACAATTATGCCGACGTCGCCTACAAGCAGGCGATCGACGAGGGGCTGATGATCGGGCCGAGGATCGTCCCCGCGGCCCATGCCCTGGGCGCCACCGGCGGCCATTGCGACCAGACCTATCTGCCGCCCTCCTTCGCCGCCAGGGGCAAGGCGGTCGGCGACGGGCCGCAGGAGCTTCGAACCCGGGTCCGCGAGCAGCGCAAATATGGCGCCGAGGTGATCAAGGTGTGCGCGACCGGGGGAGTCTTCTCTCGCAACACCGAGCCGGGCCAGCAGCAGCTTTCCGAGGAGGAGCTTCGAGCGATCGCCGACGAGGCCCATCAATGGGGCCTGAAAGTCGCAGCCCACGCCCATGGCTCGGCCGGGATCAAGGCCGCGATCCGCGCCGGAATCGACACGATCGAGCATGCAAGCCTGATCGACGCCGAAGGAATCCGCCTCGCCCGCGAGAGGGGTACCTACCTCGCCATGGACATCTTCAACACCGAATATACCCAGGCCGAAGGGGCGAGGAACGGAGTGCTGGAGGACAATCTCAGGAAGGACCGCGAGATCGCGCAGCTCCAGCGCGACAATTTCCGGGCCGCGCACCGCGCGGGCGTGAAGATGATCTTCGCCACCGACGCCGGGGTGATGCCGCACGGAAGCGCCGGCGGCCAGTTCAAATGGATGGTCCAGTACGGGATGACCCCGATGGAGGCGATCCAGTCCGCGACCCGCAACGCCGCTTTGGCGCTCGGCCGGGAGAAGGACGTGGGAGCGATCGCGGTGGGGCGGTTCGGGGACATGGTGGCGGTCGACGGCGATCCGATCGCAGACGTCCGGCAGCTCGAGGATGTCGACGTCGTGATCAAGGGCGGCGTGGTGGTGAAGGAGTGAACCGACGCTGGAACTTCGGGCGCTAAATCTGCACCATTCTCGTCATGCCGGACTTGATCCGGCATCCACCTACCTTTCGTGAGCTGGCGCGAGAAGGTGGATCCCGGATCCGGTCCGGGATGACGATTCAAATTTAACGCTCCACGCTCTGAGTCACGGCGGCTACGGACGAAGGGCTGAGCAGCCGCGAGAAGAACGACCTCAAGGCCATAGCGGTGCGCACCATCTCCGACCCGACCCGCAACCCGACGACCGGCACCGACCTCGGCGCCGGACAGGGCGCGGGCCGGACGAAGGAACTCGACGCCGACGTGGAGTGATCTGTAGAGGGGCACAGGCTGCAACAGCCGCGCCCCTCAATATCGATCCACGGATCGCCGTAGGAATGCTCTGATTAATTGATTAGTTCGATCGTCCTCATCGGCTTCCTCGGCAGCCTCGCCGCGGGCCTCGCGACCTTACTCGGCGCCCTTCCACTGTTCGTGACGGGGAGGCCGAGCGCTCGCGCCGAGCAGGCCTTCCTCGGTTTCGCCGCGGGGGTGATGCTCGCGGCTTCGTTCTTCTCGCTGATCATCCCGGGTATCGAGCAAGGGCAGTCGACCGGGCTCAGCCGCACAGGCGCGGCGGCGATCGTGATTGCCGCGGTCCTGATCGGCGGCGCCTTCGTCGGGGTTATCAACCGGTCGGTGCCCGCGCTCGGCGGGATCGGCCTTTCCCCGAACGCCGGAGTCGGCGCGGCGGCGCATCGCCGGATCTGGCTGTTCG
Source organism: Sphingomonadales bacterium (assembly GCA_038257735.1). GTDB lineage: Bacteria > Pseudomonadota > Alphaproteobacteria > Sphingomonadales > Sphingomonadaceae > Allosphingosinicella. The sequence continues at coordinate 2,033 of JBBSIZ010000041.1, read as the reverse complement.
TGGCCGCGATCACGCTCCACAACTTCCCGGAAGGCTTGGCGGTCGGAGTCAGCTTCGGGACGGGCGATTTGAAGGCGGGCTACGCCACCGCTTTGGGCATCGGCCTCCAGAACATTCCGGAGGGACTCGCGGTCGCCGTCGCCTTGATGGCCATCGGCTATTCGCGGAGCCGGGCCGTCCTGGGAGCACTCGCCTCGGGGCTGGTCGAACCGATCGGCGGCTTCATCGGAGTCGCCACGGTCGCCGCCGTCTCGAGCCTGCTCCCCTGGGCGCTCGGCTTCGCGGCCGGCGCGATGATCTACGTCGTCTCGTCGGAGATCATTCCCCACACCCACCGCAAGGAAGGCGATTCGATCGCGACCACGGGCCTGATGATCGGCCTCGCCGCTATGATGTTCCTCGACATCAGCCTGGGGTGACGAGCGGCTCGGGGGCTTCGTCGCTCCCGCGAAATCGGCCAGGCGCCGACGAATGGGACGAATGGGGACACGTACTTTTTTTGCGAAAAGTACGTGTCCCCTCATTCAAAAGTACGTGTCCCCTCATTCCCAGGCGGGGACATGCCCGGAACGCTAAGCCGCGTTTGCGGTTCAGGCTGGACAAGGAGAACGACATGAAGGGCTATTGCGACGACATCGAGAAGGCGACGGTCGGAAACGAGGATTTTCGGCGGGTGCTCTACACCGGCAAAAACCTCCAGCTGGTGCTGATGACCCTTCCGCCGGGCTGCGACATCGGCGAGGAGGTGCATGAGGATCGCGACCAGTTCTTCCGGATCGAGGAAGGGCGCGGGATCGTCTATATCGACGGGGCGCCGAACCGGGTGGAGGACGATTTCGCGGTGATCGTTCCCGCCGGAGCCCGCCACAACGTCGTCAACGAGGGCGACGCACCGCTGCGCCTCTACACGCTCTACGGCCCGCCCGAGCATAAGGACGGAATAGTCCACAAGGACAAGGAACAGGCCGAGCGCGACCACGACAACGACCATTGGGAGGGCGAGACGACGGAATGAGCGCGCCGTCATGACCTATTGCGTCGGACTTCTGCTCGAGGCGGGGCTGGTGATGATCGCCGACACCCGGACCAATGCCGGAGTCGACAATTTCTCCTCCTACCGCAAGCTCCACGTCCTCGCCGACCGGCCGGATCGGAAGATATTCCTGTGCACCTCGGGGAGCCTGTCCATGTCGCAATCGGTGATCGGCCAACTGACCGACGAGTTGCCCGCTCCCATCGGCGACGAGACGGCGCTCACCGTTGCGACCGCGCCGTCCATGTTCCGGGTCGCCGGGCTGGTCGGCGAGGCGGTGCAGAGCGTCAACCGGAGCGTCGGAACCTTGCTCGCGGAGGCGAACATCTCGAGCTCGGTGTCGATGCTTCTGGGCGGCCGGATCGGGAACGAGCAGCCCTCGCTCTACCTCGTCTATTCGGCCGGCAACTTCATCCATTGCTCGCCCGAATCGCCCTTCCTTCAGATCGGCGAAACCAAATACGGAAAGCCGATCCTCGATCGCTCAGTGCGCCATTCCAGCCCGCTCGACGAAGCGGTGAAGGTCGCCTTGCTCTCGTTCGACGGCGCGATGCGCTCCAATCTCGGAGTCGCCCGGCCGCTCGATCTCATGGTCATGCCGGCCAATCCGGCCCGGCCGGTGACGACCCGCCGGATCGAGCCGGACGATCCCTATTTCAACGACTTGTCGCTTCGCTGGGCGGTGCTTCTGCACGAGGCGACTGGGCAGATCCCCAACCCGCCCTGGATGGCGGACTTGCCTCCCCAAGCGTAGCTTGGGGAGGGGGATCATGCGAAGCCTGGTGGAGGGGTAGCTGACGAGGCTTCTGCCAATTACTCCTCCACTACACTTCGTGTGGTCCCCCTCCCCATCGTCGATGGGACTAATATACTTGACTCAGCAAATCCAGCTCGCCATAAGGGGGCATGGCACAGGAACCCCGCACCCTTATGGAAGCCGTCCGGTACTTCGCAGACCCGGACGTCGCCCTTCAGCACATGGTAGAGCTTCGTTGGGGCG
>JBBSIZ010000040.1:0-26247 GCA_038257735.1 Sphingomonadales bacterium | reverse complement strand
GAGCCGCCCTCCTCGATATTGCGCGCGGCCCCAAAGAAGCGCTTGGGCCGTTGCAGCGCGTTGGCGTCCACACCGCCGGTCAGCACTTTGCCCGAGCTTGGGACCACCGTGTTGTAGGCGCGGCCGAGGCGCGTGATCGAGTCCAGCAGGATCACGACGTCGCGCTTCTGTTCGCAGAGGCTCTTGGCCTTCTCGATCACCATCTCGGCGACCTGGACGTGGCGGCTGGCAGGCTCGTCGAAGGTCGAGGAGATGACCTCGCCCTTCACCGACCTCTGCATGTCGGTCACCTCCTCGGGCCGCTCGTCGATGAGCAGGACGATGAGGAAGACCTCGGGATGATTGTCGGTGATCGCCCGGGCGATATTCTGGAGGAGCACGGTCTTGCCGGTCCTGGGCGGAGCGACGATCAGTGCGCGCTGGCCCTTGCCCTGCGGCGAGATGATGTCGATCACCCGGGCCGACTTGTCCTTCACCGTCGGATCGGCGCTGTCGAGAGTGAGCTTCTCGTCCGGATAGAGCGGCGTCAGATTGTCGAAATTGACCCGGTGGCGGACGGCATCGGGATCGTCGAAATTGACCGAGACGAGCCGAACGAGGGCGAAATAGCGCTCGCCGTCCTTGGGGCCGCGAATCTCGCCCTCGACCGTGTCGCCGGTCCGAAGGCCGAACTTGCGGACCTGGTTCGGCGCCACGTAAATGTCGTCGGGTCCGGCAAGATAATTGGCCTCGGGCGAGCGAAGGAAGCCAAATCCGTCGGGAAGCACCTCGATCGTCCCCTGGCCCATGATCTCCTCGCCATTCTCGGCCTGGACCTTGAGGATCGAGAACATCAATTCCTGCTTGCGCAGGGTCGAGGCGCCCTCGATCCCCAGCTCTTCGGCCATGGCGACCAGGTCGGCGGGGGATTTCAGCTTCAAGTCTTTGAGATGCATGGAGAATTTACTCGGAAATTGGAATTGGGTCGGCCCGCCGCGTGGGAATTGAATTTTTCGGAGGCTGGAATGCCCGCACGGATGGCAGGCGAACGACTTGACGGGCGTTAGGCTCCGCGATTTTTCAAGTCAACCGTCATGGGGAGCGGAAACGAACCCGTCATCCCAGCGAAGGCTGGGATCCCAGCGGGTGAGGGGGCCGACGGTCTTCACCCCACGGGACCCCAGCCTGCGCTGGGGTGACGGGAGGGTCGGATCAGCATCCACCCTCCCGTCAAAAAGGCTTCACGATCACCAGCACGACGATCAGGACCACCGCGATTCCCGGCACCTCGTTCATCATCCTCAGGCCCCGGCCGCTCAGCGCCCGCTCGCCGCGTTCGAGCTTGCGGCCGTAGCCGACCATCCAGCCGTGATAGGCGGAGAGCGCGACGACGAGGACGAACTTGGCCTGGAACCAGCCCATCGTCCAGGCCTGGGTCGTCCAGGCGAGCGACAGGCCCAGTATCCAGACCATGATCATCGCCGGGGTGATGATGATCCGGCGCAATTTTCGCTCGCGCTCTATCCAGCTTTTCTCCTCGGCCGAACCCGGCGCCGCTTCCTGGTGGTAGACGTAGAATCGCGGAAGCATGAACAGGCCCGCGATCCAGAAGATCACGAAGATGACATGGCCGGCCTTGAACCAGGCGTAAGTCAAGCTGAGGGCCGTCCAGAGCGCATCGGTCACGCGCGCACCAGCTCGATGAGCTTCTCGACATGCGGTATCGGCGTGTCCGGCAAGATGCCATGCCCCAGGTTGAAGATATGCGGTCGCCCCGCCAGGCTAGATAGGATGCGCGCCACCGCGGTTTCAAGCGCCTCGCCGCCGGCGATCAGCGCCAGCGGGTCGAGATTGCCCTGCACGGGGAGACCCGGCGGAAGGATTTTGTCCGCCCAGACGGGGTCGACCGTCTCGTCGAGCCCGATCGCGTCGACCCCGGTTTCGCGCGCATAAGCGGCGAGCTTGCCGCCGGCGCCCTTTGGAAAGCCGATGACCGGAGTGCCGGGATGCCTGGCCTTGAAAGCCGCGACCAAAGCGGCGGTCGGAGCAATCACCCAGCGCTCGAACTGCGCCGGCGAAAGGCTTCCGGCCCAGCTGTCGAACAATTGCACCGCCTCGACCCCGCTCTCCACCTGGCGGGAGAGATAGTCGACGGTGAGACCGGAAATAGCATCCACGATCGCCTGGAAGGCCTCGGGATCGCCATAAGCGAGCCTTCGAGCATCACCCTGGTCCTTGCTGCCCTGGCCGGCGACCATATAGGTCGCGACGGTCCATGGGCTGCCCGCGAAACCGAGGAATGTCGTGTCTTTCGGGAGACAGGCCGCGACTTTCTCCACAGTCCGGTAGACGGGCTCCAGACGCTGTTTCGCCGAGTCGAGCCCGGCGAGCGCCGAGTCGACCAGAGGCGGCGAAAGGCGTGGGCCCTCGCCCGCCTCGAAGCGGAGATCCTGGCCCAAAGCGAAGGGTACCATGAGGATGTCCGAGAACAGGATCGCCCCGTCGAAGGCGAAACGGCGGAGCGGCTGAAGGGTCACCTCGGCCGCGGAATCCGGATCCTGGACGAGGTCGAGGAAGCCGCCCCTCGAAGCCCTCAGAGCCCGGTATTCGGGCAGATAGCGTCCGGCCTGGCGCATCAGCCAAAGCGGAGTTCTCTCGGCTTTTCCGCCTCTTAGCACGGTGAGCAGAGGCTTGTCGGCGACGGCCATGACCACGATAGGGCTCCGCTCTACTCTCTGTAAGAATCTTTATAAGAGAGTTTTGTTGTAGGTTGTAGGAAGGCGCGACGCGGGGTTTATTGGCTTCGCCCGATTTTGCAAACAGCTTGACTCTCGAGGCATGGCGCAAGCCCGCGGATTCGCTCCGTCCATCCCCGCTTTCCACAGCCTGGCGGTAAGAAGTTGTTAACCTTTGCGACTCTGTGGACGAAAAAGCGGATTGCGGCGGCAACGGGTAAGCTTGCAACGCTCCCGAGGCTTGAGCTAGCGATTCCCACATGCTTATCCACAGCAGGCGCTGAAGAACCCGATGCCCGATCCGCTCCACCTCCATCTCCTCTCGGATTCGACCGGAGAGACGTTGGAGGTGATCGCCAAGGCCTGCCTCGCTCAGTTCGACGGAGTCGAGATACTCCGCCATCCCTGGCCGATGGTGCGCTCGGAAGGCCATCTCGACCGGGTGCTGGACGACGTCGCGCGGCGACCGGGGCTTGTCCTCTACACGCTGGTGAACAGCACGATCCGGCGCGAGCTCGAGAAGCAGACCCGTCGTCGCGGGATTCACGCCGTGTCGGTTCTAGATCCCGTCGTCCATGCCCTTTCCGCCGTTCTCGGCCAGGAGGCGAAGGGCCGTCCCGGTCGCCAGCATGCGCTCGACGCCGCCTATTTCGCCCGGGTCGACGCCATCCAGTTCACAATCGCCCATGACGACGGAATCGGATCGGAAAACTGGGAGGAGGCCGACATCGTCCTCGCCGGGGTCTCGCGCACGTCCAAGACCCCGACCTCCATCTATCTCGCCAATCGCGGCTACAAGGTCGCCAACATCCCGCTCGTTCCCGAAGCGCCGCCGCCGCCCTCGCTCTTCTCGCTCGATCATCCGCTGGTCGTCGGGCTCACCACCAATCCCGACCGGCTCGTCCAGATCCGGCGCAACCGGCTGCTCGCTCTCAACCAGGCGCCCGAGACCGACTATGTCGACATCGAGGCGGTCAATGCCGAGCTCGCCTTCGCCCGCCGGCTCTTCGCCGACAATGACTGGCCGGTGATCGACGTCACCCGCCGCTCGATCGAGGAGACCGCCTTCGCCATCGTCAAGCTCTGCAACGAGCGCATGGACGCCGCCGCCGACGCCTGCGAGGGCGAGGGCGAGGGCGAGTGAAGCTGTTGCTCGCCTCGAAGAGCGCGGCGCGGCGCCGGATGCTGGAGGCGGCAGGCGTGCCGTTCGACACGGTGGAGGCGGAGCTCGACGAGGAGGCGGCCAAGGCCGGGCTGTGGGGCGCCGGCTTCGACGCGCGCGGGGTCGCCGAGGAGCTCGCCCAGCTCAAGGCGCTGTCGGCCGAGGCGTCCGCCACCGACCTCGTGCTCGGCTCCGACCAGATTCTCGAGCGCGACGACGGCACCCTGCTCGGCAAGCCGGCCAGCCGCGACGAGGCCCGGCGTCAGCTCCTGTCGCTGAGCGGATCGACTCACCGGCTGCACAGCGCGGCGGTCGTCGCCGAAGGCGGCGAAAGCGTGTGGTGGGGCTGCGAAAGCGTCGAGCTGACCATGCGCGCCCTCGGCGACGACTTCCTCGAAGACTATCTCGACCGCGAATATGAGCATGTCCGCTGGAGTGTCGGCGGCTACCGGATCGAGGGCCCCGGCGCGCAATTGTTCGACCGGATCGAAGGCAGCCATTTCGCGATCCTGGGAATGCCGCTCATCCCTCTGCTCGGCTATCTGCGCGAGCGCGGGCTTCTGAAGCGCTGATGGGCATTCCCTATGCCGAAGTGATCGGCGATCCGATCGCCCATTCCAGGTCCCCGATCATCCATAAATTCTGGCTTGAGAAGCTGGGACTTGAGGGCGACTACCGCCAAGTCCGCATAAGGTCGGACGAGCTCACCTCTTATTTCGAGAACCGCCGCGCAGATCCCGATTGGCGCGGCTGCAACGTCACCATGCCGCACAAGGAAGCGGTGTTGCCGCTCGCAGGGAAGCTCGATCAGCGCGCGATCAGGGCTGAGGCGGTCAATACCATTGTCCGGGACGGCGACCGCGCGACGGGCTTCAACACCGACGCAATGGCGATCCAGGATATTCTCGAAGGCCTCGCCAAGCCGACCAATCCCGGGCATGTCGCGACTTATGTCCAGCTGATCGGCGCAGGCGGAGCCGCACGCGCCGCCGTGATCGGCGCCGCCGACGCGGGCTACCCCGATTTCGACATCTTCAACAGAAGCGTCGAACGGGCCCGGACCATGGCGCGCTGGCTCGGCCTTTCACCCGAAGATTTTGCTCACCCGCTGGAAGCGCTGGGCCCAATTCGCAACGAAGATGATGGTCCGGATGACCAGCGCTATAGCCACGTCATCATCAATGCGACGGGTTTGGGCATGCTGGGCAACCGGGAAGTTCAGATCTCGTTGGGCGACTATTATCGGGATACGATCGTCATCGACCTGGCTTACGGCGCAAGCCCGACGAAGCTTGTGCGCGACAGCCAGAGGCTCGGCCTGCGAGCGTTCGACGGCCTGCAGGTGCTGACGGCCCAGGCGGCGCATGCCTTCCGGCTGTTCTTCGGCGCGGACGCGCCTCGCGGGTACGACGCCGAGCTGCGGGAGCTTCTCACGCGATGATCGTCCTCGGCCTCACCGGATCGATCGGCATGGGCAAGTCCACCGTCGCCGGGATGTTCGCCGACGAGGGCGTGCCGGTGTTCGACGCCGATGCCGCCGTGCATCGCCTTCAGCGGCCGGAAGGCGCGCTGGTCGAGGAGATCGAAGCGCATTTCCCCGGCACCACCGGGCCGGAAGGGGTGAATCGCGGCGCTCTGGCGGAACGGGTGCTGGGTGAGACCGAAGCGCTTCGGCGGCTCGAGGCTCTGGTCCACCCGGCAGTGGCTCGGGAGCGGGAGGCGTTCCTGGCCGCCAACGCCTCGGCGCCGGTGGTCTTGCTCGATATCCCGCTCCTGTTCGAAGCGGGCGGCTCGAAGCAGGTCGACAGGATCGCCGTCGTCTCGGCGCCGGCCGAGGTGCAGCGCGAGCGGGTCCTCGCCCGCCCCGGCATGACCGAAGAGAAATTCGCGCGAATCCTCGCCCGCCAGCTCCCTGACAGGGAAAAGCGCGCCCGGGCCGATTTCGTCATCTCCACGGCCGGTCCAAAAGACGAGACCCGACGAGCCGTTCGCCGCATCCTCGCTTGCCTCCTCGCGCCCGCCGATTCATAGTCGAAGCCATGCGGGAAATCGTCTTCGACACCGAAACCACGGGCCTCAGCCCGCTGACCGGCGACCGGGTCGTCGAGATCGGCTGCGTCGAGCTTTGGAACCGGGTCGAGACCGGCCGAAGCTTCCATGCCTATTTCAATCCGGAACGGCCGATGCCGAGCGGGGCGGAGGCGGTGCACGGGCTCAGCGACTCCTTCCTGGCCGACAAGCCGCGATTCCGCGACTTGGCCCGCGACCTGATCGAATTCCTCGGCGACTGTCCGTTGGTCGCCCACAATGCGAGCTTCGATTTCGGCTTTATCAACCACGAGCTCAACAATTGCGGCCACTCGATCATCTGCTTGAGCCGGATGGTCTGCACGCTTCAGCTCGCGCGCTCCAGGCACCCCGGGGCCAAGCACAGCCTCGACGCGCTCTGCACGCGTTTTGGGGTCGATCGAAGCCTCCGGGTCAAGCATGGCGCCCTGATCGACGCCCAGCTCCTCGCCCAATGCTATGTCGAGCTGACCGGGGGCCGCCAGATCGGGCTCACCCTAACCGATCTCGCCGCCGAACGGATCGAAGAGGCCGGGGAAGCGCGCGCCGCGGGTTCAGATCCCATCGTCGTCGAAGTGCGGCCGCTCCGCGCCCACGCGCCGACACAGGAGGAGCTTCAGGCCCATGCAGCCTTCCTCGCCACGCTCACCGACCCGATATGGCACCGGCTGGACGGGCGCGGTTGACGTTGAGCCGCGGCGGCGCCTAATCCGGCGCGTGCCCTTGCTGGAGAAAGCCATGGATATCCGCGTCTCTGGTCACCAGCTCGACACCGGCGAAGCGCTGAGGGAGCGGGTAAGCACCCGACTCACGGCGATGGCCGACAAATATGCTTCGCGGCTCGTCTCAGCCCAAGTGACCTTCGGCAAGGGCCCCCATGATCACGGCTTCACCTGCGAGATCGTCGCTTACGCCCCGCAGGGCGTGGTTCTGAAGGCGACGGACAAGGCCTCGGCGGCCCCGGCGGCCTTCGAAGCGGCTGCCGAGAAGGTCGAGAAGCAGCTTCGCCGGCATAGCCGCCGGCTCAAGGACCATCACGCGCAGCAGGCGGCCGAACTGGCGGACGCCGACGGATTGGCCTACCGACGAAGCGAGGCCGGGCCGCGAGGCGAATAAGCCGGCGGCGGCAAGCCCGCTTTTCCTTCAGATTTAATGAGCGGCTGGGGGCGGCCGCTTCGGTGAACCGATGAACGACATTGCCGACATCCTCACGGTCGACCGAGTAGACGGCGGGATGAATGTTCCTAACAAGAAAGGCCTGTTCCAGCTGCTCGGTGCCGCCGCGGCCCGGCGCACCGGGCTCGATTCCAAGACCATCGTCGCCGCCCTCGCCGAGCGGGAGAAGATCGGCTCGACCGGCTTCGGCGGAGGAGTCGCGATCCCGCACGGCCGGATCGATGGCCTGAAAAGCGTGTTCGGCTTTTTCGTCCGGCTGACTGCTCCGATCGACTTCCAGTCGGTGGATACCTTGCCGGTCGACCTTGTATTTCTGATCCTCTCCCCGCCCGACGCCGGCGCCGGCCATCTCAAGGCCCTGGCCTCGGTCAGCCGGGTGCTCCGCGACCGGAACATTGTGGCGAAGCTGCGCGGCGCCCGCTCCCGCGATGCGCTGTTCGCCTTGCTCTCCGGAATCGAAAGCCGCGATGCCGCCTGATCCGGACGCGGGCGCGGCGGCCCATTACCGGGCGCTCGAATCGCTTTACCGCCACGCACCGGTCAACGGCCTGTTCGAATCGGAGCTGGAGATCGTCGAGAGCGGGTTCGCCCGGATCCGCTTCGAGGTGCGCGAGCAGCTCTTCCACGCCGCCGCCGCCGCCCACGGCACTCTCTACTTCAAGATGATGGACGATGCGGCCTTCTACGCCTGCAACAGCCTGGTCACCGACCGCTTTCTGCTCACAACCGCCTTCAACCTGCTTTTCACCCGCCCTCTCCGGGCCGGGCCGGCGACGGCCGAAGGCCGCTGGGCGAGCGGCCGGCGGCGGGTGCTGATCGGAGAGGCGCGACTGATCGATTCGGACGGAGAGCTCGCGGCGAGCGGCACCGGCACCTTCATGCGCTCGCACATCCCGCTCAGCGGGCTGCCCGGCTACGTCGCCGGCTGATGGAGTCGCGAATCGCCGCTTCGGTGCTGGCGAGCGCCCTGATCCGAAAGGCCGAGGGCGAGGGCGGGTTCGGAGCGGTGCTCGCCAAAGGCGATTCCACTGCCGGCTCGATCATGGTCATCCTTCTGGAAAAAGGCGTTAATCCCAGGCTGTTCGAGCGGCTACTGCAGCCGGACGGGCGCTATGCCTGGCAGGAGAGCGGAAGCCAACGCATTGAGAATCAGAGGGAAGTTCCTGAGTTCATCGCGCGGCAAAGGCGGTTCGACCCGGATTTATGGTTAATTGAACTGGATATCCCGTCCGCCGAACGGTTCGCCGCTGAAATGAACGCCGTCGATTGACTCTGCTGCAGCGCACAACCTAGCGGTCCCGTCGTCCTTCGAGAGCGGGGGCCGTAACGAACCCGGGTATTGGGGGGGACGGCCACGCGAGACGGAAGGCGGTCCGGGATGCGATTTTTTCGACAGGCATCCGGCTTGGGACTGCTCGCCGCACTGATTTGAGATTGAATGAACCGCCTTTTTCGCGCCGCGTCCGTCGCGGCTGCCGCCTCCGTTTTCGCCTTCGGCGCCCCGTCTTCGGCCTGGGAGCTGACCGTGTCGCCGATCAGCAGCGAGATTTTCGACCAGTCGGGAATCGGCGCCCCGCCTTCGGCGGCATCGGCGCCGCCCGTGGCCGCGATCGAGCCAGCGCCCGCGCCGGTCGTCGAGACCGAAAAGCCCGCCAGGCGCAGCCTCGCGGAGTTGGTCGCCGACCATTCGAGCACCCGAACCGCCGACGCCCAGCACGAATGCCTCGCCGGCGCCGTCTATTTCGAGGCCAAGGGCGAGCCGCTCCACGGACAGCTCAGCGTCGCCGAGGTGATCCTCAACCGCGCCCGCTCCGGCCGATTCCCGGCCTCGGCCTGCGGAGTCGTCAAGCAGCGCGGCCAATTCTCCTTCGTCCGCCGCGGCCGAATTCCGGCCATCGCCCGCACCTCCCTCGCCTGGAAGCGGGCCGTCGCCATCGCCCATATCGCGGTCCAGGACCTGGCCGACGGGCCGGCGCCGAAAGCGCTCTTCTTCCACGCCAAGAGGGTGTCCCCGCGCTGGCGCCTGACCCGCGTCGCCGCCGTCGGGAATCACATCTTCTACCGCTGAGCTGCGAAGCCTCGCAGCTCTGGCAAATCCGCACTCCTTGTTCTATAGTTGTTCTGGAGCGGCAGGAGAGCGAGTCGATGAAGGACGCCGAACCCGTCCATCTGCAAGAGGATGAAGACACGGGCGACCGGTTTCTGATTTACGGAAGCGACTCCGGCGTGCGGATCGAGGTCCGTTATCAGGGGGACCAGCTCTGGATGTCCCAAGCACAAATTGCGGCGCTCTTCGGGGTCACCGTCGCAACCGTGTCCCGCCACATCGCGAACATTTATGAAGAGGGCGAGCTTGAGTCGGACGCAACTCTTACAAAAATTGAAACAGTTCGATTAGAAGGCGGTCGCCGGGTTAGCCGTTCAATCGAGCACTACAATTTAGATGCAATCATATCGATCGGCTATAGGGTCTCTTCACGCCAAGCCACCCTGTTTAGAAAATGGGCGACTGGCAAGTTGGTTCAGTTTGCTACAAAAGGTTTCGTAATAGACGTACGGTCACTGAAGAACCCAGCAAACACCGATCGCGTAGCGGAACTTCGGGAGATCATTCGTGACATCCGCTCGGATGAAGCGAACGTTTACCGCGAGCTCAGGTCTATATGCGCAATTTGCCAAGACTATGATGGCTCATCTGAAAGATGGCAAGAATTCTACCGCAACACACAAGCTAAACTCGTGTTTGCAGTGACCTCCAGCACTCCAGCGGAGATATTGATTCGTCGGGCCGACGCTATGAATCAAAACATGGGCCTTACGACCTGGACGCACGACAATATCAGGAAAACTGACGTTGCAACTTCAAAGAATTTCCTGGCCCAAGCTGAAATTAGGGAGCTGAATAGACTCACGACGATTCTCCTAGACATTTTTGAAGACCAGCTAGACTTGGGAAGACTCACCACCATGGTGGAGGCCGAGCAGCTTCTGGACCGTCAGCTGGCACAGCTCCATCGGCAGGTTTTGAGGCACGGCGGCAGCGTGAAGATGACGGACGCGAAGCGGCACGCTGAGCGCGAATATGAAACGTTCAAGGTTCGTCAGAAGGCGATACGCCAAGCGGAAGCCGACAAGGCTATCGAAGCCCTGAAGCGGACACAGAAGGCGTTGCCAAAGGCGAAGCGCAGCAGACCGTGACTGAAGCTGCAAAGCGCCCTCGCGTTGGACTTATGTCCGCCCGTCCGAGTCTCCAGCCGGAGCTTTGCTTCGCCGACGCGCCGCTCGCCGCCCGCGACGTGGCGCGCGGCGTGACCCGCCTGTTCTTCAACCAGGACATGTTCGCGTTGTGCGAAGTGCCGCTGCCCAACGGCCGGCGCGCCGATATGATGGCGATCGATTCGTCGGGACTGATCACCATCGTCGAGATCAAGGTGTCGCGCGCCGACCTAATGGGCGACTGCAAGTGGATCGAATATCTCGGCTATTGCGACCGCTTCTTCTGGGCGGTTCCGGCGAAGTTCGATCTCGCGCCGTTCGAGGAGCCCGGATTCCAGCCCCGGCTTTGCGGCCTTCTCGTCGCCGACCGCTACGACGCGGCGACGGTGCGCGAAGCGCCGCTGCGCAAGCTTGCGCCTGCGCGCCGCAAGGCGGAGACTCTGCGATTCGCCCGAAGGGCGGCCCGGCGGCTGGTGGGGGATCTCGATCCGGGGCTTGCCGGATTCGCCTGAGCTCGCCGTGCCGATGGCGCGAGCCCTATTTCGCAGGCCCCGCTACGGGCTTGGCCGGGGCGGCCTTGGCTTCGAGGAGCTTGAGCACCGCCGAAGCACGCGGATCCTGCCGGGCGTAATCGAGCGCGGACATTCCCGCGACATTGTCGGTACGCTTTGGATCGGCGCTTCGGCCGAGCAGCAACCGGACCATCGGCATGTCGCGGCGCTGGGCGGCGAGGATGAGCGGAGTCTCGCCTCGGCCGTTGGCGAGATCGACGCTTGCGCGCCTGGCCAGCAGCAGCTCGGCGCCTTCGACCCAGCCGATCTGCGCCGCGAGAGTCAGCGGAGTGTCGCCGCGATTGGTCTGGATGTCGGGCCGGGCGCCCTTGCCGAGCAGGAAAGCGAGCCAATTGAGGTCGCGCCCGCGCACCAGGATATGAAGAGCGCCCTCGCCATTGCTCCGATCGCGGGTGTTGATGACGACGGTGCCCGGTTCGGAAACCAGATTGGTCACCTTGTCGCCGTCGCGCTCCTTCACCGCCTTGAGGAAGGTGAAGCTGTCGGAAAAAGGCTGCTGCCCCGCAGCCGGGACCGCGAGCGCCAGAACCATGCACGCCGCCAGAACGCGGCCGAACTTATTGAACACTTTCGTTTCCCCGTCTCGACTTGTCGGCCCGCCTATAGCAAGACAAGGCTGCCTCCGCCATGAACGAAACCCGCTTCCACCGCCTCAGGCCGATCCTGTCCCTGTCGCTGGCTCTCGCGCTGGCCGCCTGCTCGCGCGGGTCCGAGGCGCCGCCGCTCGAGGGCGCGGCGATCGGCGGCCCGTTCACGCTGACGAATCAGGACGGTCGCCAGGTGACCGAGCGTGATTTCGCCGGCCGCTACCGGATAATCTATTTCGGCTTCACCCATTGCCCGGACGTCTGCCCGACCGACCTCGCGGTCATCGGCCAGGCTCTCCGCCGCTTCGAGAAGAGCGATCCGGCCCGGGCGGCGCGGGTGGTTCCGATCTTCGTCACCGTCGATCCGGAGCGCGACACTCCGCCTGTGATCAGGGAATATGTCTCCGCCTTCCACCCCCGACTGGTCGGACTCACCGGAACTCCGAAACAGGTCGCCGAAATGACCAGGAGCTACGCCGCCTACGGGGTGAAGGACCCGGCGGGCCCGGGGGGCGGCTACAACGTCAACCACAGCCGCCTCGCCGAGCTGATCGGCCCCGACGGCAAGCCCATCGCCCTCCTTCCTTACGAGAAGGGCGCCGATGCGGTCGCGGACGAGCTCGCTCGGTGGGTGAAGTGAATTTCTGGGACAAGCCGCTCGCCGCCCTCGACCGGGCGGAATGGGAGGCCTTGTGCGACGGCTGCGGCAAATGCTGCCTTCACAAGCTCGAGGACGAGGATAGCGGAGCGATCCACGCCACCAACGTCGCCTGCCGCCTGCTCGACCGCCACAGCGGCCGCTGCACCAACTACCGGGGCCGCAAGGCCTACGTGCCCGATTGCGTCCGGCTGACCTCGTCGCGGGTCGGCGCCCTCGCCTGGCTGCCTTCGACCTGCGCCTACCGGCTGCGCTCGGAAGGCCGGACCCTTCCGGACTGGCATTATCTCGTCTGCGGCGACCGCGAGGCGGTTCACCGGGCCGGAATGTCGATCCGCGGCTGGACCGTGGCCGAGGACGAAGCGGGCGACCTCGAACATCATCTGGTCGAGCGTGAGCTTTGAGCTGAAGCTGAAAGTCTCGCCGACGGCGCGGGCGATTCGGCTTCGGGTCGACCGGCGCACCGGCGAGGTGGTCCTGACCGTTCCGAAGCGGGCCTCGCGGCGCAACGCCCTGGCCTGGGCCGAGGGCCATCGCGACTGGATCGAGGCGCGCCTGGCCGAGATCGCTCCGGCCTTGCCGCTCGGCCCGGGGACGGATGTCCCGCTCTACGGACGGCCGCACCGGATCGACTGGAGCCCCGACCGGCCGCGCACGCCCCGGCTGGAGGAGGGACGCCTGGTCGCGGGCGGTCCGGAGGAGGGCCTGGAGGCCCGGCTCCTGCGCTGGCTTCGGCGGCACGCGCTCGACACGCTCGCGGCGGAAACGACGATGTTCGCCGCCAAAGCCGGTGTGACGGTGGCCCGGATCGGGACCGGCGACCCGCTGTCGCGCTGGGGAAGCTGCTCCGGGTCGGGCGGAATCCGCTATAGCTGGCGGCTCATATTGGCTCCTGACTGGGTGAGGCGGGCGACGGTCGCCCATGAGGTCGCACACCGGGTCCATATGAACCACGGCCCCGATTTCCACGCACTGGTCGAGACAATCCTGGGGGCGGATCCGAAGCCGGCGCGGCATTGGCTGCGCCGGAACGGGCCGTCACTCCACAGGATCGGCAAATCGGTCTGAGCGGCGGTCGACCGGCGGAGCGAGATCGGGGTCCCGCCGGTCGCGGCGCTCCCGCTCCCGGTCGCGCTCGCGGAGCCGGTCGCGCTCCCGCTCCCGCGCCTGGAGCCGTTCCCGTTCCCGGGCCCGCTCCAGGAGCCGTTCCCGCTCCTGGAACCGTTGCTCCTGCTCCTGGAACCGGTCCCGCTCCCTGAATCGAGGCTCCGGCGGCCGGCGGTCGATCGCACGGTCTATGAAGTCCTGGTCGAGCCGGTCCTCCCGGCCGGGCAGGGGCTCCGCTTCGTCCCGGCGCGGCGGCAGCGGCTGGAAGCCGCCGGCCGGCCCGCTTCCGTCGGGATTGACCAGGGCGCCGTCGTCGGGCGCTTCGAACCAGCTTTCCTCGTCCGGCTCGTCGACCGCCCATTCGGGCATCTGCACCGCGATATCGAAATCCTCCGCCGGCCGGTTGGCGACGGCGCGCTGCATGAAATCGTGGAAGGCCCGGGCCGGCGACCGCCCGCCCTGAAGCCCGGGGATCGCCTTGTTGTCGTCGCGCCCCATCCAGATTCCGGTGGTGAGGCCGCTCGAAAAGCCGAGGAACCAGCCGTCCTTGTTGGAGCTTGTCGTCCCGGTCTTGCCCGCCACCGGCCGGCCGATCTGGGCGCCCCGGCCCGTCCCGGTCAGGACCGCCGCCTGGAGCAGGTCGGTCATCTGCGCCGCGACCCAGGGCGCGACCAGGACCCGATTCTCGTCCGGCTGGTGCTGGTAGAGTATCTGGCCGCCGGCGGTGGTGACCCGCTTGATCCCGTAGGGCACGACCGCATTCCCCTTCGTCGCCACCGAAGCGAAGGCGCGGGTCATGTCGAGCAGCCTCACTTCCGAGCTGCCGAGCGCCATCGACGGATGGGTGACGACCGGGGTGGTGATCCCGAAGCGCTGCGCCATGTCCGCCACCGTCCGGAACCCGATTTCCTGGGCGAGCCGGACCGAAACGGTGTTGATCGACTGGGCGAAGGCCTGGCGCACGGTGACCTGCCCGGCGAAGCCGCGGCCGTTGTTGCGCGGGCTCCAGCCGTTGATGGTGAGCGGCGCGTCCACCACCATGTCGTCGGGCTTGTAGCCGGCTTCGATCGCGGCGAGGTAGACGAACAATTTGAACGCCGAGCCCGGCTGGCGGGTCGCCTGGGTGGCGCGATTGTAGAGCGAGCGGACATAGTCGCGGCCGCCGATCATCGCCCGGATCGAGCCGTCGCGGTCGAGCGCGACCAGGGCGCCCTGGGCGCCTGCCGGAGTGGCTGCGTTGATCACCTGGTCGCCGAGCCGCTGCATGTTTGGATCGAGGGTAGTCCACACCTCGATCGGATCGACCGACTCGTCGATCAGCGTGTCGAGCTGGGGAAGCACCCAGTCGGTGAAGTAGCGGACGCTGTTCTGCCTGGCCGTCGGGACGATCCTGACCTCGGCCGGCTCGGCGGCGGCGGCCACGGCCGGGCTGATGTCGCCATTTTCCTGCATCAGCCGGATGACGACAGCGGCGCGTCCGCGCGCGGCTTCGGGATCCGCCGAGGGCGCATAATTGGACGGCGCCTTGACCAGGCCGGCGATGATCGCCGATTCCGAAAGGCCCAGGGTCTTCGCCGAATGGCCGAAGAAGCGGCGCGAGGCGGCGTCGATTCCGTAGGCGCCGCCGCCGAAATAGACACGATTGAGGTAGAGTTCGAGGATCTGGTCCTTGGAGAAGCGCCGCTCGAGCGCGAGCGCGAGCACGCCTTCGCGCGCCTTGCGGCCGAAGGTTCGGCTGTTGGTGAGGAAGATGTTGCGGGCGAGCTGCTGGGTGATGGTCGAGCCGCCCTGGGTCCAGCGGCCCTTCGCCACCCGCACCCTGGCGGCTCGGGCGAGGCCGATCGGATCCACTCCGATATGCGTGCGGAAGCGCTTGTCCTCCACCGCGACCATCGCGTCCTTCATGATGGCGGGGATCTGGTCGTAGCTCAGCCATTCGCCGAAGCTCGGACCCAGCGCGATCAGCTCCGATCCGTCGGCGGCCCGGACCCGGATCATCTGGCCGAGATCGTCGCGCCGGACCAGCTCCCGGTAGCTGGGAAGCGAGCTCATCGCGACCCCGACCGCAACCATCAGTGCGACGAGCGCGATCAGGCCGCCGTAAAGCCCGAACTTGAGCGAGGTGATCAGCGTCCGGCGAAGGCGGGACGGCGGAGGAGAAGCATCACTGGCCATCGGGGCCGCAACCTAGGGCCGGATGAGTCGGGCGACAAGCACCCGCTCAACGTCCGTGCGGGCGAAGCGAAGCAAGCCGGAGCGGCGACGGCGTGGGCCTCCAGGCCGGATCGCCCCGTCGCTTCGCTCCTCGCAATGAAGGCTTACGCCGTCATTTCCGCCCCTTGAAATCCAGCGAGGTACTGTTGATGCAATAGCGAAGGCCGGTCGGCGCCGGTCCGTCGGGGAAGAGATGACCGAGATGGCCGTCGCATCGGGCGCAGCGGACCTCGACCCGGCGCATGCCCTGGCTCATGTCGGCATGCTCGCTCACCGTCGGAGCGGCGGGCTCGGTGAAGCTCGGCCAGCCGCTTCCGCTGTCGAACTTGGATTCGCTGTCGAACAGCAATTCGCCGCAGCCGGCGCAGCGATATTCGCCCTCGTCGTGATTGTCGACGTAGCGGCCGCTGAAGGGCGGCTCGGTCCCAGCCTCGCGGAGCACCCGATATTGCTCGGCATTGAGCTTCTCGCGCCACTTCCGCTCCGACATCTGCCCGAGATCCTTTACCTGGTCCGCCATTGCGGATTCACCCCTCCACTGCCGATGAAGCCGCGTCAACGGTCAGGGGACGCAACAGGTTTCGCCGGGCCGGAAGATAGACGGAAAGGCGGACGGAGCAGGCGACGACGAAGGTGAGGCACAGCGCCCCGGGAATGGTCACCCCGAGCCGAGAATCGGGGCCTGACCGTAAGGCGCCCTGATCAAAGTCATTGATATTCATTATGCCATCTTTCCAGGTACCGACTTTCCTGTGGAGCTACGGTTGGTTCAAGTAGCAACTGGGTCGGATCGCTTCGAAGAGGTGTATCGAGCAAAGTTCGCGGTTCGGAAAATTGGACAGCCCATTGTGCCGAGCCTATGACAGTATGAGCGTCTCGGCGTCCGAAATCATGCGCTTCAGGTATACGATTAGGTGCCTTCCCACATCGTCAGCCTCGTAACCGACGACCTGTCCGAGGTGAGTTTTGGGTGGATCAAAAGTGGCACCGCGGTTTTGCACCGATACTAGCCTGACATGACGGCCTCGTACTTGAAGCTTGGTCGGGTCCCCTGTGGTCGCCGGTACCAAGTAGCCATCGGGCGTCTGCGCTAATCCAAATGATTCACCAGGCTTTAGGTCCCCTGCTCCGATCGAGACGGACACCTCCGCGCCACGCGCAACCTCTTCGATCGAGTGTTCCGCAGAATTTCGGGCTTGGTGCACATACTGCAGGAGCGGATCGCTTTTTCGCTCATTCTTGCGCCTTCCAAACCAAGCTTCACTTGGTCCCGAGCCCTTGGATCCCTGTTCCAGCTTCGAATAGACAGTGCTCGCCGCCACGAGCAGATCGTGCCATGCTGATTCCATATCCTGCAGGGAAACCGCCTTCTCGATTTTGGTCAAAGCGACTTCAGCAGCGCTGAGCCGCTCCTTAGCCTGCTTAATAGCGCGTTCCTGCATAGCGCGGCTCTTAGCGCAATCTAATCAAAGCGCCAGGTCAGCCATCCTCCCCGAGGCCGAAAACCGAAGCAGTACAAATGCCGCCCTTTTGCTCGGACCGCCGACCGCCGCCTGATTGCATATTTTGTCCTGGTTTTTGTGTCCGGGCCTTGCGTCATGCACCAGCAACAGGCGAGAGGGACTTTCCGCCGGATTTTTTGCGCCGATGAAAAAACCACCTTTCAGTCGACCTATTGAGCCGGTGCGCCCGACCGCTCTCTATCCTCTTGCCGCGGTGCTGGTCCTGACGGCCTGCGCAGACCGGGCGGAGCGGGTCGCCGTCTGCCCGCTGCCTTCCGCTCTGGCGGAATAGGCGGTGCCCGCGGGGTTCGAGCCGGTCGCTTGGGCCCCCATCGGTACACTCCACCTGCCCCCCGGCTGGCGGGCACAGGTCGGGCCTCACAGCGAAGGCGTGGTTCGGGTCCGCTCTCCGGACGGAGCAAGCGAATTGGCGCTGGAAGCGAGTTGCTGACGGGGCAGCGAGTTGCTCCGGAGCCGACGCGCCGGGTTGGAGCGCTGGTCGGGGCGGACATTCTGGGTGGACGAGCGCTCCGACACGGACGGCACGGTTCAAGATTTTTTCAGCTTCCCGTTCGCGCAGGTCGATGAGGAGCAGCTTCGCGAAAGCCGGAGCAGCATCTTCCGGCCGCCGATCGGCCTTTCGGCGACCGCCCGCTGCCGAACCCCGGAGGGCTGTGCCGGCACCAGGCAGATCGTTCGCTCGATCCGTTACGACGCTCGAGCCACCCGTCTGGCCCAGCGAGGCGACGAGCGCGTGGCGGGGAACGGAGCGTCGGCGATCGCCGATCTGGACGCGCTGCCACCGACCGGAGCGTCCGACAACGGATCGCCTCCTCCACCGCAGCCCACCTTCACGCCTGATTTGTGCGGTCGCGCAAGCGCATAAGACGGCAGCGAGCCGGTCTGGTTTCGCCGGGACGCCGACCGGCCTGCCTTGTGTCCCTCGGGAATTGGTGCGGTCGAGAAGACTCGAACTTCCACGGCCTTTCGGCCACAGCGACCTCAACGCTGCGCGTCTACCAGTTCCGCCACGACCGCACGCCATTGCTCCCCGAAAAAACGCTCCGGGGCCGGTAGGAGCGGGGCCTCTAGCAAAGGGCAGGGAGCGAGGCAATGCCGCGCTTCGCCGATTGATTCCTCGCCGGAAAATCCCAGCCCGAATCGTAGCGAGATATCAGTAGAGGAACATCGGCATCCCTTCGATCCGCATCAAACGCGCACGATAGGTCGAGGGATCGTAGAGGCCGTCGACGTCGACCGACTTGCCGCCGCCGAGCAACGTATCGATCGGCACATGGCCGTAATTGCCGTCGGCGAGGGTCACCATCCGCGCAGTCTCGCCGCGCTGGAGGAGCTGGATTGCAAGGCCTCCGAAAGCGAAGCCGACCATCCGGTCCATCGCGTCCGGCTCTCCGGCGCGCATCAGATAGGCGAGTTCCTGGATGACGGTGCCGAAGCCGAGCCGGTCGTTGATCGCCCGGCCGAGCTGCTGGCCGATTCCGATCTCCGAGCGCTCGCTGGCCGGCCTGGAAAGCTCGGAATCGTCATCGTCCGAGCCTTTGATCGTCGCGCCTTCGGAGATCACGCACATCGCATAGCCGGCGGGGTTGGACGCCTTATCCTCGGCGAGGAGGGGGAAGAGGATGTCGAGGTCCGCCGGAATCTCGGCGATGATCGTCCGGTCGACCTGGGCGAGGAAGCCGGCGAGCAAAGCCGTCTCGCCGCTCCGCCGGCCGAACAATTCCACCACGCCGATCCGCTCGTGGCTCTCGACCGTGGTCCTCAATGCATTGATCGCCTCGACCGAGCGGCTGACGGCGGTGGAGAAGCCGATGCAATAATCGGTTCCGAAGACGTCATTGTCCATCGTCTTGGGAATGGAGACGACCGGCACGCCCTGAGCCGCGAGGTGGGCCGAGAAGCGCAAGGTGCCGTCGCCGCCCAGGGTGATCATTGCGTCGATTCCGAGCCTCGAGAGGGTGTCGAGCACCTGCCCCGTCCGGTCCCCCGCCGCCATCGTCCGCGGATCGGTTCGGGAGGTGTGGAGGATGGTGCCGCCCATCCGGTCGATTCCGCGAACCCCCTCCCGGGTCAGCGGCAGGCTGTTGGCGGCCAGGCTGGCCGGATCGGCGGGATCGATGGCGAGAACGCCTTCCCAACCGCGCCTGAATCCCGTCACCTCCCAGCCGAGGGCGTCGGCGGAAAGGGTGATCGAGCGGATGCAGGGGTTGAGCCCCGGAACGTCGCCGCCGCCGGTCAGAAGGCCGATGCGCATCAGCCGGCGGAGGGGAAGGCGACGCGCAGCTTGCGGCCCTCGCCGGTGGGAACGTCCATCTCGGCGCTGTTGAAGGTCGCGCTCTGGCCCGGCTGAAGCTCCGAGACGGGCGGCGAGATCGACCAGCTGTGGACGATCTTGCCCGAGGGTTCGCGCACTTCGGCGCGAAGCTGCGGAACGCGCTGGACGGATTGGGTCGGGTTGGTGATCCGTCCGGTGACGGTAAGCAAAGCGTTGCCGCTCGCCAGAGCCTGGTTCTCCGCCGAATAGTCGAGCTTGAGCGGAGTCGCGTTCCGGTTTGGAAGGGCGATATCGACTCCGAGCTCGGGCAGGCCGAACGAATAGATGGCCGCCGTCGCCGCCAGCATCAGCAACGCGGCGGCGATCGCGGCGAGGGTCCACAGCTTCGCCGGGTTGCGCCTCGGGCGGAAGGGCGGCTCGTGGGCGAAGGCGTCGTAATTTCCCGGTTCCGGCTGAGGGGCCGGGCCGAGGACGGAGGCGGCGGGCCGAGCGGCCGCGGGTTCGCGCAGCGGCGGCGGCGGCGGCGGCGGCGGCGGTGCGGGCACGGGCGTCGAAGCCGGGGAGTCCCGCCACTCGGCGGGGGTCCTGGGCGGCGGCGGCTGCTGCAGCCAGCTGTGCCGGCACGAGGCGCAGCGCACCTGCCGGCCGGACGGGCCGACCGCGCTGTCCGGTACCACGTAGCGCGTCTTACAGGCGGGACAGCTCAGGATCATCGGTACGGGAGGCCCCAAAAGGCTGGTTCTCGTTGCGAATCCAAGCACGGCGAGACGCGCCATGCAAGCCATTGCGCCCTTATTGAGTGGTTTACGGCCCCGCGCGGCGCATGCCATTGAGGACTTGCGGGGCGCGGCCCCGAGCGGAGGCGGGATTCTGAACGGTAACGGCACCATCGTCCAGTTCGACAATGTCGGGCTGCGCTACGGAACGGGGGCGGAGACGCTGTCGGACCTGAGCTTCTCGTTGCGCCACGGCGGCTTCTATTTCCTCACCGGCCCGTCCGGAGCGGGCAAGACCTCGCTTCTCAAGCTCCTCTATCTCGCCCAGCGGCCGAGCCGCGGCCTGATCAAATTGTTCGGCGAGGACATCGTCACCATGCCGAGGAAGCGCCTGCCCGGCTTTCGGCGTCGGATCGGGGTCGTCTTCCAGGATTTCCGGCTCGTCACC
The DNA here is from genome assembly GCA_038257735.1 of Sphingomonadales bacterium. Lineage (GTDB taxonomy): Bacteria > Pseudomonadota > Alphaproteobacteria > Sphingomonadales > Sphingomonadaceae > Allosphingosinicella. The sequence continues at coordinate 5,812 of JBBSIZ010000040.1, read as the reverse complement.
CACCTTTCGGCCTTCGACAACGTCGCCTTGCCGCTTCGGGTCGCGGGAGTGGACGAAAAGGACCTTCAGGGACCGGTGAGCGAGATGCTCGCCTGGGTCGGCCTCGGCCACCGCGCCAGCGCCCGTCCCGCCACATTGTCGGGCGGCGAGCAGCAGCGGGTCGCGATCGCCCGGGCCGTCATCGCCCGTCCGGAATTGCTCGTCGCCGACGAGCCGACCGGCAACGTCGACCCGGAAATGGCCAAGCGCCTCCTCCATCTGTTCGATTCGCTGAACAAGCTCGGCACCACGATCGTCGTCGCCACCCACGATCTCCACCTCATCTCGAGCATCAACCGCTCCGAGATGCTTCGACTCGACCGCGGCACTTTGCTCGACCCGACCGGCGCCCTTCGCCACCCGCCGCGCAGGGTCGAGGCATGAGCGCACTTCCCAGGACGATGGGCGCGGCCGACCGCCGTCTCCTGCCCGAAGGCCGGCTCGCCGGGCCGATGCCGTGGGTGATCGCGATCATGATGTTCCTGACCGTCCTCGCCGCCGCGGCCGGCCTCGGCCTCGGCGGCGCCGCCGCGAGCCTCGGCGCCGGACTCGGCAACCGGGTGACGGTGCAGATCCTCGAGCCCAATCCCGACCGGCGCGAGTCCGAGGCCGCCCGCGCCGTCTCCCGCCTTCGGGGGCTGCCCGAGGTCGAGAGCGTCCGCCGCCTCCCCCCCGAAGAGATGGCCGAGCTGCTCGAGCCGTGGCTCGGCTCCGGCGGTCTCGAGGGCGACCTTCCGATTCCTGCGATGATCGACGCCCAGCTCATTCCCGGAGCCCGAGCCGATGCCCTTCGCCTGGCGGTGATTGAGGCCGCCCCGTCCGCCCGGATCGACGATAACGGCCAGTGGCTGGCGCCTCTGGGCCGGCTTATCTCGGCCCTGAAATGGCTGGCGCTGGGCCTCGTCGCACTGATGATAGGCGCCACCGGCGCCACCGTCGTCCTCGCCGCCCGGGCCGCGCTCGACACCCATCGCGGCACGATCGAGGTGCTCCATTTGATGGGCGCGACCGACGTCCAGGTCGCCCGGCTGTTCCAGCGCCGGATCGCGCTCGACGCCCTGTTCGGAGGCGTGGTCGGCTTCGGCGCGGCGGCGCTCGCTCTGGTCCTGATCGGTCAGCGCATCGGCGCGCTCGGCTCCGACCTGATCGGCTCCGCCAATCTGCCGGCGACCAGCTGGCTCGCGCTCGCTCTGCTTCCGGTCATCGGCGTCGGCCTCGCCATGCTGGTCGCCAGGGCCACCATCCTCAGGGCCCTTGGGAGGATGCTGTGATCCGCCGCGCCGTTTCAGCGATCGTTCTTCTCTATCTGCTCGGCTACGCGGTCTTCGCCGTGGCCCTGCCGCGCCCGGCCGGCGAGCAGGCGACCGACGCCATCGTCGTCCTCACAGGCGGCGCCAAGAGGATCGAGCGAGGCCTGGACCTGATGGCCCGAGGCAGGGCGAAGAGGATGCTCGTCTCCGGAGTCGCCAGAACCGTCCGGACCGACGAGCTGGCGGCGCAATATCAGGCCGATGAGGCCCTATTCCGATGCTGCGTCGACCTCGGCCGCGAATCGGTCGACACCCGCTCCAACGCCGAGGAGGTCGCGCGCTGGATGAAGAAGCACGAATTCCGGTCGATGCGCCTCGTCACCACCGACTGGCACATGCCGCGCGCCCGCTTCGAGCTGTCCCGCCGTCTCGGCGGCGGGATTGCGGTGCTCGGCGACGCGGTCGAGAGCAATCCGAGCTTCGCCCAGCTCTTCACCGAATATAACAAATATCTCCTCCGCCGCTCGGCGGAGTTCGTCGGGATCTGATGAACCTCGTCCGCTCGCTCCTCTACGCCGTGCTCTTCTACCCCGGAAGCGTCCTCTACGTGCTTGCCGGGATCGCCGTCCTTCCGCTCGGCAAGGCCCCGGTGCGCCGGGTCGCCGACGCCTGGGCCGCCTTCAACCGCTTCTGCGCCCGCTTCCTGCTCGGGATCCGGACCCGGATCGAGGGCGATGTGCCGGGCGGGGCGGTGATCGTCGCCGCCAAGCACCAGTCGATGTTCGAGACGACCGAGATCCAGCTCATCCTCGAAACGCCCGCGACGGTGATGAAGAGCGAGCTCGGCCGGATCCCGCTCTGGGGCCGGCTGACCCGAGCCTACGGAATCATCCCGGTCGACCGCGACGGGGGCTCGGCCGCTCTCCGAAGGCTGCTCCGGGCGGCGGGCGAGGCGGTCGCGGTAGGCCGCCCGATCGTCATCTTCCCCGAAGGCACCCGGGTGAGACCGGGCGAACGGCCCCCGCTCGAGCCCGGCTTCGCCGGCCTCTACCGGGCGCTGAACCTCCCGGTCGTCCCGGTCGCCCTCGACAGCGGCCGGATCTGGCCCCGCAAGGGCTTCGTCAAGAGCCCGGGCATCGTGACGATGCGCTTCGGCGCCCCGATCCCCCCCGGCCTCCCTCGCAAAGAGGCGGAGGCGCGGGTCCACGCGGCGATCAACGCGCTGGAGCTATAACGTCGCCCCAGCGAAGGCTGTGGCCCCGGTGGGTGAAAGGCTCCGAGCTCTTCACTCCCCGTCATGCCGGCCTTCGCCGGCATGACGGGCTTGCCCGACCCCTCAATCCCGAAGCCGGGCGCCCGCCTTGGCCGCGGCGGCGACGATCCGGGCCGAGATCGCCTTCAATTCCTCTTCGGTGAAGCTCTTCTCGCCCGGCTGGAGGATCACTTCCACCGCGAGCGACTTATCCCCGTCCGGTACTCCGGCGCCGGTGAAGACGTCGAACAGCGAGACTCCCGTTATCGCCTGCCGGTCCGCCCCCCGAACCGCCCGGATCAAGGCGTCGGCCGGCACATCCGCCGCTACCAGGAAGGCGAAGTCGCGCTTCACCGCCTGGAGCGCCGGCGGAGCGAAGGCCTCCCGCATCCTCCCGCCCCTTTTCCGGGGAACCGAGTCGAGGAAGATCTCGGCCGCGACCAGGGGCCCTTCAAGGTCGAAGGCTCGAAGAGTCGCCGGATGGAGCTCGCCATATTCGGCAAGCACGTTCTTCGGGCCGAGCGCGAGCCGCCCCGAGCGGCCGGGATGATAGACGCCCGAGGCGCCCGGCAGCGACTGGAGCTTGTCGACCGGCGCCCCGGCCGCCGCGAGAAGCGCCAGGGCCTCCGTCTTGGAATCATAGGCGTCGAAGCCCCGCGCCGTTCCGGTCCGCCAGTGGCGCGGCGCCCGCTCTCCGGCGAGGACCAGGCCCAAAGTCGCCCGCTCGCCGTCCGCGAGGTAGCGGCGGCCGATCTCGAACAGCCTCACGCTCTCCGCGCCCCGGGCCCAATTGCGCCGGGCGGCGGAGAGCAAGCCGGGGAGCATGGAGGGCCGCATCGCCTTCAGCTCCTCGCTGATCGGATTGTCGAGGATCCAGGCCGATCCTCCGAACGGCTCGGCCTCCGCCTCGGAGACGAAGCTCCAGGTCACCGCCTCGTTCAGCCCGCGCGCCGCCGCGGCGCGGCGGATCCGGCGCTCGGCCAGCTGCTCGGCCGTCGCCGTCGGCCGGGCGACTCCCGGCGCCCTTGGAAGCGGAACCGCCTCGACCTTGTCATAGCCCTCGATCCGGGCGACCTCCTCGACGATGTCGGCAGGTCCGTCGATGTCCCGGCGCCAGCTCGGGACGATGATCGTCCACGGTTCTTCAGCGAGGACGCGAAAGCCCAAGCCTTCGAGTATTTCCTTCTGGCGCGGTTCCGGAACGTCGACCCCGCCCAGTTCGAGTGCTCGTTCAGGCCGGTACCGGACCGTCTTTGCGAGCCTCGGCGGCTCACCGGCGCGCACGATCTCGGAAGCCTCGCCGCCGGCAAGCTCGATCGCCAACCGGGTCGCCAAAGCCAGCCCGGTCTCGACGAACTCGGGATCGACGCCGCGCTCGAACCGGGTCCGGGCGTCGGAGGCCAAAGCCAGCTTCTGGCCGGTCCGGGAAATCCGGGCGGGATCGAACCAGGCGCATTCGAGCAAAATGTCGGTCGTGCCCTCGGTGACTCCGGAATGCTCGCCGCCCATTATCCCGCCGATATCGTGCACCATGACGTCGTCGGCGATCACCGTCATCTCGCCGTCGAGCGCGTAGCTCCTGCCGTTGAGAGCGAGCATTTCCTCGCCTTCCTTCGCCCGCCGGGCGACGAGCACGCCCTCCAGCTTCGCCAGGTCGTAGACGTGGAGCGGCCGGCCGTAGCTCAGCATGACGAAGTTGGTCATGTCGACCAGAGCGCTGATCGGCCGCTGCCCGACCGACTTCAGCCTCTGCTGGAGCCATGCCGGCGACGGGCCGTTGCGCACAGAGCGGACGGCCCGGCCGAAGAAAGCGGGGCAGCCCTCCGGATCGTCGGTCCGTATCTCCACGGGGCAAGGGAAGGCGCCGGGGACAGGCTCGATCTCGATTTGCTTCAGAGTCCCGATACCGGCCGCCGCGAGGTCGCGGGCGATCCCGTAGACGCCCATGCAATCCTGCCGGTTGGGAGTGACGTTGATCTCGATCACCGGATCGTCGAGCCCGGCCCAGCGGGCATAGGATTCCCCGACCGGCGCTTCGGCGGGAAGCTCGATGATCCCGTCATGCTCGTCGCCCAGCTCGAGCTCGCGAACCGAGCACATCATCCCCCGGCTCTCGACCCCGCGGATCGCCGCGACCTTCAAGGTCAGGTCGCTGCCCGGAACATAGGCCCCCGGCGCTCCGAACACGCCGAGCATCCCGGCGCGCGCATTGGGCGCACCGCACACCACCTGGATCGACTCGCCGGTCCCGGCGTCGACGCTGAGCACCTGGAGCTTGTCCGCCTGCGGGTGCCGTTCGGCGGTCAGGATCTTCGCCACGGTGAACGGCGCCAGCCTGTCGGCGGCGTTGTGGACGCCTTCGACCTCGAGGCCGATGGCGGTGAGCGTCTCGGTGACCTGCTCGAGCAAGGCCTCCGTCTCCAGATGCTCCTTCAGCCAGGAAAGGGTGAATTTCATCTTCCCAGGCCCGTCAGGTACCGGAGGCCGAGACCCGCCACCACCGTTCGCCCTGAGCCTGTCGAAGGGCCTTCCTTCTTCTTCCCGCCCGGAGAAAAGTAGAGGGCTTCGACAAGCTCAGCCCGAACGGTTTTGGAAGCACTTGCAGTCATGCCCCGACCCCCCCGCTGAGCGTCGGAACGTCCAGCGCCGCGAAGCCGTAATGCTTCAGCCACCTCAAATCCCCGTCGAAGAAGGCGCGCAGATCGTCCATCCCGTATATGAGCATCGCCAGCCGGTCGATCCCGCACCCGAAGGCGAAGCCCTGCCATTCGTCGGGATCAAGCCCGCAACTGGCGATCACCCGAGGATGGACCATCCCGGCGCCGAGCAGCTCCATCCAGCCCTCGCTTCCCCCGAGCACCCGCCGCCCCTTGACCCGGGTGAAGCCGACATCGACCTCCGCCGAAGGCTCGGTGAACGGGAAGTAGGAGGGCCGAAGCCGAAGCTCGATGTCGTCGCGCTCGAAAAAGGCCTTGAGGAAGGTCTCCAGGGTCCATTTGAGATGGCCGAGATGGATCCCGCGGTCGATGACCAGCCCCTCGACCTGGTGGAACATCGGCGTGTGGGTGGCATCGCTGTCCGAGCGGTAGGTCCGGCCCGGAGCGATGACGTAGAGCGGCGGCTTACGGTCCATCATCGCCCGGATCTGGACGGGCGAGGTGTGGGTGCGAAGCAGCATCCCGTCGGCCCCCTCCCCGGGCTTACGAAAATAGAAAGTGTCGTGCATCGCCCGCGCCGGATGGTCGGGCGGGAAATTGAGCGCGGTGAAATT
>JBBSIZ010000039.1:0-26984 GCA_038257735.1 Sphingomonadales bacterium | reverse complement strand
CGACGCCTTCGACGCGCGCCTGGCCGCCGAGCTTGCCTTCCGTGCCGACCTCGCGCGCCACGCGCGTCACCTCGCCGGCAAAGGAATTGAGCTGGTCCACCATCGTGTTGATGGTGTCCTTGAGCTCGAGGATCTCGCCCTTCACGTCGACGGTGATTTTCTTCGACAGGTCGCCGGGGGCCACGGCGGTGGTCACCTCCGCGATGTTTCGAACCTGGCCGGTGAGGTTGTCGGCCATCAAATTGACGTTGTCGGTAAGGTCTTTCCACGTGCCGCCGACGCCGGGCACCTGCGCCTGGCCGCCCAATTTGCCTTCGGTTCCGACCTCCCTCGCCACCCGGGTCACCTCGGAGGCGAAGGCGTTGAGCTGGTCGACCATGGTGTTGATCGTGTTCTTGAGTTCGAGGATCTCGCCCTTCACGTCCACCGTGATCTTCTTGGAAAGATCGCCCGAGGCGACGGCGGTCGTCACCTCGGCGATGTTTCGGACCTGGCCGGTGAGGTTCTCGGCCATCAAATTGACGTTGTCGGTCAGATCCTTCCAGGTGCCGGCGACTCCTTCCACCCGCGCCTGGCCGCCCAATTTTCCTTCCGTACCCACTTCGCGGGCGACCCGGGTCACCTCCGACGCGAAGCTGTTGAGCTGGTCGACCATGACGTTGATCGTGTTCTTCAGCTCGAGGATCTCGCCCTTCACCTCCACGGTGATCTTCTTGGAGAGGTCTCCGCTGGCCACCGCGGTGGTCACCTCGGCGATGTTTCGGACCTGGCCGGTGAGGTTGGTCGCCATGGCGTTGACGTTGTCGGTGAGGTCCTTCCAGGTGCCGGCGACTCCCTTGACGTTCGCCTGACCGCCCAATTTGCCTTCGGTTCCGACTTCGCGCGCGACTCGGGTCACCTCGGAGGCGAAGGAGGCGAGCTGCTCCACCATGGTGTTCACGATCTTGCCGATTCGAAGGAATTCGCCGCGCAGCGGCCGGCCGTCGATCTCGACCGTCATCGATTGCGACAGATCGCCCTTGGCGACCGCGCCGATGACCCGGGCGACCTCGGCGGTCGGCTGGACCATGTCCTCGATAAGCTCGTTGACCGAGCGGATGGCGGATTCCCAGCCTCCGGTCGCAGCCTTGACCCGGCCGCGCTGGCTGATCTTGCCTTCCTTGCCGACCACCTGCGAGAGCCGCTCGAGCTCGTCGGTCATCTGCTGGTTGAGCGATACCGTCTCGTTGAACAGGCGGGCGATTTCCCCGTCCTCGCCGGGGAGATCCTCGGAGAGGCGGACGGTGAAGTCGCCCCGGCGGAAGCTTCGAAGGGCGCTAAGGAGCTGGCGGCGATCGATAAAATCGCGGGGGGCCTGAAGGTTCACCAATTCACTCCTCGTGCGTCTTCCCCCGCCCGAAAATCAGTTCAAGGCCCCCGCCCGTGGCCTAACCATAAACGAAGGGGGAAAAAATCCACCCCAGAAATTTGCAAAGCGCGCGATTAACCAGTCAGCGGGTTGCCATGGCGGCACGGGCGGATAGAAGGCGCGTCGGGCGGGGAATAATCGAGAGGCGCGCCGGCGCGCCGCAAGGAATGACGGCCTGCAATGCCCTCCGACGAGCCTGCAACGCCCTCCGACGAGCCTGCAACGCACTCCGACGAGCCTGCAACGCACTCCGACGCGCCTGCAACGCACTCCGACGAGGACGTCTCCAGCTTTATCCGCTCGACCTTCCGGTCGGTGTGGGCACTGGAATTGCTGTGCTTCCTCAGGCAGGATCGTAGTCGCAGCCACTCGCACGATGAGATGGTGGCGGGGCTAAGGGGGAGCGATCTGGTGGTCACGCAAAGCGTCGGCTCGCTGACGGCGGCGGGACTGGTGGTGGCCGAGGCGGACGGGACCGCCCGCTACACTCCGGTTTCCGAGGAGCTCGACCAGCTCGCCGACCGGGCGTCGGAACTTTATGCCCGGAGCCCGGACGCGGTCCGGCGCTCGATCGTCGCCGCTGCAAATCCCGCCATCACCGCTTTCGCCGACGCCTTCCGGTTCCGGAACGACTGAGCGATGTCGACCTGGTTCCCGACCGCAGTCTATCTGCTCTGCTTCCTGACCAGCGCGGCCTGTGCTCTGCTGCTCGCACGCAGCTATCGTCGCACCGGCGCCAGATTGCTCTTCTGGAGCGCGCTTTGCTTCCTGTTCCTCGCCTTAAACAATCTGCTGGTGATCTTCGACCTGCTCGTGCTCCCGGACGCCGATTTCCGGCCGGCCCGCTACCTGCTCGCTCTCGCCGCTTTGGGCGTTCTTCTGTTCGGCTTCATCTGGGACATGGAGGAGTAAGTGGAGACTTTGGTCGACTTCCTCTCCGGAGCGATCACCGTCGGCTTCACCGTCGCCGGCTTCTTCTTCCTTCGCTTCTGGAAGCGGACCCGCGAAGGCCTGTTCCTCGCCTTCGCCGCGGCCTTCTGGCTGCTCGGCCTTACCCAGGCGCTGCTGACCTTCACCGATATCCCGGTAGAGGAGCGGAGCTGGCTCTTTCTTCTGCGCCTGGCGGCTTTCTCTCTGATCCTCGTCTCGATCTGGTGGAAGAACAGGCGGGGGTGAGCGAGCTTGTGTCGCTTGCTTCGGCCCGGCGAATCGCGCTCGCGGCGCAGGGTTTCGGGTGTCCCCGGCCGGAGACGGCGGCGCCGCGCGACCTGCGCCGGACGGTCGCCCGGCTCGGCCTTCACCAGATCGACAGCGTCAACGTGCTGGTTCGGGCGCATTATCTGCCGGCTTTCTCGAGGCTCGGCGCCTATGATCGCGGCCTGATCGACCGCGCCGCCTGGGGGCCGCGGCGGGAGCGGCGGCTGTTCGAATATTGGGCGCACGAAGCCTCGCTTCTTCCGCTGGAGATGCACAGGCTGCTTCGTTGGCGGATGGCGGGCGCCGAGCGGGGCGAGATCGGCTGGGGCAGCCTCAAGGCCTATGCCGGCGAGCGCCGCGGCGAGGCCGAGGCCATCCTTCGCCGAATCCGCGATGAGGGTCCGCTCGCCGCTTCGGATTTCGAGGACGGCAAGGGCAGGAGCGGCTGGTGGGAATGGGGGGATAGCAAGCGCGCGCTCGAATGGCTGTTCTGGTCCGGCCTGCTCACCACCGCCACCCGCCGGGCGAGCTTCGAGCGAGTCTACGACCTTACCGAGCGAGTGATCCCGGCCGCGATCCTCGCTCTTCCGACGCCAGAGGAAACGGAGGCGAAGCGGGCGCTGGTGGAACATGCCGCCGAAGCGCTCGGAATCGCCACCGAGACGGAAATGCGCGACTATTTCCGGCTGAAGCCGGAGGCGGCGAGGCGGGCCGTGGCGGAGCTGGTGGAGGAGGGCGTGCTCCTTCCAGCGAGGGTCGATGGCTGGGCGAAGCCCGCTTACCTGCACCGCGACGCCCGCCGCCCGCGCCGGGTCCGAAGCCAGGCTCTGCTCGCCCCGTTCGACCCCCTGGTCTGGGAGCGAAGCCGCACCGAGAAGCTGTTCGGCTTCCGCTACCGGATCGAGATCTACACGCCCGCCGAGAAACGGGTGCACGGCTATTACGTCCTGCCCTTCCTGCTCGACGAGGCGCTGGTCGCGCGAGTCGACCTCAAGGCCGACCGTCAGGGCTCGCGGCTGCTGATGAAGCGCACGACTTTGGAGCCGGACGCTCCGGCGGAGACGAAGGAGAGGCTCGCGGCCGAGCTCGGGCTGATGGCTTCATGGCTCGGGCTGGAGTCGGTCGAGGGCTGAAACTCTCCGACCGGCTACTCGAACGGCTCCACCATTTCGCGCCGGCCGACCAGAAAGGCGTCGGCGACGATACGCAGCGGCTCCCGGTCGACGTCGCTTTCCCGGGCGTCCACGAGATCGGCGAAGCGGGCGTAGAGGGCGGGATATTCGGCTGGACCCGTCACTTCGCTCGGTTCGCCGTCCACGGTCATTCGGGCGCCGCCGTCGAGCAGCTCGATCACGATTCCCTCCTCGGTCTCGACCCGGATCGTCCAGCGCTCGCCCTCCGTATGGCGCCAGTCCATGTCGGCTTCGAACCGCCCGGTCGCGCCCTCGAAGGCGATCCGGGCGGCGATCGGACTCTGCCTGTTCTCCGGAAAGGACAGGAGAGCTTCCCGGACGAACAGCCGCGCCGGCAGGATTCGGGTTGCGATGGATAATGCGTTGATCCCGGGATCGAAGATCCCGAAGCCGCCGGGCTCCCAGATCCATTCCTGCCCGGGGTGCCATTTGCGGACATCCTCGTGCCACTGGATGCGCAAAGCGCGCACCCGCTTGCCGGCGAGCGCCGCTCGGGCTCCGGCAACGGCCGCGGCGTGTTGGGAATGCCAGGCGGCGAACAAAGTCTGCCCGGCTTCGCGCCCGAGCCGCTCCATCTCCTCTATCTCGCCCAGGGTCGCGGCCGGCGGCTTCTCGAGCAGCACGTCGAGGCCGGCCTCGAAGGCGGCCCGGGCGATGGCGAGGCGGATCGTGGGCGGAGTGCAGATCGCGACCGCGTCGAGCTCGCCGGCCATTGCGGACAGCATCGCCTCATGGCTGTGGAAGACCGGCACGCCCTCGTCGGCCGGGGCGCGTGGGCTGACCACCGCCGCCAGCGCGAATCTCGGATCGGCGGCGATGGCGGGCACATGCTGGTCCCTGGCGATCTTGCCGTAGCCGATAATGGCGATTCGGATCGTCATTCGGGCCTGATGGACGGATGGCCGGGCGAGGCAAAGCCCAAAAGGTGCGAGGCCGTGACGGATAAGCTATGAGGCGGCTTCGGGAGGAAAGCGCATGGCCGATCAATCCGCCGCCAGGCTCGTCGCGGACAATGTCGAGGATAGGGGCGAGGCCCGCCGGATCTTCGACCTCCAGAATCGGGCATCCCGACAGGGCTCGGCCGCGAGCCTCGAGCTTCGGAGGGACCGGCTCGAGCGTTTGCGCTCGGTGGTCGCCGGCAACGAAGCCGCCTTGGCCGAGGCCATTTCGAACGATTTCGGGACTCGCTCCCGTACCGAGACCGAGCTGCTCGAGATCGTCCCGACCCTGAACGCGATCCGCCACGCCCGCAAGAATTTGGCGCGCTGGATTCGCCCCGAGCGCCGCCGGGTCGATCCCCTGTTCCAGCCGGCGAGCGCTCGGGTGCGGCATGAGCCGCTGGGCGTGATCGGGATCATCTCGCCCTGGAATTACCCGCTCCAGCTCGCTTTGTCGCCTCTGGTCGACGCGCTCGCCGCCGGCAACCGGGCGATGGTGAAGCCTTCCGAGCTGACTCCGGCTCTTTCCGAGCTGCTCCGGCGCCTGGTCGACGAGCGGTTCGACGAGTCGGAAGTGGCGGTGATCACCGGCGGGGTGGAAGTCGGCCAGGCCTTCGCCTCGCTTCCGTTCGACCATCTGCTGTTCACCGGCTCGACCGAGGTCGGCCGCAAGGTCTATCAGGCGGCCGCCGCCAATCTGGTCCCGGTGACCCTGGAGCTGGGCGGCAAGTCGCCGACCATCATTTGTCCCGGTTACGACCTCGCCAAGGCGGCGCGGAGCATCGCCTTCGGCAAGTTCGTCAATGCCGGCCAGACCTGCATCGCGCCCGATTACGTGCTCGTGCCGGAAGGGAAGGAGCGCGCCTTCGCCGACGCGCTGATGGCGCAGGTGCGGCGCTCCTACCCGGCCGTCGCCGGCAATGACGATTATTCGGGCCTGATCAGCGAGCGCCACCGGCAGCGGCTCGCCGACGCCATCGAGGCGGCTCGCGAGGCGGGAGCGACGGTGCTCAGCCACGAGGATGAGGGCGCCCGGGCGGAAGGGAAGATCGGGCCGACGATCCTGCTCGGAGCGCCGGACTCCAGCCTGTTCCTGACCGAGGAGATATTCGGGCCTGTGCTTCCGATCCTGCCCTATCGCGATCTCGACGAGGCGATCGCCTTCGTCGCAGCGCGCGAGCGGCCGCTGGCGCTCTATTGCTTCAGCAACCGCCGCGGGGAGCGCGAGCGGGTGCTGGACGGCGCGATTTCGGGCGGAGCCACTCTCAACGGCACGCTGATGCACGTCGCCCAGGAGAATCTGCCGTTCGGCGGGGTCGGAGCGAGCGGAATCGGCGCCTATCACGGCCACGAAGGCTTCAAGCGCTTCAGCCACGCCCGGGCGGTGCACCGGATCGGCTTCGTCAACGTCTTCGAGCGGCTCGGGCCGCCCTGGGGCAAGGTGGCGAAGGCACTGGGACGGAGGCTGGCGAAGCGTCGGTAATTTGCCTCCCCGCGCGAAGCGGGGGGAGGGGGACCATGCGAAGCATGGTGGAGGGGTAGCTGGTGCCGCGCCAGGTCGGCTCGCGCTCGATCCGCCGGAGTCCGAGCCTTCTACCCCTCCACCACACTTCGTGTGGTCCCCCTCCCCATCTGACGATGGGGAGGCAAATCAGCGGCAGCCGCCATGCCCTTCCCCCGGATCAAATCGCTCGCCTTTTCCGCGATCATGATCGTGGGCGCATTGGTGTTGCCCGACACCAGGCGTGGCATCACCGAGGCGTCGACCACGCGCAGCCCCTCCACGCCATGCACTCTCAGCCGCGGATCGACCACCGCGCCCGGTCCATGTCCCATCGCGCAGGTCCCCACCGGGTGATAGATGGTCGTCCCCCAGGCGCGGGCGTGATTGAGGAGCTGCTCGTCGGTCACCGCTTCGGACCCGGGCATCAGCTCGCGCTCGATATAACGGGCCAGCGCCGGCTGCCCGGCGATCCGGCGGCCCCAGCGCAGCCCGGCGACGATCACCTCCTGGTCCAGCCGGTCGGACAGGTAATTGGGCCGGATGGCCGGATAGACGGACGGGTCGGGCGACTTGATCCGGATCGTTCCCCGCGACTCGGGGCGAAGCTGGCACGGGGCGATGGTGAGGCCGGGCTCTTTCTCAAGCTCCATCCTCTGGGCGTTGGCGAGCTTGTCCGGGTCCATGGTCGCCGGGAGGATGTGGAACTGGATGTCGGGCGCGGCAAGTCCCTCGCGCGACTTGCAGAAGACCGCGACATGGGCGGCGGACAGGGTGAGCAGGCCCTTCCTTCCGAACATGTATTTGAAGGTCTCCTTGAGGAAGCGCGTGCCGCGAACGAGCTCGTTGACCGAGACGATCCCCTTATTGAGGCGGAAGGTTTCGCCGGTGACGAAATGGTCCTGGAGGTTCTCGCCGACGCCTGGGAGGTCGGCGACGACTTCGATTCCGTGCTCGCGCAGAAGGGCGCCGGGGCCGATTCCGGATAGCTGGAGAAGCTGGGGCGAATTGACCGCTCCGCCCGCCAATATCACCTCCGCGCCGGCCCTGGCCAGGCGCTCCACCCCCTTTTGGGTGAACTCGACCCCCACCGCGCGCTTGCCTTCGAACAGCATTCGGTGGACCAGCGCGCGAGTCTCGACCCGCAGATTGGGGCGGTCCATCGCCGGATGGAGATAGGCGACCGCGGCCGAGCAGCGCTTCCCGTCCTTGATCGTCACCTGGTACCAGCCGACTCCCTCCTGCTCGGCGCCGTTTGGATCGCGATGGGGAAGGCCCAGCGCCTCGCAGGCGTCGATCACCGCCTCGGACACTTCGTGGCCTGTGGTCGGATCTGAGACGTTGAGCGGCCCGCCTATCCCGTGGAAGTCGCAGGGGCCGCGCTCCTGGTGCTGCGAGCGGCGGAAGTAAGGAAGAACGTCGTCCCAGGCCCAGCCCTCGCAGCCGAGCTGGCGCCAGCCGTCATAATCGGCGCGCTGGCCCCGGATGTAGAGCATTGCGTTGATCGACGAAGAGCCGCCGAGCACCTTGCCGCGCGGCCAAACGTGGGTTCGGCCGTTCGTCCCGGCGTCCGGCTCCGTCGTGAACAGCCAGTTGACCTTTGGGTCCTTGAGAGTCGCAGCATAGCCCACCGGAACGTGGATCATCACGTTGGAGAGGAATTGCGACGGCGCCTTCAGCGGCCGGTCGTCGCCGCCCGCCTCCAGCAGGAGGACCCGGGTTCGCCCGTCTTCGGTCAGCCGGTTGGCGAGGACGCAGCCCGCCGAGCCGGCTCCGACGATGATGTAATCAGCCTGCAGCGGGTCGGACATCGGGTCGCTCCAGTCCCGCGGCGGCCCGGCGGACGAAGGCGGCGGTGAGCTCGGGCCGGGTGAAGGGGAGCATGTGTCCGCCCTCGACCAACTCGATCTCGGCGCCCGGAATCTCGCTTGCGGTCCGCTCGCCGTGGAGGTGGGCGTCGAGGAGATTGTCGGCCTCGGCGTAGAGGATTCGGACCGGAACCGAGAGGGTCGGATAGCGAGCGACCATCCCTTCCAGCTCGCCCTCGAGCTCGATCAGGTCGGACGAGGAAGCATAGAAATTGTTCGGCCGAATCGCCAGCAGGCCTCCGCCGTCGGTACCGAAATTCGCCGGCACCGGCTCCGGCGCGAACACCTCCGCCAGAGCCTTTTCGGCTTTGGCCATCCCCATCGGCGTGGCGACGGTCCAGGCTACCGCCTTGCGCACCGCCGGGGAGCGGATGACGAGCCCCTTGAACACTTCGGGCACCTGCGAAATGTCCTGCACCTGGCTGAGCGGGGCGACGAGGGCGAGCCCGCCGACCACGTCCGGATGGTTGAGGGCGATGGAGAGCGCCAGCGCGCCGCCCAGGGAGTGGCCGACGATGAGGGGCCGGTCCAGCTTGAGGATTCGGATCAGCTCGGCGACGGTCTCGGCCTGGACCCGCAGGCGGGCCGACGTGGAGGCCGCGCGGGGCGAATAGCCCGAGCCGGGCCGGTCGATCCTGATCACTCGATAGTTGCGGGCGAGATCGTCGACCAGCGGCCGGGCGAAATTGCGCATCTGGCCGGCGAGGCCATGGATCATCACGATGGCGGGACCGGAGCCCTCGTCCGTATAATGGATGGTCTGGCCGTTCACCTCGATCAGCTCGCCGTCGCGCGGCACCGCTTTCTCGATCTTGCGGGCGGTGGCGCCGCTGAATGCGGCAAGGCCGCCGCCGAGCAGGCCGAGGCCTCCCGCGCCGGCGATCAGGAACGGGATCATCTCAAGGCCCTCCCAAGAAGCTTCCAATAGGATATCGGCGCCAGCCGTTCGACCGCCGCCATGAAGCGTGCATCGTTGCCGACGATGATTCGCGGCCGGTCCTTTTCGACTCCGGCGACGATGATTTCGCCCGCTTTGGCCGGCGGCATCCGAAGGAACTTGTCGAAATTCTTCTTCTGGGCCTCGAGGTCGATGTCGTTCGCTCCGCGCGGCGGCCGGGCGTTCTTCGCGATCGAGGTCGCGACTCCGCCCGGATGGACGACGGTGACCCCGATCTTCGCCCCTTCCGCCTCCAGCTCGCGGCGAAGCGATTCGGAAAAGGCGCGGACCGCGAACTTGCTCGCGCAATAGGCCGTCTGGCCCGGCGGGGCGATGATTCCGAAGATGCTGGAGACGTTGACGATCCGGGCCTGGCCGCTGGAACGCAGGAGCGGGAGGAAGGCGCGGGTCATCCGGACCACTCCGAAGAAATTAATCTCCATCAGCCAGTCGAAATCCTCTTCGGCGACCTGATCGAAGGTCCCGCTTATGGCGACTCCGGCATTGTTGAAGAGGAGGTCGGCGCGGCCGTGCGCGGTGAGGACGGTTTCTGGGAAGGCTGCGACCGCTTCGCGGCTTGCAACGTCGAGCCGGTGGCGGCTGACCTTGATACCGTCCCGCCCGATGAGCGCCGCCGTCTCGGCGAGCCCCTCCTCGTCGAGATCGGCGAGGGCAAGGTTGCAGCCGCGTTTCGCCAGGGCCTGGGCCGTGCCGCGCCCGATTCCGCTCGCCGCCCCGGTGAGAATTGCGGTTCGACCCTCCAGCTTCATGCCGCCGCCCTCTCGCGCTCGGGCTTGCGCGAATCCGCCGCGCCTCGAGGCAGGAAACGTATCACCCCATCCTCCACCGACGCGAATTTGAGGCTGATCATGTCGAGCGCGTAATTCTGGTACAGCTTCCAGGGCTTCTTCGACCCCTGCTTGGGCAGGACGTCGCGAGCGCGCTGCACATAGCCCGAAGTGAAGTCGAGGAAGGGCGCTTCTTCGATCCCCGGCTCGCGGGCGGGTAGGGCGATCTCGTTGCCGGTCTTCTCCAGATGGTTGAGCAGCCGGCACAGATAGCCGCCGGTCAGGTCCGCCTTGAGGGTCCAGGAGGCGTTGGTGTAGCCGAAGGAATAAGAGAGGTTCGGCATGTCGCTGAACATCATCCCGCGATAGCTCAGGGTCTTCGACAGGTCGCGCGCCTCGCCGTCGACGGCGAAGGCGATATCGCTCGCCAGCTGGAGCTTGAGGCCGGTGGCGGTGACGACGATGTCGGCGTCCAGCTCGTCGCCGTTCCCAAGCCGGATGCCGCCGTCGGTGAAGCGGTCGATCTCGGCCGTGACGATCGAGGCGCTGCCGTTGGAAACGGCTTCGAACATGTCGGCATCTGGCACCAGGCAGAGCCTCTGGTCCCAGGGATTGTAACGCGGGGTGAAATGGGTGCCGACGTCGTAGTCCTGGGGGAGGAGCTTCCTCACCTCTTCGAGCAGCTTCTCCTTGACCCTGGCGGGCCGTTTGCGGGCGAGCTTGAAGAAGGCCATCTGAAGAAGCACGTTCTTCCAGCGAGTGATTCCGTAGGCGAGCTTCGAGGGCAGGGCCTTGCGGAGCGCGTTGGCGATCTTATCCTCCGAGGGGCGCGAAACCATGTAGGTCGGCGAGCGCTGGAGCATGATCACGTGCGCCGCGCTCTTCGCCATTTCCGGGACGATGGTGACGGCGGTGGCGCCGCTTCCGATCACGACCACTTTCTTCCCGGAATAATCCATGTCTTCCGGCCAGAATTGCGGGTGGACGATCATGCCCTTAAAGCTTTCCCGGCCCGGGAATTCGGGGTCGTAGACCTCGGAATAATTGTAATAGCCGCTGCATATGTGGAGCCAGTTGCAGCTGAAGCGGACTTGCTCGCCGCCATCGGCGCGCTCCGCCTCGACGATCCAGCGCGCGTCGGCGCAGGACCAGTCGGCGCGCTTCACATGGTGTCCGAACCGGATATGCTCGCGGATCCGGTAACGGTCGGCCGTGTCGTTGACGTAGCGAAGGATGGAGGGGCCGTCGGCGATCGCCTTGGCTTCCTCCCAGGGACGGAAGCTATAGCCCAGAGTGTACATGTCGCTGTCGGAGCGGATTCCGGGATAGCGGAACAGGTCCCAGGTCCCGCCGATCGCCTCGCGCCCCTCCAGGATGACGTAGGTTCGGCCGGGGCTCCCGTGCTGCAGGTGGTAGGCGGCGCCGACGCCCGACAGGCCGGCGCCGACGAACAGAACGTCGAAATGCTCGATGCCAGTCCGGATGTCCTCGCTGTCCGCCATTCCCGTTTTCGCCTCCCCCGGCCCGCGACCCCCGCGCTTGACACCAATAAGGCGCAATAGGATTGTGTCACAAGAAGCATAAAGTTGCCGAACGAAACCGGCACTGGGGATCATGGTCCGAAAAAGGGCATGGGGAGGAACTTTGCAATGAACAGGACAATGAACAGGAACGTGATTCTCGCGCTCGGCGCGTCCGTGCTCGCCATGGCCGCGGCGGCGCCCGCTTCGGCCCAGACCATAACCGAGCCGGAGGACACGGAGCAGTCCGGCGACATCACGACGGGCGCCGGCGCCGACCAGGGCGGAGACGCTCCCAGCGGGACCACGGACAGCGCCGAAAGCCGCGACGATGCCGACATCATCGTCACCGCCCAGCGCCGCGCGGAATCGCTTCAGAACGTTCCGATCGCCGTTTCCGCTTTCTCCGGCGAGGCGCTCGAGCGCCAGCAGATCGAGAATGCGAGCGACCTCCAGCAGAGCCTTCCAAACGTCACCTTCACCAAGACCAACTTCACCTCGTCGAGCTTCACCATCCGGGGCATCGGCGACCTGTGCACCGGCTTCTCGTGCGACAGCGCCACCGGAATCCACGTCAACGACATGCCGCTCACTTCGACCCGGCTGTTCGAGACCGAATATTTCGACCTCGAGCGGGTCGAGGTTCTGCGCGGGCCGCAGGGCACGCTTTACGGCCGCAACGCCACTTCGGGTGTGGTCAACTTCATCACCGCCCGGCCGAACCTCGACGAATTCCATGCCAGCCTCAGCGCCGAATATGGCAGCTACGATTCGATGAAGGTGACCGGAATGGTCAACGTGCCGATCGGCGACGTGATCGGAGTCCGGCTCGCGGGCTATTATCTGAACCGCGACGGCTACATGAAGAACATTTTCGACGACAGCCGGATCGACGGCCGCGACCTCTATGCCCTGCGCGGCTCGATCCGGATCCAGCCGATGTCGGGCACCACCATCGACCTCATCGGCTATTATTTCCACGAGAAGGACGATCGCTCGCGCATCCAGAAGCAGCTTTGCGCCCGCGACAATACCGGGATCCTCGGCTGCCGGCCGGACCAGCTCGGCTTCGGGACCGTGAACGGCAACGCCACCCTGGCGGCGATTCTCACATCCCGCGAATTCTTCCGGATCAACAGCCCCGCTCTGACCAATTTCGGCCTCGGCAGCCTCTACGGCCCCGACAATTTCTTCGGCGGGGTCGTCAATCCGGGCGATCTTCGCACCGTCCGGACCGACTTCAACCCGACCTATTTCGCCGAAGAAATCCACGCAATGGCGCGGATCGAGCAGGAGATCGGCGAGACTTTGGACCTCACCGTCACCGGCGGCTACACGCAGCAGGAAGTCGACAGCCGCACCGACTACAATCTCGTCGCCGGCAATTCGCTCGCCGGGAATGTCGGCCTCGCCACCTTCATCGCGACCGCCGGGGCGCCCGGCGCCTTGTTCCCGGGGGGCGTCAATCCCTACACTCCGGCGAGAAACGCCCTGATCGGCCCCGGCGGCACCGTCTGCACGTCCGAGACCAATCTCAACTATACCGGCAATTTCGGCGGCTTCACCAACCGCTGCACGCCCGGAAGCACCGATTACGACCGCTCTCAGAGCCACTCGCGCCAATATTCGATCGAGGCCCATCTCGACAGCGACTTCGAGGGGCCGTTCAACTTTCTCGTCGGCGGCATCTATCTCGACAACCGGTTCACCGATTCCAATTATTACGTTGCCTCGTTCGGCCTCGATTACGCCTCGGGAATCCTTGGCGCCGGGCAATCGCTCGGCCAGCGGGCCGGGGGCAATGTCAACTTCCCGAACGTGTTCCTGGCCCCGCCTTTCTATAACAGCGAAGTCAATTTCTTCTCGCTGAAGAGCTACGGCCTGTTCGGCGAGGCCTATTTCGACGTCTCCGACAGGCTGCGTGTCACCGGCGGGATCCGCTATTCGAACGACAAGAAGCGCCAGGTCGCCCGGGTGCCCCTGCTCAGCTTCGCGGTGCCCTACGGCACCACCGACGCCAACCAGTCGCCCTTCCTCGCTTTGTTCGACGCCGATCCGACCGTCGCCGGCAACCAGCCCTACAATGTCGGCCGCGCCGCCTTCGACGAGTTCACCGGCCGCTTCGTAGTCGACTACAATCTGACCCCCGACAATCTCGTCTACGCCTCCTGGTCGCGCGGCTATAAATCGGGCGGCCTCAATCCGCCGATCAACCCGATCTTCAACGTCCCCGCCACCTTCGAGCCCGAGATCATCAACGCCTTCGAGATCGGTTCCAAGAACAGCTTTGCGGGCGGCAAGGTTCGACTCAATCTCAGCGCCTTCTATTACGACTATAAGGGCCTGCAGCTCAGCCGGATCGTCGCCAGGACCTCGGTCAACGACAATACCGACGCCGAGATTTACGGCGCCGAGGCGGAGGCGGTGTTCCGGCCTCACCCCGATACGCTGATCAACCTGTCGGGCAGCTATCTGCACACCAAGATCAAGGACCTCCAGCTCGTCGATCCGCGCGACGTTTCGGGCGGCCGTTCGGACACGGTGATCATCAAGGACGTCACCAATGGGTCCAACTGCGCCGTCATTCCGAACACGGCGGGCAACGCGCTCGGCGCCAATACGCTCGTCGCGGCGTTCAACGGCGCGCTCGGCCTTGCCGGACCGGTGCCGGTGCCGGGCACCAGCACGACCGGCGCCTTCTCGGTCTGCGACGCTCTCGCCGCCACCATCGCCAACCCGTCGGCGCCCTTGAGGGGCCTGTTCGCGACTCCGAACGGGCCGCTTCCCTTCACCGTCGCGACGGGAGTGGAAGTCGACCTCAGCGGAAACGAGCTTCCCCAGGCGCCGAACTGGAAATTCGCGGCCGGGCTCCAGCATACGATCCGCTTCGGCAACGGCATGACAATCGTGCCCCGGGTCGATTACACCTACACCGGCAAGTTCTGGGCCCGCAGCTTCAACACAGGGATCGACCGGATCGACGGCTATTCGGTGATCAACGCCCAGATCCAGCTGAACGGCAAGGACGAGCGCTGGTTCGCCCGCGCCTTCGTCCAGAACTTGACCAAGAGCGACGCAATCACCGGCCAGTATGTGACCGACCAGTCGTCGGGCCTGTTCACCAACGTCTTCACCCTCGAGCCGAGGCGCTTCGGCGTGGCGGCGGGGGTGAAGTTCTAGGGGGAGCTTGGGGCTCGTCATTGCGAGGAGCGAAGAGACGCGGCAATCCAGCGGGGTTCGGACCACCCCACTGGATTGCTTCGCTTCGCTCGCAATGACGGGTTAGGCGGCAGCGGAGGAGGGTGGAGAGTGCGTCGACTCCCGCTATAGCCGCTCCCGACTCGCCTTAAAGGAACCATCATGCGCGACTATCTCGATTTCTACATCGGCGGCGAATGGGTGAAGCCCGCCCAGCCCCGGGCCCTGGACGTCGTCAACCCGGCCGACGAGAGCGTCGCCGGCCGGATCAGCCTCGGCGGGGCCGAGGACGTCGACCGGGCCGTGGCGGCGGCCAAGGCGGCCTTCCCGGCTTATTCCGAGACCAGCCGCGAGCAGAGGCTGGAGCTGCTCCAGGCCATCGCCGCGGAATATCAGAAGCGCTATTCCGAGATCGCCGACGCCATCACCGAGGAGATGGGAGCGCCCGCCGCGCTCGCCCAGCGCGCCCAGGCCGGGGTCGGGATCGGCCACCTCCAGGCCGCGATCGGGATTCTCAAGGACTATCCGTTCGAGGAGCAGCGCGGTTCCACCCTGATCAAGAAGGAGCCGATCGGGGTGTGCGGCTTCATCACTCCTTGGAACTGGCCGATCAACCAGATCGCGACCAAGGTTTTCCCGGCTCTCGCCACCGGCTGCACCATGGTGCTCAAGCCCTCCGAGGTCGCGCCTTTCTCGGCCTATCTCTTCGCCCAGGTGCTCGACGCCGCCGGGGTGCCGGCCGGTGTCTTCAACCTCGTCAACGGCGACGGGCCGGGCGTCGGAGCCGCCATAGCCGCCCATCCCGACGTCGACATGGTCTCCTTCACCGGCTCGACCCGCGCCGGGATCGCAGTCGCCAAGGCGGCGGCCGATACGGTGAAAAGGGTTCATCAGGAACTGGGCGGCAAGTCGCCCTTCATCGTCCTGGAAGATGCCGACGTCGGCAAGGCGGTGACCGCGGCGATGCGCCACATGCTGACCAATTCCGGCCAATCCTGCAACGCGCCGACCCGTCTCCTCGTCCCGAAGGCGCGGATGGACGAGGCGAAGGCCGCGGCCCGCACCGTCGCGGAGAAGACCAAGGTGGGCGACCCGAAGGGCGATTCCCATATCGGACCGGTCGTCTCCGACGTCCAGTGGACCAGGATCCAGGGCCTGATCGAGCGCGGAGTCTCCGAAGGCGCGACCCTCGTCGTGGGCGGGCCCGGCAAGCCAGACGGGCTCGACAAAGGCTATTACGTCCGCCCGACCGTCTTCGCCGACGTCGACAATGATATGGCCATCGCCCGCGAGGAGATATTCGGGCCGGTC
This sequence comes from Sphingomonadales bacterium, assembly GCA_038257735.1. GTDB lineage: Bacteria > Pseudomonadota > Alphaproteobacteria > Sphingomonadales > Sphingomonadaceae > Allosphingosinicella. The sequence continues at coordinate 11,125 of JBBSIZ010000039.1, read as the reverse complement.
ATGTCGATCATCGGCTATGACGATGAGGAGCAGGCGATAGAGATCGCCAACGACACACCCTACGGCCTCGCCGCCTACGTCCATTCCTCCGACACCGGCCACGCCCGCAAGGTCGCCGCGCGCCTGCGAGCGGGCCAGGTCAACATCAACGGCGCCGAGACCGATTTCATGGCTCCGTTCGGCGGCTATAAGCAGTCCGGCAACGGTAGGGAGTGGGGCGACCACGCCTTCGAGGAGTTCCTCGAAACGAAGGCGATCCTCGGCCACGCATGATCGTCGAGCTCCGACCGTCGCTCCGAATGTTCAGGGTCCGGTGGCCGTGCCCGAAAAATGACCGGACCGGCCGGCCGGGACCTCCCGCTTCGAGTTGTGGCGCCGCGCCCGCCCGGCTAGGATGTCCGGGCAACCCGCGATGAAGGAAGCCAATTTGGCGACGGCCACCCATTATCTGACGCCCGAGGAAGCCGGCGCCGACACACCGTGCGAAGCCGTGGTCGTCCGCTTCGCCGGGGACAGCGGCGACGGAATGCAGCTGACCGGCGGGCAGTTCACGCTATCGACGGCGCTCGCCGGCAACGATCTCGCCACCTTCCCAGATTTCCCGGCCGAGATCCGCGCGCCGCAGGGAACGACTTTCGGCGTTTCAGCCTTCCAGATCAATTTCGGCTCGGCCGCGATCGAGACGGCCGGCGATTCGCCCGACGTCCTGATCGCGATGAACCCGGCGGCGCTGAAGACGAATGTCGACGATCTGAAGCCCGGCGGACTGATCATCGCCGACGAGGGCGAGTTCGGGGCCCGCAACCTCGCCAAGGCCGGCTACGGGGCCAATCCGCTCGACGACGGAAGCCTCGGCAAGTGGCAGGTCCTGCGCTTCAACATCTCGCAGCTCACCCTCGACGCGGTGAAGCCTTTCGGCCTCGGCAACAAGGAGGCGCTGCGCTGCAAGAACATGTGGACGCTCGGACTGGCGCTCTGGATGTTCGACCGCGACCGCGAGCCGATCATCGAATGGCTTCGATCCAAGTTCGCCAAGGCGGCGGAGCTGGCCGAGGCCAATATCGCGGCCCTGAACGCGGGCCACGCTTATGGCGAGACCGCCGAGCTAGGCGGCCAGATCCCGCAGCGCCACATCGATCCGGCGCCGGCCGAGCCGGGCCTGTACCGGACCGTGACCGGAGCCGAAGCGGTCTCGATCGGGCTCGTCGCCGGGGCGCAGCTGGCGGGGCTGCCGATGTTCTTCGGCGGCTATCCGATCACGCCGGCTTCCGCGATCCTCCACCACCTCTCCCGCCTCAAGGAATATGGGGTGACGACCTTCCAGGCGGAGGACGAGATCGCGGCGATCGGATCGGCGATCGGAGCGAGCTATGCCGGGAGCCTCGGGGTCACGTCCTCGTCCGGGCCGGGAATCGCGCTCAAGATGGAGGCGATGGGGCTTGCGATCATGGCCGAGCTTCCACTGGTCATCATCAACTCCCAGCGCGGCGGGCCTTCGACCGGGCTTCCCACCAAGACCGAACAGTCCGATCTCTACCAGGCGGTCTACGGCCGAAACGGCGATGCGCCGCTGCCGGTCATCGCCGCCCGCTCGCCGGCCGACGCCTTCGACTGCGCGATCGAGGCCTGCCGGATCGCCGTCCGGTACATGACCCCGGTCATGCTTCTGACCGACGGCTATATCGCCAATGCCGCGGAGCCGTGGCGGGTGCCCGACATGTCGGGCTTCGAGCCCTTCCCGGTGGTCTTCCACACCGACCCGCCGGCCGAAGGGGAGGCGGTCAATCCCTATGCGAGGGACGGCAAGCTCGCCCGGGTCTGGATCCGGCCCGGAAGCCCTGGCCTCACCCACCGGATCGGCGGGATCGAGAAGAATGTCGGGACCGGCCATATCGATTACGCCCCCGCCAACCACCAGGCGATGACCGATATCCGAGCCGACAAGGTGCTTGGGGTCGCCGATTCGATCCCCGACCAGGAAGTCTGCCTCGGGGCGGCCGGAGCCAAGCTCGCCGTCGTCGGCTGGGGCTCGACCTTCGGGCCGATCCACCAGGCTGTCCGCCGGGCGCGGGGCCGGGGCCTCGACGTCGCCCACATTCACATCCGCCACATCTGGCCCCTGCCGAGGAATTTGGGCGATTTGCTGCGCTCTTATGACCGGATCATCGTCCCGGAAATGAACAAGGGACAGCTCAAGACCCTTCTGCGCGACCAGTATCTCGTCGACGCCCGGCCGGTGAACAAGGTCTCCGGCCAGCCCTTCAAGATCGCCGAGATCGAAGCGGCGATCGAGGAGGCTTTGCGATGATCCGGCAAATCCTCTCGACGTTCGGCCCTGGCATCGGCGAACAGGTTTGATGACACGCACGGACGTAGACATTGCAATCAGTCAGATTTGCAGGAAGGCGGTCGAACTATCCGGTCCAGACTCGGCGCTTGGCGAAGCGAAGCGAATTTTCGACGAAGCCAGCGCATTGGTGTGACGTGGATAGCCGGATCGTCATCAAGCGCTTGCGCGCGGCCGGCTGGAAGCCGATATCCCAGACTGGCAGCCATCTCCATTTCGAGCATGACGACCGGCCCGGCAAGACGACAGTTCCGCATCCTCGCAAGGACATAAAGATCAAGACGCTTCAATCCATCGAAAGGCAGTCGGGCGTGAAGCTGCGGAGGCCGGAATGACGCAGAGAGTCTATTATGGGACGGTTTGCGAAGGGGCCGGTACGTTCGGAATCGTCTTTCTCGATTTCCTCGGTTGCATCTCTGCCGGCGACACCTTCGAAGAGGTCATCGCCATGGGCCACGAGGCCCTGCAGGGCCACATCGAGGCGATGGTGGCGGACGGTGATTCCATCCTTGAACCCACAGAAGTGACTCTTGAACGCACCATCGCCGAACTCGATGACCCGGCAGACCCCGTTGAGGACGAACAATGGATTGCGGTGGTGCCGATCCTCGTCAATGTTCCCGATGAGCTTGAGACCGTTCCGGTTCCCATCGAAACGTCACTTATCGAGCAGATATCGAAAATAACGAACGACAATCGCAAATTCATCGACGAGGCGATCCGTCGCTCGCTGGAGGAACAGCGCAAATCCGCTTGAAGGCCCATGACATGAACGACATGACCCCCCTCACCGCCAAGGACTTCGCCACCGATCAGGAGGTGCGCTGGTGCCCGGGCTGCGGCGATTATGCGGTGCTGAAGGCGGTTCAGCGGACGATGCCGGAACTCGGAGTGCGGCCTGAGAACATCGTCTTCGTCTCCGGAATCGGCTGCTCGAGCCGTTTCCCTTATTATATGGAGACTTACGGCTTCCACACCATCCATGGCCGGGCGCCGAGCTTCGCGACGGGGATCAAGCTGGCCCGGCCGGAACTCGACGTCTGGATCATCACCGGCGACGGCGACGCATTGTCGATCGGCGGCAACCACACGATGCACGTCCTTCGCCGCAACCTCGACTGCCAGATCCTTCTGTTCAACAACGAGATTTACGGCCTGACAAAGGGCCAATACTCCCCCACCAGCCGGGCCGGGACCCGAAGCCCTTCGACCCCGTTCGGGTCGGTCGACCGGCCGGTCAGCCCCTGCGCCTTCGCTTTGGGCTCGGGCGCGCGGTTCATCGCCCGGGGGATCGACGTCCACAAGAATTTGCCCGAGGTGTTGAAGGCCGCCCACGCCCACAAGGGCGCGAGCTTCGTCGAAATCTACCAGAATTGCATCGTCTACAATGACGACGTCTTCGCGCCCTTCACCGCCAAGGAGAATAACGGGCAGCAGCTCTGGCTGAAGGCGGGGGAGCCGATGCTGTTCGGCGGAGGCGCGCGCGGAATCGCCCTCGACCGCGAGGCGCTGGCGCTGAAGGTCGTCGACGTCGAGGGCGGCGACTGGCAGTCGGCCGGAGTGCTCGTCCACGATCCGAGGAACCGCTCGGTCGCACATATGCTGGTCGAGATGCCGTTCGGTGCCTTCCCGACGGCTCTGGGAGTGCTCTACGAGGATCCGGCGCCAACCTTCGAGAGCGCGGTGGTGCGCCAGAACGCTGAAGCAAGCGCCGGCAAGAAGCCGGACCTCCAGGCCTTGGTCTCGAAAGGCCAGAGCTGGATGGTGACCAAGGAACCCCGCGCGATCTAGCCTCTGTCGGCATTCACTGGCGCGAGCCAACCCTTTCCCGGGCGGGGAGAGGGGGTTTGCAGCGCGCTATTGCCTCCCAACTTCTAACCCGCCACCAAGCGCGCCATGAACCAGCAGCTCCGAGGTCGCCATCTCGTCGCAGCCGACCGTCGATTCGCCACCGGCGGCGGGACGATCGCACACCTGCTTTCGGGAAGCTTATCGCGAATCCTCGGGCGGATTGACCGAGGGCTGGCGCTGGGGGCGATCGAGGCGATCCGGCCCGACGGCTCGAATCGAATTCTCGGCGGCCGCCGGCCGGGTCCGCGGCCGATCGTCCACCTGCACAGCTGGCGCGCTCTGGCGCGTCTGATCACATCGGGCTCGGTCGGCTGGTACAAGGCCTGGGAGCAGGGCGAATGGTCGTCGCCCGACCCGGTGCCGCTGTTCGAACTGTTCATGCTAAACGCCGAGAGCCTCGGCGCCACCGCCCGCGCCAAGGGGCTGTTCCGGCTGGTGAACAGCATCGCCCACCGCTTTCGCGACAACGACAAGAAGGGCGCGCGCGAGAACATCTCCCACCATTACGACCTCGGCAACGATTTCTACCGGGCCTGGCTCGATGACGGGATGACCTATTCCAGCGCGGTCTTCGAAGAGCCGATCGGCGACGCCGAGCCGCTCGAGACGGCGCAGGCGCGCAAGCTCGCTCTGCTGCTCGACCGGCTCGCCCTCGAGCCGGGCCAGCGGCTGCTCGACATCGGCTGCGGCTGGGGCTCGCTCGCGGAAGCGGCGGCGCGCGATTACGGCGTCGAGACCACCGGACTTACCTTGTCCGAAGAGCAGAAAGCCTATGCCGAGCGGCGGCTCGAGGCCGCGGGCCTTGGACGGCGCTGCACGATCGAGCTTACCGACTATCGCGACGCCCTAGGAGACTATGACGCGGTCGCCAGCGTCGAGATGGTGGAGGCGGTCGGCCAGGATTATTGGCCCGCTTATCTTGAGAATATCGCCCGGGTGCTGAAGCCCGGGGGGCGGGCCGCGATCCAGTTCATCTCGATCCGTGAGCCTTTGTTCGAGGATTATGCGGCCAATGCCGACTTCATCCAGACCTACATCTTCCCCGGCGGAATGTTGATAAGCGAGGCACGGCTGGAGGCACTGGCGATGGAGGCGGGGCTGGGATGGCGGGACCGCCGGGGCTTCGGCCTCCATTATGCGGAGACCCTGAAACGCTGGCGCGTACGCTACGACGAGGCGGCGGCGGAAGGCCGGCTTCCGGCCGGCTTCGACGAGCCCTTCCACCGTTTGTGGCGCTACTATCTGATGTATTGCGAAGGCGGCTTCAGGGGCGGCGGGATCGACGTCGCGCAGGTGACACTGGTGAAGAGGGATAAGTCGCTGGGATGACGTTATAGTTTCAGCCTCTCCCCCGTCTCGAAGCCGCGCTTCAGCAGCGCCAGCACCGAGTCCGCCACCGCGCCAGGCGGCTTCAAGGTCGCCGGATCCTCGCCGGGAAAGGCTCGGGCGCGCATCGTCGTGGCGGTGGCGCCCGGGTCGATTATCGCGACCCGGACGGGAGACAGGTTCTTCACCTCCTCGGCATAGCTGAGCGCCAGCGCCTCCAGTGCCGCCTTGGACGCTCCGTAGGCGCCCCAATAAGCGCGGGGATGGCGGCCGACGCTGGAGGTCATGGCGAGCAGCCGCCCGGCCTCGCTCTTGCGAAGCAGCGGGTCGAAGGCCGCGATCAGCGCCTGGCTGGCAAGAACGTTCAGGGTCAGGACCCGGCTGAATTCCTTGCCGTCTATCTGGGCGACCGGGGTCAGTGTGCCCAGGGTGGCGGCGTTCAGAATCAGGATGTCGAGCTTGCCCCAGCGTTCCGCGACGGCCGCCGCCAGCCTGGCGATGCTGTCCGTCTCGATAAGGTCGAGCGGGGCGATGGTGGCGGTGCCTCCGGCCAGGTGGATACTGTCCTCCGCGGCTTCCAGGTCCGCGGCCGTTCGCGCGGTGACGATGACATGGGCGCCGGCGGCCGCAAGCGCCTCGGCCGTCGCAGCGCCGATGCCTCGGCTGGCGCCGGTGACGAGGGCGGTTTGGCCGGCGAGGAATTTCTCGGTCATTTTTTGCCTTACCCGTCATGCTGAGCTCGTTTCAGCATCCAGTTCGATGAAGGTCGGCGATGCTCGAAACCGGACCCTGAAACAAGTTCAGGGTGGCGGTTCAGGCGTATCTCTCCGCCAGCAGCGCCAGCTGGTCGGGCGCCTCCAGATCCTCCTGGTCGGTAAGCCGCGTCGGATAGGCGCCGGTGAAGCAGGCATCGCAATATTGCGGCTGGGCTTCGTCGCGAAGATCCTCGCCCAATGCCCGGTAGAGGCCGTCTATAGAGATGAAAGCGAGGCTGTCCGCCTTGATATAGTCGTTCATCTGGGCGACGTTCATCTGCGCGGCGAGCAATTTCGCCCGCTCCGGAGTGTCGACCCCGTAGAAGCAGCTGTGCCGGGTCGGCGGCGAGGCGATCCGCATATGGACCTCCCTGGCGCCTGCCTCTCGCAGCATCTGGACGATCTTGAGGCTGGTCGTCCCACGAACGATCGAATCGTCGATCAGCACCAGCCTCTTGCCCTGGATGAGCGCGCTGTTGGCATTGTGCTTGAGCTTCACTCCGAGGTGGCGGACCGCGTCGCTCGGCTGGATGAAGGTCCGGCCGACATAATGGGAGCGGATGATTCCGAGCTCGAAGGGGATCTGGCTCGCCTGGGCGTATCCGATCGCGGCGGGCACCCCGCTGTCCGGCACCGGAACGACATAATCGGCCTCGACCGGATTCTCCCTCGCCAGCTCGGCTCCGATCGCCTTCCTGACTTGGTAGACGGAGGCGCCGTCGAGCACGCTGTCCGGTCTCGAGAAATAGATATGCTCGAAGATGCAGGGGCGCGGCCGGACGCTCTGGAACGGCTTGTGCGAGCGAACGCCCTGGGCCGAGACGATGACGATCTCGCCCGGCTCGACGGTTCGGATGTAGGTCGCCCCGACCACGTCGAGGGCCACCGTTTCCGAGGCGAAGATGTAGCTGTCGCCGAGCCGGCCCATGACCAGCGGCCGGATCCCGAGCGGGTCGCGGCAGGCGATCATTCCCTCGCCGGTCAGGCAGATGAGGGAATAGGCGCCTTCGACCTGCTTGCATGCGTCGATCAGCCGGTCGAGAAGTGTCCGGTAGGTCGAGGTCGCGACGAGGTGGATGATGACCTCGGTGTCCGAGGTCGACTGGAAGATCGAGCCGCGCCGGTTGAGGTCGCGCCTGAGGCGCACCGCATTGGAGATGTTGCCGTTATGGGCGACCGCGAAGCCGCCGGAGGCGAGCTCGGCGAACAAAGGCTGGACGTTGCGAAGCGCGGTCTCGCCGGCCGTCGAATAGCGGACATGGCCGATGGCGGCGGGACCGGCGAGCCGGCGGATCACGTCGGCCGTGTCGAAATTGCCGGCGACATGGCCCATCGCCCGGTGCGAATGGAAGGTGCGGCCGTCGAAGCTGGTGATCCCGGCGGCTTCCTGGCCGCGATGCTGGAGGGCGTGAAGTCCGAGCGCGGTCACCGCCGAAGCGCTGTCGGAGCCCCAGATTCCGAAGACCCCGCACTCCTCCCGGAGCTTGTCCCCATCGAGACCCGTGTCAAAAGGATGCGTTGTCAGCATGTCAGAAACGCCCGATCGCTCGCCCGATTTTGCCCCGAACGCCATATAGGGGCGGGACCGACGCTTGTCGCCCCGCGACGTTTAATTTGATGTGGATAATGGAACGGCTTGGCCCGTCGCGAATCTTGTGTTGGGACAGGCCATGAAAAAGACCCTCCTCATCCTCCTCCTTCTGGCCGCCTGCGGTCGGGACGACCCGGCCGCCGACAACCAGGCCGCGCCCGGGGCGGCCGGTCCGGCTGCGGCTGGAAAGTCGCGGCCCGCTTCGTCCAAGGCTTCGGCGACCCGGCTGACCGGCCTCTACGAAGGGGGCACGGGCGCGCAGAAGAACCGGATGTGCATCGTCGAGAAGGGTAATGGCGCCGAGTTCGGCCTTCTCGTCTGGGGCGGCAATCTGCACAGCTGCTCGGGCGCCGGACGGGCGGTGCGCAAGGGCGGGACTTTGACCCTGACCATGACCGGCGACGAGACCTGCTCGATCGAAGCGAGCTTCAAGGACGGCGATGTCGCCCTCCCGGCGAGCCTGCCCCTAGGCTGCGCTTATTATTGCGGCGCCCGCGCCAGCTTCGCCGGCGCGAGTCTCAGCCGGACGGGCGACGACGTGAAGAAAGCGACCGACATAGCCGGCGACCCGCTCTGCGAATGACCGCGATCGACAATTGGGGACAGCTACCGAATTCGACGAGGGGGCCTGCGCTTACGACCTCGTCCGAATTGAGTAGCTGTCCCCAATTGCCGCCGGCCCGCCGGCCCGCCAGCGCCTTGACGTTGACGTGAACGTAAACTACTCGGCGGGTATGGCCCACGCCCTTCATTCGGACTTCGCGACGCCCGAATCCGGCGGCAAATCCTACACCATCACCGATCTGTGCGAGGAATTCTCGGTCACTCCGAGGGCGCTTCGCTTCTACGAGGACGAGGGCCTGATCTCCCCCCACCGCCAGGGCCTGTCGCGGGTCTATGGCTGGCGCGACCGGGCCAGGCTCGCCTGGATACTTCGAGGCAAGAGGGTCGGCTTCAGCCTCGCCGAGATTCGCGAGATGATCGACCTTTACGATCTCGGCGACGGCCGCGCCTCGCAGCGCCGCGTGACGCTCGAAAAATGCCGGGGCCGGATCGATCTCCTTGCCAAGCAGCGCGCCGACATCGACGCCACGATCGCCGAGCTCGAGCGGTTCATCGCCATGGTCGAAGCGGCGGATTCCGCCGGCCACTAAAAGGAAGCCTATGCCCAGCTACACCGCCCCCGTCCGCGAGACCCGCTACGTCCTCGAGGAAATTCTCGGGATCGATCTTTATTCCAACCTGCCGGGCTTCGAGAACGCGACCCCGGACATGATCGAGGCGATCCTGACCGAAGGCGGCCGCTTCGCCTCCGAGGTGCTCGCGCCCCTGAACCGGATCGGCGACGAGCAGGGCTGCGTCCGCCACGAGGACGGGAGCGTCTCCACCCCGCCCGGCTTCAAGCATGCGTGGGACCAGTTCACCGCCGGCGGCTGGACGACTCTCTCGGCGCCCGAGGAATATGGCGGCCAGGGCCTGCCGCAGGTCGTCGGCACCGCGGTCACCGAATATCTCCTCTCCGCCAACCAGGCGTTCGAAATGTATCACGGCCTCACCGCCGGCGCGGTCGCCTCGATCCTGACCAAGGGGTCGGACGAGCAGAAAGCGAAATATCTGCCGAACATGGTCGCCGGCAAATGGACCGGGACGATGAACCTGACCGAGCCCCATTGCGGCACCGATCTCGGCCTTCTGCGCACCAAGGCGGAGCCGCGGGCGGATGGAAGCTATCTGATCAGCGGAACCAAGATCTTCATCTCCTCGGGCGAGCACGACCTCGCCGAGAACATCATTCACCTCGTCCTCGCCAAGATCGTCGGCGCTCCGGATACCGTCAAAGGTATATCGCTGTTCATCGTTCCCAAGTTCCTGGTGGGCGATGACGGCAGCCTTGGCGCGCGCAACGGCGTCGAATGCGGCTCCATCGAAGAGAAGATGGGCATTCACGGCAATAGCACCTGCCTTCTCAACTACGACAATGCGGTCGGCTATCTGGTCGGCGAGGCGGAGAAGGGCCTGGCCGCGATGTTCATCATGATGAACGCGGCCCGCCTCGGAGTCGGCCTGCAGGGCCTCGCCCAGGGCGAGGTCGCGTACCAGAATGCCGTCGCCTATGCGAAGGATCGCCGCCAGGGCCGGGCACTCGTCCCCGATGCGCGCGATCCGGAGGCGAAGGCCGATCCGATCATCGTCCACCCCGACGTCCGCCGGATGCTGATGGAGATGAAGGCGTTCAACGAGGCGGCGCGGGCGCTCGTCCTGTGGGGCGCGCTCCAGGTCGACATCTCCCGCCGGGCCCGGACCGAGGAGGAGCGCGAGGCTGCCTCCGATCTGCTCGGGCTGCTCACCCCGGTCATCAAGGGCTATATGACCGACCAGGGCTTCAAGGTCGCGGTCGATGCCCAGCAGATCCACGGCGGTCACGGCTATATCCGGGAATGGGGAATGGAGCAGTTCGTCCGCGACGCCCGGATCGCCCAGATATACGAAGGCACGAACGGGATCCAGGCGCTCGATCTGGTCGGGAGGAAGCTCGGCGCCAATGGCGGGAGGGCTATCCAGGCCTTCCTGAAGCTCCTCGCCGGGGAGATAGCCGAAGCCAAAGCCGGGGAAGGCGAGCCTGCCGAAGTCGCCGCCGCGCTCGAGAAGGGCGTCGGCGACCTCCAGAGCGCGACCCGGTGGCTGATGCAGAACGCAATGGCCAACCCCGACCACGCCGGCGCCGCGGCCTATCCGTATATGACGCTGACCGGAATCGTCTCCCTCGGCCTGATGTGGCTGCGCATGGCGAAGGCGAGCGCGGCAGCGCTCGCCAATGGCGACGGCGACAAGTCTTTCCATGAAGCGAAGCTCGTCACCGCCCGCTTCTTCGCCCAGCGCATGATGCCGGAAACGGGCGCGCTCAAGCGCCAGATCGAGGCCGGGTCGGACACACTGATGGCGCTTCCGGCGGAGGCGTTTTAGGCTCGGCTGGGTTGGCCGGGCCGTTACCCAGAACTTTAGCGCCGCTGGCCGAGACTAATGTTCTTGACTTGTTCTCATCCTCGTTCCATATCCACACCCTGCCCGAGTCGGCTCGATCAACCGGCGGAGGCGGGAATCGGCTGAGGGGCTTGCCCCGAGGCCGGCGGCCGGCGCGAAGTCATCCGGGTACGTATGAGCTCGCGTCACCTGAAGAGTCGTGACTGCGATTGTCCTCCGCGAGGAGTATAAGGCGGTACGAGCGTGGAAAAGCCGGCGCCCGCGGCGAAAGGG
>JBBSIZ010000038.1:0-30848 GCA_038257735.1 Sphingomonadales bacterium | reverse complement strand
CTCAAGCTCGACGACGCCGGAATGCCGGTCCGGGCCGCCGCCGCGCGGCTCGCCGAGGAGCTTGAAAAGGGGTTGGGAGAGCTGGGACGGCGGCTGCCGGGGTAGAGGACCCCTCTCCCTGCAGGGGAGAGGGGTTTCCTCCGGCCAGTTCTTGACGTGAATATCGCGTTGCGGGAACGGTATCTCGATCCCGTTTTCCTTGAACAACGCCCAGACCCGGTTCAGAATTTCGGACCGGATGCTGCCGACGCCTTGTTCCGGGTCGGCGATCCAGACCAGGATCTCATGGTCGACGCTGCTGTCCCCGAACCCGGTCAGCCACACTCCGGGCGGCCGGCTCTTCATCGCCCTTCGGGACTCCCTCGCCGCCTGGATCATCAGCTTTTGCGCGAGCGGCAGATCGCAATCGTAGGCGACCCCGACGGGTATGTGCACCCGGACGTCGCGGCTTGAATAGGACCAGTTCTCGACCTCCTGGGTCATCAGATTCTCGTTCGGGATCAGATGCTCCTTGCCGTCGCGGGTCACGATCGAGACGGCGCGCACTCCGATCTTGGTCACGTTTCCGAACGTATCGCCGACGGTGATGACGTCGCCGGGCTTGATCGAGCGGTCCATCAGAAGGATGATTCCGGCGATCAGGTTTCCGAATGTCTTCTGAAGGCCGAAGCCGATGGCGAGGCCGAAGGCGCCGGAAAAGACGGCGAGCGCGGTAAGGTCGATCCCGACCAGGTCGATCCCGATGAAGAAGGCGGCGATCAGGATGGCGACGCTGGCCAGCTTCTGGCTGAGCAATTGCTGGGTCGCATCGAGGCCCGACGCCCTGCGGATCGAGTGGCCGACGACCCGGTTGAGGAGCTTCACGACGGCGTAGATGGCGGCCAGGATCACCAGGACCTGGAACACCGTGAGGATCGAGATCCGGGCCGATCCGGCGGTGAAGCCGACCCGGTCGAGCGTGTCGGTGATCGGCTTCAGACCTCCGACCGACCGGGCGAGCAGTGAGAGGAAGGTAACTCCGCCGAGCAGGGCCGCGACCCAGCGCGGCATCTGCAGGCCGCGCACCAGCCCGAGGACCAGCATCGCCGTCCAGCTCGCGAGCGCAACCCCGAGCACGAGCGCGGCGAGCGGCCGCCAATTATCCGCGTTGAAGACGATCGCGACGACGAGAGCTCCAGTTGCGAATCGGGTGAGATCGCACATCCGGTGCGCGAGCGCCTCGCCTCGGGCGCCGGCGCGATTCTCCCAGAAGGCGGCGAGCCGGGGAGCGAGCCAGCGGCCGGCCAGCCAGGCGAGGCCCCAGGACGCGGCGACCAGTGCGACCGCGATTGCGACCGCGATCCAGTCGGCATAAGTCGGCCAGGCCATTCCGAACCGTTCGAACACGCCCCTCATTCACGCACTCTCCCATTCGGCCAGGCCCGCGGCCAGGTCCTCGATCAAATCGTCGATATCCTCGAGGCCGATCTGAAGCCGAACCAACGGCCCCTCCGACCGCCAGCTTGTGGCGGTTCGGATTCGCTCCGGATCGGCCGGTATGGCCAGGCTCTCGAAGCCGCCCCAGCTATAGCCGAGGCCGAACAGCTCCAGCGCCTCCAGGAACCGCGTCCGCTTCGCGTCGCCGCCGCCCTTCAGGGCGAAGGAGAAGAGGCCGGACGAGCCCTTGAAGTCCCTCGCCCAGATTTCATGGCCGGGGCAATCGGGAAGCGCCGGATGGAGCACCGCCGCCACCTGGGGCTGCTCGCCTAGCCAGCGGGCGATTCCGAGCGCGCTGGCCTCGTGCCTGGCAAGCCGAACGCCCATCGTCCGAAGCCCCCGCGAGCAGAGCCAGGAATCGTCCGGGCTCACCGACTGGCCGAGATCCCAGCTCGTCCGCTCGAGCCTCGGATACCAGTCGGCGGTCGCGGTTACCGAGCCGAGCATGACGTCGGAATGGCCGCCGACATATTTGGTGCCGGCGAGGATCGAGAGATCGACCCCCGCGGCGATGGCCGGGAAGAAGAGTGGAGTCGCCCATGTATTGTCGAGCAGGGTCGCGACCCCCCTCCCCTTAGCAGCGGCGCAGATTGCGGGAACGTCCTGCACCTCCATCGTCAGCGAGCCCGGGCTTTCGAGGAAGATCGCTTTGGTGCGCTCGCCGATCAGATCGGAGATGCCGGGTCCGACCAGCGGATCGTAATAATGCGTGATCACTCCGTAGCGCTTCAGGAAGCCGTCGCAGAAGCGCCGAGTCGGTCCGTAGACGCTATCCGCCATCAAAAGCTCGTCGCCGGCGGACAGCACCGAAAGCAAGGCCGCCGTCACCGCCGCGAGGCCGCTCGGATAGAGCATCGTCCCAGCCGCTCCCGGCTCGAGCTCCGTCAGCGCCTCGGCCAGCGCCCATTGGGTCGGAGTGCCGTGGAGGCCGTAATAATATTTGCCGAACTCCGGCGCCGCGGCGCGCATTTCGGCGACGCTGTCGAAGAGGATGGTCGACGCGCGGTGGACCGGCGGGTTGACCAGCCGGCCGCGCCATTCCCCGCGCCGGCCGCCCTCGACCAGCTTCGTGTCGGGCCGCCTGTCCTTCATGCCGGTCCCGTCGACTTGGGAGTCTCCGGATCGGCGCCCCATTCGGACCAGCTACCGTCGTAGAGCCTTAAATCCGTCTTGCCGAGCAGATGGGCTCCGAACAGGAGGACGCAGGCGGTGACCCCCGAGCCGCAGGTGGCGACCATCGGCCTGGCCAGATCGACTCCGGCGGCCTCGAAGGCGGCCCTCAGCTCTTCCCGCTGCTTCCAGCTGTTGTCGGCGTCGAACAGCTTGCCCTGGGGCAGGTTCTTCGAGCCTGGGATGTGCCCCGACGCCATGCCCGGCCGGGGCTCGGCCTCCTCGCCGGTGAAGCGGGCGGCGCCGCGCGCGTCGACGATCTCGTGGCTGTCGCCGCCGATCAGGCCGGCCACCTCGGCCTTTTCCACCACCGCGCCGGATTCGAAGCGGGGGCTGAAATGGCCGTGGCGGACCTGCGGCCGGCCGCTTTCGAGCGGCCGCCCTTCCGATTTCCACTTCTCCAGCCCGCCGTCGAGGATCGCGACATAATGCGCCCCGAAGCTCTTCAGCAGCCACCAGGCGCGCGCCGCGCTGTGCAGGGGGCTGTTGTCGTAGACGACGAAGCGCTGGCCGTCGCGAAGCCCGAGCGACGCCATCCGGCTTGCGAATTTGGGCTCGGACGGAACCATGTGGGGCACCGGATTCGCGCTGTCGGAGACTTCTTCCAGGTCGAGGAAGACCGCGCCCGGTATGTGCTCCGCTTCAAATTCGGCGCGCGCATCGCGCGAAGCGCCGGGCAGGAACAGGGTGGCGTCGATCACCTTCAGGTCGGCCGCGCCGAGCTCTCCCTCGAGCCATTTGGTGGAGACCAGACCGTCCATATATCAGCTCCGATGCATTTCAGGTGCCGGCGCGGTGCCGGGCGATGTAGAATTCGCCGTAATAAGCGGAGAAGAAAGCGGCGGCCGGAGTCGCCACGATCGCGCCCAGCACGCCGAAGGCCAAAGCGAAGGCGAGGGTGAAGAAGAGCAGCATGACCGGATGGATATTCATGGTCTCGCCGCGGATTCGCGGGGCGACCAGATTGCCGAGCAGCTCGTTCATCGCAAGGTAGAACAATGCGACCGACAAGGCGGTTGCAGGCCCGAGGGTCAGAGCCACCACCACCGGAGGAAAGGCCATGACATAGCCGCCGAGGCGCGGAATGAACTCGGCGAAGAAGGCGAGCGCCGCCCAGATCAGAACGCCGGGCAGGCCCATATAGGTGAGGAATGCGAAGACGAGCACGAACTCGATCGCGCCGACGATCAGGCTCGCCTCGGTCCAGCCGATCACCGCTCGCGACGCTCCGCGATAGGCGCGCATACCCTGCGCCCGGCGCTCCGGGGGCAAGGTGCCGAGATAGCCGCGCAGGATCGGCCGGGGATCGAGCACGGTGTAGATGACCGCGCTCAGGAAGATGATGGTCAGAGCGATCGCCCCGACCAAAGAGAGGGAGAAGAGCAGGATCGCGGTGACGATCTTCTGAAGGAACCAGAGCGCCACCACCGCCGCTCCGACCCCGAGCACGATCGCCGCCGCATGAAGCGGGCGAAAGGGCTGGGGCGGGGTTCCGGCTTCGGCCATGCCTCTCCTAACGCCGGATGACGCCGAGACGCTCCAGCACGGCGAGATAGGCCGCGACCTCCTCCACCGGCGCCGGGCCGACGGTGACCGCCAGCTTGTCGCGGATCGCCTGGACGCTGCGGCGGCCGTCGACGAGGTTCAGCGCCTCATAGCCGAAGCCCGGCCCCTCCCAGGCCGGCTCGCGCGACAGGAGGGCGGGCCTGGCGATCTTCGCCTTCTCCAGGCGATCGTCGAGCCAGCTATAGCCGAAGCCGTCCATCGGCCCCTTCAGCTTCGGATCTCGATGGTAGACCGTTCCGAGCGGGCCGCCGGACACCGGGGGAACTCCCATCCGGTCCGTCTCGCCTACCAACAGGCCGAAGCGCCGCAGCGACAGCTCCACCACGACCTCATGCTCGGTCTGAAGCGACAATGCGTTCGCTTCGTCGGCACCCGACAGCTCGCCGGCCCGCCTCGTGGCCTCGGCCTGGCGGAAGTCGGCCTCGATCGTCAGCAGCCGGCCGAGCGCCGGGGTATCCGCCTGCTCGATATTGGCGAGCGCCCAGGCGGAAGCGGCGGCGATGAACATCGCCCGCTTCATCTTCGTGGAATCGAGATTGCCCGGCAAATCCTTGTTGGTGTGGATGTAGATATCGGGCCAATCCGACAAATAGATGATGGGCACCCGCCAGCTGCCCTCGGCCCAGACCTGGTGGTCGGAGCCTTCGGAGAAGCCGCCTATCCGGGCGCGGAGCGGGTTCCTGGTGCCTTCGGAGTCGAGCAGCGGAAACGCGGCCTCGCCGCGCTCGGCATGTTGGAGGGCCTGCCGGTCCACCCAGCGAGCCATTGCGAAGCCGACGTCCGAAACGAAGCTCGGCAGGCTCGGCGGCGAGCCCTCCACTCCAAGGGTGCCCCTGGTGATTTCGGTATTGCCGCCGATCATGTCCAGGTGGATCGTCGCCAGGGCCCGGCTCGCATATTCCGGCTTCGCATTGAGCAGGGCGATCGTGCATTCGATCTCGCAAGGCCAGATGAAGCGCAAGGTCCGCTCCGGCTGGGGCAGCCGCCCTTCCCCGATCAGGCGCTGGAAGGCGCGGGCGATCTCAAGGATGCCCGAGCAGCCGCTGGCATTGTCGTTGGCGCCCGGCGAGGGATGGTCGAGGTGGCAGGAGAAGATTATCTCCTTCGACCGGTCCCTGCCGGGGATGACGGCCGTCGGGATGAGATAGGCGCCGGGCGATCGCCCCGCCTTCACCTCCGCCCGAAGGCGAACCGTCTCGCCCTTCGCCAGCCTCGCCTGCCAGGCGCGGGCCCGGGCCGGGGAGACCATGAAGGCGAAAGCCGGATCCTCCCACGTGCCAAGATGCCCCCAGCGGATCAGGCTCTCATCCTCGCCCCACCAGGCCGAGCGCTGGTTCTGCGCCCAGGATATGATCCCCGCCGCGCCCCGCTCCGTGACCGCCAGCTTCGCCGCCGCCGCCGGCTGGCCGGAGACGAGGACGAGCTTTCCGCGCACCTGCTTGCCGGCATAATCGGCCGCCGAGCTCCCGGTGCCGACGTCGACCAGCTCCGCCTCGGCGCGGCCGCCGACGCTGTCCTGGGCCAGAGTGATCGGCTGGTCGGCCCAGGAGGCGATACGCTGCGAATCGCGCCACCGCCCCCCGTCCTGCTTTTGCTCCCAAAGCTCCGCGAAGCCGGCGTTCCAGGCGGGGCGCGAGCGCTGGGTGCCGTAGAAGATCCTGCCGTCCGCCCGCAGGGAGATGATGTCCACCTCGTCGAGCCCGTAGTCGCGAAGCCGGTCGCGGATCAGCTCCGCGGCGGCTCGATAGCCTTCCGAGCCCCGCATCCGGTGGTGGAGCGACACAGCTTGGACCGTGCGCTTCGCCGACGCGCCGGAAATCTCCGAGGCCAACGCCTCCGTCTCGGCGGATGAGAGCAAAGGGGCGGACTTTTGTGCAGCGGCCGGTGCGCCGAGGAGGAGCAGGAAAGCCGCCAAGCCGCTTCGAAACCCTCTCCCGTTCTTACGGGAGAGGAGGGGCCCAAGCGGAGCTTGGGAAGTGAGGGTCTGTACACCGGACTCCGAAAAGACCCTCACCTCCCACCGCTTCGCGGTGGGGCCCTCCTCTCCCGCGAAAAGCGGGAGAGGGGTTCCCGGTGCGGCGTTTTCCCGCGCCCTCAACGAGCGAATCGCCGAAAGAAGCTCTCTCCGGCCCAGCTTGGCCGCTCCGGAGCGTTGGCGACCCGGAGCGCGAGCTCGCCGACGAAGTCGTGAAGCCTTATCGCATCCTCTATGGCGACCGGCTGGGCGAGGTCGTCCGACGGCGCGTGGTAGCGAGTCGAGCGCCATTGACGTTCGATCCCGGCTTCCGGGTCGTCGGGGCCGAAGCCGAACTTGAAGGCCAGCGCCGGAACGCCCTCGCGGATGAAGCTGTACTGGTCCGAACGCACGAAGCTGTTCCGGTCGGGGAAGGGATCGGGGACGAGGGGCAGGCCCATCGTCTCGCCGACCGCGGCGGCCGTCGCTCCGAGGCTGCTCTCCTCCGAGCCGAGGGCGGTCACGCTCTTCAGCGGGAAGATCGGGAGGGCCATGTCGAAGTTCATGTTGGCCACCATCGACGCTTTGGGCACCGTCGGACGGAGCGCGAAATAGCGCGAGCCGAGCAGCCCCTTCTCTTCGGCGGTGACGAACACGAACAGCATCGAGCGCTTCGGCTTCACCCGCCGCGCCTTGTAGCTTCGGGCGATGTCGAGCAGGCCCGCGACTCCCGCCGCATTGTCCATGGCGCCGTTGTAGAGCCCGTCGCCGTCGATCGGAGCGCCGGTTCCGAGATGATCGAGATGGGCCGAGAAGACGACATGTTCGGCCCTCAGCCGGGGATCGCTCCCCGGCAGCCGGGCGACGACGTTGGACGAGACGACCGGCCGGTGGCGCATCGCGACATCGGCATGGAGCGACTGCTTCATTTCGAATCTGGGAAGCGGCTTCGAGGCGTCGGCGAGCGCGGAGATTTCGGCGAAGCTATGTCCGGACGAAGCGAAGAGCTTCTCGCTCGCCGCGCTATTGAAGCCGGCGCTGAAGAACTCGGTCTTGACGTCCCGAAGCGCCGGGTCGGCGAAATACATTCCGGACTGGCCTGCCTGAGCCATCGCCCTCGACCAGGGCACTTCGACGGCCTTGGCGGTGGTCAGGGAAAGCAGGCCGGCCGCGCTCCGTTCGGAAAGCAATCTCGACCGGTCGCGCCGGGCATGCGCCTTGAGCGCCCCCGAAATCTCGGCCGGCCCGCCGCCGACGACGACCGCGATCTTTCCCTTGAGATCGAGGCCGGCGAAATCGTCATGGCCGGCTTCGGGAAGGTGAAGACCGTAGCCGATGAAGACCAGCGGCGCCTCGATCCGCTCCGGCGGCCGCCCGCCGCCTCGGCCGATGATCATCTCGCCGGGGACCGCGATCGGAACCCGGCGCCCGTCCGCGACCAGGGCCGCGCTCGATCCGGCGGAGTCGACGAACTGCTCCTCGAACGCCACCGGCTGGAAATAGCCCTCAACTCCAGCCGGCTCGAGGCCGATCGCCTGGAGCTGCGACACGACGTAATCGGCGGCGCGCTGATAGCCGGGCGTCCCCGTCAGCCGCCCTTCCATGTCGTCGGAGGCCAGAGTCGAGACGTCCGCCCACCAGCGCTCGGCCCGCTCGGCGGCGGTCGGAAGCTCGGGGACGGTGGCGCAGCCGGCGGCGAGGAGGAGGGCGAGGACGGGGGCGAGCAGTGGGGCGAGGCGCATCGGCTACTCCGGCGATTAGGCCCCTCCCCTTGTCCCTCCGCCGCCGCGATGTCCAGCCGGGCGACGGCAATGCGGAACCGGTCCGAAAGCGCCGACGTCCCGCCCATGGCGCGGCCCGTCCGCTCCCGGCCCCCTTTCAGCGGGAGCGAGAATACTTCATGCTGTTCACCATTTCAAAGAGCCCGCCCGAGTCCGCGACTCGACCTATTTCGACGTTAGTGGGAAAATTCCTACATCGCAAGAACAAAGTTAGAACTTGATCGAGGGACGCCCGATGAGGCGCGCTTCCCCTCGTCCGCCGCCTCGACTAGAGAGCGGCCATGGACCTGACCCATCTCGGCCGCTCCAGCCCGCTCCCCGCCTCGCCGGGAGAGGCGAAGCTCGATTACGTCGCCAACCCGCGGCCCGGCCGGCCTTATCTCGTGCGCTTCACCGCTCCGGAATTCACCTCGCTCTGCCCGGTGACCGGCCAGCCCGATTTCGCCCATATCGTCATCGATTATGCGCCGGGCGAGACCATCGTCGAATCCAAGTCCTTGAAGCTTTTCCTCTCCGCCTTCCGCAACCATTGCGGCTTCCATGAGGACGTGACGGTCGGGATCGCCGAGCGGCTGGCCTCGGAGATGAAGCCGCTCTGGCTCCGGATCGGCGGCTATTGGTACCCGCGCGGCGGGATGCCGATCGACGTCTTCTGGCAGTCCGGCGAGCCGCCCAGGGGTCTTTGGTTGCCCGGCCAGGACGTGCCCGGCTATCGCGGGCGGGGCTGAATTGAAGGTCGCGATTTTCGGGGCGGGGTCGGTCGGCTGCTTCGTCGGCGGCGCCTGGGCGGCGGCCGGAGTGCCGGTGAGCTTCGTCGGGCGGGAGCGGATCGGGCGGGAGATCGAGAAGAACGGCCTCACGCTCACCGATCATTCGGGCTGGCGGGCGAGGCTTGGGCCGGAGCAGGTGGATTTCTCGACCCGGCCCAACGCTCTGGCCGGGGCCGACATCATCGCCTTGTGCGTCAAGAGCAATGCCACCGCCGCCGCCGCGAAGGAGATCGCCCGGCACTCGAAGAAGGGCGCGCTCGTCGTCAGCTTCCAGAACGGGGTGAGCAATTTCGAAACCCTCCGTTCCGGGCTGAAGACCCGGTTCGAGGCGGTGGCCGGAATGGTGCCGTTCAACATCGCCGCGCTCGGCCACGGCCGCTTCCACAAGGGCGTTGCCGGCGATCTCGTCGCCGGGGACTCGCCGGCGCTGCGGGCGCTGGCGGAGCGGATCGGCGACGGGCCGGCGCGACTTCGTCTCTCGGACGACATGGCGGCGATCGCCTGGGGCAAGTTGCTCATCAACCTCAACAATGCGGTCAACGCCTTGTCGGGCCGGACCCTGATCGAGCAACTGAAGGAGCGTGACTATCGCCGGGTCGTCGCAGCCTCGATCCTGGAAGCGCTCGGGCTGCTCGAGGCGGCCGGGATCGAGCCCGCCAGGATCGGTCCGGTGCCGCCCCGCCTGCTTCCGCATGCCATCGCATCGCCCGATTTCATCTTCAACAACCTCTTCCTCAGGATCCAGAAGATCGACGCTCACGCTCGCTCCTCCATGGCCGACGATCTGAAGGCCGGGCGGGCAACCGAAATTGCTTATTTGAACGGCGAGGTCGTGGCTCTGGCGAAAAAGCTGGGGCTCCAGGCGCCGGTGAACGAGGCGATCGTCTCTCTGGTCTGCCAGGCCGAAATGGGAGTCGAGCATCTTTGGGAGCCGGCAAAGCTTCGAGCGCATGTTCTCGAAGGCCATAAGGCGGCACCGATCTTCGGCTACTGAGTTTGACAAGGCATCGGCGCCCCCGCAGGAGCGCTACCCTGTCCGGACCGGAGTTCTTCATGCGCCTCTTCGCCACCGTCTCCCTTCTCGCCCTCTCCCTCGCCGGCTGCGCCCAGACCGCCGACCGCCCCGCACCCCACTCCACCGCGGCGAACGCGCGCCTGGCCTCCCGCCAGATTCCCACCCAGCTTCCGGCCAACGTCCGGCCGCTCCGATATACGATCAACGCCACGCCCGACGCCGCCAACCTTCGCTTCACCGGCCGCACCGACGTCGACATCGAGGTCCTGGAGTCGACGGACAGGATCACCCTGAACTCGGCCGGCCTCGAATTCGGCGAAGTCTCGCTGGGCGGCGGCGACGGGAACGCTCCCATTGCCCTCAACCCGCGCGGCATCGACGTCAGCGAGGAGACGCAGACCGCAACCTTCCGCTTCGGGCGCGAGATCGCCCCCGGCCGCTACCGGCTGACGATGAACTACAAGGGCAAGATCCATACCCAGGCGGCCGGCCTGTTCGCGCTCGATTACGAAGGCGCTTCGGGCCAGAAGCGCGCCCTCTTCACCCAGTTCGAAGCGCCCGATGCCCGGCGCTTCTTCCCGGGCTGGGACGAGCCGCAATTCCGAACCCCCTACAATCTCAACGTCACAATTCCGGCGGGCCAGGACGTGATCGGCAACATGCCCCAGGCGGGCGTCAGGACCAACGCCAACGGCACGAAGACGGTCACCTTCCAGACCACTCCGGCGATGTCGAGCTATTTGCTCTTCCTCGCCGTCGGCGAGTTTGACCGGATCACGACGACCGCGGCCGGGACCGAGATCGGAGTCGTCACCAAGCGCGGCGACGGCGAGAAGGGACGATGGGCACTCACCGGCTCCGCCCAGATCGTGCCCTGGTACAACGATTATTTCGGAACGCCCTACCCCCTCCCCAAGCTCGACAACGTCGCCGGCCCGGGCAGCAGCCAGTTCTTCGGAGCGATGGAGAATTGGGGAGCGATCTTCTCGTTCGAATCGATCCTTCTCGTCGATCCGGCGATCACCACGGAGGCGACCAAGCAGCGCATCTTCGAGGTCGCCGCTCACGAGATCGCGCACCAATGGTTCGGAAACCTCGTCACCATGTCATGGTGGGACGATCTTTGGCTGAACGAGGGATTCGCCTCGTGGATGGCGACCAAGGCGACTACGGCCCTGCACCCGGAATGGGACCCCGAGCTCGGCACCGTCTCGGGACGCGAAGCCGCGATCAACCTCGATTCGGTTTCGAGCACGCACCCGGTCGTGCAGCGGATCAGCACGGTCGAGCAGATCAGCCAGGCCTTCGACGCGATCACCTACCGGAAGGGCGAGGCGGTGATCACGATGCTCGAAGATTATGTCGGCGAAGATGCCTGGCGGCGGGGCGTTCAGGATTATATCCGCACCCACCGCCTCGGCAACACCCAGACCGACGACCTGTGGCGGGCGGTCGAGCAGGCGGCGGGCAAGCCGGTCACCGCGATCGCCCACGATTTCACGCTTCAGCCGGGCGTACCGCTGATCCGGGTCGAAAACGCCACCTGCCGGGGCGGCAAGACCGAGGTCGCTCTTCGCCAGGGGGAATTCAGCCGCGACCGGCAGGACAAGGCGGCCGGGGCCTGGCGGGTGCCGGTGATCGCCGCCGCCGCGGGCGGCGCCGAGACCCGAATCCTCGTCACAGGCGGCGCCGGCACTCTCAGCGTCGCAGGCTGCGGCCCGGTCGTCGTCAACGCCGGCCAGACCGGCTATTACCGGACCCTCTATTCGCCGGCCCTGCTCGATCGACTGACCGCGAGCTTCCAGCGCCTGAAACCGATCGACCAGATCGGACTGCTCGCCGACAATTGGGGCCTCGGCCTCGCCGGCTACCAATCGGCGGCCGAGGCGCTCGACATGGTCGACGCGGTTCCTGCCAATGCCAACCCGCAGGTGTGGAGCCGGGTCGCCGCCATCTTGAGCAGCGTCCACGCTATGTACGAAGGCGATCCCGCCCGCCGCGCGATGCTGACCCGCTATGCCTCGGGCAAGCTGTCGCCGGTGCTCGCCCGGATCGGCTGGACGCCCAGGGCCGGCGAGGCGCCGACGGTGCCGGTGCTCCGGGCGGACCTCATCCGCACCCTCGGCGAGATGGGCGACGCCCGGGTCGTCGGCGAGGCCAACAGGCTTCTTGCCGCCAACGACCCGCTGGCGACCGGCGGCCCGCTTCGAAGCACGATCCTCGCGGTTACCGCCCGCAACGTCGATTCGGCCGGGTGGGAACGCCTTAGAGGCCAGGCGCGCGCCGAGCGCAGCCCGCTGGTCAAGGCACAGCTCTACCGGCTGCTCGGAACGGCCGCGGATCCCGCCCTCGCTCAAAAGGCGCTCGACCTCGCGCTGACCGACGAGCCGGGCGCCACGACGAGCGCCGGGATCCTCTCGGCGGTCGCCGACGAGCATCCCGACCTCGCTTTCGACTTCGCGATCCGCAACCGCGAGAAGGTCGAGGGGCTGGTCGACATCTCGTCCCGCTCGCGCTTTCTCGCCGGCCTCGGCGGCGGCTCGGCCGACCCCGCGATGGTCGCCAAGCTCGAGGATTTCGCGACCCGCTACATGACCCCGCAGTCGCGCGGCCGGGTCGACGTCGCAATCGCCTCGATCCGCGACCGGGTGCGGGTGCGAAGCACGAGGCTGCCCGAGATTACGCGGTGGCTGGAAGCGAAGGCGGGGTAGGTCCGCTCGTCATCCCAGGGTTACATCGGCTTCACCGGCCCCTGAACAACCCGCCCAGCAGGCCCCTCAGAAACTGGCCGCCGATCTTGCCCCCCACCTGACGTCCGACCGAGCTTGCGGCCGAGCGCGCGGCGGACTGGACCAACTTGTCGGCAAAGCTCGGCTTCGCCGCCTCGCGCGCCTTCCTGGCCGCCTCCCGCTCGGCGGCGATGCGGGCGCGCTCCGCTTCCTTGGCGACTCGCGCGGCCTCGCGCTCGGCGAGCAGCTTCTCTTTCGCCGCCTGCTTCGCTTCGGCGGCGTCGAGCTTCGCCGCTTCGGCTTTTGCCTTGGCCTCGGCGGCCGCGGCCTGGGCCTCGCTGGACTTGGCCAGGAGCAACTCTTCCGCCGACTCGCGGTCGATCGCCTCGTCATATCTGGAGCCGATTGCGTCGGTCTCGACGAGCACGGCCCGCTCCTCCGCCGTGACCGGTCCGACCCGGGAACCGGGCGCCCGGATCAGGGTCCGCTCGACCGGCGACGGCGATCCGTCGGGCTGGAGCAGCGAAACGAGGGCCTCGCCGACCTTGAGCTCGGTGATGGCGGTTGCGACATCGACTCCGGGATTGGCCCGGAAGGTCTCGGCCGCCGAACGCACGGCTTTCTCGTCCCGGGGCGTGAAGGCGCGAAGGGCGTGCTGGATCCGGTTGCCGAGCTGGCCGGCGACGGCATCGGGTATGTCGATCGGATTCTGGGTGATGAAATAGACCCCGACGCCCTTCGATCGGATCAGCCGGACGACCTGCTCGATCTTCTCCAGAAGCGCCGCCGGCGCGCTTGAGAAGAGAAGGTGCGCCTCGTCGAAGAAGAAGACGAGCGTCGGCTTGTCCGGATCGCCGACCTCGGGAAGCTGCTCGAACAGCTCCGAGAGGAGCCAGAGCAGGAAGGTCGAATAGAGCTTGGGCGAAGCCATCAGCCTGTCGGCGGCGAGGATGTTGACGATCCCGCGGCCTCGATCGTCGAGCGCGATGAGGTCGTCTATGTCGAGCGCCGGCTCGCCGAAGAAGCGGTCGCCGCCCTGCGAGCGGAGCTGGAGAAGCGAGCGCTGGATGGTGCCGACGCTCGGTTTCGAGACGTTGCCGTAAGTGACGGTGAGCTCGTCGGCGCGGTTGGCGCAGTCGGCGAGCATGGCCTGAAGGTCGTCGAGGTCGAGAAGCAGAAGCCCGTCCCTGTCGGCGACGTGGAAAACGATCGCCAGAACGCCTTCCTGCACCTCGTTCAGATCCATCAGCCGGGCCAGCATGAGCGGCCCCATTTCGGAGACGGTGGTTCGGATCGGATGGCCCTGCCGCCCGAGCAGGTCCCAGAACTGGACCGGATTGTCACCATAGGACCAGCTTGAATCGCCGATCTCGGCGGCGCGCGCGGCGAAGGAATCGTGGAGCTTGCCCATCGGCGAGCCCGCCATGGCGAGGCCGGCGAGATCGCCCTTCACGTCGGCGACGAAGACGGGCACTCCGGCGCGCGAAAAGCCCTCGGCGAGGCCCTGCAGGGTGACCGTCTTGCCGGTGCCGGTGGCCCCGGCGATGAGGCCGTGGCGGTTCGCCCGACTGAGCATGAGCCGCTGCGGCTTGCCGCCCCCCAGGCCGATGAAGATCGAATTCTCGTCGTCCATGCTGGAGCTCCCTGACCGCGCCGCACCTATCTCCTATGTGGAGCGGGGCGGCAAGCGGGAGGGGGCCGAGGAAATCCTCCCATCGCAAGGTGGGGAGGATTTTTAAAGTCCCGCCAGAGCGATTCCGTAATAAGCCGGCGATGTATTGCCGCGGCGGATCAGCAGGAGCACGGTGTTGCGCCCGGCCGAGCGCGCCGCGGCGACGGCGGTCGCGGCCTCCTCGGGGGTGCGGGTCGCGCGCTGGTTGATCGACAGGATGATGTCGCGCGGCTGGATACCCTTGGCGGCGGCGTCGCTGCCGGGATTGACCGAGGTGATGACGACTCCGCGCGTATTGACGTCGTTGAGCCGAAGCGAGCGGGCGATCTCGGGAGTCAGGGTCTGCACGGTGAGGCCGAGGCTTTCGCGTGCCGACTTCTGGCTGCTCGACTGCTGGCCTTCCGCCGGTTCCTGGACTTCGGCCTCCTCCTCGATGCCGTTAAGGCGCGCCAGCTCCTCCTCGGTCGGCCGCTCGCCGATGGCGACGTTGAGAGTCTGGCGGCGCCCGTCGCGAACGACCTCGATCGGGATCCTCGAGCCGATGGGCTGGCGCGAAACCAGGTAAGCAAGCGATTCGTCCGGGGTCACCGGACGGCCGGCCACGCCGACGACGACATCGCCCTGCCGGACTCCGGCGCGGGCCGCCGGGCCGCCCGAGGTGACTCCCCGGATCAGCTCGCCCTGGTTCTTCGGGATCCCGAGCGAGGCGGCGATGTCCTCGTCCAGCTCCTGCAGGCTGACCCCGATATAGCCGCGCTGCGGCCGCTGCCCCTTGCGGAGGGAATCGACGATCGGGAAGGCCTGCTCGGCCGGAATCGCGAAGCCGATTCCGACATTGCCGCCGGTCGGCGAGATCAAAGCCGTGTTGATCCCGATGACATTGCCGTTGAGATCGAACATCGGGCCGCCCGAATTGCCCATGTTGATGCTTGCGTCGGTCTGGATGTAGCGGTCGTAGGTGCCGGCCCGGATGTTGCGGTGGAGCGCGGAGACGATTCCGGCGGTGACGGTGCCGCCGAGGCCGAACGGATTGCCGATCGCCACCACCCAGTCGCCGACCCGGACCTGCTTGGAATCGCCGAATCGGACGAAGGGCAGGTTGTTGCCCTTGATCTTGAGCACTGCGAGGTCCGAGGCGGTATCGCGCCCGACCAGCTCCGCTTCATATTCGCGGCGGTCCGACAGGATCACCGTGATCTGCTCGACGGTGGCGCCGGTACGGGCGGGCGAGACGACATGGTTGTTGGTGACGACATAGCCGTCGGCGGAGATGATGAAGCCGGAGCCGAGAGAGCCGCCGCGCTGGGTGATGGGAGCGTCGCCGCCGCCGCCGCCGCCTTCGGGGACCGGAACTCCGAACTGGCGGAAGAAATCCTCGAATCCCGGGGGCACTTGGCGGCCACGGTTGACCTGGATCGACTGCTTGGTCGAGATGTTGACCACCGCCGGCTGCAGCCGGGCGGCGAGATCGGCGAAGCTCATCGGAGCGCCCGGGCGAGGAGTGGCGCCGGCAATCGTGCCGGGATCGTTCTGGGCGGTCTGGGCACCGACGGGGCCCACCGTCAGTGTGGCGGCGGCTCCGCCCAGAAGAATGGCGGCCGAGATGCCATAGACGTAACGCACGATTGCATTCTCCTCATTTGCTTCGAACCGGGCGGGCGGATCCGGCGTCCTGATCGATTACAATTGTATTTGGTGCTTCTGAACCGGAATTGAATAGAGTTTCCTTTTAACCCCTCTCCCCTGCGGCGAGAGGGGTATTTGCCGACCCGACACTACCGGTTCTTGCCCTTGAACTCCTGCAGATACTGGTTGTCGGGCGACATAATGATGGTCGACCGGCCCTGATTCTCGCCCGGCGCGAAGGTCGTCTCGTAGCTCTGCATCGCCCGGTAGAAGGCGTAGAAATCCGGATCCTTGCCATAGGCCTCGGCATAGGTCTTCGCGGCTTCGGCGTCGGCGTCCGCCTTAATGATCTGGGCCTGCTTGTAGCCCTGGGCTCGGATCGCTCCGGCCTCCTGCTGACGGGCGGTGCGCATCCGCTCATAGGCCGAATCGAGCGGAGTGCCTTCCGGAAGATCGGCGCGCTTGATCCGGACATCGACGATCTCGGCGCCATATTGGCGGGCGACCCTGTCGAGCGCGCGCTCGATATTGGCCATCAGCTGGCCGCGCTCCGGGCTCAGAAGCGCGGCGAACTGCCGCTTGCCGAGCTCGTTGCGGATCGCCGAGCCGAGGATCGGCTTCAGCTGGTCGCTGACCCGCTCCTCCGTCCGGGCGGAAACGTACATCTGCAGCGGATCGACGATCCGGTAGCGCGCGAAGGCATCGACCTGGAGCCGGAGTTGATCGGTGGAGAGCACCTGCTGGCGGTCCATCTTGACGCTGAGGATCCGCTTATCGATCCAGACGATCTGCTCCATGAACGGCACCCGGGCGATCAGCCCGGCCCCGGTCTGGCCGAAATCGACTCCCTTCCTATAGGCGTTGATGACCCGGTCGGGATTGCCGAAGCGGACGATCACCGCCTGCTTCGTCTCCGGAACCGTCGCGAAGGTGCTCCCGACAATGACGAGCAGGACGATCGCGATGAAAGCCAGGGCTATGGGGTTGCGAAATAACCGGCTCATCTCGCGGCTCCTTCCTGGACCTGGCGCTGGACCTGGGGCAGCGGCAGATAGGGTGTGACCCCCTCGGCCTCGACCACGGTCTTGTCGACCTTGGAGAGAACCCGCTCCATCGTCTCGTAATACATGCGCCGGCGCGTGACCTCCGGGGCCAGCTTATACTCGGCATAGACCTTGTCGAACGACGCGGCGTCGCCCTGCGCGCGGGCGGTCTGCTGCTGCGCATAGGCACGCGCCTGGTTTATATAGGATTGCGCCTCCTGCTGGGCCGCCGACACTTCCTTGAAGGCGTTGTTGACCGTTGCCGGCGGGTCCGACTGCTTGATCGCGATGCCCTCGATCCGAACTCCGGCGCCGTAGCGGTCGAGCACCTGCTGCATGACCAGCGAGACGCGCGATTCGATGTCGCTTCGGCCGGCGCCGATCGCGTCGTCGAGCGAGACGGTGGCGAGGACGGCGCGCATTGCGCTCTCGGCCACTTCGCCGATCGTCGCTTCCGGATCGTTGATCTGGAAGAGGTAAAGCTGCGGATCGCGGATCGTCCAACGCACCGAATAAGCGACGTCGATGATATTCTGGTCGCCGGTGAGGATCAGATTCTCCTGCGACGCATCGGGAGAGCCGATGTCCCTGGTTCGGATCTGGCCGACGTCGACCTTCTCGAGCCGCTCGATCGGAAGCGGCAGGGTCATCGCGATACCCGAATTCACCGTGCGGCTATATTTGCCGAACAAGGTGACGACCCCGCGCTCCTGCGGGCCGACGAGATGGAAGCAGGTGATGAGAAGCCACAGCAGGACGAATACGCCGAGGCCGTAAAGCCAGTAGGGGCGCCCCTCCTGGTGGGGGAAGCGGCCGCCGAACTTCTCGCGGCTTCGCCTGAGGAAATCGTCGATCGAGCTGACATTGGTGCCGGCGCCCGGAGTGCGGCGCTTGCGCGGCGGCTGACCCCAGGGATTGCGCGGCCCGCCGCCGCCGCCGCTGTCACCGCCGGAACCGTCGCCGCCGGAAGGGCCCCAGGGCCCGCCGCGATTCTCATTCAACACGGCGCCGAGACGCGCGCCCCACCCGAAAAATCTTGCCATAGGTCCTTTATAGGTAGCGGCCGGGCGGAAAAACAGTGGCAAGGCCGACCGCACCCCCTATCTGCGCCGGATGAGCGAAGAGACCGACCCGCTTGCCGACGCCCTCGCCTCCGTCACGGAGGCGGCCGGCCGAATCGCCGCCCCGCGGCTCAGGGACGGCGTGGCCAGCCTCGTGCTCGACGTCGGCGGCCTTTCCGCCGAGCGGCGCTCCGACGTCGAGGAGCGGATCCGCTCCGCTTTGACGGCCGTGCCGGGGGTTCGCGAGGTTCGAATCGCAATGACCGCGGACAAGGCCGCTCGGACCATCATCGCCGTCGGCAGCGGCAAGGGCGGAGTCGGCAAGTCGACCGTGGCGGCGAACCTCGCCGTCGCCCTCGCCCGCTCCGGCCGAAGGGTCGGACTGGTCGACGCCGACATTTACGGGCCGTCCCTGCCCCGGATCATGGGCAATTTCGACCGTCCCGAGCTGGTCGAAAAGAGGATCGTCCCGGTCGACGCCTTTGGAGTGAAGATGCTTTCGATCGGGCAATTGGTCGAGCCCGGCACCGCTCTGGCCTGGCGCGGCCCGATGATCGCCGGAGCGCTCGGCCAGCTGATGGAAGGCGATTGGGACGATCGCGAGCTGATGATCGTCGACCTGCCGCCCGGCACCGGCGACATCCAGATGTCCCTCATCCAGAAGTGGAAGCCAGCCGGGGCGGTCATCGTCTCCACCCCCCAGGATCTCGCCCTGATCGACGCCAGCCGGGCGATCGACCTGTTCCGCAAGATGAACGTGCCTTTGCTCGGCCTCGTCGAGAACATGTCCGGCTACGCCTGCCCCCATTGCGGCGAGGTGTCGGACCCGTTCGGCTCGGGCGGCGCCGAAGCGGCGGCGAAACTGATGTCGATACCGTTCCTCGGGCGGATTCCCCTCACCCTCTCGATCCGCCGCGATTCGGATGCGGGCATCCCGCCCGCGGCCGGCGAAGGGCCGGAGGCGGACGTGTTCGCGGGCATAGCGGCGAGGCTGATGGAGCGGATCGCGGCGAGGTGAGTTGACTCGTCGCCCCAGCGAAGGCTGGGGTCCCGGCGGGTGAAGAACGCCGGCGCCCTCAACTCCCTGGGGCCCCAGCCTTCGCTGGGGCGACGGTATGAGAATGCCCCTCACCCGCGACGAAGACCTGTACGATCTGCTCGCCTCCACCCGGACGATCGCGATGATCGGCGCCTCCGACCGGCCCGACCGGCCGAGCTACGGAGTGATGCGCTTCCTCCAGGATTGGGGCTATCGGGTGCTCCCGGTGAATCCGCAGATCACCGGCGAGCATGTCCATGGCGAATATGTGTGGCGCGAGCTTGCCCAGATCGGAGAGCCGATCGACCTCGTCGATATCTTCCGCCGCCCCCAGGCCGCCGGCGGGGCGGTCGACGAAGCGATCGCCGCCGGCGCGAAAGCGGTCTGGCTCCAGATCGGCGTGATCAACGAGGAAGCCGCGGCCCGAGCCGAGGCCGCCGGGCTCAAGGTGGTGATGAACCGCTGCCCGAAGATCGACATTCCGAGGCTGAAGGTGCCGCGGATAGGCTAGCGCCGAGTCAGCTCCGCGAACCGCGGGCCCTCGAGCTGCGACCTCGAACCGCCGAGCAGCTTGACCCGCCGGTTGGGGAAATCGACCGAGACCCGATCGAACAGGCGCAGGGCGTCCATTCCGAGCAGCAGCGCCGGCCGCTTCGACAGGCCGAGCTTGGCGAAGGGATGCACGTCGGCGAAGGCGATCGGCATGTCGTTGATATCGATCCCGCCGAGCCGGATCCGCTTCACCGTCGTCTGGTCGGCCTGCATCTGGCCGCCGGTGACGCTCTGGAGCATGATCGGGACGGTCGTCCGAAGCCGGCCCTTCCGCTCGAGCTTGCGCCTGAGCACGTTGTTGGCGACGGTGGTCTGGGCCCCGGTGTCGAGGATCACCCAGACTTTCTGCCCTTCGACGGAGGCGTCGACCATCACGAGATGACCATAACGGTTGCGGGCGGTGATGACGATCGTGTCGGCCGGCCAGGATGGCTCCCGCCTTTGGCTGTTGACGACCGTCATCTGCTGGCGGACGAAATCGAACGACACGCGCTGGGACTGGAGCGAGTCCACGCCCAGGATTCCCTCGGCGCCGATGTAGCGCCGCTGGAGCGCCGGGGCGTGGATGTCGCGGACGCTCCTGCCCCCGACCTCGAGCGCGGGGATGAGCACGGTCTGGATCTGGCTGACCTCGGTCATGCTGTGAAGCCGGGCCCGGTGGCCGACCGCGAGCCGCAGGTCGCGCGCCAGCTCCCGAGCGATCGACGTCCGCTCGGCCCCGGTATCGACGACGAAATCGAACGGCCCGCTTTCGCCGATATTGACCGGCACCGTCATCCGGGCCCAGCTGTCCTCCCCGGTTCCGAGGACGGTGCCGTCCTCCTCCGTCACGGGCGCCGGCGCCGGTTCCTGGCCGCTCAGCGGCGCGACCCCGGCCAAGGCGAGGGCGGCGACGGGCAGCACGAGCGGCCGAAGCTTCATTGATCATCCTCCTTCGGCCCTCTTAGCATCGGCGCGGGTGGAACTGAAACGGGCTCTGCGAAGACGGCGGGCGGTGCGACGAAGACGAAAACCCCCCTCCCGCGAAAGCGGAAGAGGAATATTCAGACCAGGTCCATGGCCCGGTCGCGAAGCCGTTCCACCGCTTCGGCATGAATCCCGGGAGTCGCGACCAGCACTCCGAACGCCTCCCCGCTGGCACTGTTGAAGGCGAGCGGCTGGCCGAGGGCTCCGGTCACGGTCGCGCCCGCCTCGGCGGCGATCAGGGCCGCGGCGGCGATGTCCCACTCGAAACCCCATTTGAGAGTGGCGACGAGGTCCGCCTCGCCCGCCGCGACGAGCGCGATCCGAAGAGCGATCGAATTGGGCCTGGCGACGGCCTCGAGATCCCGATCCGCTTCGGGGAGCTGGTCGGCCGGAACCCGCGCCCCGGCCAGCTTCCGCCGCCCGCTGACCCGCAGCGGCTCGCCGTTTCGCAGGGCGCCGCAACCTTTCCCGGCCGTCCAATGCTCGCCCCGCGCCGGGGCATCGAGGATTCCGAGCAACGGAGTCCGGTCCTCGACCAGGGCCACCGAAACGCACCAGCCCGGACGGCCGCGCAGAAAGTCCCGGGTGCCGTCGATCGGATCGACCACCCAGAGCCTCTTACGCTCCATCCGGTCTGAAGAGTCGAGAGTCTCCTCCGAAAGCCAGCCGGCATCGGGATCGAGGGCGGTCAGCCGCTCGCGAAGGAAGGCGTCGACCTCCAGGTCGATGTCGCAGACGGGATTGCCGGGCGACTTCTCCCATCTTCGAAAGTCGCCGCCGCGGCGGCCCGCGGCGATCCCGCCCGCCTCGCGGACGATCGCGGAGACGGCTTCAAGCACCGGCCACCGTCATTCCGTCGATCCGCAACGTCGGCACGTTCGTCGCGAAGCGGAAGTCGAGGTCGTCCGCCGGGACGAGCCGGGCGAACATGTCGAGCAGATTGCCGGCGATGGTGATCTCCTCGACCGCCGGGCCGAGCCTGCCCTTCTCGATGATGAAGCCCGAGGCTCCGCGGCTATAGTCGCCGGTGACGGGGTTGACGCCCTGGCCGATCAGCTGGGTGACATAGACTCCGCTTTCGACCTCCCCGATCAGCTGCCCGGCCGTCAGCCGCCCCGGCTCCATGTGGACGTTTGTGGTGCCGACGCTCGGGGCGCCCGAGCTTCGAGTGGCGTGACCGGTCGGAGCGCGCCCGAGCTGGCGGGCGGAAGCGCTTTCGAGCAGCCAGCCGGTCAGACGCCCGGAGTCGATCAGGTTCAGGGGGCGGGTCGGGAGGCCCTCGCCGTCGAACGGCTTCGAGCGCAGGCCGCGAGGCCGGTGCGGATCGTCGCGGATCGTGACGTCCTCGCCGAACAGCCGCTCCCCCTCCTTGTCGAGAAGGAAGCTGGTCCGGCGGGTGATCGAAGGCCCGCCGATCGCGCTCATCAAATGACCGAGCAGGGAATTTCCGATCCGCGGGTCGAACAGCACAGGCATGGTCCCGCTCGGCAGCTTGGCCGGACCAAGCCGGGCGGCGGCGCGCTCCCCGGCGAGGCGGCCGAGCGCCTCGGCATCGTCGAGCTCGGAATAATGGCGAACGCTGTGATAGGCGAAATCGCGCTGCATCGCGCTGCCCTCGCCGGCGATCAGGCTGGCCGAGGCGGAATAGCCGCTGGTCGAATAACCCCGGTTGAAGCCGTGGCTGGTGGCGAGGGCGAAGAGGCTCCGGCCGGCGCTGACCCCCGCGCCTTCGCTGTTGGTGATGCCGGCGACGTTCCTCCCGGCTTCCTCGATCTCCAGCGAACGGTTCCTGAGCTCCAGGGGCGAAGGATCGCCGCCGTCGTCGCCCTCGACATCGGGGCCCGGCTCCCGCATCAGCAATTCCTCCGGCGCCAGGCCGGACCAGGGATCCTCGGGCGCCTCGCGGGCCATTGCAGCCGCCCGTTCGACGAGCGCGGCAAGCGCCTCGTCCGACAGATCGGACGAGGAAACGCTCGCCGAACGGCTGCCGACGAAGAGGCGAAGCGAAACGGTCTCCGCCTCGTCGCGGGCGACGTCCTCAAGCTCGCCGAGCCGAACCTGCACCGAGGTGGAGGCGTTTGCGTAATAGACGGCGTCTGATGCGTCGGCGCCGGCCCGCGCGGCGCGCTCGATCAGCGCGGCTGCGCGCGCCTCGGCTTCTTGGACATTCAGCATCGGGAACACCTAGGGTGGATGCCCGTCGAAATCTAGGAGGCGAAATCTAGGAGGCGAAATCTAGGATGTGCCCACGGCCAGGCAGGCGAGGAAGAGGATGAAGCCGGCCATCCGGTTCGACCGGAACCGGGCCAGCGCGTCGCCGCCATCGTCCGGGCGAAGCCTCGCCGCCTGCCAGCCCAGATGCCCCGCCATCGGCAGCAGCGCGGCCAGAGCGAGTCCGTCCGGACGAACCCGCCACAGGGCGATCGCCCATAGCGCCAGAGCGACCGCGTAGCAGACCGCCACTCCAGCCCGCGCGTGCCGGCCCAAGGCGAGCGCCGAGGATTTCACCCCGACCAGCGCGTCGTCCTCCCTGTCCTGGAGAGCGTAGATCGTGTCGTAGCCGATCACCCAGAAGACCGACCCGGCCCAAAGGAGGAACGGGGTGAGGTCGAGCGAGCCGCGTACCGCAGGCCAGCCGACCAGCGCCCCCCAGGAGAAGACGAGGCCGAGCCAGGCCTGCGGCCACCAGGTGATGCGCTTCATGAACGGGTAGGCCGCGACCGGCGCGAGGCTGGCGAGGGCCACGATTTGCGCCGTCCGCCCAAGCTGAAGCAGGACGACGAGCCCGATAAGGCTGAGAATGGCGAGCAGGACCCAGGCCCCGCTCAGGGTCGCCCGTCCGCTCGCCAGCGGCCGAAGCCGGGTGCGCTCGACCCTGGAGTCGAGGTCGCGGTCGACGATGTCGTTCCACACGCAGCCGGCGCTTCGCATCGCCCAGGCGCCGAGCGCCAGCCACAGGATCAGGCCGACGCCCTCCGGTCCGAAGCCGGCCAGTGCCACGCTCCACGCGCACGGCCAGAAGAGCAGCCAGGCCCCGATCGGCCGGTCGAGCCTCATCAGCGAGGCATAAGGCCTGAGCGCCCCCGGCAAGGCGCCGATCAGGCCGATTCGCTCGGAATCGGGAACGATGTCGGTTTCGGTGTCGGTGTCGGGCGCTGCTGCCATGAAGATCCAATAACGTTCGGCCCGGGCTTGTCGAAGGCCATTCTTTTCTTGCCCTGGATGAAGGAACGGGCTTCGACAGGCCCAGCCCGAACGGTTTTGAAGGACGATCAGCGCGTGCCCGCAACCCCTGCCTGGCCTCCGTCGAGCCTTCCGCGTCTCTTCGTGGATAAACCGATTACGCCCGGTGCCGTCCTCACCCTCGAAGGCGCGCCCGCCAATTATCTCGTCAACGTCCTCCGCCTCGGCCCGGGCGCCCAGGTCAAGCTCTTCGACGACCGCACCGGCGAATGGCTCGCCGAGATCGCCGAAGCCGGGAAGAAGAGGGTCGCCCTCGCCGTTTCCCGGAATCTCCGGCCCCGGGAGCCCGTCCCCGATCTCTGGCTCCTCTTCGCCCCGATAAAGCGCGGCCGGATCGACTGGCTGATGGAAAAGGCGACCGAGCTCGGAGTCGCGCGTCTCCTTCCAGTCGTCACCCGCCGAACCGTCGTCGATCGCCTCAACCTCGACCGACTTCGGGCCCATATCGTCGAGGCCGCCGAGCAATGCGAGCGCACCGCGCTCGCCGAGCTGGCCGAGCCAAGGAAGCTTCCCGCCCTTCTCGCCGCCTGGCCGGCGGACCGGCTCCTCTACTTCGCGGATGAGGCCGGGGGAGAGCCGTTTCGACCGAAAGCGGGACCGGCGGCAATCCTGGTCGGGCCCGAGGGGGGATTCACGGACGAAGAGCGGGCGGCGATCCGTGCTTTGGTCCAGGCGCGGCCGATCAGCCTCGGCCCGCGCATCCTGCGCGCGGACACCGCCGCGCTGGCCGCCATAAGCCTGTGGATGGGCGCCGCGGGGGATTGGGACGCGTCATCCCGGGCTTGACCCGGGATCCATGAACACCGCCGGTCCCGAACGGGCGGCATCCGTGTTCATGGATCCCGGCCTTCGCCGGGATGACGGGACGGTTTCGATCGACAACGGGAAGGGGCTGGCGGGTTTTCGCGGCCCCAGCTAGGGGGCGACGATGACGACCCGGACCGAAACCGCGCGAGCGGACCCGCCTATCGAGAGCCGCGACGATCTGCTCGCCCCGTTCGTGCGCGGCGAGAAGCCGCATGGCGCCTGGCGGATCGGCACCGAGCATGAGAAGTTCGTCTACCGCCGCTCCGACCACCGCGCGCCTTCCTATGAGGAACCGGGCGGGATCCGGGACCTGCTCGAGGCTCTGACCGAGTTCGGGTGGGAGCCGGTCGAGGAAGGCGGCAAGGTCATCGCCTTGTCGGGCAAGGACGGCAATGTCAGCCTGGAGCCCGCCGGCCAGCTCGAGCTTTCGGGCGCGGCGCTCGAAAACCTGCACCAGACCTGCGCCGAGGCGGGCCGCCATCTCGATCAGGTCAAGCGGGTCGGCGAGAAGCTCGGCCTGGGCTTCCTCGGCCTTGGAATGTGGCCCGACAAAAGCCGCGACGAGCTGCCGCGAATGCCCAAGGGCCGCTACGAGATCATGCTCCGCCACATGCCGCGCGTGGGCAATCTCGGCCTCGACATGATGCTTCGAACCTGCACCATCCAGGTCAATCTCGATTATGGTTCCGAAGCCGACATGGCGCAGAAGTTCCGGGTCGGCCTCGCCCTCCAGCCACTCGCCACAGCGCTCTTCGCCAATTCGCCCTTCACCGAAGGCAAGCCCAACGGCTTCCTCTCGTTCCGAAGCCACATCTGGTCCGACACCGATCCCCATCGCACCGGGATGCTTCCCTTCGTCTTCGAGGACGGCTTCGGCTACGAGCGTTATGTCGACTATGCGCTCGATGTGCCGATGTACTTCGTCTATCGGGACGGCCGCTACATCGACGCCGCGGGCCTAAGCTTTCGCGATTTTTTGAAGGGCGGGCTTTCCGTCCTCCCCGGCGAGAAGCCCCGCCTTTCCGACTGGACCGACCATCTCTCCACGGCCTTCCCGGAAGTGCGCCTGAAGAGCTTCCTCGAGATGCGCGGCGCCGACGGCGGCCCCTGGAACAAGATCTGCGCCCTCCCCGCTTTGTGGGTCGGCCTGCTCTACGACCGGACCGCGCTCGATGCCGCCTGGGACGAAGTCAAGACCTGGCCGCTCGACGAGCGCCAGCGGCTCCGCGACGAGGTGCCAAGGCTCGGGCTCGCCGCCCGAACTCCCGCGGGCGAGCCCCTGCGCGACCTTGCCGGCAGGATCCTCGCAATCGCCGAGCGCGGCCTCAACGCCCGCGCCCGACTCAACGGCGCCGGCGACAATGAGAGCGGCTTCCTCGATCCGCTGCGCGAGACCGTCGCCCGCGGCGCCACGCCGGCCGAGATATTGCTGGAGCGCTATCACGGCGCCTGGGGCGGGGACGTGACCCGGGTATATGACGAGATGAGCTTCTGACGCTATTGCCGTCATTGCGAGCGAAGCGAAGCAATCCAGCGCTGAATCCGCGACAGCCGCCGAAGCTGGATTGCTTCGTCGCTCAGCTCCTCGCAATGACGAGACGGAGGAAACCCCGATGACCGAACTTCGCGCCCTTTACCCGCCGATCGAGCCCTATGAGAAGGGCCGGCTCGACGTCGGCGACGGCCATGATCTCTATTGGGAGCGCTGCGGAAGCCGGGGCGCGAAGCCGGTCGTCTTCCTCCACGGCGGCCCCGGCGCGGGCTGCGGCCCGGACCATCGCCGCCAGTTCGATCCGGCGCTCTACGACATCCTCCTCTTCGACCAGCGCGGCTGCGGCCGCTCCACGCCCCATGCCTCGCTGGAGGCGAATACGACCTGGCACCTGGTCGACGATATCGAGCGGCTGCGCGAAAATTGCGGCCATGAAAGCTGGATGGTGTTCGGCGGTTCCTGGGGCTCGACCCTGGCACTGGCCTATGCCGAAACCCATCCCGAGCGGGTCACCGAGCTGGTGCTTCGGGGCATCTTCACCTTCCGCCGGACCGAGCTCGACTGGCTCTACCGCTACGGCGCATCCGAGGTCTTTCCGGAAGAATGGCGAGACTTCCTGGCGCCGATTCCGGAAGCGGAGCGGGACGATCCGGTCGCGGCCTACCGGCGGCGCCTCACCGGTCCCGATCCGGAAACCCGGCTCGCCGCCGCCAAGGCGTGGAGCCGGTGGGAGGCGGAGACCGTCACCCTGCTGCCAAGCCCGGCCACGATCGCGGCCCACACCAGCGACGATTTCGCGGTCGCCATAGCGCGAATCGAGAACCATTATATGGCCGATCGCGGATGGCTGGAGGAAGGCCGGCTGATCGCCGATGCCGGCCGGCTGAAGGATATTCCAGGGGTGATCGTCCAGGGCCGCTACGACATGTGCACCCCGCCCTCCGCCGCCTGGGACCTGCACCGGGCCTGGCCGGAAGCGAAGCTGGAGATCGTCCACGGCGGCCATCTGTTCAGCGAGCCGGCGGTGCTGGACGGGCTGATCCGGGCGACGGACGAGTTTGCGAGGTGACCCCTCTCCCTGCAGGGGAGAGGGGTTTCGGGATCACTCCCCCGGCCTGTACACCCGTTCCGTATGCCCCTCGAGCTGCTCCGGGTAGAAATAGACTTCGCGCAGATAGCCCTTCGCATACCGCCCGGCCTGGTCGTTGAAGTGCGGGGAGCCGGGATGGCCGCTCTCCCCGCCCGCGGTCACCGCCCGCGCCCGCACCTTCGGGCCGAACTCGACCATCGCGACGAAGCTGTTGCCGCTCGTCCCGTACCAGCGCTTCGATCCGCCGCGCGGCGCCGCCCCGAAGGAGGCGAGCGAGCCCCAGCGGCCCGAGGTGAAGCCGACCGGCACGCTGGGCTCCGAATCCGAGAAAGGTTGGGCGATGTCGCCCGTCAGGCGCTGGAATCGGTTCACTTCGCCCCAGGGGGTCGCCCACCGGCCGAAATCACGCTCCAGCCTGTCAGACACGGCGGCCAGCGCCTCCAGCTTGCGCTTCGCCGGAAGCGCCTCGATGAGGTCGATCGGCACCATCGGCGCCTGACCGTCCCTTCGGACCTCGGCCCAGAGATGCTCGCCCCAGAACATGGCGAGCGTGGTCGGCACCGATTGCGCGCTCCAGCGATGGTCCCACCCCCTCAGCGCTGCGACCTGGCCTTCGAGGCGCCGCTTGAGCGGGTCGGATTCCGGCGCCTCGTCCCAGGCGGCGACAAGGCCTGGAATCAGCCGAGCGAAGGCGGGCTGGTAGGAATCGTAAGCGGCATCGCGAAGCCCATCCAGGGTAAGTCGCCTCTTTTGCCGAAGCACCCGAACCGCCTGAAGTCCGCGCGGGGTTTCGCCGAACGTATCCATGTAGCGCGGGAAATCGCCCGGCTTCGGGCTGTTCGGACCGGCCGCCGAATAAGGCCAGTTGTTGGTGTTCTGGATCCAGCCGTTCGGCGGGTTCAGAACCCGGGGCGTTTCCAACAGTGCGTGAAGACCGCGCCAGTCGGTGCGCGGATCGCTTCCGTCGACGGGCCGGGTGTAATCGAAGCGGTCGTCGCGGACGGGGATGAAGTGCGGATGGTGATAGGCGATATTGCCCTCGGAATCGGCGAAGATCGTGTTGTTCGACGAGTTCGCCTTCAGCTCCGCCACCTTGAGGAAGGCATCATGGTCGCGGGCCTTTGTCCGGAGGAAGCTTTGCTGAAGCGCCTCCACGGGCTTGTGCATCATCGCGAAAGCGACCCATTTACCTCCCTGCTCGCGGACGATGGGGCCGTGATGGGTGCGGTAGGTCTCGAACGTCCGGCTGGCCAAGCTTCCGCCGGGCGCGCGATAGGCGACCGACACCGTCTTCGTCTCGACCGGCCTCAGCTCGTTGCCGTAACGGTAGAAGAGCCGGCCATGCTTTCGCTCGATCGTCTC
The DNA here is from genome assembly GCA_038257735.1 of Sphingomonadales bacterium. Classification (GTDB taxonomy): domain Bacteria; phylum Pseudomonadota; class Alphaproteobacteria; order Sphingomonadales; family Sphingomonadaceae; genus Allosphingosinicella. Next base: position 2,434 of record JBBSIZ010000038.1, on the reverse strand, counting down.
CAGGAACTCGTCGACCACATCGACTCCGCTCGACGTGTGCATCCAGCCCGCGCGGTCGTTGAAGCCCTGGTAAATGAAGAACTGGCCCCAGGTCGCGGCGCCATAGGCGTCGAGCCCCTCTTCGCTGGTCACCTGAAGCTCGGAGCGGAAGAAGAAGCTGGTATGGGGGTTGATCAGGAGAAGTGCGTTGCCGTCGGCGCTGTTTGAGGGCGCGATGGCGAAGCCGTTCGAGCCGCGGGGTTCGTTGTCCTCGTCGCCCCAGCGGAGGCTGGGGCCCCGGGGGGTGAAGAGCGCGGTGCCTTTCACTCGCTGGGATCCCAGCCTTCGCTGGGATGACGGGCGGGCGTAGAAAGCCTTCAGAGCCTCCAGGTCGATCCGCTCGATATCGCCGCCGATGCTGCCTTCGGTGAAGCTCAGGGCCATCCACGGCTCGAAGCGGGCGATGGCGCGGGGGCGAACATCGGGGTGGTTCGCCAGATAATAGTTCAGCCCGTCCGCCCAGCTGTCCATCAGCCGCTTGAGCCAAACCGGGCTCGCCGCATAGCGAGCCCGAAGATCGTCCGGATCCATGTAGAGCCTGGCCCGCAAATCGGCCCAGACCGCTTTCTCCCCTTCCGCCTCGGCGGTCCGGCCGAGGGCGGTGAGATAGTTCGATTCCACCCGGTTGAAATCGTCTTCGGCCTGGGCATAGATCATCCCGAAGACGGCGTCCGCGTCGGTCTTCCCCCGGACATGGGCGATTCCCCAATCGTCGCGCGTAATCGTCACCCGCTCGGCCTGGGCGCGCCAGCGGGAGAGCTCGCTGTCCCGGGAAGGGGTGGAGGCGCAGGCGCCGAGGAAGAGCAGGACGAGAGAAAGGAGGAAGCGCATGTGCCGGCGCTACGCTCCGCTTTCCCACCCGGCAAGGGCTGGCTAAAGCTGCCGGCGAGGAGGCGAGGACTCGAAATGGCGGAACAGCATAAGAGTAAGGAATGGCGGCCGGGAAAGCTCCGCCGGGTCGTCGCGGCGAGCATGATCGGAACGACGATCGAATGGTATGATTTCTTCCTCTACGGCTCCGCCGCCGCGCTCGTCTTCAACAAGCTCTTCTTCCCGTCCTACGACCCCTTCGTCGGCACCCTTCTGGCCTTTGCCACCTATGCGGTGGGCTTCGTCGCCCGGCCGCTCGGCGGGATCGTCTTCGGCCATTATGGCGACCGCATCGGCCGCAAGCGCCTGCTCATGCTGAGCCTCGTACTGATGGGCCTCGCCACCGTCCTGATCGGCCTCTTGCCTACTTATGCCCAGATCGGAACCTGGGCGCCCGCCGGCCTCATCCTCCTTCGCCTGGTTCAGGGCTTCGCGGTCGGCGGCGAATGGGGCGGAGCGGTGCTGATGGCGGCGGAGCATGGCGATTCCGCCCGCCGCGGCTTCTGGGCGAGCTGGCCACAGGCCGGAGTGGCGGCGGGCAGCCTGCTCTCGGCGGGCGTCCTGGCGCTGATCGCCGGCCTGCAGAGCGAAGCCGATTTCCTCGCCTGGGGCTGGCGCATCCCCTTCCTCCTTTCGGCTTTGCTGGTCATCGTCGGCTGGTACATCCGCAACCGGGTCGAGGAGAGCCCGATGTTCGAAAAGGCGCTCGACGAGGCCGAAATTCCGCCGAAGCTTCCGGCAATGGACGTCCTTCGCGAGAAGCCCCGGGCGATCATGCTCGGCGCCGGGCTTCGAGTCGGCGAGAACATCTCCTACTACATCCTCACCGTCTTCTCGCTGACATTTCTCGTCGACGTCGCCGCCGAGACTCGAGCCCTTGCCCTGGAAGCCCTCCTCATCGGAGCGGCGGTCCAGTTCTTCGCAATCCCCTTCTTCGGACGGCTGTCGGACAAGATCGGACGGCGTCCGGTCTACGCTTTCGGAGGCCTCGGCCTCGCCGCCTTCGGCTTCGCCTTCTTCCCGATGTTGGCCAGCGGCGATCCCGTTCTGATCGTCCTCGCCATCGTCATCGGCCTGGTCCTCCACAGCGCCATGTACGGACCGCAGGCCGCCTTCATCACCGAGCTCTTCCCGACCCGGATCCGCTATTCGGGAGTCTCGATCGCCTACCAGCTCACCGCCATCTTCGCCGGCTCGCTGGCTCCGATCGTAGCTTTGTGGCTGTACAAGGAATATGATTCGGCCGTGCCGGTGGCGATCTATGTCGGAATCGCCTGTCTCATAAGCGGAATAACGGCGCTGCTGGCGCGTGAGACGAAAGGCACCGAGCTGAGCGAGATCCGGTGAAGGCGGTTCGAGTCGCATTTACGTCATCCCGGCGAAAGGCGGGCGCATTGGTGCCTCCGTTGCCGGATGGGGGAAATTACGGCCGGCGCGTCCTTGCCACGGGCATCCGGGGCTGGACGACTTTTTGTGCTTTCGTTTCGTTAACTCGAAAGCGTCCAGTCTTCATTCGGAAGAGCCG
>JBBSIZ010000037.1:0-31511 GCA_038257735.1 Sphingomonadales bacterium | reverse complement strand
TTCTGTCGCGCTACCGGGTGCGAATGATCGCCGGCAAGGGCGCCTATCCCGTGCTGCTTTCCAATGGCAACCAGGTCGGCGCCGGCGACCTCGACGGCGACCGCCATTGGGCCGAATGGGACGACCCCTTCCCCAAGCCCTGCTATCTGTTCGCTCTGGTCGCCGGCGACCTCTCCGCCAACCGCGACAGCTTCACCACCCGCTCGGGCCGCGAGGTCGATCTCGGAATCTGGGTCCGGGAGCCGGACCTGCCGAAAACCGAGCATGCCATGGAATCGCTCAAGGCGTCGATGAAGTGGGACGAGGAGGTCTACGGAAGAGAATATGACCTGGCCGTGTTCAACATCGTAGCCGTCGCCGATTTCAATTTCGGGGCGATGGAGAATAAAGGCCTCAACATCTTCAACTCCCGCTTCATCCTCGCCGATCCGGACACGGCGACGGATTCCGATTTCGACGCCGTCGCCGGAGTGGTCGCCCACGAATATTTCCACAATTGGTCGGGCAACCGAATCACCTGCCGGGATTGGTTCCAGCTCTCGCTCAAGGAGGGCTTTACCGTTTTCAGGGACCAGATGTTCTCAGCCGACATGGGCTCGGCCGCGGTCAAGAGGATCGAGGACGTCAGGATGCTTCGGGCCGCGCAATTTCCCGAGGATGGCGGCCCGCTCGCCCACCCGGTTCGGCCGGACAGCTATATGGAGATCGCGAATTTCTACACGGCGACCGTCTACAACAAGGGCGCCGAGCTGATCCGGATGCTCCACACCCTGCTCGGCCCGGAGCGCTTCCGGGCCGGCTCCGACCTCTATTTCGACCGCCATGACGGCCAGGCCGCGACCTGCGAGGATTTCGTCCGGGCGATGGAGGAAGCGAGCGGAGAGGATCTGTCGCATTTCCGCTTGTGGTACGAGCAGGCGGGGACTCCGCGGGTTCGCGCCGAGCTCAGCCGGGAAGGCGGCGACGCTCGCCTAAGGCTCGCGCAGGAGGTTCCGCCGACGCCGGGCCAGCCGGTGAAGAAGCCGATGCCGATCCCGCTGCGGGTCGCTTTGTTCGCAAGGGACAGCGGCGAGAAGATCGAGGAGCGCCTGGTGCTGCTCGACAAGGCCGAGGACGAAGCTTCGTTCGACGCCGGCGGGGACCGCGCGGTGCTCTCGATCAATCGCGGCTTCTCGGCGCCGGTGATCGTCGAGACAGACCGTACGGCGGCGGACCTGGCCTTCCTCTCGGCCCATGACGACGATCCCTTCGCCCGCTACGAGGCGATGCAGCAGCTGATGCTCGACACCCTGCTGGCGGCGATCGGCTCGGGCCCGGCCGACCATAAGCCGGTAATCGACGCGGTTCGCCGGACCCTGGCCGACGAAACGCTCGACCCCGCCTTCATCGCCGATGCGGTGCTTGCGCCGAGCGAAGCCTTCATCGGCGACCAGATGGCGGTGGTCGACCCGGAGTCGATCCGAGCCGCGCGCGATTCCCTGCGTTCCGAGCTCGGCCGGGCGCTGGAGCCGCAATGGCGGGCCGCCTACGCCTCCACCGCCGCCAACCGCTACGAATATTCGCCGGCGGCCAAGGGCGCCCGGCGGCTGAAGACGGTGGCTCTCAACTATCTGATGGCGGCGGGGGCCGGGGACGCTCCCGCACTTGCCAGGCGGCAATATGACGAAGCCGACAATATGACCGACCGCCAGGGGGCCCTCGCGGCGCTGGCGAGCTCGGACTCGGCGGAACGCCACGGCGCGCTCGCCGCCTTTTACGATCGCTACCGAGCCGAGCCGCTGGTGCTCGACAAATGGTTCACCGTTCAGGCGCTCTCGACCCGCGACGACACGCTCGACATCGTGGAGGGCCTGGCGAAGCACCCCGACTTCACCCTTTCCAATCCCAACCGGATGCGCTCGCTGGTCGGGGCCTTTTCCGCCAACCAGCGCGCCTTTCACGATGCGTCGGGCCGCGGTTACCGCTTCCTCGCAGACATGATCCTGGCGGTGGACCGGTTGAATCCGCAGACGGCGGCGCGACTGGTCCCCCCGCTCGGCCGCCGGCGCCGCTTCGACGCCGCCCGCCAGGATCTGATGAAGAGTGAGCTGGAACGGATCGTCGCGACGCCGGGCCTCAGCAAGGACGTGTTCGAGCAGGCCAGCAAGTCGCTGGGCTGAACAATCCGTCATCCCACGGCCTAAGCCCCAATTAACTATTGCAGGTTAAGCCTTGGCGAACCGCATTGGGGCGCGGGGCAGCGGAGCGGCACCGACGTGGGCGACATGGGCGAAATCGAGCCGGAAGGCAGCGTCGAGGACCGGGTCGCCCCGCGCACCAATTTGCTGCTCGCGGCGACCGCGGAGTTCGACGGCCGAAGCCTGCCCATACGAATCCGCAATCTCTCCGAAACCGGGGCGATGATCGAAGGCGCGGGCCTGCCCGACGCGGGAATTCAGCTGTTTCTGATGCGCGGCGATCTTCAGGTCGCGGCGACGATCGCCTGGGCCGCGGGCAGCCGCAGGGGCGTTCGGTTCGGCGGGCCGACCCCGGTCAATGAATGGACCGGCGGCAAGCCGAGGGCGATCGACTGCACCGGCCTTCGCGACCAACGGCGGGTGGACGCCATCCAGGCTGAGGCTCGGGCCGATCCAGTCACCGGCCGCGCACTGCGCTCGAGCGAGGGCCCGGCCACCAAACCGGTTTGCCGGGACCTGGACTCGAGGCTCGCGGACGAGCTTGGCTACGTCCAGCGCCTGCTCGAAGGCCTTGGCGACGAGCTCATCGCCGATCTCCTCCTCATCCAGCGCCACGGCAAGTCGCTTCAGAGCCTCGATCTGGTCGGACAGATACTCGGCCACGTCTCCGCCATCCTCCGGGCCGACGACAAGGCCGCAATCGTCGAGGACATCGGGATGGAGGATTTGCGGGCGCGGCTGAAGAGAAAGGCGATCGGGTAATCAAGCCCCTCCCCTTCAGGGGAGGGGTTGGGGGTGGGGCCGGTGCAGGAAGCCTTGCTCCGCCGCCTTTGACGTACACTACCCCCACCCCGACCCCTCCCCTGAAGGGGAGGGGCTCAAGATCCGCCGATCCAGTCCGCCACTTCCGCGGCGACCTGGTTGGCCGCCCGGTTGAGCGCCGCCGGAACGGTGGCCGCGTCGATCGCCGCGACCGGCACTCGCGCTTCGAAGCGCCGGGTCTCGATCCTGTCCTTGCCGCGCGAGACGGCGGCGTCGTAGACCAGCACCGCCTCCATCCGGTCAGCATCGAGGCCGAAGGTCTTGAGCGTTCCGGTGAGGCGCTGGCCGGGATCGAAGGTGAATTGCTTGGGATCGAGCACGAGCCGGCCTGTCCGGGCGGCGATCGTTTCCGAAACCAAACGGGCGAACAGGATGGAGGGCACCTCCACCCATTGGGCGTCCTTGACGTAGGCGACCCGGGTGTCGCCGGTACGGACCGGAACGCGAGGTGTGTTGAGCTCGGCCGGAGCGGTCGGCGGAACGACTGTGATCGCCTCGCTTGCGGTCGCGGTCCGGCCCGTCCCGGCGACCTGCGCATCCGAGGTCAGCCGCATCAGAGTCGGCGGCACATCGGGGCCGAAGCTCAGGCAGCCGGAGAGGGCGAGGGCCGCGGCCAGAGCGGCGGCGGGGGCGAGAAAGGGGCGCGTGTTTCTCATCATTTCCTCGGCTTGTAGTCGGGCAGCTTCTGGCCGCCGACGATCCCGCCCGCGCCCTGCGTATTGAGCCGCTGAGCGACCTGGGAGAGGGCGTCGGACATTTCCCTCAGGTCGCGGACGAGCTGGCCGACCTCGGGGATAGTCTGCTTGGAGAAGGCCTGAAGGCCCGGCCGGGCGTCGCTGATGGCGGAGTCGAGATTGCCCATGCTGGTCTCGGCGGCGCGGATCGTCTGCCTGAGGTCGCCGAGCATCGGCCGGACGTCGCCCGCGAGGGTGCGGTCGGCGGTGTCGGCAAGCTCGCCCATCTCCTGGGCGGCCACTCCGGTCTGGCGGATGGCGATCCGGGCCTCGGCGAGGGTCGCGGCAATCTCGTCCGAACGCTCGGCGAGGTTGCGGCTGATCACCTGGACGTTCTCGAGGATCGCGGCGATCGAATTCTGATTGCGGTCGCCGAGCAGATCGGTGAGCCGCGCGGTCAGGGTGGAGACTCGCTCGAGCAGCTCGGGAGCACTGTTGAGCAGCTGACCGAGCGCGCCCGGCTTGGTCGGAATGAGCGGCACTCCGAACGGACATTGCGACTCGGCGTTCACCTCCGGGCAGACGATCGGACTGCCGGTGCCCGCACGCCGGCGCGGGTCGCGCTCCGGCGGGTCGAGCTGGATCGAGGCGATTCCGGTGAATGTCGCCTTCATCGTCGCGGTGGTCCCGACGATGACCGGCGTATCCTCGTCGACCGATATCCGGATTCGAACGAATTGCGGGGTGTTGGGCAGCAGGTTGATCGATTCGACCTGTCCGACGGGAACGCCCGAGAAAGTGACGGCGCTGCCCTTGGCGAGCCCCTCGACGGCCTGGCTGAAAAGGATGTCGTATTTCTTGTCCTGGTCGCCGCCGGCCTGGCTGAGCCAGACGACGAACAAGGCAACGGCCACCAGCATTCCGAGGACGACTGCGCCTACCAGGATATGGTTCGAACGGGTTTCCATTATCTCTCAATTCCCCCGTTCGCTTCGGCGGTCCGCGCCTCGGCTTCCTCGTTGGCCTCGTTGGCCTCCTCGGCAGCCCGGCCGCGCGGACCCCTGAAATATTCCTGTATCCATTCGTGGTCCAAAGCCAATAATTCCGGAATGGTGCCGACCGCGATCACCTTGCGATCCGCGATCACTGCGACACGGTCGCAGATGGTGTAGAGCGTATCGAGATCGTGCGTAATCAAAAAAACGGTCAGGCCCAGCTGCTCGCGAAGATCGGCGATCAGCTGGTCGAATGCGGCGGCGCCGATCGGATCGAGGCCGGCCGTGGGCTCGTCGAGGAAGAGCAGATCGGGATCGAGGGCGAGGGCGCGGGCGATTCCGGCGCGCTTCCTCATGCCGCCCGACAGCTCGGCAGGGAATTTGGGGCCGGCGTCGGGGGACAGGCCGACCATGACGATCTTGTAGGCGGCGATCTCGTCGAGCAGCCTCTCCGAAAGGCGCGGATAGAATTCGCGAAGGGGTACCTGGACGTTCTCGGCGACTGTCAGCGTCGAGAACAAGGCCGCGCCCTGGAAAAGAATCCCCCAGCGTTTCCGGATATTCTGAAGCTCGGCCTCGTCGCGGTCGAGCATCGGCTCGCCGAAGACGGTCACCTCGCCCTCGTCGGGACGCTGGAGCCCGATGATCGAGCGCATCATAACCGACTTGCCGGTGCCCGAGCCACCGACCACGCCCAGTATCTCGCCGCGTTTCACGTCGAGGTCGAGGCCCTCGTGGACCACCGATTCGCCGAAGCTGTTGCGGAGTCCGCGAACCTCGATGACGATTTCGTCCTGCTCGCTCACAGCCATCCTATCTCGGTGAAGAAGACGGCGAAGAAGGCGTCGAGGACGATGACCAGGAAGATCGCCTGGACTACGGCGGTGGTGGTCCTGAGCCCGACCTCCTCCGCGTCCGATTTGACCTGCATGCCCTGGAAGCAGCCGGCAAGCGAGATGATCAGCCCGAAGACCGGCGCCTTGATAAGCAATTGCCAAAGGTCGGTCAGCGGAACGACCTCGCGAATCCGCTGGACGAAGGTGACCGGCGGAATTTCGAGCGAGACCCAGCAGAATACGGCGCCGCCTACTATCGCGACGAGGGCGGCGTAGAAGCCGAGCAGCGGCATCATCAATACGGTCGCGAAGACGCGGGGGAGGACGAGGGCCTCCATCGGCGACACCCCGATCGTCCGCATCGCGTCCACCTCCTCGGCAAGCTTCATCGAGCCGAGCTGAGCGGCGAAGGAGGAGCCGGAGCGGCCGGCGACCATGATCGCGGTCATCAGCACGCCCAGCTCCTTGATCGAGCTTCGGCCGATGAGGTTGATGGTGAACACCTCGGCTCCGAACTGGCGAAGTTGCACCGCGCCCTGCTGGGCGATGACGATTCCGACGAGGAAGCTCATCAGTCCGATGATTCCGAAGGCGTGGACTCCGACCACCTCGAATCGCTGGACGACGGCGTTCAGCCGGAATCGGCGCGGCTGGCGGATGATATGGCCGATCGAGAGCAGCATCGCCCCGAAGAAGCCGAGCAGGCCGACGAAGGTTCGGCCGGCTTCGATCGTGGCTTCGCCGAGCTGGGTGAGCACCCGTTCGAAGGGCGCGGGGGGATCCGGGCGGACCTTGACAGGTTGGTCGGCCTTCTCGACCTGGCGAAGAAGGGTCGCCGCGCCCTCGTCGGCGCCGACGATCTCGCCGCCCCGGTCGCGCGCCGTGCGGTGGACGATCCAGGCGCCGATCGTGTCCATTCGGCCGACGCCGGAAAGGTCGATCAGAAAGTCGCTGCCCTTCAGCCGGTCGAGCCGGTTGGGAAGGACGCCCAGCCGGGGCAAAGTCAGGTCGCCCTCGAAGCGGAGCACGCGGCGGCCTTCTTCGGTGCTGTCGGTGAAGCGGGCCACGCTGCTCATTCGGGCGTCATGCTTCAATTCCCGGGCGCGGGCAACTATGGACAAAGGCGGTATCGGGATGCTTGAGCCCTGGAGCATGAAGGCTCGGCTCGCTATTTACGACATGGACCGGACGATAACCCGCCGCGCGACCTACACGCCCTTCCTGATCCATGCGGCGCTGGAGCTGGCGCCCTGGCGGCTGATCCTTCTGCCCGTCGTGCTTCTGGCGATGCTCGCCTACGTCCTCAAGCTGATCGGCCGCGGCCGGCTTAAGGAGATCAACTACAATCTGCTCATCGGCCGCTCGATCGCGCCCGAGCGGCTGGATCCGGTGATCGAGAGCTTCGCCGCGAAGCAGCTCGAGTCCAACATAATGCCCGGAGCCCGGCGAGCGATCGCCGCCGACCGGGCGGCGGGCCGCCGCCTGGTCATGGCCACCGCCTCCTACCGCCTTTACGCCGCCGCGATCGCCCGCCGGCTCGGCTTCGACGACGTCATCGCGACCGAGACCGGCCTCGACGCCCATGGCCGGATCGTCGCCCGGATCGACGGCGCCAATTGCTACGGTCCGGCCAAGAAGGATATGATCCTCGCCTGGCTCCAGCGCGAGGGGCTTGAGCGAGACGCGGTCCACATCCGCTTCTATTCCGACCATGTCTCCGACCACCACGTCCACCGCTGGGCCGACGAAGCGGTGGCCGCGAACGCGCATTCCCGGCTGGTCCGCCTCGCGACGGCGGAGGGGTGGGAAGTGGTGGATTGGTCGGAGCGCTAATCCTCCCCGCGCGAAGCGGCGGGGGGGATTCACACCGCCCCGAGCGCCTGGTCGAAGTCGGCGATGAGGTCGTCCGCATCTTCCACCCCGATCGAGATCCGCACCAGATTGTCGGTGATTCCCAGCGCCTGCTTGCGCTCGTCGGGCACCGACAAATGGGTCATCGCGGCGGGCGCGCTGGCCAAAGTCTCGGTTCCGCCGAGGCTGACGGCGAGGTGGGCGATCTTGAGGGAATCGAGGAAGGCGAAGGACTCGCGTTCCCCGCCCTTCAGATAGAGCGAGAAGGTCGAGCCCGCTCCGGTGCAGTGGCGACGGTAGATGTCTGCCTGGCGCTCGTCGGAGCCGCCTTCCAGGAAGCCGAGATAGCCGACGCTCTCGACCTTGGGATGATGGCGGAGAAACTCGCAGACCTTTGCCGCATTCTCGCCGGCCCGGGTCATCCGGAGCTCGAGCGTTTCGAGGCTTCGGAGAAGCATCCAGGCGGTGTTGGGATCGGTGATCGTTCCGATCGTGTTGCGGAGCATTCGGATGGTGTTGATCAGCTCTTTCGAGCCGGTGATCCCGCCGGCGACGAGATCGCTGTGGCCGCCGGCATATTTGGTCAGCGAATAGACCGAGAGATCGGCGCCCTGGCGGAGCGGCTGGGCCCAGAGCGGTCCGAGGAAGGTGTTGTCGATCGCGATCGGCGGGCGCTCGTCGCCGAGCACGGCCGAGCGCGCCGCGGCGACGGCCTCGACGTCGACCAAAGCGTTGGTCGGGTTGGCGGGGCTTTCGAGATAGATGAGCGAGACCCGGCCCATGGCCTTGGCGCGCTCGAGGACGCTTTCGATCTCGTCTCGGGTCGCCCCGGCCGGGAAATCGAGCCATTTCACCCCGAAGCGGCCGAGGATCCGGGCGATCAGGGTTTCGGTCGCGGCGTAGAGCGGGCCCGAGTGGACGACGACGTCGCCGGGCTGGACGAAGGCGAGGAGCAGTGTCGAGATGGCCGACATCCCCGACGAGAAGGTCAAGGCGTCCTCGGCATCCTCCCAAAGGCTGAGCCGGTCCTCGAGTATCTCCTGATTGGGGCCGTTGAAGCGCGAATAGACCAGCCCCTCCGCGCCGCCCGGGCGCTTGCCGGTAACCCCTTCGAAGAAGCGCTTGCCGGCGGCGGCGGTCTCGAAGACGAAGGTCGAGGTGAGGAAGATGGGCGGCTTCAGCGAGCCTTCCGAGAGCGTCGGATCGTAGCCGAAGCCCATCATCAGGGTCGACGGCTTCAGCCGGCGTCCGCCGATTTCGAGAGCGCTCGCCTTCGGGCGCCGCCGCGGCGTCGCTCCGGTGATGTCGTTTTCGTCCTGCATGATCATGCCTCCTATCAGCCTGCCGCATCGCTGCGTGGAGACCGAGCCTGGTTGTTTCAGGCTCACCGGCCGCGCGACGGAAGCGCGGCCCCGGGGGGTGAGGTCGGTTGCCCGCGGGCTCCCTAACCCATCAGGCGGCCGCGCCGCTAGCCCCCGATCAGGTTGACTTGAAGCGGTAGCGCGAGCCGAATGGCCGGCGAAGCGCAATTGAAGGAATCCGCATGTCCCAGACCGCCGATGCCAATGCCGACCAATCCGCGAAGTGGAACGACCGGGCAGGCCGAAGCTGGGTGGAGCTCAGCGACATGCTGGACCGGCTGCTGGCGCCGTTCGTGCCGCTCGTGCTGGACGAAATCGGGCCGATCGTGGGACGCCGGATCCTGGACGTGGGCTGCGGCGCCGGCGCTCTCACCCTGGCCGTGTCCGGGAAGGGTGCTCATGGTCTCGGGGTCGATATTTCGGCGCCTCTGATCGAAGCCGCAACCGTCCGCGCGGAACGCCTCGGATCGGCCACGGCCGAATTCGTCCAGGCCGACGCCCAGACCCACCGGTTCGAGGCACACAGCTTCGACGCCCTCGTTTCGCGCTTCGGAGTGATGTTCTTCGCCGATCCGGCGGCGGCCTTCGCCAACCTGCGCGCCGCGATGCGGCCCGGGGCCAGGCTGGCCTGCCTTGCGTGGCGCGGCCCCGCGGAAAACGAATTCATGACCGCCGCCGAGCGCGAGGTGGGGGAGATGCTTCCGCGGCTGCCGGAACGGATTGAAAACGGCCCGGGCCAGTTCGGGTTCGCCGACCCCGGCCGAGTGAGCGCAGTGCTGGCGGGAGGGGGCTGGAAGGATGCCGCGATCCATCCCGTCGACGTGGAGTGCAGCCTGCCGGAGGATGATCTTCGACTCTACGTCCGGCGGATGGGACCGGTGGCCGACCTTCTCCCGAAGCTCGACGAGGCCGAGCGAGCCGAGGTCGAGCGCCGGCTCGATGCCGCTTTCCTGCCCTATGTGCGGGACGGCGAGGCGCGCTTCACTGCGGCTTGCTGGACGGTGACGGCACGGGCTTAGCAAATCGTCGTCCCAGCGAAGGCTCATCCCAGCGCCGCGGCGATTCCCCAGACGATGCCTATCATGATCGGCACTCCGGCGAGGTCCATCAGGAAGCCGGCCTTGAGCATTCGCGGCAAGGCGATGTGGCCGGTGGCCCAGGCGATGGCGTTGGGGCCGGTGCCGGAGGGGAGCATGAAGCCCCAGCTCGAGGCGAAGGCGGCTGGAAGGGCGAGAAGGATCGGATCAATTCCGGTGGCGGCGATGATCCCGGCGACGACCGGGATCGCAGCACTCGCGGTGGCGACGTTGGAGGCGAATTCGGTGAGGATGATGACGATGGCGACGAGAACGGCCGCGACGATCAGCGGGTGAACCGAGCGCAGCGGCTGAAGCGCCACCCCCATCCAGTCCGCCAAGCCAGATTCGCCGATCCCGGCGGCCAGAGCGAGCCCTCCGCCGAACATCATGATGACCCCCCAAGGCGCCCGGTTCGCCTCGTTCCAGTTGAGCATGGCTCGGCCGGTGCCGTCGGGGATCACGAAGAGGAGCAAGGCGGCGGCGATGGCGACGGTGCCGTCGGTCAGCGAATCCCTGGGGAGGTAGGCCGATATGAACGGGACGGCGATCCATGCCGCCACGGTGAGGGCGACGAGCGGGACCAGACGCTTCTCCGCGGTCGACCAGGGGCCGGTCTCGCCGATCCCGGCGCGGGCGGTCGCGGGGTCGAAATCGGTCGCGGCGACCTTCTGCACCTTCATCAGGATCGCCCAGCACAGGGGCACGCAGACCAGGACCAGGGGGATTCCGTAGAGCGCCCAGGTCAGGAAATCGATTCGGAAGCCGGTCGCCTTTTCGATGATCCCGGCGGCGATGGCGTTGGTCGGGGAGCCGACGAGGGTTCCGAAGCCGCCGATCGTCGCCGCGAAGGCGATGCCCATGGCCAGCGCCCCGGCGAAGCCGCCGGTATGGCCGGGCTCGACCTTCGCCGCGCGGAGCACGGCGAGGCCGATCGGGATCATGATGAGGGCGGTGGCGGTGTTCGACACGATCATGCTGAGCAAGGCGGTGGCGGCCATGAAGGCGAACAGCATCTGCGCCGGCCCGCCGCCGCCTCGGCTGACGATGGCGAGGGCGAGGCGGCGGTGGAGGCCGGTCCGCTCGATCGCCAGTGCGACGATGGCTCCGCCGAGGACGAGGAACAGGATCGGCGAGTAATAAGCGGCGGCGGATTCGCTCGCGGTCATGATCCCGAGCAGCGGGAAGGCGAGGAAGGGGACGAGGGCGGTGGCGGTGAGCGGAAGCGCCTCCGTCATCCACCAGCAGGCCATCAGGACGATGATCGCGGTCGTGTGCCAGGCGGCCGGCGACATCCCGTCGGGCGCGGGGAGCGCGAGCATGACGATGAAGGCGGCGAGCCCGCCCCAGAGGCCCCAGCGTGCGACCATTAAACTTCCCCCCTACGATTTGGCGGGTGATGGCATGGGGATTGCGGGAGTAAAACCCTCTCCCTGCAGGGGAGAGGAGGGGCCCGCCGCGAAGCGGTGGGAGGTGAGGGCCTTGCTGACCTAAGCTGTAAAGGCCCTCACCCTCCCGCTTCGCGGGTCCCTCCCTCTCCCCTGCAGGGAGAGGGGATTTAGAGGGCGATCAGCGAGACCTGCCGCCCGTAATCCGGCTCCCCCTTATGAGTCGCCCTTCGGTAGCTGAAGAATCGCTCCGGCTGGGAATAAGTGTCCTCCCCGAGCGCCTCGATCCGGGTCAGCCCGGCGGCGGCGAGGCGGGCGAGCACGAACCCTTCGAGATCGAACTGGTGGTGGCCCTCCCGACCCAAGGCGAAGAAGCGCTCATTCTCGGGGTCCGCCTCGGCGAAGCGGCGAAGGAAGCCCTCGTCCACTTCGTAGGAACGGCGGGCGATGCAAGGGCCGACGGCGGCGGCGATCCGGGCGCGGTCCGCGCCGCGGCGCTCCATTTCGGCGACGGTGGCTTCGACCACGCCGCCCAGCGCCCCCTTCCATCCGGCATGGGCCGCGGCGATCACCCCGGCCTCGCGGTCGGCCAGCAGCACCGGCGCGCAGTCCGCGGTGAGGATTCCGAGGATCAGGCCGCGACGGTCCGCGACCATCGAATCGGCCTTGGGGCGGCTTTCGTCGGCGAAGGGCGCGGTGACGTATATCGAGTCTGGCGAGTGGATTTGGTGGAGCGTGACCAGCTTCGCTCCGGGCGCCACGGCGGCGACCGCCCGGTGCCGGTTTTCGAGAATCGAATCCCGATCGTCGTTCGAGCCCAGGCCGACATTGAGACCCGCGCAAACGCCTTCGGATACCCCGCCGCGCCGGCCGAGGAAGCCGTGCTTCACCCCCTCCAGGGCGCGGGCGCCTAGCTTTTCTACAGGATCAGCTTCCATATCTCGTCTTCGTCCGCCTGCTCGCCGACCATGAACTTGTAGGGTCCGACATAGGTGAAGCCGTAACGCCGGTAGAAGGCCTTGGCTCGGTGATTCTCGGTGAAGACCGAGAGATAGAGCAACTCGGCGCCGCGCAGTCTCGCCTGGCCGATCGCCCATTCGGAAAGCGCCTGGGCGACCCCGGCGCCTTGCCACCGCCCGAGAACGTAGAGCTGGCGGAATTCGAGCGCGGGACGGGGCGGCTGGACGGGCAGGGTGATCGGCCCGAGCTTGACGAAGGCGACCGGCTCGCCCTCCGCTTCGGCGAATCGGACCTGGTGCTCGCCGTCGAGCAGCTCCGTCCGGAAGCCCTTCTCGCTGAGCTGATCGAGGAACGATTGGAGGTCCTCCGGCCGGTAGAGATGGGCGAAGGTCTCGACGAAGCTTCGGCGATGGAGTTCGGCGAGCGCGGCCGAATCCTCCGGTCCCGCGTCGCGATAGGCGATCATTCGAAGCCTCCCGGGGTCGGCCAAGCGGGTGCCGAGAGGCCCATCACCCGGAACAGCTTGCCCATCCGATCGGGCGAGACCAGCCGGTCCCTCGCCGCCCTGACCTCTTCGCTTCGGTGCGGAGCGGCCGCGGCGAGCGCCTCGGCCCGGGCATGGATTCCCAGCCTTTCCAGCCAGTCGCCCTGCGCCGCAGGCCCGTGGGTTCGGACCCCGGCGCCGGCCGCGGCGCGGCCGAGCGTTTCGAAATCGACATGGGCGGTGAGGTCCGCTTCCCCCGGCTCCATCCACGGATCCGAATATTCATGCCGCCGAACCGCTTGCAGGGTCTCGCCCGGGCAGAGGCGATCATGGCCGTAATCGACGATCAGGGCCGCGCCGCACTGAATATTCATTCGGTCGGCGAGCAGTCGGACGTAAGCGAGCGACGACGGCGACGTCTCGACCACCGTCCCCGGCGGCGCGGCTCGGACAGGCTCGGGGATCGCGGCGGCGGGGACCGGCGGTCCTGCGGCGGGCACGAAGCGGTCGCCGTCGACGGTGACGAGGCGCTCGCGCCAGCCGGTGCCGGTCGCGACGAGCTGGCGGATCGGGAGCGCGTCGAAAAATTCGTTGGCGACGGCGAGGATCGGACCGTCGCCCGGAATGGCCGAAAGGTCGTCATGCCACTGCGCGCTCGGGACCAGCTTCGCCTGGGCCGAGCGCAGAATTGGGCTGGTCTCGACGAAATGGACCCGGGGCTCGAGCCCGGCGGCGCGCATCGCCCGAAGCGCGTCGGCGGCGAGAGTGCCGCGGCCGGGGCCGAGCTCGACGTAGCGGACGCCGTCGGGACGGCCGGCGCGGTGCCAGACGTCGGCCAGGGCGAGGCCGATCAGCTCGCCGAACATCTGGCTGATCTCGGGCGCGGTGGTGAAATCGCCGGAGGCGCCGAGCGGGTCGCGGGTCGCGTAATAATGCGCGTTGGCGAGGGCCATGTAATCGGAGACGGGGATCGGGCCCTGGGCGGCGATCAGGCGTCGGAGGCGGTTTGTGAGGGCATGGCTAAGCCACGCTCTCCGTCCCCGCGATCGGCTCTACCCTTTGCCTCCTCCCCTTGGCGGTGGCGATGAGCCAGGCGCCGCCGAGCACCATCGGAACGGTCAGGGTCTGGCCCATGGTGAGGCCCCAGGAGAGGTTTTCGAGACCCTGATCGGGCTGGCGGACGAGCTCGACGAGGAATCGGCTGAGGCCGTAGACGAGCAAAAAGGTGCCGACCAACTTGCCCGGCTGGTAGCGGGCGTCGGTCTTCCAGAACAGCAACCAGAGGATGAGGAAGAGGAGGATTCCCTCCAGCCCGGCCTCGTAGAGCTGGCTCGGGTGGCGCGGCACCTCGCCGCCGGCCGGGAAGATTATCGCCCAGGGGACGTCGGTCGGCCGGCCCCAAAGCTCCCCGTTCACGAAATTGGCGAGGCGTCCGAAAAACAGTCCGAACGGGACGCAGCAGGCGACGTAATCGTGAACCCTCAGCCAGTCGAGCTTGTGCTTTCGCGCCATGTACAGGATGCCCAGCGTCACTCCGAGGACTCCGCCGTGGAACGACATCCCGCCGTCCCAAAGCCGCAATATCTGGAGCGGATCCGAGAAGTAGAATTCCGGGCGATAGAAGAGCACGTAGCCGAGCCGGCCGCCCAGGATGATCCCCAGGGTGGCGTAGAAGACCATGTCGTCCGCGTGCCGCCGAGCCATCGGAGCGCCGGGCCGGTCGATCAGCTTCATCAGATACCACCAGCCGACGAGGATCCCGGTGAGATAGGCGAGCGAATACCAGCGCAGCGGGAAGGGCCAGTCGAACAGGGTCGGGCTGAGCCCGAGATTCTCGAACCGGACGAAATCGCCGGCGGCCATCGACAGGCTTGTCAGTAAAGGTTCGATCAATGGCTTCCCCCTCCGGCTCCAGGCCCTAATAGGAGGGGGAAGAGGAAACGGAAAGGGAGAGTCGGATGCCGAGTGAGCTGGACCGCAAATTCGACGCGGCCCTGGCGCAGGTGACCGGACCCGGCGGCCAAATCCAGATCGCCGAAGACGGGGACGGGCGCAAGATCGTCGCCAACCTTCCCCCAACCCTTCCCGGGATGTTCGACGCCTTCTGCATGCTTCACGGGGGAACGATCGCGGTCATCGCCGACGGCGAACGACTGACCTTCGCCGAGCTGAACGCGCATTCGACGCGGCTGGCGCGGGCGCTGGCGGGCGGCTGGGGCGTCGGCAAGGGCGACCGGGTGGCGATCGCGATGCGCAACTGCCCGGCCTGGATCATTACCTACATGGCGGTGCTGAAGGCGGGCGGCATCGCGACCCTGGTCAATGGCTGGTGGCAGTCGGACGAGCTTCGCCACGGCCTCGCTCTGACCGAGCCCAGTCTCGTCCTGTGCGACGCTCCGAGGGCGAAAAGGCTGGAATCGACCGGCCTCGGCATCGAATCGGTGACCCTTCCCGTCGAGAAGCCGGTCGCCGAGGCGCTGGCGCCGCTGCTCGACCGAGGCGAGGCCGATCTCCCCATTGTCGCGCCCGAGGACGACGCCACCATCCTCTTCACGTCCGGATCGACCGGAGTCGCCAAGGGCGCCATCTCCACGCACCGCGCGGTCACCACCGGAATCTACACCTATTCGATCAACCTGCTCGCCTTGCTCGGGATCATGGAGAGCGAGGGCCGCGGGCCCGCCAACCCGCCGCGCACTTTGGTCAACGTCCCGCTTTTCCACGTCACCGGCGAGGTGCCGGTGCTTCTCAACAGCTTCGTCATCGGCCGCGGAATGGTGCTGATGGCGAAATGGGATCCGGGCGAGGCGCTTCGGCTGATCCAGGACGAGAAAATCACCTATTTCGTCGGAGTGCCGACCATGAGCCTCGAGCTGATGCAGCATCCCGACCGCGAAAAATACGAACTCTCCTCGCTGACCGACATCGCCGCGGGTGGAGCGCCCCGCCCCGTCGCCCATGTCGAAAGGCTCCAGGAGAGCTTCAAGGGCGCGCAGCCCGCTCTTGGCTACGGGCTCACCGAAACCAATGCGGTCGGCTGCGCCAATTTCTGGCAGAATTACGCCGACAAGCCCGCCTCGACCGGGCGGCCGCACAGGCCGACGGTCGAACTCGCCATCCTAGGCGAAAGCGACCGGCACCTGCCGACCGGCGAGAGCGGCGAGATCGCGATCCGCTCGGCCGCCAATTTTCGAGGCTATTGGAACGATCCCGCCTCGACGGCGGCGGCGTTCACCGCCGACGGATATCTGAAAACGGGCGACATCGGCTATCTCGACGAGGAGGATTATCTGTTCATCGTCGACCGCAAGAAGGACATCATCATCCGCGGCGGCGAGAATATCAGCTGCCAGGAGGTGGAGGCGGCGATCTATTCGCATCCCGCGGTGTCGGAGGCCTCGGTGTTCGGAGTGCCTTGCGAGAGGCTGGGCGAAGTGCCCGCCGCGGTCATTTATTGCGAGGACGATCGCGACTTCGATTCGGAAGCGCTTCGAGCCTTCCTCGACGGCCGAATCGCCTCGTACAAGATTCCGCAATATATCTGGGTTCACGACGAGCCTCTGCCGAAGCTTGGGACGGGCAAGATCGACAAGAAGGCGCTGCGGGAGAGATATTCGGCGGAGGTGGAATAACGTCGTCCGAGCGCAGGCTGGGATACCAGGGGGTGACAAGGCGTCGATGCTCTTCACCCGCCGGGCCCCCAGCCTTCGTTGGGGCGACGGGGGTTTCCCGCCGTCCCCCGGCTCTCTATCAGCCCTTCATGGCGCGAGGCGGCGAGACGAGGGGCATCAGCCGGCGGACCCTGCTCGTAAGCGGGGGCGCCGGGGTCGGGCTCATCCTGGCCTGGGGGTTGTGGCCGCGATCCTATGAGCACAATCTGCGCGCCGGCGAAGGCGAGCATGGGTTCAACGCCTTTTTGAAGATCGGCAATGACGGCCGGGTGCTGGTCGCGGTGCCGCAGGCGGAGCTCGGCCAGGGGAGCTGGACCGCGCTCGCCCAGATCCTCGCCGACGAGCTAGGCGCCGACTGGCGGACGGTGGGGGTGGAGCCGTCGCCGATCGGGCCGATCTATGCCAACAGGCTGCTCGTCGAGGGGCCGGACGACGGCGCGTTCGAAGGTCGCGCCCGGCGCTGGCGGGCGCGGAGTTTGGAGGGCGGCGAGGCGGGGATGCTGACCGCCGGGTCCACTTCCGTCCGGGCTTTCGAACGGCCGCTGCGCGAGGCGGGGGCGGGGGCCCGGGCGCTGCTGATGAAGGCCGCGGCAGGGCGCTGGGGAGTCGAGTGGGAAACGCTCGACACCGGAGCCGGATTCGTGATCGACGGCGACCGCAGGCTCGGATTCGCGGAGCTGGCCGAATCGGCCGCGGGCGAGGCGCTTCCGGATCATCTTCCGATC
Organism: Sphingomonadales bacterium; assembly: GCA_038257735.1. GTDB lineage: Bacteria > Pseudomonadota > Alphaproteobacteria > Sphingomonadales > Sphingomonadaceae > Allosphingosinicella. The sequence continues at coordinate 14,491 of JBBSIZ010000037.1, read as the reverse complement.
CGGGCCGGAATCGACAACCGGCTCACCGGCAAGCCGCTGCCCCGGCTCGATTCTCCCTCCAAGGTCGACGGCTCGGCGCCCTTCGCCGGCGACATCCGGCTGGCGGAGATGGTCTATGCCTCGGTCAGAGCGGGGCCGACCGGGGACAGCCGGCTGACAAGCTGGAAGAAAGCGGACGGGCTGAAGGTGCCGGGGGTGTTCGGAACGCTCGACGCTCCGGGATGGGTGGCCTGCATCGCCACCAACTGGTGGGCGGCGAACAGGGGAGTCGAGGCGCTGAAGCCGATGTGGGACGTGCCCCATGCCCCGGTTTCGAGCGAGAGCATCGACGAAGCACTCACCGGCGCGCTCGAGCGGGACGAAGGGCGCCGGGTCTACAGCCGCGGCGACCTTGCCGGCGCGTTCGAGGGCGGGAGCGTGCTTCGCGGCCATTACGGCGCCGGGCCGGCCGCCAGCGCGCCTCTGGAAACGTTGACGGCGACCGCCCGGCTGAGCGGCGACCGGCTTGAGATTTGGGCTCCGACCCAGGCGCCGGGTCTGGCACGGGCGGCGGCGGCGCGGGTCTCGGGGCTGAGCGAGGGGCGGGTGACGCTCTACCCGACCTTGGTCGGCGGCGGCTACGGGCGGAAGCTGGAGACTCGGGCGATCGAGCAGGCGGCGATGCTCGCGGTGCGGACGAAGCGGCCGGTCCAGCTTACCTGGTCGCGGATCGAGGAGAGCGTCCAGGATTCGTTCCGGGCGCCGGCTCGGGCGCAATTGCTTGCCCGGCTCGACCCAAGCGGGATCGTCCTGGGTTGGCAAGCGCGGATCGCGGCGCCCGACACCGGGGCGCAGCTGGAGGCGCGGCTGCGGGGGGGGCACGGCGCGATGGCTGCGATCGGAGATCCGACGGCGGGCGCGGTGCCGCCTTATGCAATTCCGGCGGTCGCGGTCGATTATCTGCCGGCCGAGACGGGCGTCAGGGTCGGCGGCTGGCGTTCGGGCGCTCACAGCTGCACCGCCTTCTTCACGGAGAGTTTCATGGACGAACTGGCCCGGATATCGGGGATCGAGCCTCTGTCCTTCCGGATGCAGATGCTCGGCGACAATCCGCGGCTGGCGCGCTGCCTGACGACCGCGGCGACCCTGGGCGGCTGGGACGGCGGGGCGCCGGGAAGCGCGCTCGGCATCGCCTGCCACAGCGCCTTTGGGAGCCATGTCGCGGCGCTGGTCGAGGTCGAGGTGACGGCCGAGCAGAGCGTCCGGGTGCTTCGCGCCGTGTGCGCGGCCGATTGCGGGCGGATCGTCAACCCGGACCTGGTCCGTCAGCAGGTCGAGGGCGGGCTGATCTTCGGAATCGCCGCCGCCACCGGCGAGGCGATCGGCTTCGAGCGCGGACGGCCCGAGGCGCTCGGCTTCGGCCATTTCGGATTTCCGGCCGCCGCCGACTCTCCGGAGGTCACAGTGGAATTGCTGGAGAGCGAGGAAGAACCGGGCGGCGCGACCGAGCTTGGAGTGCCGGTCGCCGCGCCGGCAATCGCCAACGCGCTCCACGCCTTGACGGGCAGGCGGCTTCGCTCGCTGCCGCTCCGGATCGGCGGATGAGGCCGCCCGCCGACCATCCGCCGGTTGCGGCGCCGAAGATCGGAATCCTGCTGATCAACCTCGGAACGCCCAACAAGCCGGAGCCGGGAGCGGTTCGCCTCTACCTGAAGGAATTCCTGTCCGACCCGCGGGTGATCGAAATCCCACAGCTGGTGTGGCAGCCGATCCTTCGCGGAGTGATATTGAGAACCCGGCCGAAGAAGTCGGCGCACGCCTACAGCCAGGTGTGGACCGACGAAGGCTCGCCGCTGGCCGCGATCACGGCTCGGCAGTCGAAGGCGCTTCAGGGGGCGTTCGGTGAGAATGCGGTCGTCGATCATGCCATGCGCTACGGCGAGCCGGCGATCGCCGGGAAGATCGATGACCTCAAGGCGCAAGGGTGCGAGCGGATACTGATCGCTCCGCTCTACCCGCAATATTGCGCCGCGACGACGGCGACGGCGAACGACGAGGCCTTCGCCCATCTCCGGCGGCTGCGCTGGCAGCCCGCGGTGCGGACCCTCCCGCCCTATCACGACGATCCGGCCTATATCGAGGCGCTGAGGGCTCGGCTGGAGGAGGGGCTGGCGGCTCTCGACTTCGAGCCGCAGGCGATCCTGGCAAGCTTTCATGGGATGCCGCGGCGCACGCTCGAGCTCGGCGACCCTTATCATTGCCATTGCCGAAAGACCGCCCGGCTTCTGAGCGAGGCGAGCGGGCGCGAGCTGAGGGTCGTTTTCCAGTCGCGCTTCGGACGGGCGAAATGGCTCGAGCCCGCGACCGATGCGACTCTCGCCGCGCTTCCGGGCGAGGGCGTCACCAAGGTGGCGATCTTCGCGCCCGGTTTCTCCGCCGACTGCCTGGAGACTCTGGAAGAGCTGGCGATACGCGGCCGCGACACTTTCCTGGCGGCGGGCGGAAGCGATTTCGCCTACCTTCCCTGCCTCAACGACAGCCCCGCCGGGCTGGGGATGCTGCGCAGCATATTGGGCCGCGAGCTTGAAGGTTGGCGGAGCGTTCCGTAAGGGCCGCGCATAACATAAAGCAGGAGAGAAATATGGCACGCGTTGCGATCGTCACCGGCGGCACGAGAGGCATTGGCGAGGCGATCAGCATGGCGCTTCGCGACCAGGGCGTGACCGTCGCCGCCGTTTATGCGGGCAATGACGAGAAGGCGCGCGAGTTCACCGAGCGTACCGGGATCAAGGCTTGCAAATGGGATGTCGGCGATTTCGACGCCTGCCAGGCCGGAGTGCGGCAGGTGGAGAGCGAGCTCGGACCGGTCGACCTGCTCGTCAACAACGCCGGAATCACCCGCGACGGGACGATGAAGCGGATGACCCGCCAGTCGTGGGACGAGGTGATCGACGTCAATCTCGGCGGCTGCTTCAACATGGCCAAGGCGGTGTTCGAGGGCATGCAATCGAGGAAGTTCGGCCGGATCGTCAACATCGGCTCGATCAACGGTCAGGCGGGCCAATATGGGCAGGTCAATTACGCGGCGGCCAAATCGGGGATCCACGGCTTCACCAAGGCGCTGGCCCAGGAAGGCGCGCGCGCCGGAGTGACGGTGAACGCGATCGCGCCGGGCTATATCGACACCGAGATGGTGGCTGCGGTGCCCGAGGACGTGCTTGCCAAGATCGTCGCCAAGATCCCGGTCGGCCGGCTCGGCAAGGCGGAGGAGATCGCGCGGGGAGTCGTCTTCCTGTGCGGCGAGGAAGCCGGGTTCGTCACCGGGAGCACTTTGAGCATCAACGGCGGGCAGCACATGTATTGACGGAGACGGCGGTGCGCGTCATCCCAGCGAAGGCTGGGATCCCGTGGGGTGAAAGGCGCCGGTGCCCTTCACCCGCTGGGGCCCCAGCCTTCGCTGGGGCGACGTGCCGTTGACGGCGCCCCTCCCGTCCTCCGGCCCGATCAAGCGCTCGGTGATGATCGCCGGGCATTCGACGTCGATCAGCCTGGAGCCTGTCTTCTGGGAGGCGCTGAAGGCGGCGGCGGCGGCGGAGGCGGTGCCGTTGAGCGCCCTGGTGGCGCGAATCGACGCGGCGCGACTCGAGGATCGCGATCCACCCAATCTTGCGAGCGCCGTTCGTATCTGGCTGTTTCTGCGCGAGAAAAACCTCTAGGAAAACACCACTTGCATTATAGGATGTTTCATGTTCTGATTGGGCGGGGGCGAATCGGGCATGGTTGGGCGGTTGCTGATTTGGGTTGTGGAGGCCGTGCGGCGGCTCCGCCTTCCAGCGAGCGCAGCTCGAGGGGGAAGGGACTATCGAAGGTGGTGGAGGGGTGGCTGGCACAGGTCCGCGCCGATTACCCCTCCACCATGCTCCGCATGGTCCCCCTCCCCATACTTTGCATGGGGAGGCAAATCAGCGGCCGAGCAGGACCCGCGCCTGGGTGGCGATCTGGGCGAGCATCGGGGCGGTGGTGACGGGGGCGTTGCGGACCCGGTCGACGACCCGGCGGAACTGGTCGATCCGGGCGCCTTGCGCCGCGACCCACTGGTCGACCGCAAGCATCGGATCGCTGCCGCGCTTCTTGTGGAGGAAGTCGAGGCGGAGCTGCTCGAAGTCGCGGGCGAGGCTCGCGGTCAGGAGCCGCTCCCACTGATCGCTGGCCCGGAACTGGTTGGCGGCGCCCTGGGCCCAATCGAGGCCGAGCGCCTCGCCGAGACGGGTATAAGCGTTGGTGAGGCCGATCACGTCGACCCCGAGGCGCTTGCCGAGCGCCGCGATCCCGACCGCGCCGTTCAGCTCGAACAGGCGGACGATCTTGCGGGCGATGTCGTCGGGCGTTCCGAGATCGATCAGCCGCTGGCGGCGCTCGCCCGCCTCGCTCGCCACCTCGCGGCGGAGAAGCCCTTCGACCGCGTCGTCGAGGGCGTTGAGGCCGGGCGCGAGATTGTCGACCATCTCGGCGATCTTGGTCGTCGCCGAGGTGTTGCGCAAAATGTCGGCCATGTGGAGCTGAAGCGCCTGGCTGGCCTGGTCGAACAATTCGAGCCGAAGCTGCTCGGGAAGATCGGCGCCGTCGAGCCGCTCCCAGAATGTCTGCATTCCGAACAGGCGCTCGGCCGCGACGAAGGCGGCGGCGACCTGGCCGAACGAGGCGCCTTCCTCCTCCGCGAGGGCGAAGGTGGCGGTGATCCCGAGCCGGTTGACCAGCCGGTTGGCGACCTTGGTGGCGATGATCTCCCGGCGCAGGCGGTGCTGAAGGATTGCGTCGCCATGGCGGGCGCGCATCGTTTCCGGGAAGGCGCCGCAAAGCTCCGGGGTGAGCGTCGGATCCTCGGTGATCTTGCCGGATTCGAGCGCCGCCTGAAGCGCCATCTTGGAGGTGGAGAGAAGGATGGCGAGCTCGGGACGGGTGAGGCCGCGATCCTCATGGGCGCGGCGCATCAGATCCTCGTTCGATTCGAGGCCCTCGACGGCGCGGTTGAGCCGGCCGCCCTCTTCGAGCAGCTCCATGGCGCGGAGCAGGGCCGGCAATCCGGCCGCGCCGCTGCGCTCGGCGATGGACAAGGCCAGGGTCTGGAGCCGATTGTCCTCGAGAACGATCGCGGCGACCTCGTCGGTCATCTCGGCGAGGAGGGCATTGCGGTCCTCGAGGCTGAGCCGGCCCTCGCCCATCTCGCGGTTGAGCGGGATCTTGATGTTGACCTCGTTGTCCGAGCAGTCGACTCCGGCCGAATTGTCGATGAAATCGGTGTTGATCCGGCCTCCGAGCTCGGCGAACTCGATCCGGCCCGCCTGGGTGATGGCGAGGTTGGCGCCCTCGCCGACCGCCTTGGCCCGTAGCTCCGCTCCGTTGACCCGGATGGAATCGTTGGCGGGATCGCCGACCTCCACGTTGCTCTCGCTCCTGGCCTTGATGTAGGTGCCGATGCCGCCGAACCAGAGCAGGTCGACCGGCGCCGAGAGGATCGCGGAGAGCAAAGTGGCGGGATCCGTCTCCTCGGCCTCGAGGCCGAGAAGGGCCCGGATTTCGGGCGAAAGCGGGATCGATTTCTGAGCGCGGGGAAAGATCCCGCCGCCCTTCGAGATCAGTTCGCGATTATAATCGTCCCAGCTCGACCGGGGCAGGTTGAAAAGCCGGTTCCTTTCCTCCCAGCTCGACTCCGGATCGGGATCGGGATCGAGGAAGATGTGGCGGTGGTCGAAGGCCGCGACGAGCTTGATCGACCTGGACAGAAGCATTCCGTTGCCGAACACGTCGCCCGACATGTCGCCGACCCCGGCGACCCGAATGGGCTGCGACTGGACGTCGATCCCGATCTCGCGGAAGTGGCGCTGGACCGAGATCCAGGCGCCCCGGGCGGTGATCCCCATCGCCTTGTGATCGTAGCCGTAGCTGCCTCCGGACGCGAAGGCGTCGCCGAGCCAGAAGCCGCGCTCGGTCGCGATCGCGTTGGCGATGTCGGAGAAGGTCGCGGTGCCCTTGTCGGCGGCGACGACGAAATAGGGATCGTCGCCGTCGTGAACGACGATGCCCTCGGGATGGACGACCTTATTGCCGACGATATTGTCGGTAATCGAAAGCAAGGCGCGCATGAAGATGCGGTAGCTTTCCGTCCCTTCGGCGAGCCAGGAGTCGCGATCGGAGGGCGGCGGCAGATGCTTGGGATAGAAGCCGCCCTTGGCGCCGGTGGGCACGATGACGGCGTTCTTGACCAGCTGCGCCTTCATCAGGCCCAGGATTTCGGTGCGGAAATCGTCGCGCCGGTCGGACCATCTGAGACCGCCGCGGGCGATAGGGCCGCCGCGAAGGTGGATTCCCTCGACCCGCGGGGAATAGACCCAGATTTCGCGCCAGGGGAGCGGCTGGGGCAGGTTCGGAACCCTGGCGCTGTCGAGCTTGAAAGCGAGCGCCTCGCGGCCGGCCGGGGCGAAGGCGTTGGTGCGCAAGGTCGCCGCGACGACTCCGTGGAGGAGCCTCAGGATCCGGTCCTCGTCGATCGCGGCGACCTGGGAAAGGCCGTCGCGGATCGTCCCTTCCGCCGCCTCGATCGCGGCTTCGCGCGAGCCCTTGAGCTTCGGATCGTGAAGAGCGTCGAACAGAGCGATGATTCCGTGGGCGACTCCGGGCGCCCGCCGCAGAGCCTCGACCACCGTCAGCATCGAATAGGAAAGGCCGCCCTGGCGCAGATAGCGGAACCAGGCGCGGAACAGGACGACGTCGCGCGGGGCGACGGCGGCGGCGACGAGCAACTGGTTGAAGGCGTCGTTCTCGGCCATGCCTTCGAGGACTTCGGCGATCGCGCGCTCGACCAGCTCGGCCCGGTCGAGCACCTTGGCGGCGTCGCCGGCCCGGACCTCGAGCAGGAATTCGTGGATGTAGCCGAGCCGGCCGTCGTCGAGCGCGGTGGGATGCTCCTCGAGCACCCGGAGGCCGAAATTCTCGAACACCGGCACCGCGTCGGACAGAGGGATGACCTCGGCGAGGCGGTAGGTGTTGAGCCGGAGCCGCTGCGGGCCGTCCCCGGCCTGGCGGTAGAGCCTGGCGCCGCGCTGGCCGGCGCCGTCGAGCGCGCAGATCCGCAAAATGTCCTTCGCCGCCTCGGCCGGAGCGACCGCGGTCCGATAGGTTTCGGGAAAGTCGTCGAGATAGGACAGAGCGAGCCGGGTCGCGCGCTGCGGTCCGACCAGCTCGCCGAGCGCCTCCTCGACCGAGGGCTCCCAGCCGCGAACCATCTCGTCGAGGCGGCGGTCGAGCTCGGCGACGTCGGGATTGGGGGCGTCCGGCCCGACGTAGAGCGTGTAGCGGATGAGGGCGAGATCGCCGTCGCCCAGTTCGACCGACCAGTTGGAGATCCGCCCTTGCGAGGCTTCCTCGATCATCTTGCCGATGGCGAGCCGCCGCCGGGTCGTCAGCTCGTCGCGCGGAAGCCAGATGAAGGCGAACATGTTGCCGTTGAGGATCGAGCGGACGAGGGCGAGGGTCGGCCTCGGCCGGTCGGCAAGCGACATGGCGGTGGTGACGAGCTCGCGCACCGCCTCGACGCTGAGGCTGACGAGGAGGTCGTGCGGCAAAGCGGTGACGGCATGGCGGAGCGCCTTGCCGCTATGGCCGGACGGAGCGAAGCCGAATTCGCGCTCGAGCTGCTGGAGCCGGCGGCGGAGCAAAGGCACTTCCTCGACGGGCGCGCTCAGCGCCTCGCTGGTCCAGAGGCCGGCATGGACTCCGATGCCGGTGATCTTGCCGTCTTCCCTGACCGGAACGACGACGAGGTCGAGCGGCACCCGGCGGTGGACCGAGGCCCGGCGTTCGGCCTTGGCGAGGAGGGGCACGTCGCCGCCCTTCTCGAAATAGCGAATCGCGCCCAGCGCTCCGCCCGGGTCGGTCGGCTCGCCGGGGATCCGGAACAGGCCGAGCGTGTCGGTGGGCCGGCCGTCCGGCCGCTCGACCTCGTAGCCGAGCAAGGTCATCGCTCCGTCGGCGAACCAGCGCAGCAAGGCGGCGCCTTCCTCGTCGCCCGCGGCGTCGGCGTCGGCGCGCATCCGCGCCTGCATCGCCCGCCAGTCGGTGACCGCGGAGCGGACGTCGGCGAGGACCCGGTGGAGCTCGGCGAGGATCTCTCGCCGGCCGCGCGCGTCGGCGCGGTCGACCTCCAGATACATGATCGATTCCCGCCGCTCCGGCTCGTCGCAGGCGGGTTCGACGGCGGTGAGAGTTCCGGTCTCGTCCCTCTCGACGCAGACGACCGGGTGGAGGAGCCGGTGGACGGTGAGGTTGCGGGCGGCGAGCGTGTTGGCGACGCTGTCGACGAGGAAAGGCATGTCGTCGTTGACCACCCCGATCCGCATCCGGCGCTGGCCGAGCGCCCCGCCCTGCGGCTCGACCCGGACGAGCGCTATGCCCGGCGGACGGCCGGCGGCGCATTCGGCGATGAACTCGGCGGCGGCGATCCGGTCCGAATCGCTGAACTGGGCGAGCTCGCCGGGAAGGGCGCCGTCGACGAGGGCGAAAGCGAGGGCGTCGACGATCTGCACGTCGGCGGCGGAGGGGTCCGCGACGTTGCTGTCGGAATTCATAATTGGCTCCCGAAGAGGCGGCGCGCGGCGCCGTCGGAATAGTCGCGCGCCCTATGCCCCCGGTGGCGAAGAGGGGCAACCCCTGCATCATCCTCCCCATCGCCAGACGGGGAGGGGGACCACCCGCAATGTGGCGGAGGGGTAGAAGGCGCCGTCCTCCGAGGATCGAGCGGGAACCACCGAGCCGGCTCGCCCTTTACCCCTCCACCATGCTTCGCATGGTCCCCCTCCCCATCTTTCGATGGGGAGGATTAGGAGAGCATATGTCCCGCCAAGCCGACCACTCCGTCGACCCCCTGTTCCTCGAGCGCTGGTCGCCGCGGGCGTATGACGGATCGGAAATGCCCGAAGAGGATCTGCTGAGCCTGTTCGAAGCGGCGCGGTGGGCGCCGTCGGCGTTCAACTCGCAGCCCTGGCGGTTCCTCTACGCCCGGCGCGGTGATAATGACTGGGAGCGGTTCCTCGACCTGCTCATCCCGTTCAACCGAAGCTGGGCGCAGAGCGCCTCGGTTTTGGTCTACATCCTCTCCGACACCCTGCCCGTTACCGACAAAGCCGGCCAGCCGGCGACCTCGCACACCCATAGCTACGATGCCGGTGCCGCCTGGGCCTGCTTCGCTCTGCAGGCGACCCGAATGGGCTATCAGGCGCATGGTATGTCGGGCGTGGATTTCGAGCGGGCGCGGGAGGAACTGGAAGTGCCGGAGCGCTATCGGATCGAGGCGGCGGCGGCGGTCGGGCGGAGGGGCGATCCGGCCGCGCTGCCGGAGAATTTGCGGGCTCGGGAGGTTTTGAGCGGCAGGAAGCCAATGGAGGAATTCGCGTTTCGCGGCGGCTGGCCCGATTGACGACGAGTGGCTTGTGCGGCGGCCACTTCCGGTCAACACTCACCCCCCATGACCGTGGACACGACCAACGAAACCAGATCCCGGCGGCTCGTCACCCTCCCCGCGCGCCCGGAGCCGATCCGGGTTGCGGCAGAGGAGACGGCGGTGATCGTCGTCGACATGCAGAACGCCTATGCCTCGCCGGGCGGATATCTCGATCTCGCCGGCTTCGACATCGGCGGTGCGGGCGCGGTGGTCGGGCAATGCGCCAGGGTGGTGGAAACCGCGCGCGGCGCCGGCCTGACGATCGTCTATTTCCAGAACGGCTGGGACGAGGCCTATGTCGAGGCGGGCGGGCCGGGCTCGCCCAACTGGCACAAGTCGAACGCCCTGAAGACGATGCGGGCGCGGCCGGAGCTTCAGGGCAAATTGCTCGCCCGTGGCGGCTGGGATCATGCGCTGGTCGAGGCGCTGGCGCCGAAGCCGGGCGACATCGTCCTGCCCAAGACCCGCTATTCCGGCTTCTTCAACTCGCAGCTCGATTCGGTGCTCCGCTCGCGCGGGATCCGGAACATCGTGCTCGTCGGGATTGCCACCAACGTCTGCGTAGAATCGACGTTGCGCGACGGCTTCTTCCTCGAATATTTCGGGATCATGCTGGAAGACGCGACCCACCAGGCCGGGCCGGACTATGTTCAAAAAGCCAGCGTCTACAATGTCGAGACCTTTTTCGGCTGGGTCTCTACCGTGGCCGATTTCTGCGGGGCATTCGGGCAGATATCAGGAGAGGAATGAATGCCGTTCGAACCGATCAACCCGCCGCGATTTCCGGCCCCGATCGCGCCTTATTCGGCCGCGACCAAGGCGGGCGGCACGGTCTACGTGTCGGGGACCCTCGCCCTGGGGCCGGGCGGCTCCATTCTCCATCCGGGCGACGCGGAGGCGCAGACCAGGCACGTGCTGGAGACGATCCGGATCACTCTCGAGGCGGCGGGCGCGACGATGGCCGACGTCGCCTTCAACCACATCTTCCTGACCGACTGGGCCGATTATCCGGCGATGAACTCCGTTTATGCGGAATATTTTCCGGGCGCGAAGCCGGCGCGCTACTGCATCCAGTGCGGGCTGGTTAAGCCGGGCCTCGTCGTAGAGATCGCCTCCGTGGCGCATATCGCCTGATGCCGAACGCCGCGGGCCTTTGGTACGAATGGCATGGCCCCGACCATGGCGAGGTCCTGATCCTCTCGCCGGGTCTCGGCGGCGCGGGCTCCTATTGGGCTCCCAATCTGGCGGCGCTGTCGAGCCGCCACCGGGTCCTGGTCTACGATCATCGCGGGACCGGCCGAAGCGGATCGCTTGCCGACGGCCCGGCGTCGATCGCCGCCATGGCCGCGGACCTCGTCGCTTTGATGGACGAGCTTAAAATCCAGGGTCCCGCCTTCGTCGGCCACGCGATCGGCGGACTGATCGGGCTCGAGCTCGGAAGAGTCCTGGCCAAAAGAGTGATCGTCAACGGCTGGCCGAGGCTCGATCCGCACACCGAGCGCTGCTTCGACGTCCGGCTGGACCTGCTCCGTTCGAGCGGCCCGGAAGCCTATGTCCGGTCCCAGCCGATCTTCCTCTACCCGGCCGGGTGGAGCTCGATGAATTCGGGGATGCTCGACATCGAGGCGGAGCATCAGCTCGAGCGCCTTCCTCCGGTCGAGACCCTGGAGAAACGAATCGCCGCGGCCCGGGCCTTCGAGCTTCGGCCCGGACCGGCCTGCCCAACCCTGCTCGTCGCCGCCACGGACGACATGCTCGTCCCGGCCCATTGCTCGGAGTTGCTGGCGGGCGAGCTCGCAAATGCGGCGGTCGAGCGCCTGTCCTGGGGCGGCCACGCCTGCAACGTCACCGACCCCGACGCCTTCAACGCACTCGTCCTTGAATTCCTGAGGAGCTGAACAGCCATGGAAATCGGTATCTTCGTTCCGATCAACAACAATGGCTGGCTGATCAGCGAGAACTCGCCCCAGTATATGCCGAGCTTCGACCTCAACAAGGACATCGCCCAACGCGCAGAGAAATACGGAGTCGATTTCCTGCTTTCGATGATCAAGCTGAGGGGCTTCGGCGGCAAGACCGAGTTCTGGGAATATGGGCTCGAGAGCTTCACCCTGATGGCCGGGCTCGCGGCGGTCACGGAGAAGATTAAAATCTATGCGACCTGCCCGACCCTCGTCATCCCGCCCGCCTTCGCGGCCCGGATGTGCAACACGATCGATTCGATCAGCCACGGCCGGTTCGGGCTCAACCTGATCACCGGCTGGCAGCGTCCCGAATATAGCCAGATGGGGCTTTGGCCCGGCGACGAGCATTTCCGCAACCGCTACACGATGCTCGGCGAATATGCCCAAATACTGAGGGAGCTTTGGGAGACCGGGGCCTCCGACTTCAAGGGCGAATATTATCAAATGGAGGATTGCCGGGTGAGGCCGGTTCCGGAAGGCGAGATGAAGATCATTTGCGCCGGTTCGTCGGACGAGGGCCTCGCTTTCTCCGCCCGATATGCGGATTACGCCTTCTGCCTCGGCAAGGGCGTCAACACTCCGGCGGCCTTCGCGCCCAATAACGAGCGGCTGATGGCGGCCACCGCGAAGACGGGCCGGGACGTCCGGATCTACGCCCTCTTCATGGTCATCGCCGCCGAGACCGACGAGGAAGCGATGGAAAAATGGATTTCCTATCGCGAGGGCGTGGACGAGGAAGCGGTGGCCTGGCTCGGCTTCCAGGGCGCGGCCGACAAGATCAGCGCCACCACCAACGTCCGCCAGCTCGCCGATAAGGAGAGCGCGGTGAACCTGAACATGGGCACTTTGGTCGGCTCCTATGAAAGCGTCGCCCGGATGCTAGACGAGGCGAGCACGGTTCCGAACACTGGCGGGGTGCTGCTCGTTTTCGACGATTTTATCCAAGGCACGGAGGCTTTCGGGACCCGGATCCAGCCGCTGATGAAGTGCAGGGAAGGCGTGACCGCCTGACCTTGCCTCCCTGCCGCGAAGCGGTGGGGAGGGGGACCACATGAAATGTGGTGGAGGGGTAGCCGGCCTGGACGTGGAAGGTTCGAGCGCGATCCTCTTGGCCGGCGCCTTCTACCCCTCCACCATGCTTCGCATGGTCCCCCTCCCCTCCGGCGATGGGGAGGCAAGATTAGGCCCCGACCTTCCTTATCGCCCGCTCGAGCATCGCCTCGTCCGCGACCGGCGCCAGCACCGCCAGGCCGCCGACTTCGTCGCGGCGGGCGATGAGGAGGACGAACTCCGCCTCGCCGGGAATGTCGACATGGCCGAGTGGGCGGACGGAGCGCAGGGTCTCGCGCGCCTTCTCGCCCGAATCGGGCTTCGGCTCGGGGCGGCGGGCTCGGCGTTCGGCCTGGACGAGGGTCTTGAGGCCGTCGCTTTCGAGCCGCTCGCGAAGCATTCCGGACGGAAGCTCCTGTCGGCGCGCCCAGCTCAGGGCGGCGGCGAACTCGGTGAGCCGGCCCTTGTCGTAATCGCTTCCGAAGACGAGCTTGACGACCGGGGTCATCGGCGCCCGAGCCTGGACCTTGAGCCCGGCATCGTCGAGCAATTCGGCATAGCCTTCGCGATCCGTTTCGGCGGCGAGGGCGAAATCGTAGGCGAGGCCGAGGGCGCGATAGAGCGCGGCGCGGCTGCGCTGGTCGGCGCCGCGGGCGGCGTCGGCGCTGTCCCGGGCGATTCCGAGGCGGTTGGCGAGGCCGGCGTCGAGATCGAGCTCGGGCTCTTCCCAGGAGGGAGCGGCCGGCCAGGAGGGAGCGGCCGGCCAGGAGGGAGCGGCCGGCGTATCGAGCTCGAGCGGCTCGGCATTGGGGCCGTCGGCCCAGACCGGGCCTGCGCCGGGCTGAGCGGCGGCGGCGAGCGCGGTCGAGGCCTGCTGGGCGATGGCGGAGGCGGTCGCGCTGTCGGCGATCTCCTTCCAGTTGATCACCCCGTAGATGAAGTCGATCGTTTCCCCGGTCGAGGAGAAAGGCATCAATATGCCGCGATACATGGTGTTCTTGCCGCGCTGGCCGACGAACTCCGCCTCGAAGCCGATCGGCGCCTTGTTGGCGATGATCTGCATATAATGGTCGGTGAGCCTGGAGAGGAGCGAGCGCTTGGGAACTTCGCTGATCCGGCGGACGTCGCCGATCAGGTCGCATTCCTCGCGAAGCGCGTCTCCGAGCCAGGCGATACTGGGATCGTCGCCGCCTTCCGAGAAATCGAGCAGGACGCTGTTCGGACCGAAGTCGCCGAGCGCCTCCGGATCGAGCGCCTTGATCGACGGATAGGCGCGCCCGTCGAGGAGCGAGACCCAGTAATTATAGGCCCGAACGTGCATTCGCCGCTCGTCGAGACCGATTTCGGGCGGCACCTCGATGCCGCCGTCATCCTCCGCGACGCCATGGTCCGTCTGGTCGTCAAATGCCCGCAGGCTGTCCATCAGGCGGTCCTCATGCTCCCCAACAGGCTGAGCTTTTGCACCGGACGTGGTTGAAAAACCGTTAAGGTTTGTGAACGTGTTCGAGCCTGGCGAATCCGGTCTCTGTTTTTGGCCGGGAGCGTCACTTGTCATCGCCCGCCGCCGCTGATAGACGCGCGCACCTCCCCCAAGGAGCGCCGCTTTAGCTCAGCTGGTAGAGCACATCATTCGTAATGATGGGGTCGGGTGTTCGAGTCACCCAAGCGGCACCATATCTCCCTCCCAAGATCGGCGACTGCCTTATCGCCCATGGCCTCCCTGCTCCCATCGGCATAGCCTTATACCTTAGTGGGTATAAAGTTGTGTTATGCCCTGTAAGGCATGGATTGCGATTATGCCCTTCAAGGGATATTGTACCTGTATGCCCTAAGGGGTATGACCGTCGCAGAGGTGGTCATAACGCAGTCAATCAGATCGGCACGGCAGCTGGGCGTCCTCATTCGCGAGGAGCGCTTGCGCCGGGGCCTGACGCAACAGGAATTGGCCGATCAAAGCGGGACGGGCCAGAAAACCATATCGCAAATCGAGAATGGCAACGAA
>JBBSIZ010000036.1:0-35525 GCA_038257735.1 Sphingomonadales bacterium | reverse complement strand
TTACAACCTCAAATCTGGGCCCATAGGTGCTGACGGGGAACACGCTGGATCCCGGCCTTGCAGCGCACCTCGCCGTGTTCATTCTGCTCGCGTATCGCCGAACTGGTATAGCCAAGCTCATAGCCGAGCTGTCATTGTCCACGGTGCCGCCGCGTCAGCTTCGCAATAGCGTAAGCATTCTCAATGCTCAGGTCCGGGTGGGGCAGGTCAAGGGCTGGATCGGCTGACTCGTCGCCTCCGCCGCCCAAAGCCCGTTCAATAGACAAGGCATAGAATTCCTTAAGAGGTTGGTGACGTCAGAAGCGCCCTGAGCGGTACTGACGCATCCGCGAGAGCACCTGGATCGAAGCTCCTGCGCGCGAGGATCATCCTCTTTGCGACCGCCATGTCCGCAGGCCGGTTCACTGTCACCACCCCCTCCAGGATTCCTTCGGCAAGGTAGAAGATGGAGAACGCGTCCTCCGATACGTTGCCGCGGACAACGGCGTCGGATTCGTCGCGGACGCGGCCTGAGCACTGAATGTTGAATTCGAACTGGTCCGACCAGAATGTGCAAGGCTGCCTGCAATTCACATCCTCGCCGAGAATGGACGCCGCCGCGACTTCGGCCTGGGCCGCCGCATTATGGAAGGTCTCGAGCCGTGCACGGCCGCCGAAAAAGCCTGGCGGGTTCGCAACGTCCCCCGCTGCGAAGACGGACCGATTGGAAGTCGCGGAACGAGTGTCGACGACGATGCCGTTGTCGACCTCCAGCCCCGCCTCCTCGGCAAGTTCGCTGGCAGGCTCTACCCCAATGCCAACGAGGACCGCGTCACAGTCGAGCCGCTCGCCGCTATCGAGGTGGACGGCGCGGACCATGCCGCCCTCGAGGTCGAAGCGATCGGGCTTTCGCTTGAAAAAGGCCTTCACTCCGCGTTCGGCATGAGTGCGAGCGAGCCAGGTGCCGGCAATGCTCCCTAAGCTACGCAACATGGGGGTCGCCGCCGGTTCGACGACCACGACACTTGCGCCGGCGCGTGTGGCGGTCGCGGCGACCTCGGCGCCAATCACGCCCATTCCAATTACGACGATACGTGCACCCGGTTTCAGGGCCGCTCCCAGCCTTGCCGCATCGTCGAGCGTGCGCAGATAATGGACGTTCCCGGCGCCATGCAGCGCCGCCAGGCGACGCGGTCGGGAGCCGGTTGTGAGCAGCATGATATCGGTCTGCAGGCTGCGCCCATCGGAAAACCGGACTGTCCGCGAGCGAAGGTCAATGCGGTCGGCCTTGGCACCGAGCAGCGTCTCAATGCGATTGGCTTCATACCAATCCTCACTGCGCAAGAGGATCGCGGATTCATTCGCGCCCGGCCACAGATAATCCTTAGACAGTGGCGGCCGCTGATAAGGGTGCTGTGGCTCTTCGCCGATCAGGACGACCCGGCCATCGAAACCGCGCTCGCGCAGGGCTTGGGCGGCTCGGCTGCCGGCAAGGCTGGCCCCGATGATGGTGACGGTGTGGATCAACCTGGCGTCTCCCCAAAGGCACCGGCGGGGCCCGTTTAGCCGGCACGCCACCCCCAGGGGATGGAACGTTGCTCCCGGGTCAGAATCGGTAGTCGATCCCGATGCCCACGCGGCGGGGGCGCTCGTAGATGATGTAGGTGCCCTGCGGACCTGGTGAGATCTGCTGTGCGACCTTGGCATTGGTGAGGTTGCTGGCGAACAGGCGGAAGGTCACCTGCTCTCCAGCCGTGGTCCAGCCAACCTCGCCCGACAGCATCGTGTAGGGATCCTGCGAAAGCGCGTTCAGATAGTCGTAATAAACGCGCGAACTGCGGAAGAGATTGCCGGCGATGTGCCCGCGTCCGCCTCCCATGTCGAAGCCATAGTTTCCGCCGAGGTTGATCGTGAATTCCGGGGTACGGACGAGACGATTTCCGGAAACGTCGGTAGAGCTTACGATATTCCCGCCGGTCGGTCGCGGCGTGAAGACCTGCGCGTTGGGAAACTTTTCATATTCGGCGTGAGTATAGGCAAGCGCTAGGCGAAGGGTTAGGTCGTCCACTGGGACGGCGGTCGCTTCGAACTCGCCGCCGTAGATTTTTGCGGTCGCGGCATTCTGAAGAATAAACGAGTTATCTGCCGCGCGGGCCGTCGCTTGCAGGTCATCATAGTTGTAATGGAAGAGCGCGATATTCGTCCGCAACCATCGCGTCGGATCGGCCTTCAGGCCGATCTCTGCCGCCTCAATGGTTTCGGGTCGAACCGCCGTGGGCGAGGTGCCGAAGGTATTAAAGACACCGCTTTTGAAACCAGTGCCGTAGCTAGCGTAGAGATTAGCATCCTCCGCGAACTCATAGCGAAGGGCTGCACGATATGTGAATTTGTTGAAATCCGCCTCGACCTCGCCGAAGGGCAACTGATTGCCATTCACCTTCTGTGAAAACCGCCGCTCCTCCGTTGTGTGTCGGCCGCCAAGCGTTAGGTATACTGAGGTACCAAAGCGATAGGTTCCTTCTGCAAACGCCGCATAGGAGGATGTCCCAGCTGTCGGCGATAGCTTGAGCGGGACTATGGGAGCGCTGGGGGAGGCTCTGTTGACGATGGTGACCGGCTGAGTTCCGTCTAAAAAATAGCCGTAAAGACCAGCGATCCAGGTAAGCGGACCATTGCCGGTAGAGAGTAGGCGAATTTCCTGGGTTAGTGTGCGCGGAAAAACACGCATGTCCGTGTCCCCGAGGCGGATATTGGACGCGTCGGAATCGGCCACCTGGTGGACCTGCGTCTTCATATAGGCGCTGGTGGTTTCCAGGCTTACGGCACCAAGTTCAAAGCGCGTGCGCAGGGAAAGATCGATCCGGTTATAGTCGGAAATAGGAAGTGCGCTGAGCGAGGCATTCCAAGGCTCGGTTGGTACAATCACCCCTGCGAAAGCCGCGCCCGTAGTATTTCCGCGGAAGGGTTGCGCAGATGCGGTCTCATCATCGCTATCGACATATGCCGCTGTAATAACCGCGCTGGCGCCATCCCGCTCGAAGAGAAGCTTGCCGCGCACGGATGCAACCCGCGTCTCACCGAATGGCTCCCCACCGGTGACATTGGTGATGTAGCCGTCGTTCTTGCGGTAAAGAAGCGCGAGATCCGCCGCGACGGCTTCGCTTAGGCCGCCGGTGAAGTAACCGCGCAGGTCTATGTCGCTTGCATCCTCGCGCATGCGCCCGTACCGGGCTGAGACCCGGCCTCGGGTCTGGAAGCTCGGGTCCGGAGTGATCACGTTGACGAGGCCCCCGGTTGCATTGCGGCCGAAGACGGTGCCCTGGGGACCGCGAAGCACCTCTACTCGCGCGACTTCGACCAGGTCGATCTGAGTCGAATAGGGATCGCCTTGGTAGACGCCGTCGACATATACGGCGACGTTCGCCTCGTCACCTACGGAGGTGCCGCTCGAACCGACGCCGCGGATGCTCGGCTGCATGACGTTTTGGTTGCGGCCACCGTTGAAATTCGGGATTACCTGCGTGAGAGTCCGGACTTCCCGCACGCCAGCCTCGGCTATACTGCTGCCGGCAATGGCAGTGACGGTGACGGGAATGTCCTGCAGACGCTCCTCGCGGCGGGTCGCGGTGACCACAATGTCGGCAATGCCGCTCTCCCTCGCCTCAGTCGGCGGCGCGGCCGGTGTGGTCGCGACATCGGTGGCTCCCTGCTCGCCAGCGGGATCGGGCGGCGCAGCCTGGGCGAGCGCCATGGCGCTGGCGCTGACGGAAGACAAGAAGGCTGCTGAATACGCGATAGTCCGGAAACGCATCTTTTTATTCCTCCCCTTAGGCCTTCTCTGAAGCCTCCACCACCCGTATGTCTCGGCCCCGCGCTGGGTTGCGGTACTCTCAGAACGACTAACTATACGGTCCCGTATGTTGCAATAGCGTCGGTGACTGTCAAGCGGAATTCCCCTCGATCAGAGCGAGCGCCCCGAAATGTGCCACTCCGGCGATCCAGCCCGGAGCAGGCGCATAGTCCCGCTGGACCACTTCGAATGGCGCAGCGCCCGCCATTGTCGCCGTGGCTGCCACCCAAGTAAGTAACTCGTTGGCCCCCGACCCTGCGATCCGGTCCACCTCGTCCGCGTCGAAGGCGTCAAGAGTCGCCTCAGTCCTGCCTGGTGAGGTAGTCGAGAACCTCCGCGTCCCAGACCGGGTTTAGCGGCCTCACCGGCCCTCGCCCTTCAGCGCCGCCGCCGCTACCGAGGCAATGCGCCCTTCCCGCTGCGCCTGCTGCGCAGGGGTCATGTGCACGGCCCCGACCAGACGGGCGCGTATGTCAGGCGGTGCGGTTTCGATCCTCGGCACCAGCGGGTCGTGCGACAATCCCCCTGACGCCGCAAAGAGAATGCGCTTGCCATGGCTCCTCGCAAACCGGCCGACCGCCTCCCCCAGCAGCTCGCGCGGCGGTAGGTGGGAAGCGGTGGCGCCGCGCAATTCACGGAGATGGGACGAGCGGATATGAATGGGAGCGGCCGAACAGCAGGTCCCACATTTGGACGAAACCGTGATCGACGACCATGTCGTAGGAGAGCGCTGCGTCGATTTCTGCCTCGCGCACGGCTTCGAGGAGGGCGAGGGCGCTGTCCGTGGCAACCGGAAGCGGCTGGGCGCGAATCGACCAGTCGCCATAGGCACGCGTTTCGGCGCCGACGCAGAAGCTCGGCATCAAGGCATAACTGAAGCCGTGGAAATGATCGGGCGAGAACTGGACGATAAGCTCCGGCGAGAAGACCTCGATGAAGGTCTTCATCCGCTCGAATGAACCGCGAACAGCCTCGCAAGTCTCCTCGACCGCGAGCGATCGGTCCAGCATCACCGGAGAGTGAGAAGCGCAGGCGAGCGCGAATGACACCGCCGTCAGCCGATCGGTTCGACCTGGCGGCCGAGCAGGAAGTCGATATGGATGCGATTGAACCTGTCAGGATCCTCGAACTGCGGCCAGTGCCCGCATTCGGGCATTACAACGAATTGCGCGCCCCGGATCATGTCCGCGATCTGCTTGCCCTCAATCGGGGTGGCGGTCGGATCGTGCGAGGTCCAGAGCACCAAAGTCGGAGCGGCAACACGCGCATAATCCTCGGGCGTGAACATGTTCCGCCTTCTTATCTCCATCACCTGAAGGCAGAGGATGTCGTTCATCACTTCGGAATAGCCCGGCTGCGAGTAGATGGTCTGGCGAGTGGCGATCAGATCGTCATGCACCTTCGCCGGATCGTGCATCAGCAGTTCGAGGCGCTTCCGGATGAATTCCCAGTCGGGCTGCTCGACCGCCCTCATCGACAGGGTTTTGATCCGCTCCATGACTTCCGGATGGGCGGTCCAACCACCAGTCGTATTGAGCACGAGCCGCTTGACCGCTTCCGGATGGTGAATGGCCATATAGGAGGCAATCCAACCTCCTAGTGACTCCCCCGATAAGAGCGCGCGATTGCGTCCCAGCGCCTTCATCACCGCCAAGACGTGCGCGGCATATTGCGGAATCTCATACTCGATCTGCGGCTTGTCGCTATAGCCGTGCCCCACCGCATCGAAGGCGACGGTCCAGAAATGCTCCCCATACGCGCGGAAATTGCGGACATAGGCTTCTGCATGCCCGCCCGTACCGTGGAGGAGTAGGAGAAGCGGCTTGTCTTCGGAGCCGCTCATCAGATAGCGTGTCTTGACCCCCTCCGCGTCAAGATAGCCCTGACGGAATTCGACTTCGATAAGGTCCGGCCTGCGAAACGGTCCTCGCTGGCACAGAAACGGCGGGAAACCTCCTCCTGATCGTCAGCGAGGATGCTCACCGCGAAAAGGCGGACCTCGCTGAAAAGCGGGTACGAGAAGGCGCCGCGGCGGAGGCTCCAGTGCACAAGCGGCGGATCGAGCGAGAGCGAGGCGAAGGAGCTGACCGTGATGCCATAGGGCCTTCCCTCCCCGTCCCGCGTTGACATGACGGATACCCCCGTCTGAAAATGGCCCATGGTCGAGCGGAACAGCGTCGGATCGATGACCGGGACCGACATCCCCCCGCCGAAGGACCGCCCAGGTCATGCCGCGCACTCCACCTGCTGCGCTTCGCCATCCGGATCTCCTGCGAGCGCAAGTGCGGCATCCACAAGGCGCTGGTAATCGGTGCCGTCCACTGCGAGGTAGACACCCGCGAGATTGCGAATCGGATCGCCCGCATGATAACGCTCATATTGGACGAGCCGCTGCCCGAAGGCTTCACCTGCAAGGTCCCAAGCCAGCTTGAAGAGGCGCACGCGATCGAGGGAGGAGACGTTGACGCCGCAATAATATTTTCCGGTATCACCCACGAGTTCCGACACACCGAAATCCGCACCCGACGGCATCAACATGAACCCGCCGGCCCCAATCGTCTGCAGCACTTCAATGACCCGCGGGTAGGCCTTGGCCATCATGATTCGCAGATTGTGAAGCGGCGCCAACGCGGCCGGCATGTACCCGATGCCAATCTTTCGGCCTCGGCCTCCGCGCGGGCGAGGCCACTCTTCAAATGCTCCACGAAGCCAATGCATTCACCAGGCATTGCTGGACATGCAGGAATGTGTCAGCGCCCGTGGCCCGTGCGACGGACATTGCGAGGCCGGCCGCAAGCTGCATCTTCACGAGCGCCCGGATATTCGTCTGGTAGGCGGTGTGATTGCGGATGGAGGTGCGCGGATATATTTCCGCCGCCGCCTTGACGTTGCGATAGCAGAAGACCCGCTTCCAAGGCACGAACACATCCTTGAAGACTAGATGCGCATCATTCTCCTCGAACCTGGTGGAAAGCGGGTGGTCGAAGCTTGTACGGCTGCCGTCGAGTGTATAGGGTTCGCGGCAAATCTGGCGCAGTCCGGGCGCATCGGCCGGGATGGCGAAGATGACCGCATGGTCCTCGTCACCCGCTTTCAGGCCTGGAAGATTGTACATGAGGATCTCGTCGGCCACCGGCCCGAGCGTCGCGATCATCCGCGCGCCGTTCATGATGATCCCACCTTCGACCTCGCCCGTGACGCGAAGATGCAGATCGCCCAGCTCATGGCTCGCCTTGGTGCGGTCGTTCTGCGGAGTGACGAGGGCGTGGCTCAGAAAAAGATCATTCTCCCGCACGAAGGGGTAGTAAGCATTCAGATGGTCCGCGAAATGCCCTCCATCCTGCGCAAAGAAGTCTCGGCTGTCCCATAGGGCGAGGAGCGTCGCGTTCATGAAGTCGGGCGACCGACCGAGCAGGCCGAAACTCGCTTCGGCCCATAATCGCATTCCTTCGCGGCGACGGCGGATATCGTCCACCGAGCGCGCCTCGAGGAAGGAAATGCCGCAACGCTCGCCGGTCTTCGGGTCTGTTCCGGTGAGGCGGTCAGCGTACAAGGGATCCTGCTGCATGTCGTAGAGGGCGGCGAGCTGCCGGGCGACTGCCGCGAATGCCGGATGATCGGCGACGTTTGCAACGCGCTCTCCGCCCACCCAGACGTCCCGGGCACTCTTCCGCAGCCCTTCCAGATAAATCCGCGCCTCTCCTCACACCCATGCCGGCCATCCACTCCATTCCAAGGCGTTGAAATCCGCTTCGTTCGAACAGCTGTTGGCCCGGTCAGCTCCGACTTCAACCGGAGAGTCCTGATTGTTTCACTATGCGAACGCCGTCAGGGGATGTCCGACTGCTCGTCCAATCGCCGCTCGATCGCAGCACTGCAGCGGCGCAGCGGTGGAAGCAGGGTCGCGGCTGCGGCTCCGGTGCATAGGGCGGAGCGAAAATAGACAATGTTCACCGTGCCGACCGCCCTAGACCTCCGGTGTACGGGGAGCGCGACTGCGCTGATGTTGGAGTCGATCAGGCCCTCGCTAAAGCCGTAGCCGCGCTCCCGTACCCGCTCCAATATGTCCTGCAGCGCCTTCCGGTCGATTATGTCTGCCGCATCCTCGCCGCCGACCGCACGCACGGAGTCCAGCGCCTGGTCGAGCTCGGACAGGGACATTGCCGCGAGCAGCGCGCGCCCGAGAGCGGAGCGAAGGAGCGGGCGATGCTGGCCCACGAGTCTGCGGAAGAAGGTCATCGTCGTCGCCGATGCGTCGAGGCGTGAATCGTCAACCGTCCCGCGACCAGGGCGGCATAGTCGCTCGGCCAGCCGATGTCCGTCACCAGCCTGTCGAGCTCCTCCTGAGCGATCTGGAGGACGACATCGTCGCTTCTGATCCCCAAGCCGATGCTGCCGAGCTTGCGGCGAGGAAATGACGGCCGTTATCGGATCGCCGCACCGCATAGCCGGCGGCAACGAGCGTGCTGAGCAGCCGGTAGACGGTGGAACGGTCGATGCCGGTGCTGCGCGCAAGTTCAGAAGGGCTCGACCAGCCGAGGTCCCCCATTGCATCCAGCAGCGCGAGGCCGCGCTCCAGCGAGCGTACCTCCCGATAGGGTTTTCGCTCTGCGCTCATAGCGCCCCGCTGGAAGGGCCGTAAATCGTCGATGCCGGTTCAACGCATCGCATCGGGGAGGTTCAGCAGAAATTCGAGGCAGATTTCCAGTTGCGCGCGCAGGGCCTGCCGCCCGACGTCGCGGTGGATAACGTTAACGCCGATCAGGTGCGAGAGAGCGAGAAGCGCCGCCGCCTTCGCACGCGCCAGTGACATTCCGAGATCGACGTAGATCTCCGTCATGATGGCGAGGCGCTCGCTGTCCACTTCGGAGAGGGTGCGGCGGGCGATCTCGGAGCTGCGCGCCCATTCCCGCAAGGCATGCTCGATCGCGCCGCCGGGGATGTCGGCCCTGTCTTCGGACGCGACTTTCATCAGGAAGGACAATCTTTCACGCGGGTCCTGGATGTTCGTCTGAATGAACGTGGCGACACGGAGGGTCGAAGTTTCCTGCCAGAAGCGAAGCATCTCTATGAGAAGTGCATCGCGGTCCTTGAAGTGCCAGTAGAAACTGCCCTTCGTGACCCCCAGCTCCCGCGCGATCGCTTCGATCCTGACGTTGGCGACGCCACCGCGGCCGACTTCGGCAAGCGCCGCACTGACCCAGTCGCGCTTGGTAAGCCTGTCCGGCTCAGCCCCGTTGCCAAGTCGCTTTGCCATGCTGATTTTCTTTCCCCCCAATCGGAAGCGGTGCCGGCTAACGAGCTCCGGCGGCGCTATCCGATCTCCAATGAATCAGAATTCGGACACGTTCAGTATGACTTTCCCGCTGGTCTTGCCGCTCTCCAGAGATTCGAGGCCATGCTTCAAGTCGTCGAGATCGACAACCCGCCAGAGATGGGGGCGGACATGTCGGTCGACGGCAAGATCGACAAGCTGCTTCTGAATTGCCGAGATGGTCGCAGCTTCCTTGTCGAAGCTCCAAAAGACGCCAATCGCGGAAGCGGCCCTCACCAAGAGATGATTGGCGGGGATCGATGCCGGCGCCCCGCTGGCAAAGCCGGCCAACATCAGGCGCCCCCCCCAGGCGAGCCGGCGGATGCTGAGCAGACTGGTCTCACCCCCGACCGGATCGAACACCATGTCCACTCCCTCGGGCGCCAGTGCCTTAACGCGCTCCGGCCATTCCTCGTCGCGATAATTGATGGCGTGCTCGGCGCCGTTCTCCAAGGCAAGGCTGCATTTCTCATCGGATCCTGCAGTGGCGATCACGCGGGCGCCGCACCATCTGGCGAGCTGGGTGGCGGCAACGCCGAGGCCCCCCGCCGCTGCGTGGATGAGAATCGTGTCGCCTCGCCGCAGTTGCCCCTTCGCGAACAGGCCGACATGGGCGGTGGTGTAAGAGACAGGCAGCGCGGCGGCGTCGGCGAAGCCAAGCGCTTCTGGGAGGCGGACGAGCCGCGAGGTCTCGACCGCGCAATATTCGCCGAAGGCACCGGCGGGGACCTGCGCCATCACCCGGTCTCCGGGCGCATAGCCGCAGCCCGGCGGTGCCTCCTCGATCACGCCTGCAATTTCGCTGCCCAGGACGAAGGGCGGTTCGATCCTAACCTGGTAGCGGCCCCTGACCGCGATCCCGTCGGCGAAATTGAGGCCCGCCTTACTCACGCGGACGACGGGCGATCCTTCTGCCGCACCGGGGCGGGGAATGTCCTTCAGCACAAGATAGTCGAGAGATCCCCACCTTTCAACAACCCACGCCTTCATCATCTGCATAAAGCCCGCTTGCCTCCGATCAGGATACGGTGTCGTATGTTGTGACCCTGCGCAAGCCGCGAATCGAGGCGAGAGGATGCAGAGACAAAGTGACGACGGCGCCCCCTGGCGCCAGTTCTACCATGCCGAGGCTGCGGCCTTGGCCGAGCCCCATCCCTTTCCCCTGTCGACGCTTCTGGACGATGCGGTTGCAGGCTACGGCGTCCGGTCGTTTCTCACGCTCGGCGACGAGACGCTCAGCTATTCGGACGCCGCACGCCTCATAAAGCGGCTCGCCGCGGGTCTGGCGGAACTCGGCATTCGCAAGGGAGATCGGGTCGGCTATATGGGCCCGGCGCATCCGGCCTTCACACTCAATTGCTTCGGGCTCTGGCATCTGGGCGCCATGCACGTCGGAATGAACCCGCTTTATTCCGTTCCGCGTCTCACGGGGCAGGCGCTGGATGCAGGGCTCTCCGCAATCCTGACGCTCGACGATCCCGCGATGCTCCGCAAGGCGGCCGAGGTGGCCGCCTCCCTCCCCCGTCCCATCCCGATCGTCACAGCAAACGCAAGGCGCTGCGACCCCACCGCCGACAGCCTACTGCTTCCGCACACCGAGGCGCGGTGGATGGTAAAGCTCATGGACCTCGTCAGCGGTTCCACGGACGTTGAACGCGCGACGGTGGAGCCGGGCGACCCGGCGGCTCTCCAATATACAGGCGGCACCACTGGCAATCCAAAGGCTGCGATCCTTACGCACGCAAATCTTTCCACCAACGCGCTGCAGATGACGTCATGGTTTCCGCAGCTCCAGCCGGGGCGCGAGGTCATTCTCGCCGCGGCCCCGGTGACGCACGTGGTGGGCGTGGGCCCCCTCCAAAATTTCACGACGCGCTTCGCCGGCGAACTTGTATGGATGCCGCGTTTCGAGCCGCAGGAAGCGCTCCGCCTAATCCGAGAGCGCACTGTGAGCGTGCTGCTCGCTCCCCCGACAATGTACGTCGCGCTTCTTGAGGCCACTGCTGGGAGAGAATTTGACTGGACGAACATCCGCAGCGCGCAATGCGGCGCGAGCCCGGTGCCGCTGGAGCTGAAGCAACGATTCCAGAAGACGACCGGCATCTGGATCACGACGGTCTACGGAATGACAGAAACGTCGCCCGCGGCCATCTATTCGTTGCCTCTTCCCGAACATGCGGGGGCGACGGGGATTCCGCTGCCGATGACGGACGTCGAAATTCGTTCGCCTGCTGATCCGACTCGTCGCGTGCCGGTCGGCGAACCCGGCGAGATCTGCATCCGCGGTCCACAGGTTATGGCCGGCTATTGGCAGCGCCCGGAGGAAACGCAGAGCGCTTTCGTCGACGGCTTTTTCCGGAGCGGCGATATTGGCAGCATGTCCGAAGACGGCGTGGTGACGGTGCTCGACCGGTTGAAGGACATGATCATCGCCAGCGGCTATAACATCTATCCGGCCGATGTGGAGAATGTGATCCTGCAGCATCCGCTAGTGCGAGAAGCGGCCGTAATCGGCGTTCCGGACCGCTATCGCGGCGAAACGGTGAAGGCGATCGTAAGCCTTCGCGAAGGAGAGCTGGACCTTGGCGAGTTACAGCAATTCCTCTCCAGTCGCCTGTCACCGATGGAGATCCCCAAACAGCTAGAGGTTGTCGCGGAAATCCCGAAGAACGAAAATCTCAAAGTCTCAAAGCTGGCACTCAGGGAGCGGGAATTGGCAGCTCAGGTGGAGAAGGGTCGGTCTGCCGATGGTTCCGGAAGAAGCACGTAGAGGAGACCGTCCTCGAGCTGCGTCGGATAGGCAGCGACCGGCTCGGTCACCGGAAAGCAGAGCGGTACCCCGGTCCTGATATCGAAGCGTCCGGAATGGACCGGGCACTCGATTTCATGTCCCTCGAGCCAGCCTTCGGAAAGCGAAGCCTGGCCGTGGCTGCACGTATCGGCAAGGGCGTGGAAGCCGTCGTCGGAATGGAAGACGGCAATGGGCCCCGATCCGGCCACGCAGATCTTGCGCGCCTCGCCCAGTGGGAGCGCGTCCGCTGGGCCGACCAAGAGGCGTCCGCACGTTATCATGAAAGCACCCCCGCTGCGCCTACCTCCGCCTTCGCCTTGCGTAAGTCGAGTGCTACGTCGACGATCATGTCTTCCTGTCCACCCACCATGCCCCTACGGCCCAGCTCCACCAAGATCTCGCGCGCGTCGAGCCCGTAATCCTCCGCCGCCCTTTCGGCGTGGCGAAGGAAGCTCGAATACACCCCGGCATAGCCGAGCGTCAGCGTCTCGCGGTCGACGCGCACCGGCCGGTCCTGTAGCGGACGTACGAGGTCCTCCGCTGCGTCCATCAGCTTCATCACATCACAGCCATGCCTCCACCCCTTGCGGTGGGCGGCAGCGGCGAAGACTTCGAGCGGGGCGTTGCCCGCGCCGGCGCCCATGCCGGCGAGGCTCGCATCAACGCGGATGGCCCCCTCCTGCACCGCGACGATCGAATTCGCGACGCCGAGCGAGAGGTTGTGGTGCGCGTGGATACCGCGCTGCGTCTCCGGTTTCAGCACGCGGTCATAGGCCCTCAGCCGTTCCCGAACTCCGTCCATGTCCAGCGCGCCACCCGAATCGGTCACGTAGATGCATTGCGCGCCATATTCCTCCATGAGCTCCGCCTGCCCTGCGAGCCTTTCGGGTTCGATCATGTGGCTCATCATCAGGAAGCCGGCGACATCCATGCCGAGTTCGCGGGCGATGCCGATATGTTGTTTCGACACGTCGGCTTCGGTGCAGTGGGTCGCAACGCGCACCGAGCGCACGCCGAGATCGTAGGCGCGGCGCAGTTCGTCTGCAGTGGCGATGCCCGGCAGGATCAGGGTGGTCAGCACCGCGCGTTCGAGCACCTCGGCGACGGCGCCGATCCATTCCCAATCGGTATGGGCGCCGAAGCCGTAATTGAACGACGCGCCGGAGAGGCCGTCGCCATGGGCGACCTCGATCGCATCGACGCCGGCCTCATCGAGCGCCTTGGCGATCGCGCGCACATGGTCGAGGCCGTACATATGCCCGATGGCATGCATGCCGTCGCGCAGGGTCACGTCCTGCACGTAGATTTTGGTGACGGTGGGGTCGAAGCTCATGCGCACGCCCTGGCCTGGAGCAGTCGATCCGCAATCTCCTCTCCCGTGGCCTTGGCGGCAGCAGTCATGATGTCCAGATTGCCGGAATAGCTGGGGAGATAGTCGCCTGCCCCTTCTACCTCGAGGAAGATGGTCGTCTTCAGCCCCTCGAAATCACCATGGCCCGGTATGTGGAGCGGGCGGTTCGAGCCGAACCGTTCGAACTGCACGTCCTGCTTCAGGCGATATCCCGGCACATAGGTCTGCACCTGCGCCACCATCGCTTCGACCGAGGCGCGGACTGCCTCCTCGTCGGCCATGTCGGACAGGGTGAAGACCGTGTCGCGCATGATCATCGGCGGCTCGGCGGGGTTGAGGACGATGATCGCCTTGCCGCGCTCGGCGCCGCCGACCACCTCGATCCCGCGCGCCGTGGTCCGCGTAAATTCGTCGATATTGGCCCGTGTGCCGGGTCCGGCGGAGCGCGAGGAGACAGATGCGACGATCTCCGCATAGCGCACGCACGCGACCCGGGCGACGGCGGCGACCATCGGGATCGTCGCCTGTCCGCCGCAGGTCACCATATTGACGTTAGGGGCGTCGAGATGCGCGCCAGCATTGACCGACGGGACGGTGAAAGGCCCGAGCGCCGCCGGCGTCAGATCGATGAGCTGCTTGCCGTCCCGCCGCAAGATCTCATCATGCCTCCGATGCGCATAAGCGGAGGTCGCGTCGAAGACGATGGCGATGTCCGGATAGCTTGCCATCCGGGTTAGGCCCTCGATCCCCTCATGCGTTGTTTCCACCCCGTGCTCCCTGGCGATAGCGAGGCCTTCGGACGCCTCGTCGATGCCGACTAAAGCGACCAGTTCCAGGCTTCGCGGCCGCTCGACCATCTTGATCATCAGGTCGGTACCGATATTTCCCGAGCCGATGATGGCGGCCTTGATCTGGCTCATCGGGCTTCCCCCTCGGCATCGAGCCCGATCGCGATCTCGGCGAGGAGCTTGCGGTCCACCTTGTTGGCCGGCGTCTTCAGGATGGCGTCCACCAGGAAGACCCGTTTCGGATGCTTATAGCCGACGAGATGCTCGGCGCAGAAGCGCAGGAGGTCCTCGTCGCTCGCCGCACCCGGACTGCGCAGCATGGCGAAGGCAACCGGCACCTCGCCTTTGCGCTCGTCTGGTATCCCGACGACCGCCGCCTCGGCGATGGCGGGATGTTGGGCAAGCACTTCCTCCACTTCGCGCGGATAGACGTTGAAGCCGTTGACGATCAGCATGTCCTTCTTGCGATCGACCAGCCGCAGGAACCCGTCATCGTCAAGTACGCCGACATCGCCAGTGTAGAGCCATCCTGCGGGATGCCCCTCAACGTCGCCCCGATAACGGCTGACCACGCGCGGTCCGCGAATGCGTATCTCTCCTACAGATCCAGTCGGGAGCAGCTTCTCCGGTTCCTCGATGTCGACGATTTCCACCTCGATGCCCGGAAGCGGGCGACCCACCGTTCCGAAGCGGTGCGAGCCATCGACCGGATTTGCGGTGATGGGACCGGCTTCGGTCGAACCGAATGCTTCGAGAATCGACACTCCGACCCGCTGTTCCCAGGCCTTCAGCGTCTCGAGGAGGAAGGACGAGCCGCCGCCCGGGCAGACGCGCAAGGTCGAAAGGTCGGTGGAGGCGAGGCGATTGGAAGCGAGGAGGCCGACATAGATCGCGGCCGGGCCGCCGCTGAATACGGTCACTCCGTTGCGCTCCACCTCCTCCAGGACCAGGTCCGGCTTGAACCTCGGGATAATCACCAGCGGCGAGCGGCTGTAGATCGGATTCATGGAGCCCATGAGAAAGCCCCAAACGTGCGAGACCGGCGCGACATTGAGCCACATTTCGTCATCGAGCCGGGTCGGCCAGGCCTGATCCATCCCGACGACCATGTTCATCAAGGTGCGGTGCGGCCGCTCGACGCCCTTGGGTTTGCCCGTCGTCCCGCCCGTGAACATCAGGGTCGCCATCGTTTCGGACGTGATAGGGAGGGTAGGCCGATCCGCCTCCACCGCGGTCAGAGCCTCCAGCGCAAGGTCACCCTCCCCGAGCGTAACCACGTCCGCGATACCGTGCACTTGGGCGGCGGCCGGCGCCTGATATTCGAAGCGCGCGCGCACGAGCATCGCCCGCGGCTCCGCCGACTGTAGGAGTGGCGCGAGCTCCGACGCGGTATAGGCCGGGTTGAGCATCGTCGCTTGGGCGCCCGCGCTTAGGGAGGCGAGGATCGCGATATTGGCCTCGATCGAATTGGGGATGAGGACCGCTACCCGTTCGCCGTCGACACCGATCCGAATCAGCCGCTGCGCGACCGCGGCAACGGCTCGGCCATATTCGGAATAGCTGATCCGGCGGTCACCATCGATCAGCGCTGTCCTATCACCCGCATGGTCAACGGCGTGCCAGAACATAGAGACGGCGTCGGCGAAGGCCTCGCGCCGGTGCGTGGGGTCGCCCCCCACGAGAACGGCGCTCCGACCGCGGGATGAAGGCTCTTGGGTCACAGGAAGGTATTGAAGTTCTTGGCCTGGAGGACGGTCTGCTGAAGTTGAATGAAACGTCGAGCGATCTTGAGTGCGCCAGTCGCTTCCTGGCGGATGAGGTCCCGGCGCCGCGCCGTCAGCTCAAGTTGCTCCGCCTCGTTGCGGTGCCGGAGGTTGAAGACCAGCGAGTGGACCGTCCATTCGTTCGGACGTTCGGTCGGCTGGACTTCTATGTTGGTGACCATATGGAAATGGCGCGTAGGCGGATCCTCGGCCCAGGCCGTGGTCTGCCGCGCCCGTTCGACCCGCTTGCGCAGATAAGCAAGGTCGTCGTCGAAGTAAGCCATACGACTGAGGCTGATCTTTGCCGCCTTGTCAGCCCGATAGCGCGCCTGGATGCCCGGCATCCAGTAATGGATGTCCTCCGCCATCAGCTCCAGCCACTCCTCGTACCGCTCCTCGTCCAAGAGCCGCGCCTCCCGATAGAGGAACTGCTCGATCACGTAGGCAAGGTCGCGATCGACGAGCGGTGCGTCGGCAGTCGCTTCAACGATGTTCGAATTACCCATCCGCTCTCGACCTCAGCGCGCCGGGACATCCGCCCAGCTGGGCGCCGTCATGAGATCCACCCAGCGCTGGTAGAAAGCGCGATGATTAGCCTCATTGATCTGGTTCTGATGCACGTGGCCCTTCAGCTCTGGATGATGGATCTCGGAACCGAGGCCGAGGCCGGTGTGGAGTTTTCGCCGCCGGGTCACAACGCCCGCGTTGGAGGCCGTGCAATGTTCGAAATTCTCGCCGTCATCCATTTCGAATACTCCGGCGGGCGAGAAGGTGAGCATCACACCGCGACGATACTTTTCCTTCAAGGCATCCGGCGCATTCCGATTGAGGAACACCCAGGTGTGAAGTTCCGTCTCGGTCGGGCCCTTCGGGTTCCAGGTGCGAAACGTATTGTGGCCCGCGAGAAAGGACAGGTTCGGAAAGACGGTGGCGGAGCTCAGGGAGCCGACCATGCGGGTGCGCATTTTGCCAAGCCGCTCCTGGAACATCGCCTCGCTCTCGCGAAGATAATCAACGATCTCGGGCTCGCAGAGCGTCGCCGCATTGCCGACGAAGTCAGTGCCGAACTCCCACCCATGGCCATTCGCATTCACCTGGTAGGATCGGTCGGCATGCATCTTCGGCACCTTGCCGAACAGCGCCAGCAGCGCCGAACTGTGGGTCCAGGTCGCGTGATAGGCATCTCCGATGAAATTTTCAGCGGGGAACTTCCAGTTGCACTTGAGTCGCGACTTGATATTGCCATCGATGAACTCGATGCCGCCCTCGTCATTGTCGAGGATGATGTCGAGATACCAGCGGAAGTCGCCGAGATAGTCGGCGAGCGAAGGCGCATCCGGATCGAAATTGGCGAAGTGCATTCCGCCATAGCTTTCGACCCTCGCCTTGTGGAGCCCAAGCTTGTCGCGGTCAAAGGTCGGATTGTTCTCGTAGAGGTGCTCGGCCGTCACTCCGCTCAGCGCCCCGTCGAGGCCATAGGACCAGCCGTGGAAGTTGCAGGTGAAGCGTCTCGCGCTTCCGGCCTCTGCGAAGCACACGCGGTTGCCGCGATGGCTGCAGGAATTGATGAACACATGGACCTTGTTGTCGCGCGCGCGGGACACGATTACCGCGTCCTCCCCAACATAGGTGGTGAGAAAGTCGCCGACATTGGGAACCTGGCTGTCGTGGGCGACGAAGATCCAGCTGCGCGCGAAGATCCGCTCGAGCTCCATGGCGTAGATTGCGGGGTCCCAGAAGATGCTGCGATCGAGCCAGCCCTGTTTCGGGTCGACGAGTCCGCGCAGCGCGTCGGCGTCGTCGGTCTGGCAGAGCTGGGGGTGAGGGAACGAAATTTTCAGGCCTCGACGGTTGATCGTTGGAACGCGCCTTGGCCGGCGACGGGCCCAGCGGCGTGGATCTGCGTGAAACCGAGCCCGGTCACGCCGCCTTCCCACGGATGATAAGCAAGCACTTCGCCGCGCGCGCCGGGGAGCGCACCCATCACCGCGAGATAATGGCGTATCTCCATCGCGCCGTTCCCCCCGCGCAGCATGATCTCGCGGTCGGTCAGAGTGAGGAGCGGTTCGGCGTCGCCGGACTCGATCGCGTCGAGGACGAAACGGTCGAAATCGGGAGCGATCTTTCCCATCTCGCCGGTGCCAACCCAATGGCTGATGCCACCGCTCCCGAAAATCACGACGCGCTCGTCGCCCTCCATGGCTTCCACCGCGGCTGTCAGCATACCGCCGAACCGATAGGCGCGCTCGAGGCGGACGTACGGCTCCACCCCGCTGGCCATGTAGACCGGGACGGTCTTTACCGATCCGTCTTCCGGAAGGCAGAGCTGCGCCGGTACGCCGATCGCATGGTCGACGCCTAGGCCCTTTGAGACGGCAAGGTCGAAACCGGCATTTTGCGAGTATTCGAAGATGTGCCGCGCGAGTTCCGGATTATGCGGGATCGGCTTGTTGGGAACGCCAGGCAATTGGTCGATCGGCCCATTGATCTCGCCTAAGCAGATGAGAAGTGGCGGAAGGCATTTGGGACTGAACAGGATATAATGGTCCGCGCCGATGATGATCGCCGAGGTCGCGCGCAACTCCGCCACCCGGCGTCGGATCTCGGCATAGGCGTCGAGAAGGGCCGCGGCATCCTTCTTGCGCGGGTTGATGAACACGAGAGGGTCGTGCGGCATGGTGAAGCCGCCCACAATCGCGCTCATTGCACCGCCTCCATCTGCGACTGCAGCGTCGGCATCTTGCCGAGATATTCGGGCATGGAGCGAGGACCGTGGAGCCCCATATAGAAGCCCATCAGAAGCATCGGATTGAGACCGCATCGGAACAGCTCGGCCACATTCTCCTCGGCGATCAGACGGCGCTCGTCCTCGTCGAGCGGGTAGCGACCGAGAAACTCCTCAGGTTGCTCCGCATAGCTGCGCCGGGCCTTTCCGGAGCAGCCGATATCGAAGAGGATCTGTTCGAGGCCGCTCAAGCTCATAATGAAGCCGCTCCCTCCAGAAATGCGTGCAGCTCGCCGACGAACCGATCCTCGCGCTCCAGCTGCACCCAATGGCCGCATTTGCCAAAGACGTGCAGCTCGGAATTTGCGAGATGTCGGTGCATGCGCACGGCAACGTCGAGCGGGATGACACGGTCCTCGCGACCATGAAGGATGAGGGTCGGCACCGTGATTGCATTAAGCTGCTCCAGCGGCACGCCGCGGACGATGCGCGGCTTGTCGCCGTCCGACGGCTTCGGCTGGAGCTTGCGGATTGTGTCGATGCCGCTGTTCACCTGCGCCACCGCGAAGCGCGACTTGACCATCTCGGGCGTGACGATCGACGGATCGTAGGGGAAGCGCATCATCATCGCCTCCATATTCTCAAGCGTCGGCTCGAAATTGTAGCTGTCGGCAAGCCCGCCGGTCTGCTCGAATTCGCCGGCCGGAGTGCCCATGAGGACGAGCGACTGGACGCGCCCCGGATGCCGGGCCATCATCGCCAGGGAAAGTGCGCCGCCAAAGCTGTTACCGACCAGGGTGGCCCGGTCGAGGTCCATCGCCTCGAGGAGCCCGGCGAGATGCGCGACCCACAACTTGATGTTGGGCTCGCGTTCGTCTGGCCGCTTGGTGAAGCCGAAGCCGACCACGTCCGGCGCAATGACTCGATATTTCTCCGCGAGGCGGGGAATGACCCGATGCCAGTTCTGCCACGCACTGACCCCCGGCCCCGATCCGTGCAGCAGGATGAGCGGCCGTCCGCTGCCCTGCTCGTGATAGTTGGTGACAATGCCGTCCACCTCGATCGAGCGTCCGACGTCCGGGAGATTAGGAGTCAAAGGGCTTCCCCATACTTTACGGTATTGAAGTTAGCGGCGCATGTGCCCTTGTCAATCCCGTACCTAGTGGTGTGGTCGCGAAAACTCCTGCTCTAATTGCATTGCGCGGGTCAATACGTAAACGTATGTTCCTTGCGAGATTGAGATTATGGGGGTGAATATGGGATGGCTGGACGGGCAGATCGCCCTCGTCACCGGCGGCGGTTCCGGCATCGGACGCGCGGTCGCCACGCGCTTCGTGGGGGAGGGCGGTTCGGTGGTCGTGCTGGACCGCAACGAGGAACGTCTCGCCGGGCTCCAGGACGAGCTCGATTCCGAATGCATCACCATTGCCGGAGACGCCGCCAGCCCAGAGACCGTCGCACGCGCGGTCGCGACCGCCGTGGGCCGCTTCGGCCGCCTAGATGCGGCTATCGGCAATGTCGGCGTCTTCGACTGGCACAAGCGCCTCGACAAGATGACGGCCGTCGAGCTCGGGGAGGCGACGAAGGAAATCTTCGCGATCAACGTGACGTCCCACCTCCTCCTCGCCCGCGAGGCCTATGGCCCGCTTAAGGCGAGCGGCGGAAGCCTGACCCTCACCTGCTCGACCGCCAGCTTCCGCGGCGGCGGGGGCGGCGCGCTCTATACCGCGACCAAATTCGCGCTACGCGGCCTCGTTTACCAGCTTGCCCATGAATGGGCGCCGGACGTGCGCGTGAACGGAGTCGCGCCGGGCGGTACCGTCACCTCGCTGTCCGGGCTCGAAGCGCTCGGCACGGGAAGCCGCGAGGTCGGGGAGGACGAGCGGATAATCAGTGCGATCGGCACGGCGACGCCGCTCGGCTTCGCGGCCGCGCCCGAGGACCATGCCGGGCTCTATGTCCTCCTCGCTTCGCGCGAAAATTCGCGCGGCATGACCGGGAGCATCATCGTGAGCGACGGCGGATTATTGGCGAGGATCTGAAGAGGGACCTATGGAGAGAAGCGCGATCGAACAGGCTGCCCGGGAATTACGGGACGCCTATGAGTCCCAGCCGGTGGAGCCAATCCGCGAGCGGCTGCTCGAAAACCTGCCGGAGCTCGGCTACGAGGTTCAAGAGATCAACACGCGCTTCTGGGAAGCTCAGGGCCGCAAGATCGTTGGGCGCAAGATCGGGCTTACCTCCCAGGCCGTCCAATCCCAGCTTGGCGTGCATGAACCCGACTACGGCATCCTCTTCGAGGATATGGGCGTGCCCGATCGGGGAAGCTTCTCCGTCGCCAGCGTGCATCAGCCGCGTGCGGAAGGGGAACTTGCCTTCGGTCTCAAGGCAGCCCTCGGCAATCCCGATGCGACGGAAGCCGAGGTGGAAGCTGCGATCGGGTGGATGGCGCCGGCCATTGAGATTGTCGGGAGCCGCGTGCGCGACTGGCAGATCCGGCTCGTCGACACGATCGCGGACAATGCGTCGTCGGGCATGTTTGTCGTCGGACGCGACCACCGGCCCTTCGACCGCGCCATGGCCGACGGCTTGTCCATGGAGCTTCTAGAGGATGACAGGATCGTCTCGTCGGGGTTGGCGAGCGCCTGCCTCGGAAGCCCGGTGACGGCGCTCACCTGGCTTGCCCGGAAGATGGCGGTCGTCGGCCGTCCGCTTGCAGTCGGGGACCTCGTCCTTTCCGGCGCCTTCGGCCCGCTCGCTCCCATGGCCGCCGGGCACCGCTACACGCTGCGGATGACGGGCTTCGCCGAACTCTGGATCAACTGCACGGACTGAGCGGCCTCATTCCGCGGCTTCGAGCTCCCGCGCATCGCTATTCCGGAAAGCCGTGAGCAGCTGCTCGCGCTCGCCCATTGCGGTGGCCAGGTTTCGCTTCTTGATGTGGCCATAGCCCCGGATCTTGTCCGGGTAGGAAGCAAGCTTCACCGCGCGCTCATGATTGGCTGGCTCCAGCTCCTCGACGATATCCGGCAGGAGCCGCACATAGTCCTCGACCAGCTGCCGCTCAGTCCGCCTTTCCGCCGTATAGCCGAACGGATCGAGGGGCGTTCCCCGCAATTTCCGCGCCTTGGCGAGCAGCCTAAACAGAGGCAGCATATAGGGGCCGAACGCCATCTTGCGCGGATGGCCGCTCACCGAATCGCGCCGGGCAAGAAGTGGCGGCGCGAGGTGAAAGGAGAGCCTGTAGTCGCCTACGAACTGGGCCTTCAGCTTGGTTTCGAACTCGCCCGAAGTATAAAGCCGGGCGACCTCATATTCGTCCTTATAGGCCATGAGCTTGAAGAGGTTACGCGCGACCGCTTCGGTGAGTGCGGTGGAGGAAGGCATCCCTCGCGCCTCGGCCGCACGCACGGTTGCGACATGCTCCTCGTATCGGCGAGCATAGGCTTCGTCCTGATAATCGCGGAGGAAGGCCGCGCGCCGCTCTACCAGTTCCTCGACCGATGAGGAAAGATGGGTGGAGACTTCCGCCTCTGCCTGCTCGCTACCGCCCAACAGGGCATCGAATCCGGTCGGATCCGCCACGGCCAGACGGCCGAGGCGAAGCGCCTGGAGGTTGAAGTCGACGGCGATGCCGTTTAGCGCGATCGCCTTTTTCACGGCATCCAGGGAAACCGGCAGCAGGCCCCGCTGCAAGGCGCAGCCGACGACGAACATGTTGGTCCCTATCGTGTCTCCAAGGAGGCGCGCGGTCGCCTCCGTGGCGTCGATGAAGAGCGAGCACTGAGGCTCCAGCACCGCCTTTAGCCGCTCTAGGATCCTCCTCCCCTGAAAATCGATGCTGTTGTCAATGGTGAAGGCGGCGGTCGCGGTGAGGCTCTGGTTGACGATGCCGGCAGTCGCACCGGGGCGAAGCAGGCTCATCGCCTCGGCGCCGCCGGCCGTGATCATGTCGCAGCCGAGTATGAGATCCGCCTCGCCGCGCGCGATGCGCGCCGCCGCCAGACGGATCGGGTCGGAGACGATGCGCAGATGGCTGGCGACCGCGC
Source organism: Sphingomonadales bacterium (assembly GCA_038257735.1). Lineage (GTDB taxonomy): Bacteria > Pseudomonadota > Alphaproteobacteria > Sphingomonadales > Sphingomonadaceae > Allosphingosinicella. The sequence continues at coordinate 12,915 of JBBSIZ010000036.1, read as the reverse complement.
CGTTCTTCTGCGAAAGGCCGGTCTGGTCGATCACGCTTCCGGCCTTGCCCTCCAGATTCGCGGCCATGCAGAGGATGGCACCAATCGTGACGACGCCGGTTCCGCCGATGCCGACGATCAGGACGGCACGGTCACCCTTGGCGGCTGGCGGAGGTTCCGGGAGGGTCACTTCGGACAGGTCGAGCGCGGGTCCGGCTTTCCTCTTTGCCAGCGAACCACCGGTCACCGTCACGAAGGACGGGCAAAAGCCTTCGACGCAGCTATAATCGGTGTTGCAGCTCGACTGGTCGATCACCCGCTTCCGGCCGAACTCGGTTTCGAGCGGCTGGACACTGACGCAATTGGATTTGACCGAGCAATCCCCGCACGCTTCGCAGACGAGATCGTTGATGAAAGCGCGCTTGAAAGGTGCGGGCTGCGCGGCGCGCTTGCCCCGCCGCCTCTTTTCCGCCGCGCAGACTTGATCGTAGATGAGGATTGTCACGCCCTGCGTGTCGCGGAGTTCGCGCTGGACCGGCTCGAGTTCTTCGCGGGGCCGCACTGCAACCCCTGGAGGGAGAGGCGCGCCTTCATATCTGCCGACATCATCGGCGACGATGACGACCTTCTTAGCTCCCTCCTGAAGCAGCTCGGCGGCTATCTGCCAAGGCGCAAGCTGCCCCTCGACCGGCTGTCCGCCCGTCATCGCCACGGCATCGTTGTAGAGGAGCTTGTACGTGATGCTCACTCCGGCCGCGATCGAGCCGCGCACCGCGAGGAAACCCGAGTGAAAATAAGTGCCGTCGCCCAGATTCTGGAAGACATGGTCCTCGTCGGTAAAAGGCGAAATGCCGATCCAGTTCGCGCCCTCGCCGCCCATCTGGACCGGCCACATATGCGGCCGGTGCGGCATAAAGGTCGCCATGACGTGGCAGCCGATTCCCGACAGCGCGACCGATCCTTCGGGAACCTTGGTCGAACTGTTGTGCGGACAGCCCGAGCAGAAGAAGGGCATCCGCCCGAATTCGGTAGCCGGCCCGGATATGTCGCGCATCCGCTGGCTGAGCTCGGCGGAGCGGGCGCGGAGCGGGTCGTCGACGAGCTCGAGCGCCTCGAGGACCCGCATCACGGACTCCTGGATGAGCGGCGGGTTAAGCTCGTTGACCTGGGACAGAAGCGGACGGCCCGTGGCGTCCGTCTTGCCGATCAGCTCCGGCCGGCGGTCGGCCGGCTCGTGGAAGAGGATTGTCGCCACCTGCGGTTCGATGAACGCACGCTTCTCCTCAACCACCAGGACCTGCCGGTGACCGGCGCAGAATTCGCGCAAGGTGATCGGCTCGACCGGCCAGGTCATTGCAAGCTTGAGGAGCCGGATGCCGAGCGTTTCGCAGCGGCGCTCGTCGAGGCCGAGCGCATTCAGCGCCTGGACGACGTCCAGCGCGGCCTTTCCAGCGGTGACGATTCCCAGGGACCGGCGCGGGCTGTCGCGAAGGACGCGATCAAGCCGGTTGCGGCGGATGAAGGCCTGCGCGGCCGGAAGCCGGAAATCCACCGTCCGCCGCTCCATCGAGAGCTGCGATTCGCCCTTGATGATATTGAGCCCCTCAAGCGGCAGCTCGAAATCCTCTGGCAGCGCCCAGGTTCGGCCGGGATGGACCGTGTCGACGATGGCCGTCGCGTCGGCCGTGTCGTTGACGCACTTGAACCCTGTCCAGAGGCCCGAATAGCGGGAAAGCGCGAAGCCGAAGGAGCCATATTCCAGAATGTCGGCGATCGAGGCCGGGTACAGGACCGGAATCAGCGCAGCCAGCAGCGCCTGCTCGGACTGGTGCGCAGTGGTCGAGGATTTCGCCGCATGATCGTCCCCGGCATAGATGAGCACTCCGCCAGCCGCTGACGTGCCCGCAAGGTTTCCATGCTTCAGCGCATCGCCGGCGCGGTCGACCCCAGGCCCCTTGCCGTACCATGCGGCGAAGACGCCGTCATGGCGGGCTCCCGCGAAGAAGCCGACCTGCTGCGTCCCGTAGATCGCCGTCGCCGCCAGCTCCTCATTGACGCCAGGCCTGAAGATGATCCCGTGCGCATCCAGCTGCTTCTGGGCCGCCCAGAGGGAGGCATCGATCGAGCCGAGCGGCGAGCCGCGATAGCCGGAGACGAAGCCCGCCGTCCGGAGGCCGCGGCTGACGTCGGAACGGCGCTGGTCGATGAGGACACGCGTCAGCGCCTGGGTGCCCGAGATCATCACCCTCCCCTGCTCCAACTGGAATTTGTCCTCCAGTGTCACGTTGCGCAGCATATTGGCCCTCTTCATACTTCGTGAAGAGAGTTACCATTCGCATGGGTATGGTATCAAGAAGGATATGCACCTGCCGTCAGAAAGGATCGGACGCTGACCCAAAAGCGAAGAATTGCGGCGGAACTGGCTGCTCCTCCTGACCGCGCTGCTGGGCGGCGCGCTGCTCCCAATTCCCGTTTATTCCGTGAGTCTGTTCATGGATTCCTGGAACGGGGAATTCGGTTGGTCGCGTCCGGCAATTGGTATTGCGAACAGCAGCTTCACTATCGCCATGGTGCTTGCGGCTCCGATCACCGGCCGGTTGATCGACAGGTTCGGTTCGCGTGCGCCGGCTATGATCTCGCTCCTCCTCCTCCTCGCCGCCATGTTCGCCGCCACTTCGCTGGTGAAGTAGCAGATCTGGAGGCTCTACGCCGCTTACGCCCTTCTCGCATTCGCGGGGTCTGGGACCTCGCCCATCGCCTACACTAAGACCGTGTGCGCCCATTTCCAGAGCGCACGCGGCCTCGCCCTCGGTATCACGGTGACGGGCACCGCGCTCGCCAGCCTCCTCACGCCTTTGGTCGTCGCAGCGACCATTGAGGATCATGGCTGGCGCGGGAGCTGGATCGCCTTTTCGTTCCTCTCCCTGGCGATCTTTCCGTTATTGTTCTTCGGCTTGAAAGACCCGATGAAATACGCACCTGTCGAGGGAGCGGAGGAGAAAGGCCCCTTTGCCCCCTCCCCGGCCATTCCCTTTCGGAAGCGGTGCGGACGAGCGGCTTCTGGCTGATGGACAGGCTTCTTCCTCACCAGCACCGCCATTCTCGCCGCGATCGGGCACATGATGCCAATCCTGCGCGACAGCGGCCTGAGCACCGAAAGGGCGATCCTCCTCCAGTCCCTGATGGGCATCGGCCTCATCTTCGGCCGCCTCCTGTGCGGGTATATTGTCGACTGGGTCTTCGCGCCGCTCGTCTTCCAGATAATCTGCGCGACGGGGGCGGTCGGCTTCCTCCTGATCGCCGCCGGGGGAGGAGCGCTGACGTCGGGGATCGGCATCGTCCTGGTCGGGGCGGCGATGGGCGCGGAATACGATCTCGTCGCCTACCTCGTATCCCGCAATTTCGGCCTCGCTCATTATGGCCGCATCTATGGCTGGCAATATGCCTTCACCATGTTGGGTGGGGTCGCCGGCCCGTTCATCATCGGCGGCCTGTATTCGGCACCGGCGATTTCCTCGCCTATCTGCTCCTAGCCTCCGCTATGCTGGTGGTCGCCGCCCTTCTGTTGAGGAGGCTTGGACCCTATCCTAGCTACCTCGGCGCCCATTGATCCAAGCCCTTAGACCTCCAGCGCAATCCTAGGCCGGCGGCTGAGGCGATAAGGCGTCCGTCGACATCGTTGATAGCAGTGCCGACCTTGTGCTTGCGGCCCTCGCTCGCAATCGGCCAGCCGCTGACGATAACCGTGTCGCCGACACGGGGATGCGCGTCGATCCGCGCGGTCATCCGGCCCAATGTTGCGAGGGCCACGCGATTCTCGATCGCGAATATCCTGCGCAGTCGAGGCCCGCCCACAGATATTCGGTGTCCACGCGACCGTTCCCCTCGCAAAGGCTGGCGACCGCGATCCAATGGCGCGGCGACCATGCCCCGTCCACGACTGGCCTTGGGAAAATGCGCAGGCCATCCCCTTCCTCGCGCATGGTCCCGCACACGAAGCAGGCCGGTACCGGATGCTTGTCATCGCCGCTGAAGCGGTCCCTCGCCCCCTCCGCCTCTGACAAGGTGGGCAGCACCGGCACGTCGAGCGCCAGCGGAGCGCGGGCCGCCGGCCCTTTACGCGCGAGTGTCCGCCTGAGTTTCGATCGTAAACCACTGACAGTAAGCATTGTCCCGACCGCCTGCGATAACATGCCGAGCAGGGCGGACTGCCTAGCTTTTGCAGGCCGGCGCAGATGGCCAAGGCAATACACCGCCGTTTTTCAGGTCAGAAATTGATCCCCTCGAGTTTCTGAGGCTGCGAAGAGAGTGCGTGCCAATCGAGAGCTATCCAGGACCGGCTTGCAGGCGAGAATGTGATGTCACCGCTAGGTCGCTTGGAGGTCCACCATGAGGGCAACTTCCCTATGGACCAGAACGCGTGACAAATATTTTCCAGAAGGTGCGTAGTGTGCCGTAAAAGCATGGGGTACCGCATAAGGCATAGCTGACAGGCTGCAGAGACACGAAACTCCCGCGCTATCAATTTTTCCGGTGGCAGCAATTGGCGCGCATAAAGGTTCGATAGATGCCGACGATGATGACCGACGCAATCCCCGAGTCCCGCCCTGCGGCGACGATTCTCTTGCTGCGCGATGAGCCTGCATTTGAAGTGTTGATGGTAAAACGCCACCACCAGATCGATTTCGCATCGGGTGCGCTGGTATTCCCCGGCGGAAAGACCGATCCAGACGATGGCAATCCAGGCTGGCGGGACCACGCAATCGGCTGGGACCGCTTCGACCCCGTCCAGCGCGAGCTGCGCGTCGCGGCCATTCGAGAGGTGTTCGAAGAGGCCGGCATTTTGTTGGCCCAGGACCGCGCCGGCGAGCCATTCAGCGAGGTGTGCGATCCGGCGGTCCGGGCAGCTGTGGACCGCAAGGAGGCCTCATTTCTCGACGTGGTGCGCGACCTCCAAGTTCAGTTGACGCTGGATGCGCTAACCGTCTTCGCCCGCTGGATCACTCCCGCGTTCATGCCGAAGCGGTTTGACACGTTCTTCTATGCGGTGACAGCGCCAGCTAACCAAATTGCCGCCTGCGACGGACATGAGGCCGTCGACGCCGAATGGATCGCGCCAGCCGAAGCGCTGCGGCTGGCCGAGACAGGCGAGCGCACGATCATCTTTCCCACACGGATGAATCTCAAGCTTCTGGCCGAGGCCCGCAACGCCGCCGACGCGGTGGCCCGCTCCCAGGACCGGCCGCTCGTCACCGTAATGCCGGAACTTGTGGAGCGCGACGGTCAACGCTTGCTGACGATCCCTGCGGACGCCGGCTACGGTGCGGTGACGGAACCGGTCTGACCCGGGCATTCGGTCCACTCGGCAAGAAGTGCGCGCAAAGCGGCGGTGAACGCTAACGGCTGGTCGAGCATCAAGTGATGCCTCGCCTCGGGGATCGCAACGATCGGGATATCGGTGCCGCCCAGCTCGCGCACATAGTCGCGCGAATCCTCGGTGAACAGCAGGCTCTGCTCGCCATGAATGATGGCCTTGCGCCCGGGGGCGGCCACCAGGCGAGGGCCGATCTCGAGCCACTCGCCGCGCGCGTCGCGCTTGAAGACCGACGGGGAGAATTTCCAGCTCCACTCGTCGCCATCGAGGCGGAGCGAGTGGTGCGCCATGTAATCCATCAGGAACGGCTCGCCGACCGGCTGCGGCGGCGACAGGATGTAGCGCTCACGGGCGCTTGCGTAGTCGGGATACCGGCGGTGGGGCCGGTTGGGATCGCCCGATCCCGGGCTGGTATGGCCGCCTCCCCAGAAAGCCTCGAGGCGCGACGGGCGCAGCACCATCAGATCGCAGATCACCGCGCCGGCGAAGGCGCCGGGCGCGAGCGAGAGCGCGGACAGCGCCACTGCCGAGCCGAAGCTGTGGGCGACAACGATCGGCTTGCGGGCATGTCCGAAGAGGCCGAGAGCCTCGGCTACCCCGACCATCTCGCGTCCGCGCGCCGCCATGTCGCAATCCTCGCGCAGCTCGCTGTCGCCCATGCCCGAGAGGTCATATGCGACCACCTGGTAGTCCTTGGCGAGATATGGCGCCACAAACGCGAAACAGCGCGCGTGCGAGAGGAAACCGTGAGTCATCAGCACCGGCGGGGCACCCCGATTTCCCCAGCGGAAGTAATGGATGCGCACGCCGTCGACCGTCACGAAGCCTTCCTCGCGCGGAACGGACAACGCCTCTAAGAACCAGCGCGGCAGGCATGACGGGTCAGGTGCCCATTCCGGCACGATGTCGGGTGTGTTGTCGATCATATCGGTCGAAGCCCTGATCAGGCGAGCGCAAAACCGCGGTAGCCGTCGACAGCAACGGCATCGGAAAAGTTCGCGTAGCCAACGACACTTGGGTAGTTAATCAACTGCCGGGGTTTGCCGGGAATGTTGTCGCCCATGTACCACGAGCGCGCTTGGGGGAAGAGGGTCATCGCCCCTGCTGCGGCCACCGCTTCGGTCCATTCGCGCTCCGCCTCGGCTTCCGCCTCGAAGCACGTCAGGTTCTTCTCGCGTAGCGCCACCAAAAAGTCTCTTACCCAGTCTCCCTGCACTTCCGCCGAAGTGGGCCCGTTGGCGAATCCCGAGGGGCTCAGCGGCCCGTAAAGGTAAGCCATATTGGGAAAGGCGTGCACGGCGTAGCCAAGAAAGGCCGACACACCGTCGCCCCACGCATCGGCAAGACTGCGTCCGTCCCGCCCGCGGATGTCAATCTGCATCAGGCCGCCGCGCCCGGCGTCAAACCCGGTGGCGAAAACGATTAAATCACATTCGACGAGGCCATCGGCGGTCATAATTCCTTCGGGCACGATGCGCTCGATGGGAGCCTGCTTGAGGTCGACGATCGCCACGTTGTCCTGAGCAAAAATCTCGTAAAAACCTTGTTCCAGCGACGGTCGCTTGGTCCCGAACGGATGCGGCGGCTCGGCCGGCGCGAGCGTCTCGTGCAAGGCAGGATCGGCAATTCTCGCGCGGACTTTGTCGCGCCAGAAATCGTAAGCGCAGCGGTTGGCGCGCTTGTCGGTCAGCAGGTCAGCGAAGTTCGCGTACCAGAAACGCAGGCCGCCGGATTGCCAAAGCTCTTCGTAGGTGCGCAGCCGCTCCGCCTCGTCGACTTCGAGCGCCGACTCCTCGCGGCTCTGGGTCTCGAATCCGCCGCTGGTGCGCCGGCGAGCCGCGAATATTGCCGAATAGTGCGCCTTATCCGCCTCCTGCTGCGCGGCCGTCAGCGGCTCCTGCTGCATCGGCAGCGCGAGGATGGGCGTGCGCTGGAGCAAGGTGAGCTGCGACGCCTCGCGCGCGGCTTCCTGTGCGACCTGGACGCCGCTCGCCCCGGTGCCGATGATGGCGACCTTGCGCCCCGCCAGCGAGACGCCTTCCTGCGGCCAGTGCGCGGTGTGATGCCATTCCCCAGCGAACGCCTCGAGCCCCGGGATCTCGGGCATGTAGGCCTTCGCGGCAAAGCCGAGGCACGGCAGGAAGAAGCGCGTAGTAATCTTCTCGCCCGTGTCGGTCGCAATGCGCCAGAGCCGCTGACCTTCGTCCCAGGCCGCGCTTGTCACGCGCGTTTCCATCGTCATGTGGGGCCAAAGCTCGAGCGTGTCGCAAACGTGGCGGAAATAGGCGCGCAGCTCGCGCCAGCCGGGAAAGCGCTCGCTCCAGGTCCAGTCGCGCCACAGCTCAGGGAGCGACAATTCGTAGATGGGAACCTGCGAGTCCACCCGCGCGCCCGGATAGCGGTTCCAGTACCAAATTCCGCCCGGCTCGGCGGCGGCATCAATCAGCCGCGCGTCGAAGCCGGCGTCGCGCAGGCGGTGGAGGAGATACACTCCGCTGAATCCCGCGCCGACGATCAGCGCCTCGCAATCCGGCACCGTAGGTCCGCTCACGCAGCGTGGCTCTGGCGGACGGCGCGGTCCCGCACCGCGGCATAGTCTGCCTTCCCGTTCGAAGCGCGCAGCGGAATGTCGGTCGGGTAGAGCGCCTTCGGGGTTTTGTATCCGGCGAGCCGCTCGCGGACATGCGCCTTGAGCGCGTCTTCGTCGAAGGTGACGCCGGGTTCCAAGCGGACCACTCCGGTCACGGCCTGGCCCCATTTCTGGTCGGGCACACCGACGACGAGTGCGTCGGCGACCGAGGGGTGAGTCTTGAGCACTTCCTCAATTTCCTCGGGGTAGACCTTCTCACCCGCAGTGTTGATGCAGACGCTGCCGCGCCCGAGCAGGGTCAGCGAACCGTCCGCTTCGACCCGGCACCAGTCCCCCGGGATCGAGTATCGCACGCCGTCAATTGTCCTGAAGGTCTTCGCGCTCTTTTCCGGGTCCTTGTAGTAGCCGACCGGGATCGCGCCTTTGCGGGCGATGAAGCCGGGGACGCCGCTGCCAGGCTCGACCTTGCGGTCGTGCTCGTCGAACACCGTGCAGTGCTCCCCGATGGCGAACTTGGCCGTGTTGGTCGATCCTTGCGCGGTGGTGATGGACAGGCCGAAGCCGAGGCCTTCGGAGGCGCCGAAGCTGTCCATTAGCGCGACTTGCGGGATGTGTCGTACCAGGCCTTCCTTGACCTCGCGGCTCCACATCACCCCGGAAGATACGATCGAGATGAGGCTCGAGGTGTCGTGGCGGCCCGGCGCCGCATCGAGGGCGCGGAGCATCGGCTTAGCGAAAGCGTCGCCGACGATCGCGATGGATTGCACGTGATGCATCTCGACGGCCCGCCAAAGCTCGTCGGCGTCGAACGAAGGGCTTTCGAGCGTAACGATACAACCGCCGCCTACCATTGCCCCGAGCGCGGTGAGCAAGCCGGTCCCGTGCATCAGGGGGCAGGCCGGCAGCGTCACCCGGCCGGGCCCTTGCTCGCGGATCATGGCAACGGTTTCTTCCATGTCCTGCGGTGCGGGGCCGAGCAGGCCTGCGGAATCGAGCTGCGCCGTGCGCATGTCGTGGTGCCGCCACATCACCCCTTTCGGCATCCCCGTCGTGCCGCCGGTGTAGATGAACAGCATGTCGTCGGGCGAACGGGCGATGCCCAGCGGCGAACCGTCGCCCTCGCAGGCCAGCGCCTCGTAAGGTTCGGCGAACGGGGCGATAGCCCCCGGGTCGCCGATCTCGACGAAGGTCCGAACTTTGCCGAGACGCGATTTGAGCTCGACGATGTTGGCGCGGAACTCGCTGCTGTAAACGACCACCTCGGCGTCGGAATCGTCGAAGATGTAAAGCACCTCGTCGGGAGTGTAGCGGTAGTTGATGTTGACGTGGGTCAGCCGCCTTTTGAAGCAGGCGGCCATCGTCTCTCCGTATTCGGGCCGGTTGCGCATATACAACGCCACCTTTGCCCCCGCTTCGGCACCTCGTGCGCGCAGCGCGCGGGCAAGGTTGTTCGACCGCGCCGCCATTTCGGGCCAGGTGACCCGCCGATCGCCGTGGATCAGCGCCGGCGCGTCGGCGGGCAGCGCCGGTTCGATCGCATCGAGAATGTCGCCGAAATTCCACTCGGTCATCGTCGTTTCTCCTGACCTCTCACGCTGCGGCGATGGCCCAGCCCTGGAGCTGGGCGGCTTCGGCCCTGACCCTCTCCGGCCCGCCGAGAACCTGGCGGTCGAACCCGATCCGCTTGAACCAGTAATGCAAGCCGAGCAGGTCGGTGAAGCCCATCCCGCCGTGAACCTCGGTCGCTGTGCGGGCGACGAAGCGGTGCACCTCGCCGGTATGCGACTTCGCGTGGCAGCCGATCAGCGCCGCCTCGTCTGGATCCGCGTTGAAGGCATGTGCGGCGTACCAGACCAGTGCCCGGCAGGGCTCGTGCCGCGCGGCCATTTCAGCGCACATGTGCTTAACCGCCTGAAAGCTGCCGATGACCCGCCCGAATTGCTCGCGCTCTCCGGCATAGCCGACCGACTTCTCGATCATCACTTCGGCCGCTCCGAGGCTGTCGGCGGCGAGCAGCACCCGCCCTGCGTCGCGCAAGCGCCTCCCCGCTGCGCCGCCGTCGTCGGCCAGCGGCTCGGATCGGACCGCGGCGAACCGCAGCTCGCCCAAGCTGCGCGTCAGGTCGATGGTCTTCAGGGCGACTCGCTCGAGCCCGTCGGCATCGGCGGCGACCAGGTGGAGCCGGCCGGCGGCGTCAGCGACGATGAATTGGTCCGCCTCTGCAAAGTCGAGCGCGAACAGCGCGGTGCCGGACAGCCCGTCGTCGCCAGCGTTCACCCCCGAGCCGTCGCGGGTCTCGACGATGCCCGAAATGACGACGCCGAACCGGGCCTCGCCCGAAGCAATCCGCGGCAGCCATGTCGCCTGCTGCGCCTGCGAACCCGCCAGAATCAGCGCCAGGGGCGCGAGCACGCTTCGGGCGAGGAACGGCACAGGCGCAACCGCCCGGCCGAGCTCTTCGGCCACGACCGCAGCGTCGAGCATGGTCATCCCCAAGCCACCGTGCGCTTCGGGCACCAGCAGCCCGCTCAGCCCCATCGCATGGAGCGCGGCGGAGACGGGTTCGCTAATCGCGCTTTCCGAGTCGGCGCAGGCGCGCACATGGTCGAGCGGGCAATTTTCCACCAAGCAGCGCCCGACCGCGTCCCTCAGCATCTCCTGCTCGGGGGATAGGCCGAAATCCATCAGGCGACTTCCTTTCGGCTCGTCGCCGCCGACACGTCCAGCCGCGGCTCACGCGGCATGTTCAGCCCGCGCTCGGCGATGATGTTCTTCTGAATCTGTGCGGTGCCCCCGCCGATGATCAGCCCGAGCTGGAACATGTAGTTCCACTGCCACGCGCCGCCGTCGCGCTCCCGCGGGCTGCCGCCATAGAGGATGCCCATCTCGGCCATGGCATCGATCGCCAGCGCCGAGATCTGGTGGGCCAGTTCGCAACTCTGAAGCTTGACGATCAGCTTGGCCATGCCACCCGGCTCACCCTTGAGCTGGTTCGATAGGACGCGCATCCCGTTGTACTTCATGGCTGCCAGTTCCGCCTGCAACGTCACCAGCCGATCGCGCAGCACCGGGTTGTCGATCGCACGCTCGCTGCCGATCGCCTCGTGCTGCATCAGCTTCACCAGCGCCAGCAGGCGGTTTTCCAGCGCGTCGGGATCGCCGAGCATTCCGCGTTCGTGGCCGAGCGTGGCGTTGGCGACGAACCAGCCTTGGCCACGTTGCCCGACGATCTGATCGACCGGAACCCGCACGTCGGTGAAGAAGGTCTCGTTGAATTCGGCATGCCCGGTCATCGTCTTGAGCGGACGCACGTCGATCCCCGGCGTATCCATTGAGAAGATGAGATACGAAATGCCGGCGTGTTTGGGGGCGCCGAGTTCGGTCCTCACAAGGCAGAAGATCATGTCGGCCTGCTTGGCAGTGCTGGTCCAGATCTTCTGCCCGTTTATCACGAAATGCCCGTCCTCCTCGCGGGCGCTGGTCTTGAGCGCGGCTAGGTCGGAGCCGGCACCCGGCTCGGAATAGCCCTGGCACCAAACGAGCTCGCCGCGCAGCGTCGGCGCGATCCAGCGGCGCTTCTGATCCTCGGTGCCGAGCTCGAGCAGCGTCGGCACAAGCATCGAGATGCCCTGGTTGGCGAGGCCCCCGGGCACGCCCGCGCCGGCGAACTCCTCGGCGATGATCCGCGACTGGAGGATGTCCGGCTCGGCCCCATAGCCGCCGTATTCGCGCGGAATGGTGCGCGCGGTGTAGCCGTGCTCGAGCAGCTGCTGCTGCCACGCGACCGCTTCAGCCGACGGCCGCGCCGCGCGAGCGCCGGGCTTGGGCGCGAGATGGCGGTGCCGGACGATAAAGTCCCGCACCTGGTCTCGAAAGCAATCGTATTCGGGCCCGTATTCGAGATTCATCGCAGTTCAGCCTCCGTGACCGCCGGGCGGAACACCGGCAGCCGAAAATCCTCTCCGAGCGCCTCGAACGTCAGTTCGACCGGCATGTCGAGCGCCACATGTTCTGGATCCCAATCGACCAAGCGGGTGGCCATTCTCACCCCTTCTTCGAGCTCGACCACCGCCGCGACGAAAGGAAGGTCAGCGGCGAATGCGGGGTGCAGCGCTTGGTGCGTCACCGTCCACGAGAACAGTGTGCCCTTGCCGCTGCTCGGCTCCCAGGTGAACTCAGGCGAGCCGCAGCGAGCGCACATATATCGTGGGAGGTGGCGCCATACGTGGCAGGCGGAGCAGCGCTGGAAGTGGAGGCGGCCGCTCTGACAACGCTCCCAGAATTCCTGCTCGACCGGATCCTGCGGGCGCGGGCGAGGCTTGGGCGGCGCAGCCTGCGCGGCGCTGCGCTGTTTCGGAGGAAGATCGGCCTCGTCGCTCATGCGAACCTCCGCAGGATGGCGATGCTGCCGTCGCCGAGATCGCCCCAGCCGGTCACCAGGCCGGTCTGCGCGTTTTCGACCTGGCGCTCGCCGCAGTCGTGGCGCAGTTGCCGAACCGCCTCGACTGTGTGGTTGAGCCCCCAGACGTGCGCTTCGCTGAGCAAGCCCCCATGGGTGTTCAACGGGTAGCGTCCGCCGAGCTCGATCTGCCCCTCCTTGACAAAGTCGAGTTGCCCGCCCGGCTCGCAGTAGCCCATCGCTTCAAGCTGCAGCAGCACCACGTAGGTGAAGCAGTCGTAGATCTGAAGAAAGTCCATGTCCTCGCGCGTGACGCCGGCCATTTCGAAGGCCTTGGGCGCGGCATACGACAGCCCGATCTTGAAAGGATCGGGCCGCGACGGAATGTCGTCGGCGGGATAGGGATGCCCCTCCGCCGCGCCAGCGATGGTCACCGGCACATGAGGCATGTCGCGCGCCCGGTCTACCCGCGAGACCACCACCGCGCAGGCGCCGTCGGTTTCCAGACAGCAGTCGTAGAGCCGGAAAGGCTCCGAAATCCAGCGCGACGTCGCGTACGTCTCCCAGTCGAGG